>CALVEB010000016.1 GCA_944326465.1 Candidatus Gastranaerophilales bacterium | reverse complement strand
AAGCCCCCATCTGTACAAATTAGGGTTAACGTGGCAAGCATTGTCTAACTCAAGCCACCATCTATGTATCATACGATTAAATCTTTTCCCTGCTGTTTCAGCCATTAAGAATCCTCACGTGTACTCATACATATATTATAGCGTATGTTTCACAATAATGCAAGCCCTATTAAAAAAGCCCCTTCAGGGGCTTTGGTTTAATAATTTTCGCACAGCACTTCAAAGTATGCCTGCGGATGGTGGCAATTCGGGCATTCTTTCGGCGCTTCTTTGCCGTAATATACATAACCGCATTCTCTGCACATCCAGTTCGTATCTTTTTCTTTTTTGAATACTGTATTATTTTTGACGTTTTCCAGTAATTTTAAATATCTCTGGTGATGATGCTTTTCTGCGTGGATAACATGATGAAAAATCTCTGCTATTTTATCAAAACCTTCTTCTCTGGCTATTCGCTCTCCTTCTGCATAAAGAAACTCCCATTCTTCCTTTTCTCCGGCTACTGCGCTTTCAAGGTTTTCCTCGGTTGTGCCAAGTTCAAACGGATATTCCGCATTTACAATACCTCTTATATTACCTAATGGTTCATAAAACAACTTAGCGTGTTCTTTTTCGTTTTCTGCTGTTTCAAGAAAAATTGCGGCAATCTGTTCATAACCTTCTTTTTTTGCTGCTTTTGCGTAGAATGAATATCTGTTTCTTGCCTGTGATTCACCTGCAAATGCATTTATAAGATTTTGTTCGGTCTTGCTTCCTTTTAAACTTTTTTTCTGCATATTTCCTCCTTATGGTTTGTTTTTATTATTCTAAAATCTGTATTTCTGTGCAATTAGATTACAAGATTAACCGTAATGACTATTTTTTATTATTGAATACACTACTTTAAGGGGATTATTATTGGTCGAAAAAATTTGATAATGAAAATAAAGAAAAAGATGGAGGCGGTTATGAATTTGCTTTCTTACACACAAAAAATCGCTGAAAAGATTAATTTTTACGATGAAATAGCCAGAAGTGCGCTGGCAAATTTTAATTTAACAAATCCGTTTGCGCATAATGATCCCGTTAATATTACGATTATATGGATAGAAGGCGACGGAGAAAGATATGATTAGGTTACTGCGTTACAATTTTATTGTGCGGAGTATTAAATAATATTTGTAGTTTCCCCAGTAAATAACCATTGAAACAAAATTATTTTCTAAATCGGTCATTTCAAGATAGGTTTGCGGGGCTGGTTCGCGTTTTGAGGTCGGAAATACTTTACCGACGAAGTCAAGTGTTTTGATATGAAATTTTTGCGTAAAAGTCAATTTAGGCTTTGGAATATTTTCATCGTAAAACCCTTCCGGTGTAAGCTGTCTGTCGTATGCCGGAACTATATATTTAACTTTGCCGGCTTCTTTAAACAAAATATACCAGCTGCCTTCGTGTTGACGCGGGGTTAAAAGATAATACCCCGGATTAATACTTACGGTTTTGAAATACAACGGAGCCGTGAGTCTGAGAAGCGGGTACGGAGACCAGGTAGAACGTTCTGTATCATAGTATTCACCGGGGTCTACGTCATGAACATAGCTGAAATCCGGTACCGGTAAATCGCGATAGATTTGTTCGTAATCTGTCGGTTCTGCCTGTATTGCAGTTCCAAGCAGTATAATTGATAGTATTATTGCCAGTTTTTTTATCATATTAATTATTTTAATTATCCGCGGTAAAAAATCAATGCTTTTCACTTGATTTTCCGAAAATATCCATTAAATGATTGATGTTAACATATAAATATTAGTCTATTGTATTAGTGGAAAAACAGACTTAAAAAGGGATAATTATCTAATAATGGAAAATCTTAATCCGGGTGCAGAATTATATGCACAATACAATTGGTATAAAAAGACTTTTCCGCCGGTCATTCAAGAGGCCGCCGATGAATTTTTTCTGCCCGGATTGCAACTCGGATTAATGGGGATAAGTAAAAATATTAATCCGCTGATGGATAAAGATTCTTATTTTGTAACTAAGGTCAGAATTGATAAACAACACGATTTGTTTTTTCGCAGTTCGCAGAATGCGGTCGCGTTAATTCTGGACAGAGCACTGGGAAAAGTACCCAAAAAATTTGATCTTAACCGGATGACAGATCTGGAAGCAAAAGTTATTACTGCATTTAATGATTTTCTGTTTTCACATGTAGTAAAATTTCTTGCTCCGCCTCCGCCGACATTAAAGCGGACAAATTTTGATGTTATACATTTGACTTTTTTTATAAAAGATATTGAAGAAAACAGAGTTTCAAGGTTTATAGTGTCGCTGCCGGATGTGCTTATGAAGCCTGATACTGTTGTACCTACAGGTGCGCATTTTAGTTATGATAACTTTGAGCAGAGCACTCTTGATGTAGACATAAAAATCGGAACAACAAAGTTTTCGGTATTAGAACTGAAAGAGCTTGAAGAAGATGATATAGTTGTCTTTGACGAAAGTAACCTGAAAAAAATGCTGTTACGGGTAAAAGATTATGAAAAAGAAATTAAACTAAACCCTAATCTCGGGTTGGTGTTACCGGTAGAAAATGAGGGAGAGGAACAAATGGCAGATAACAAAGGTAATGTTAATTTATGGGATACAATTGCGGTTGAAATGACTGCTCATTTTGACGCTGTAAAAATTACTCTCGGCGATTTAAAAAAGATAGAGAATAATATGGTAGTTGATTTAACATCAATTTACGATAATAAAGTTACTCTGTCAGTTGAGGATAAGCCTATAGCCCGCGGTGAACTGGTTATCGTAAACGACAGATATGGGGTTAAGGTAGAAGAAGTACTTGCCAACGCTCCTAAAAAGCCTGCCAAAGCTGCTGCTCCTGCTGAAGGAACTGATGAAGAAGTTCCTGAAATGCCTGCTGCTCCGGGTGATGATACAGAAGAAACTCCGGTACCTGCTCAAGGCGGCGGTGGCGGCGGCGAAGAAGATGAATTTGACTACAGCGATTTTGAATTGGAAGATGATATTTAATGAAAGGATTTTAGTATGGGAGTATATTTCGGACAGTTTATTGTGTATACAATCGCAATGTTGGGGATAATTTTCGCGGCATTGTTTGTATATAAAAAAGTTACTGACGGTACAGGGTTTGGCGGTAAGTCGGATTTCTTGGATATAGAAGATTCTATAAGCCTTTCGCCGCGTAAAAGTTTGTATGTAATAAGAGCCGGACACGAAAGATTCCTCGTCGCTGCAGACCTTGACAGAACTGCTTTGATTTCAAAACTGGATGATAATAAAAAAGAACAACACGTATTTGAGCAGAGAATTGAAAGGCAGCCGAGTGTGGATGATTTGCCTACAATCGTCAACTTTCAAAAAAATAATAAAAAACCGTCTATAATTAGAAAAATGGTTTCGGGTATTAAAACAAACGAAATTGATATAGCTGAATAAAAACAGGGAAATTAGGATATGGATAATGTAATTAATAATTTAAATCCGGTATTGCAAATGTTGATAGTAATGACAGTATTCTCATTACTGCCTTTTGTATTTTGTTGTATGACAAGTTTTTTGAGATTTGTAATTGTGTTTTCAATGTTAAAAACCGCAATGGGTACGCAGCAGGTGCCGCCGGCAATTGTAATCATCGGTCTTGCTATGATTTTGACGTTTTATACAATGGGGTCAACATTTCAAAAAATGTATGAAATGGGGTCTGTTCCGTATAACAAAAGCCAGAATATAATTCTTGCCATAGAAGAGGGGTCAAAACCTTTGAAGGAATTTATGATGAAGCAGACGCGGCAGTCTGATCTCGCGTTTTTTGTTGAACTGCAAAAGAAAGAGCCGCCTAAAACTCCGGAAGAAATTACTATCTGGCAGGTTGCTCCGGCTTATATTATGAGTGAATTAAAAACTGCTTTTGAGATAGGTTTTATAATATTTGTGCCGTTTATTGTTCTTGACCTTGTTGTTGCAAATATCTTGCTGGCACTCGGTATGTTTATGTTGTCTCCGACAATTATTTCACTGCCTTTTAAGCTGCTTATCTTTATCGCGGTTGACGGCTGGGCCTTGATTGTTCAGGGATTGGTTACAAGTTATAATTAAAGAGGATATAAAATATGGAAGCTTTAGTTGAATATCTTGCCAGAGGTTTTTTGATAATGTTGACGATATCAATGCCGTGCGTACTGGTTGCGGCGGCAATAGGTCTTGTTGTAGGTATCTTGCAGGCGGTTACTCAGGTACAGGAACAAACAATTGCTGCTGCACCGAAAATTCTGGGGGTTTTTCTGGTAATTATTATTGGCGGTATCGGCTTTATAAACATGTTAAAAGGTTTCTTTATTGAAGGTATGGCCATTGCATTTAATTATTTGCCGCGGAGTGATAATTACGTTTTAGCTTCAGATTATTACAAATATACATCGCCTTTTGAAGGTGAGATGAAGGATAAATTTAAAAATCAGCCTACGATTAATGAAATTATGAAAAATCCGGGTAAGGTTCCGTTTATTGATCATTCACAGAAGATAAAATACTTGCCGGCGCCTCAAACGCCTATGCCTAAACCTGATTTTGTTGAGACAAATACAATACTGGGAAGATAAGGAGATTAAATGGACTGGCTTTTCAATGACTTAATGAAAATGTTTCCGATGCTGAATGCGTATTTAGCAGCGGGCATTTTTGTCTTTGCGAGGCTTATCGGTTTTGTAAGACTTGCTCCGGTATTTAACAGGCGTGAGATACCGACTATAGTTAAGTTGAGTCTTGTTCTGCTGTTGACATTTATTATGACTCCGCTTTTGAAGCCGGATGTGCATGTTATACAGGAATCCTTTTTGCTTTCTATACTTTTGAATATCGTTGTAGGCGCTTTGATTGGATATACTGCCCAGTTGATATTGCTTGCCGTTGATGCAGGAGCCGATATGATTAATATGCAAATGGGTTTATCTTCTGCTATGGTTCTTGATCCGACAACCTCCGCACAGGTGTCGCTGGTCGGTAAGATTTTTTCTTTGCTCGGCGTTTTAATATTCATACAGCTTGGAGGTGTTTACTGGCTTATACGTGCGCTTGTCAGAAGCTTTGAAATTTTTCCGATAGCCGCAACGAGTATTCCGCTTAATCAGATTGTTAACCTTGATTATATAGTAAAACTTTCTTCAAATGTTTTGTTTATGGGATTACAAATTGCCTCTCCTGTTCTTCTGGCAACCCTCGGACAGGATATTATACTTGGCGTTATATCAAAGACAGCCCCTCAGGTTAACGTATTTCAATTAAGCTTTCTGTTTAAGCCGGTTGTGGGCGCAGCTATATTAATCTGGATTATGCCAATGCTCGTGAATGTTATTACCGATTACTTTTTGTCCTTTGCAAACATATTCTAAAATATATGTTATGAAGATTCTGCGTATTATTTTACATACTGATTACCGTTTGGCTTCATAATCAATAAAAACAAAGTCTATGCGGTTATCCATGTCCCCTGCAGGGGAAACATTATCCTTGAAGGGCATAAATTCTCCAAAGCCAAATCCAAAAACTTTGTCAGGCGATATATTCCCGTAACGGATAAAATACTGTACAATATTGGAAGAACGCGCAATTGTTAATTCCCAGTTTGACTGATAATTACTATCAGCAACGCCGTCTTTATCGCTGTGATCCTCTATGATACAGTATGTATCAAGTGTTTGAAAAACTGATATAATAGCGTTCAATACAGGCAGTGAACTCTGTCGGATTTTTATACTTCCACGATCGAAAAATAACTGTTCATCAACGCTTACAATCAGCCCGCGCGGGACTTTTGTATAAATGACAGTCCCTTCTTCAAGAGGTAACGCAGCTTTAAAAAGCGCTTCCATTCTGTCTGCCTGAGGTTTATTAACTGTTATCATTGCCATTTTGCTGTCATCATCTATGCCGCTGCAAAATACAACCATAAGAAGTAAAATTGTTACCTTAATAATTCTATATCTCATAGTACGAGAATTATTTATCAGTGTATCATATTTAACTATTCTCTTATCGTATATTTTGCAGTAATTTTATTGTTTCATATCAACAAGAATTTTGACAGTATTTTTCAAAAGTCCGGCAGACCATCTCAGTATTAATATACCTCCGAGTATACCGATCAAAGCATCTAAATAAACAACATGGAAGTATTTACCGATAACAAGAGCACCTATCGCAAGTATAGAGGTTAAGGCATCGGCCAGTATGTGATAATATGCTGCTTTGTAATTATAATCTTCTGAGTGCGCATCAACTTTTTCTTTATGGTGCATGCTGTGTTTGTTTTCCATGATAAATATACATACTGCATTTACGATAAGTCCGATGATTGCAACCAGTATGGCTTCGTTGAATTTGATATCAAGCGGGTTTATAAATCTCTGTAATGCTTCTATAATAATCCATATACCTGTCAATCCTAAAAATAAGGAACTTGTATATGCAGTTAATGTACCTATTTTTTCAGTTCCGTTAATAAACAGGTCAGACGCGGCAAGCTTTCTTGTTAAAACATACGCCGCGTATGTTAATCCCAGCGCAAGTGCATGTGTGCCCATGTGATAACCATCTGCCAGCAGCGCCATTGAATTGGTGAAATAGCCGTAAGCAATTTCTGCACACATGGCTGCTATGGTAAAAATAATTACAGTAAGAGTACGTTTTTCATTTTCATTTGAAATTTCATGATGATGTTCGCACATATTATATCTCCTTATTTATCTTTTTAATCCGTGATTTTAGATGATTATTATATTTTTCAAGAAGATTTATTGCAGGCTGCAGTTCTGCTTCCGTAAAATTATCAAAAAAAGCACTCTCTTTCAGACACCAGTCATTATGGATTTTTTCGTGCGCATGAAATACCTCCATACCTCTGGCTGTTAATCTGTAGTATATTTCTTTTTTGTTGCTTTCAGAAGAATAAGTTTCAATAGCATTCTTTTTAATAAGCTTTTTAATCATTTTGCTTATGCCGCCTTTTGTGATATTCATTTTTTTTGCAAGTTTGGTGACATTCGGGGCTTCTGTTGTTTGGATAAAATCAATACAATGCATTTCACTGATCGCAAAATCATTGAGAATTCCCTGAGTTCTTGTTTTGTATTCTTTTTCAAGCAATTTTTCATTTTCACATAATTCGACAAGCAGGTCAAGTATTGTGTGGTTCATAGAGTTATCCTTTTTGTTTACCTGTCAACAATAACATTATAACTCATTTTTGTTTCCTTGTCAACTATATCGGAGCAGAATTGTGTCTTTTCTTAACAATATATTTCTCTAAAAATCCGCCGGTTTACTTATTTTAAAAGGGTTATTGCTAAAATAGAATTATTAAAAAATAATAAATTTTCTTGTTAATTTTTTTTGATAACTTATAATATAATTACTAATAGTATAGTGTGAGGTAGAGATATGAGTAAACATCACAATAACAATCCGTTTAAAAATACAACGTCAGAAGATTTTGATAAGATCAAAAATGAACAGCCGGCAGAAGAAACAGCAGCTGAAGATGACGCAAATAAAGAGATAAATGAAGATAAAACAAATGAGCTTCAGGAAAAATATGATGCTCTTAACCAGCAATATATAAGACTTGCGGCAGATTTTGACAATTACCGAAAAAGACAGGAACAGGAAAGAGAAAATCTGTTAAAATTCGGTACGGAAAATGCCCTGAAAAAACTTATCGAAGTACTGGATAATTTTGAGCGCGGCAAAAAAGCACTGGAAAATGTTGAAGATTGCCAGCAGGTAAAAGACAGTTTTGACCTTGTTCACAAGCAAACTGTTGAAACATTGACAAAATTGGGACTTGAGCTTATAGAAACAGAAGGCAAGAGTTTTGACCCGAATTTTCATGATGCAGTAATGCGGACACCTACAAACGATTATCCTGAGCATACAATCATAAGTGAACTGCAAAAAGGATACAAGATGGGAGATAAAGTTTTGCGTCCTGCACTTGTTAATGTTGCAACAGAGGCTAATTAGAAGATTTACACCAGACAATCAGAGAAAAAGGAAATATGGCAGATTACTACGAAATATTGGAAGTATCCAAAACAGCAACTAAAGAAGAAATAAAATCGGCTTTTCGTAAAAAAGCCCGTACATTACACCCCGATGTGAACAAAGCGCCGGATGCAGAAGAAAGATTTAAAGAACTCGGCAAAGCTTATGAAACATTAATGGACGACAATAAGCGTGCGACCTATGATCGTTACGGTGAAGACGGTCTAAAAAATGCAGGTTTTGATACAGGCGGCCCGTTTGCCGGCGGTTTTGGCGATTTGAACGATATATTCAATTCATTTTTTGGCGGTTTGGGCGGATTTGGTTTTGGCGGAGGATATCAGGATCCGAATGCACCGGTGCGCGGTGAAGATTTAAGACTTGATATTCAGTTAGAATTTGAGGAAGCTGTATTCGGAACGCAAAAAGAAATTAAATTTGACCATCTTGAAACCTGTCCTGAATGTAACGGTACAGGGGCTGAAAAAGGTTCAAAACCTGTAGTGTGTCCGACATGCCACGGCACAGGTCAGGTTCAGCAGGTTATGAGGACTCCGCTTGGCTCTTTTTCGCAGATAAGTGTTTGTCCTGACTGTCACGGATCCGGCCAGAAGATAAGTAATCCTTGCAAAAACTGTAAAGGATACGGCAAAGTAGAAAAAGAAAAGAAAATTACAATAAAAATTCCCGCAGGTGTCGATAATCTTTCAAAGGTGAGAGTTTCGCGCGAAGGTGACGCTGGTTCAAACGGTGGCCCTAACGGTGATTTGTTCGTCGTAATTCATGTCAAGCCGTCAGAATACTTCCAGCGCGATGGTGTGGATGTATATACAAAACTCGAAATATCACCGGCACAGGCTGTTCTTGGCGATGAAGTTGTTGTAAAAACTCTTGACGGAGAACAAAAAGTTCAGATCCATGCCGGTATCCAAAACGGTAATACAATAAAAATTAAGTCAGCAGGTATTCCGATTTTGTCACGACCATCACAAAGAGGTGATCATATAATCGTGATTTCTGTAAAAATTCCGACACGGCTGAGTGATGAAGAAAAAACTTTGTACAAAAAATTATATGAACTCAATTCCGGTAAAAAGTCTCCGGATACATTAATAGATAAAGTAAAGGGAGTATTTAATAATGCGTAAAATCCTGATAATACTGTTGTTGATGTTAAGTTGTTCAGCGGCAAGTTTTGCTGCTAAAATTCCGGATAATGTCAGGAGTTTTGTAGATACAACTTTCCCGAAAACAACATACAGATTTGACGGATTGATTATGCTGCCGGACAGTACTGTTTATCTTCCGCTTTTCCCTTCAAATTTCTATGATGACGCGGAGTTAAATATAAAATATACTATACCGGCCGGGAAGAAAATGTCTGATAAACCGGATGCTGTCGTATTTAACAATAATTTTGTTATTCTGAAAATGTTAAAGAACAAAGAAGGGCAAAATACTGTTATAAATATGCCGGCTCCGCCTTATGAACTCCGTTCCGGTCTTTTGCCGCAGGATTTGCTGGTGCCGAAAGGGCTTGTGATACCGGAAAATCTTAAAGGAATAATGGGAAATCTTGTAATCGGCACAACACCGGATTTAAAAGTTGAGGTTATGAAACCGAAAAATACGGTTGATAGTGTAACAGGTGTTGTTATCCCTGAACTGAAAGACAAGACTTTTTATATCTCATCACCGTATTCTAAAAATATTCAGGTTCTGACACAGGGGCATAAAACTCCTGATTTTGCATTGGAACAGGAAAATACACCTATCTCTATTGCAGCATACAATGATGAGTTTTTGCTGGTTACTTCGTATGACAAAAAGACTCTTGATGTTATATCGCTTGCGGATGATGCTGTAATAAGACAGATTGTATTCCAGTATCAGCCTGATGAAATTTTAGTGGACAACCCGCGAAAAGTAGCTTATGTATCAAGCGGTGAGGCTGCGAGTATTTTTGTGGTCAATCTTGAAAATATGACACTGTCAAAACAGATAAAAATTAACGGTATGTGTGAAAAAATGTTTTTGAGCGAGGACGGCACAAAACTTTTATATAATGATAAAAATACCCGCGAAATTTGGGCAATAGAACTTGATAATAAATATTTGCTCAAAGATATAGGCCGATTCCCGAATGTTTCCAGAATAGTTTACGCGGGCAATAAGGTTTATATAACAAGCAGAACAAAGAATCACCTTGCGATAATTGATTATGATACTGTTAATCTGATTACAGAACTTGAGGTTTGCGCAAAACCGATTGATATGCTGCCTTATAAAAATAAAATATTTGTTTTGAGCGCGGGTAATAATGCTATACAGATTGTAGATATCACAACTGATAAAATTGTAGATCAGCTCGATTTGAAAACCGGCGGATTTTCTACCAGAATTTACCGTATAGATAATACTAACCTTGCTATCGTGACAGATTCAAAATCTTCTATATACTCAATAATAAATCTTGATACAAACGATATACTGGCAACAAATCCTCTTGACATACCGGTAAGCAGTATTGCGGTATCAAATAAGGTGAAAAAGATTAAATAAAATGATTACAAAATTTGACCAAACAACGCAGAATATATTAACTGAACTGGAAAAAACACAGCGTCAGTTCTGGAACATAGCCAGAGTCAGCGCTGAATTTATGTATATTCTGATTAAGGAAGAAAATATTAAAAATGCAGTAGAAATCGGTACTTCTAACGGATATTCGGGTATCTGGCTTGGAAAAGCCCTGCAAGAAACAGGCGGGCATCTGACAACTATTGAATACTGGGATAAACGTTTGAGCGTGGCAAAGGAAAATTTTAAACAATGCGGGCTTGAAGACGTAATCATACCGCGTCAGGGCGATGCTTGCGAAATTTTGAACAGCCTGCCCGAAGATTTTAAGATAGATTTTGCATTTGTTGATGCTAATAAGCGTGAATATATCAGATATTTTGAAATTTTAGATCCGCACATACGGGTTGGCGGCTATATAGCCTGTGATAATGTGCTTTCGCACGAAGAAAAGTGCCGGCCTTATATTGAAGCAGTAAATGCCCACCCGAATTATGAGAATGTTGTACTTGAATTGCCGGCAGGACTTTCGCTTGCAAGAAAGTTGAAATAAAAGGATGTCTTATGGAAATTAAGAAATATGCTATTTGCTACAATAAAGAAATATCACACTCAACAGATGTAAAAAATGATTTGTTTGAAATACTGCAGAAAAGGGGCTTAAACGCTGATGTTCTTGATATAGATAATCTTAAAACAGGTTATGACTTTGTTTTTGTAATAGGCGGCGACGGTACAATTTTAAAGAGCGCGCGTTTTTACGCAAAAACACAAACGCCCGTATTCGGGATTAATCTTGGCCGGCTTGGCTTTTTATCACAATCCTCTAAAGAAAATATTGAGAAATCGGTAAATAAAATTTTAAATAAGGAATTTTACACAGAAAACAGAATAATGCTTGAAAGCGGTAATTATATTGCACTGAACGATATTGTTATTAAAGGAGCGCTGGCAGGCCGTACATCTGCATTTTCGCTGAAAATCAACGATAAACCGCTTTGTGACTATCTTGCGGACGGAATAATAATCGCCACCCCGACCGGCTCAACAGCCTACGGGTTATCAGCCGGAGGGCCTGTAGTTTCGCCGCATCTTAATGCTTTTGTTATAGTACCGATATGTCCGCATACATTGACCGCACGCCCGCTTGTTATACCTGATGATGAAAAAATAACTATATGCGGAACGGATCCGGAAAGTAAATACCTGTTTTCCGCTGACGGGCAAGAGTTTTCAGAATTTAAAACAGAAATTGAAATAAAAAAATCGGCATATTCAGCAAAACTCGCACTACTTAATGACAGTGAATTTTATTCCATCCTGAAAAATAAATTGCACTGGGGAATGTCGCCAGTTTGTATAGAAAATAGCAGCAGTACAAAATAGATTTGCTGGTCTTGCTGCCGTTTTTATTAACTTTAAGTGTATCTTAACCTATTGTTCTTAATTTTTGTTCATAATTATCAATAAATTATTGTACTTTTTTTCATTTTAAAATAGTATGTTATTATATTATTGGATTAGTTCACCTGACGAACATCCTAAAAAAGAACTTCAGCAAAATAGAACATAAAAGAGGTAATTATAGTGGAAAATTTCGTATCAGATATCTTTGCGAAAAAAGATGAAACAACAGACACTCAACCAAGAAGATCACCTATAAATCCTACAAAGATTAAAGTAGTCGGAGTCGGCGGCGGCGGCGGAAACGCAGTAAACCGAATGATTAAAGCCGGCCTGTCAGGTGTAGAATTCTGGTTGATGAACACAGATATGCAAGTTCTGGAATATGGTCAGACAAATAATAAGATTCAATTAGGAGCAAAATCAACAGCAGGTCTCGGTGCAGGCGGAGATCCGGCGGTTGGGGAAAAAGCAGCAGAAGAAGCGCAGCAGGAAATTACCGAAGCTCTTGACGGTGCTGATATGGTATTTATTACAGCCGGCATGGGCGGCGGAACAGGTACAGGAGCTGCTCCTATTGTTGCAAAAATTGCTAAAGAATTAGGAATATTAACTATCGGTGTTGTTACAAAACCTTTCTCCTGGGAAGGTAAAAAAAGACAAAATCAAGCTATTCAAGGTTTGGAAAAACTAAGAGAAGCAGTTGATGCCGTTATTGTTATTCCAAATGATAAATTGCTTCAGGTAGTTGACAGACAGGTTTCTTTGACAGAATCCTTTATTATCGTTGATGAAGTCCTTTTAAGAGGTGTACAGGGTATTTCCGATATCATCACGGTTCCTGGTCTTATCAACGTAGACTTTGCCGATGTTAAAAACGTAATGCATGCTTCCGGTTCTGCATTAATGGGTATTGGCCGCGGTCAAGGCGAAGGCAGAGCAGTTAAAGCAGCTGAAATCGCTATTAATTCACAATTACTTGAAACATCAATCAACGGAGCTTCCGGTGTTATCGTTAACATCACAGGCGGCCCTGACATGACTCTTCATGAAATCACAGATGCCGCTAACATCATTCATAACTCTGTTCTTGATGATGCTACAGTTATTATCGGTACTGCAGTTAACGAAAATATTCAGGGCGAAATTCAGGTTACAGTTATTGCAACCGGTTTTGAATTGAAAAATCAGCCTGCAGAGCAGGAAAAACAGGAAGTAAAACAGTTGAGTGCATCTGATTTCTTTGCCGGTGCTTTCAATAACAACACAGCACCTGTTTCATCAGCTCCGACTGTTACTCCGACAAGAACTGTTCCGAGTTTCACAAATATTGAAATTCCGGACTTCTTAAAAAAATAAATAACAAACCTAACAAAAAGTTGGAAGTATAAAAAGATTAAGGGACGAGTATTACACCCGTCCCTTTTTACATAACGACTTGCGATTATTTATTGTTTAATATTACCTGATATTTTTCAATAATTCGTTTATATCAATCCCGAAAGTTTTTGCTATGTCAAAAACAAGAAAAATAGAAGGTGTTTGTAACCCTCTTTCTAAAAGACTGATAGTACTTTCGCTAACATTTATACACTCAGCTAATTCAGATTGTGTTAAATTTTTTCTGTAGCGCTCAGCCTTCAAATTTCTGGCGAATATTTTATTTCGTTCATCTTTCATAATGAAATTATACGCGGTTGACAAAATTTAATTAAGCGAGTAAACTACTAATTAATAGTAGTTTACTATTAGTAATTAGGATTTAAATAAGGAGTAAAATATGAGAAAAGCATTTACTTTAGCAGAAATTTTAGTCACAATTACAATAGTTGGTGTAGTTTCTTTAATTATAATTTCTTTTATACCAAATATTCAAAAAAAAATACGTGCTGAAAAAATTCGTACAGTGAAATATAAATTAACACAAGCCACGGAAAAAATGGCTGCAGAAGATTTAATAGGTCCTTATGAAAGTACTGCAGCTTTTGTTAATGAACTAAAAAAATATTTTAAAATAATTAAAATTTGTCAGGTTCCATCATTGGCTTCTTGTTGGTCTTATAATACTATTCAAGTTAATGATGATGAAAAAATAGATGTTTCTACTTTACAAACCGGACTTCAACTGCAGATGCAATCGAATGATACAAGTAATTATAGTTCTCCAAACGTTGGAATAATAACAGCCGATGGTACATCAATGATTTTATCATACAATACAAAGTGTGAACATTTAAATCCATTAAAAAATTATCAATGGTCAACAGAAAATAACAAACCGGTTACAAATGCGACAACAAGCTGTATTTCTGCGATATTAGAAACAAATGGAGCTAAAGCACCTAATAAAATTGGAGAAGATATAGGATTATTAAATACAAATGGCCCGGGATATGCTTGTGTATATGAAATTAATGGTAAATGTTATTCTCAACCTTTTATTCCCACTCCAATTACTGCAGAAGAGTGCGAAAAAATCAAAGATGATTTAGGTATAAAACGATGCTGTTACCAGCATTGTTCAGAAGGTGATTATTGGGCCGGGGCTGTTAAACAATGCGGCGGCGTAGATAAACTTAATAATGGTGATAACGATAAAATGCTTCTAAATATGTTTACTAATTATGGTCAAGGACAAACAGACGACGTATGTTTTTGGCGAAATTATGAATCAAGCACTGGTAGCGACGCTCAAGGCAGCTATATTTGTAAATATGCCCCCGACTATAATTTTTCTTTTGGCTCCAATAATAACTCATCTAGAGGTATTGCCGGACATTATGCTGTCTGTGAACTTAACTAATATATACAACACTTCTTTCAGGTTACAGCAAAAGAGACTGATAGTCCTGGTAATTTGTCTGGCGAATTGTATAAATCCGGTCTTTCGTCTTTGGAACTTTGTTCACAAATCCTCTAAAGATATGATAAAAATTACTGTTTTTAATTATAGTATAGTTTTATGTATGAGGTGGATACAGAAGATTTAGAACTAAAAAAAGTCGGGCTGGAGCTTATGTTTATGACGCCCGAAAAATACTCACATCCTGACGGTATTACGGCAGTTGAACTGGCAAAACTTGTTGAATTACCGCTTGATGTGGTTAAAAAGAAATTGACTGTATTAAAAGATGCAGGCCTTGTTCGTGTAAAAGGTATAAACCCTAAATACTGGAAGTTTGATGAATATAATTTCCAGAGGATTGACGAGGATGACGAAGTCTATAGACTGCTTTGTAATTTTGATGATGTAGACTTTGACCGTTTCTTTCAGTATTAATTATTTAAATATTTGTACTGCACGCGGCAGAATGCCAAGGCAGTATGATATTGTCACCCCGTAATTCGTTATCGGTATGCCTTTTTTGTTAGCGGTCAAAATACGCGAAAGCACTTCCCGTCTGTTTGTCATGCAGGCGCCGCAGTGGATTATTAAACTATAATCGCTGATATCAGGAAAGTCATGGCCTGCATAGTTATCTATAATTAAGTTCTTACCTGTTTTTTTACGCAGCCAGTTTGGAATTTTAACACGGCCGATATCGTCTTCTATTGCGTGGTGCGTGCAGCTTTCAAGTATCAGAACTTTATCACCGTCCTCTAGCCGGTCAATGGCTCCGGCACCATCAATAAAAGCTTTCAGGTCACCTTTTAATCGTGCAAAAAGTATTGAAAATGAGGTTAACGGAATTTCTTCCGGTACAATTTCGCTTACCTGTTTAAATGCCTGAGAATCTGTAACGACAAGTGAAGGCGGTGTTTTTAAATTGTCCAGCGCTTCTTTTAATTCACTTTCTTTCACAACATAACTAAGACAGTCACTGTCAAGCAAATCACGCAATGTCTGAACCTGCGGCAGAATAATCCGGCCTTTTGGCGCCTCTTTATCTATCGGAATAACAAGTATGACAGTGCTTTTAGGCGGTATTAGATCGCCTGCAATTTTGGGCGTATTAACAAAGTCATCAGGCAAAAGTTTTATTAACATGCGTTTAAACTTGAAAATTATATCATCATCATTGATAACAGAAGTCAGTATAATATTGGGCGTAAATTTTTGAAGTTCAGCCAGTTTTTCGTCAGATATGTTTTGCAAATCGGTTTTGTTTACAACAATAATATATGGGATTTGCAGTTCGTCCAGTTGTCTGATTATTTCTGTTTCGTATGTATCAAATCCGTTGTAATCGCAAAGAATAACTGCAATATCTGTGCGGTTAAGTACTTTTTTTGTCTTTTCTATACGCAAATTGCCGAGTTCGGAGTTATCGTCAATTCCCGCAGTATCAAGGAATGTCACAGGCCCTACCGGTAAAAGTTCCATTGATTTTTCCACAACATCTGTTGTTGTGCCTGCAATATCAGAGACAATAGACACTTCCTGACCGGTAATTCTGTTCACAAATGCAGATTTACCGGCATTTGTTTTCCCGAAAACCCCTATATGAAGCCGCATTGATTTTAATGTTTTCATTCCTATACCCCGATTACTAAAAAAGCTGCCCGAAGGCAGCTTTTAAACTTAAAATTAACCTCTGATACCGAGCTTTTTGATTAATTCTCTGTATTCATCAAGATTTCTTGATTTCAGGTAAGAGAGTAATCTTTTTCTTTTACCAACCATCATCAAAAGACCTCTTTTGGTTGCAAAATCTTTTTGATTGGTTTTTAAGTGCTCAGTAAGTTCGCTGATTTTTTTGCTCATCATAGCAACTTGAACAGCTGCTGAACCGGTATCTTTTTCGTTAGCACCATATTCTTTTATGATGTCTTGTTTGTTTTTTAAGTTCATATTATTTTTCCTTTTCTGTTGAGTGATTATTGGCGTAAGCACTCTACAAAGGAAATGATAATATATCAAGAAAAAAAATCAACACCATTCTATGATATATGTTACGAGAAATTAATCATTATACCATATAAGATACGCGGCCGTAGAATTCATTTGCATCGTTGAAGTGTGTTCTTGCAAGTTTAACTTCTAAATCAGTATCAAATTTTGCTGATTTTAAATCTGTATATGCAGTAAGTTCGTCAGAATATTTGCTTGTATCGTCACCAAATGTGTTGTATTTTGTTTGAAGTTCAGCAAGCGCTGCATCATAATTTTTATTCATTGCGCTGGCAGCCTGCATTGCAGCTTCATATCTGGCTTCTGCATTCGCTTTATCTTTTGCTTTGCCTGTAACCCAGTCTTTTACGCCTTCTCTGATACTGTCTGAAAGGTTTTTACCATAAGTCCAAGCTGATTCACGTTTCAACTGTAGTTGTTGAAACTCAAAATATTTTTCAAATGATCCAAATCTTTTCTGCAAATTCGGGTCTTTTTCGTACTGAATTTTTGCATTTATTTCACTTAAATTCATAGCAATCCCTTTTCTCTTAATACTCTTACTTATATAAAGTATATATATGCCCGAAAATTGCCTTTTTTCGATGGAGTTTGTAAAGAAATATTAATAAATATAAAAGTTTATATTTTCTCTCTGTGTTAAAATATATTTATGAAAGATTTTTGGGTATCGTTACTAGACTGGATTTATAAAAAGAAATGCTATTTTTGCCGCAGTTCAAGAGAATCAGTAAAAATGTGTTCGCGCTGCTATGAGGAATTAGAGCATCTTGCACTAACGCCGCAAAGAATTGTAGAAGGCAAAAAGGTTTATTGTGCAGGTATTTATTCTAAAAATCTTCAAAAACTTATCCGCGGGCTCAAATATCATAATCAAAGGGATTTAGCATATTTTCTCGCTAAATTCATGTATGATTACTGGTCACATGTTACAGCAGATAGAGAGTTTGAGGTCGTTCCTGTACCGATATTCCCAAAAAGAGAAAAACAGCGTAGATATAATCACATGAATCTTGTTGGAGATGAGTTTTGTAAACTTACAGGCTATACGCTGAACACAGAACTTATTAAAAGAATAAAAAATACAAAGCCTCAATACAATCTGAAACGGCCGGAGCGCATAAAAAATCTTGAAAACGCTTTTGAAGTTAATGCTCAAAATTACAGAGGCAAAACAGTTCTTCTGATTGATGATATCTGTACAACAGGAACTACTTTTGAACAGATGATAAGAGAATTGAAAAAATCCGGTATTGAGGATATTATATGTTTAGCCGCTACAACCCCGTTTGGTGAATAAATGATTTTAAAAGCATTTTCAGTATACGTACAACGACATAAAAATGATATATTAACCAGCAAAATAACAGCGACCGGGCTGCTTTGCAGGTGGATTAAACATGTTATCAATAAAAATCCAAAAAATCACGTTGATAAAATTGTTCACCGTGAGATTATGCTTGCTGAAAATAAAGCCGGCGACTTTTTTATTGTAGGAAAATCAGACAGCGGCAGAGTATTAGTAAATGCCCTTTATAATTATGCACTGAGTTATGAACATTTTATATTAAGCAAGCGGCTGAATGATAAATTGCCTGACCGGTTTAGCGGTTAACTTTTTTAATTACCATACCGGCGGATTTTATTATTTTTTTTCGTTTCTACAATAGATATGAAATTAGATATATTGTGGAGCGTATAAAATGAAGAGTATTATTTATCAATCACCTGTAGCAGAATTAAAAGAATTAAACAATCTTTTTATTGAATTGACAGCAAAAAATTGTAACCAGAGATGCAAGCATTGCTATATTGATTTCCCTCTGAGTAAGACAGTAAAGGATTTTATTCCTGTAGACACAATAAAAGAAGCTTTAGATGATACTATGCAAAGTAATATTCAGTGCATCTATTTAACCGGAGCAGAACCTATGACGCATCCGGATTTCAATACAATTTTGCGTATGTGTCTTAAGCGTTCTAACGTGTGTATTTTTACAAACGGAACATTTATAAATGAGAAGAAAGCCCGTTTTTTGAAACGCGTTGAAGATGAAAGTGATTATGAGATAATATTTAAACTAAGTATTGACCATTATAATGAAGTAAAAAGTGATGATATACGCGGGCGCGGCTCCTACAGACAGGTTCTGCATGCCATAAAAAGTCTTGTAAAATACGGGTTTAATCCGATTTTATGCGTGACTAATTATTACAAAGAAGATGAAAGAATTTTACGTGAGGAGTTTTTGAAACTGTGCGCAAAACTAAATTTTCAGGCAGATGAGGCAAATATAAGTATTAATAAATATTATGACAAGAAATCATCCCCGCAGGAATTGAGCGATGATATTAAGTGGGATAGTTTAGATTGCGAAAATGGCAGAATTCTTACGGCAAAAGGTATTTACACCTGTCCGTTTCTGGCAAATGATCATCGCGGCCGCTGCGGCAGTACTTTCAAGGATTTTGCTGACAAAACAGCGCTTGAAACAAATTTCTGCGCTGTATGTATTGAAAACAAAAAACAATTTTTCGGTATAAACTATAAACTATTTGAATAGTTTATTTCTCAGACGGTTGAATTGCCGGAGCCATTTCTCCGTTCGGGGTTGAAGATGCTGCTGCAGGCTGCTCAGATGTTGTATCTCCTTCGGATTTTTGTGAGTATAATTTTATCTGAGATTTTATAAGCAAAATCTTTTTATCTTTTTCGTAAGGAACGATTTCTATATTAGAAATTTCCAGAAAATGTTCATGTTTATATAAATCTCTCAAGAAAGCCTGAAAATGTTTGTAATCAGCAATCATTTCAAGGCTCAGAATACATACATTATATTTTGCAGACGCGTTTTTGACAAAATTGTCATCTGACGGATTGTAATCATATTTAACCGCACGGGTCTTAATAGAGTTTGTTCTTATTAACTGTAAGATATCGCCAAAAGCTTCTGCCATAACAGCTTCAGCGTCAAGTCCTGATTCTATCGGTTTATAAAATTCTTTTACGGAATCGGACTGTTTGTCAACTTTTTGTTTCATTTTTGTTTTAAGTTCTTCAAGTTTTTTGGTGTTGGTGGCAATAGATTTATTTTTTTCAGCCACATTTTTATTTACTTCTACAAAATCTTTTACCTTAGGAACAAGCAAATTAATAAGCATTGCACAAGCTATAATACCCATTATTAATACAAGTATCGGCAATCTTAATTTTTTTGCATATAGAATAATCGTTTCTTTATCCATTTAGTAGTTCCTTATCTTATAATCCTACAGGTAAAGTTTTAGGTACTTCGGCATCATTTTTATTGTTTTCATTTTTGCGCGGCTGAGGATTTGTCGGCTGATTTGACTTAGCCTTATCCTGAGCGCTTTGCGCTGCTGTTGTTTGAGCAGTTGCTCCTTGCTGTTCACTTGCGGAAAGCGCCTGAAGTTCTGCTTCTGACATATTGGTAATTTCAAATATGTATGTTTGTTGAGAATTTTCAACGGCATCTTCAATATTTTGGGTTGCCATTTCAAGACGGTAAAGTCTCAATTTAGCATTTATCAAATAATCTTTCAGATTTTTATAGAATACATATACATCTTCAACATTGGTAGAGGCGCCTTTTATGTCAATTTTTCCGTCTTTCTGGGTAAAGAAATAAGTTACCCACAAGCCTTTCGGGACAGCTTCTCCTAATGCACTGTATGTCATTAATTTTATTTTGTTATATTTAAGAGTGTCTTGAATTTCGCGTTTTACATTGAAGGAATCAAGTTGTGCTTCTTCATCGGAATATTTTTTAACTTCGTCTTCAAGAGTTTTGGCCTGTTCTGTGAGAGTATCGAGTTTCTTTTGAATATTATTTTTACCGAGCGGCAGCAGAATATTCAGTGCCAGAATCGGTATAATTAGAATAGCGAGCACGACAGTAACGATTTTTAATGCGGCCTGCGGTGTTATTTCAAATTCTTTTTCTCCTACACGGATAACGACGGGAGAGTCATCATCAACAACGCCCGCGCCGGAATAACTATCCATGAAATTCATCTGCATCGGCAGATTAGGCATTAGTGAAACCGCAACTCCCAGAGCTTCAAGAGTTATATTTGCCGCCAGATCCGGAAGTATTTCAAGACTTGTTGAAATAAATTCATCTTTTCTGTAAATATTATTTTCCAGAAATCCGACAGTACCGCCGGTTCCTGATATTCTTGATGATAAAATTTGTGCGCTGACCAGATCTGTATTTGATACTATGTAATTGAATTCAGCCGGATAGTTCATAAGAGCTAACTGAATTGATGATGTAATAGCGTTATATAATTCATCACTTTCAAAAGATTTGAGTGCAAGCGGTTCTTCGTAGTAATCAACGATTTTAGACCCTTGCATAGAGCAGATAGAATACCCGTTAGCACTGACAAACAGTAGATTCCAGGTTGAATTTTCCTGCATCTGATCTTCGGCGAGTCCTGAAAAATATAAAGCGTTAATTTCAGAAGACAAAGATGTTTTTACTCCAACAAGAGTCGCACCGATTTCAGCGAGAGATGTTTTTATGTTATCAACAACATCTTTTTGTAAAGCAGAGTAAAAAACTTTTCTTGTTTCCCCTGCCGGTTTACTGTTTGCGTCCAGCCATACCACAAGCGGATCATGACGCTTGAATGTATATGTCTGCTCGACTTCTGATATCAAAACTTCATTAATAGCATCGTCGCCTAGGATAAGCGGTACTTCTTTTGTACCAAAGAGTACCATAGGTAAATTCAAAATTATATTACAATGCAAACTTATATGAAGTTCTTCAAACAAATCTTTTACAGCGGCTTTAAATTCTTCATAATCCGCGATTTCACGTAAAGATTCGTTATATTCAAGTTTTCTGTTTGCATAGGCCGTGATCATTTTGGAGCTTGTGTCTACTTTGATGACTTCCAGCCCTACGCTTGGCGAAACTGACATATAGACAGTCTCTTTGCTGCCTATTCCAAGTTGAAACAAAATTTCGTTTATATTAATATTCATAAAAATTTTCTTATTTTACTTACTCAATATTTCTTTTTTTATTATACAATATATTTTGAAAATAAAACAATTTTAACATAAATTTACACCAAACGTAGGAGAAAATCCCCAAAAGTGAAAGAAATTATAGAAAAAATCAAGGAATTAAAAGAAGAGAAGAAGGCAGTAATACTGGCGCACTGCTACCAGAATGCCGAGATAGACGAAGTTGCTGACTATGTTGGCGATTCATTGTACCTTAGCCAGATGGCAGCGAGAACAGATGCTGAAATTATTTTGTTTGCAGGCGTGTATTTTATGGCTCAGACCGCAAAAATACTCTGTCCTGATAAAAAAGTTCTGCTGCCCCGATTAGAATCAGGATGTCTTATGGCGGATATGATAAATCTTGCACAGTTACGGGAATTTAAAGCTAAAAATCCGGACATCCCGACAGTGTGTTATATAAATTCCACGGCAGAAGTTAAATCTGAATGTGATATTTGCTGTACAAGCTCTAATGCATTAAAAATAGTAAAAAGTCTTAATGCAGAAAAAGTGCTGTTTTTGCCTGACACCTATCTTGGTAAATGGGTAGAAGAACAATTAGGAAATGTAGAAGTAATTACATATCCGGGATTTTGCCCGACACATCTGAGAATACGTGAACAAGATATTCTTGATGCGCGTAAAAAATATCCGGATGTAAAAATTCTTGCGCATCCGGAATGCCACCAGTCTGTTACCAAACTCGCTGATTATGTCGGCAGTACAACAGGTATTATGAAATATACAACAGAACACCCTGATAAAAAATATATTATAGCCACAGAAAAAGGTGTTGTTGACAGGCTCCAACGCGATTATCCGGATAAGGAATTCATTCTTATCAAGGATAATATTGTTTGTCAGAATATGAAATGGCATACGCTCTCAGACATTCTTAACTCGCTTGAAAAAGAAGAACACGAGATTGATGTTGATCGTGATATTGCAGGCAAAGCACTCAACTGTATTAACAGAATGCTTGAGGTATCAAAATAATGGATGATATGATTTTTGGTAAAAATTCAGTACTGGAAGCCCTTACAACCGGTAATAGAGAAATAAACAAAATCCTCATATCAAAAAATCTTCATTCCGATGCTAAACTTAATAAAATAAAAGAATTGGCAGGCGCTAAAGGTATTGTTTTTCAGTTTGTCGCAAAAGAGAAATTTCAACCCTATGCGCAATACAATCATCAAGGTGTCATTGCCCAAATTTCTCCTGTAAAATACACGGATCTTGATGATTTTCTGGCAGAAAAGCATGAAAACGCATCACTTGTTATATTGGACGGTGTAGAGGATCCGCATAACCTCGGCGCAATTATCAGAACATGCGTCTGCGCAGGAGTTACAGCTATAATGATACCTTCAAGACGTAATGTTCAGGTTAATTCAGTCGTAGAAAAAACAAGTGCAGGCGCAATTAACCATATCCCGATTATAAAAGTAAATAGCCTTGTTAACTCAATACAAAAATTAAAAAATAGCGACTGGTGGATAATTGCCACAGACGCAAGTGCAAAAGATAATTATTTTGATATAAATTATTGCGATATGAACTTTGCCATAATAATGGGCGCAGAACATGCCGGTGTATCAAAATCATTATTGAAAATTTCTGATTTTGTAGTTAAAATTCCAATGATGAACAATTTTAATTCACTCAATGTATCAAACGCACTCAGCCCGATTATATTTGAATCGGTGCGACAAAAAATAAAGCAGAGTAAATAATTGCAAAATTTTTTCAAATACGATAATATAATTGTCAGGAGAGTATATTTATGAAGAAAGATATAGAAAAATACGGTCTGCTTTCAGAAGAAATATCAGATGAGAATGTTGACTTCCATGAACTTCAACTGAACGCCGAAGAAGGTGATGGTGAAGATGTTCTTCATTCTGTAGAAGATCCGAAAATACAAGAAAATTTATCTTCTGTAAGTGCCGATGACAGCGTAAAAATATACCTTCAGCAAATTGGGAAAATCCCGCTTTTGTCAAGCGAACAAGAACTTGAAATCGCTAAAAAAATTCATCATGATAATGACTCATTTGCTAAAGATTTACTGGTAAATGCAAATTTGAGACTTGTCGTTAGTATTGCAAAGAAATATATCGGCCGCGGTCTTTCGTTTCTGGATTTAATACAGGAAGGAAATATGGGACTTATCAAAGCCGCTGGCCGCTTTGATTATACAAAAGGCTACAAATTCTCAACTTATGCAACATGGTGGATTCAACAATCAATAACCCGCGCAATTGCTGATAAGGCTCGTATCATAAGACTTCCTATTCACATGATAGAGTCTTTGAGTAAAATCCGCCGCGCAACAATTGATCTTACAACCGAACTCGGGCATACTCCGACAAAACAAGAAATTGCGTACAGATTAGGCGTTTCTGTTAACAAGTTGAACTCTATAATAAAATCAGCGCAATCAACAATAAGCATGGACACCCCTACAAGTTCAGATGAAGATGCCGCTGCAAAAATTTCAGATTTTATTATAGACGAAGATACTATTGCTCCGGAAAACAGAGTTACACAGGAAAATTTGTTTGAAGACATAAGAAAAATTCTGAACCAGTTGAGCCAGAAAGAACGTGATGTGCTGATACTCCGTTACGGTCTGGATAATGAAGGCGCTAAAAAAACCCTCGATGAAATCGGAACGCAATACGGTGTTTCCCGCGAAAGAATAAGACAAATTGAAAACCGCGCAATGTCTAAACTTAAAAAATTGTGTAAAAATAAAAAACTCGCAATTGGCCTGAAAAACTACTTTGGCGCTTAAATCTTAAATTCCTTTTTATATTATTAAGCTTTTATAAAGGCTGTAAAAACACGTGATATACTATTAATGTGGGTAGTATAAGAAGGAGATAAAAATGATACCTATTTTAGATTCAAAACGCCAGTATGCTCAAATCGGAGCAGAAGTAGAAAAAGCAGTATGCGAAGTTTTACGCTCAGGATCATATATCCTCGGTCCAAATACCAAAGCTCTTGAACAAGAACTTGCAGACTTTATCGGCTGCAAATATACAGTCGGGCTTAACTCAGGAACAGATGCTCTCCACCTTGCATTAAGAGCACTGGATATTGGAGCAGGAGACGAAGTTGTAACCGTTGCATTTACATTTGTAGCAACAACAGAAGCTATCGGAATTGTAGGGGCAAAACCTGTTTTCGTTGATATTGATGCCGATACATTTAATCTTGATGCATCAAAACTTGAAGCCGCAATTACTCCTCGTACAAAAGCTATTATACCTGTTCACCTCTACGGTCAGCCTTGTGATATGGATACAATTATGGATGTTGCAAAACGTCACAATTTACACGTAATTGAGGACTGCTGTCAGGCAATAGGAGCTCTTTATAAAGGCAAAATGGTAGGTACATTCGGTGACTTTGGCTGTCTTAGTTTCTACCCTACCAAAAACCTCGGCGGTATGGGCGACGGCGGCTTGATTATGACAAGCGATGAAAAACTCCGTGACAGAGTAGTTGCTTTGAGAAACCACGGCGGCGCTATCCGTTACCACCATGATGAAATAGGTGTTAATAGTCGTCTTGATGAAGTTCAGGCTGCTATTTTGCGTGTTAAACTTCCTCACATTAAAGAATGGAACGAAAAACGCCGCGAACACGCTTATTACTACAATGAACTGTTCGCAAATTGTCCGGATGTTCAAACTCCAAAAGAATTAGATAATACTTACTGCGTATATCACCAGTATACTGTTAAAGTTCCAAACCGCGACGCTGTTCACAAAATGCTTCAGGAAAACGGTATAGGCGCAATGCTCTATTATCCAATACCTTTGCATCTGCAAAAAGTTCATGCATATTTAGGTGTTGGAAAAGGCTCCCTGCCTGTGACAGAAAAAAATACAGAAATGGTAATCTCTCTTCCGATGTTCCCTGAATTGACTAAAGAAGAACAACAAACAGTTGCTAAAACTTTGATTGAATGCATTGAAAAATCAAAAACAGTGGCTGCTGTGTAAGTTAATAAAATTATAAAAAAGACTCGCTTTTGTAAGCGGGTCTTTTTTAACTGTATAAATTCAAATTCTGACCTTTTGGAATAAGCTGTCCAAATTCGTCATACGCGCCCCTTAAATCACCGACAGCATATGGACTGAAAGGCGAATCTGCATTGTAGTTTATCTGGAATAAGCCAAGCCCTTTTGAGCCCCTGAACGCATCCGGATTAGTCAAATCAATTGTACCGGCATGCCTTGCAGCTGTACTTTGATACAACTGGGTTACAAAGTTTGTTTTTAATGGATTGTTATTTGTTGTAACCGTTCGTGTTTCGGTGGCGCTTGTGTTATAGGCTTCATATCTATCCTGAACATTGTTAAGCTGCGGACCACCGATTGGAGCGATTGGATCATTCTGGTGAGCCATGATGTTTTTCCTTTTTATACTCTTGTATATATAAAGTATATACTGATTAAAAAATTGCCTTTTTTGATTGGGCTTTGTTAACAATTGTTAACTGTAATTTTATTAGATAGTCCTCCCGCGCATGTAATATACCCTGATTTACTTAATCCATAACATATTATTAAGTTTTGTAAAGTGTAAAAACCACACTAAATAGGGCATTTTCGACTTTTGGGTAAAATTTTATCAAAAAGATTACTTGACATTCATTCTACTTTAGTGCATAATAATAACATAAGATTTAAGTGTAGTCGAAACACTAAATATAAATAGAATTCATTAACCCCAAAACATATAAACTCCTAAATAATAAACACTAAAGAGACCATTAGGATGCAGAAAACGACCCACTCATTATTATGAGTGGTTTTTTTTGCGTGCGAGCAGAGGCACGAGCGGACGAAGTCCGCTTTTCTACATTGGAACGGTGCCCGAGCCGTCGCCTTTTGAAGAAACTTAGAATGCGTAAAAGCTCCTAATATTCGGCTTTTTATCATTAATGAATGATTTAGCGAGTCGGGTAATTATTTTGCAGAGTGTGGAAGCACGATCGGACGAAGTCCGCTCCTATACATTGAATCGATGCCCGAGCTGTCGCCTTTTGAAGAAATTTAGAATGCGTAAAAGCCCCTAATATTCGGCAGAAAAGGCATATACTCATTTAAAATAGCTTAAACTATTGCTCCGTGGCTGGCATCCTGTACATTTTTAGCATACTTGGCCAGATATCCTGACTTGCATTTTAATTCAAATGGTTTTAAGGCAGCTTTGCGTTTAGTAAGTTCGTCTTTAGATACAAGCAGTTCTATTGAGCGATTAGGGATATCTATTTTTATTCTATCACCCTTTTTAACAAGTGCGATTGTCCCGCCATTTGCAGCTTCCGGACAGATATGTCCTACACAGATTCCGCGTGTGCCGCCGGAAAATCTTCCGTCTGTTATGAGGGCGCATTTAGTATCTAATCCTTTCCCTACAAGCAATGATGTCGGCGCGAGCATTTCACGCATACCTGGACCGCCTTTAGGTCCTTCGTAACGAATTACTATTACATCGCCGGCTTTTATTTTGTTTTCTTCTAATGCTGTCATTGCTTCTTCTTCACTGTCAAAAGGCTGCGCTGTGCCTTCAAATACCATACAGTTTTCGTCAACACCTGAAATTTTAATTACTGCCCCGTCTTTTGCAAGGTTCCCGTATAAGACCCCCAGACCGGCCTGTGAATATTTTGATGCATCGTATTCAGGGATTACTGAAGTATCAGCCCAGGCCTGTTCTATTATTTCTTTAGTTTGAAGTCCGCTGACTGTTTTTCCGTTATGTAGCACATTTTTCAAAGATTTCATAACTGCTGGTATTCCGCCTGCATTGTGAAAATCGGTCATAGTTAATTTTGATGACGGATTAATTTTAACGATTTGATGAATTTCGCGGCTTAATCTGTCAAAATCATCTAATGTGATATCAATGCCGCCTGCGTTTGCAATAGCCAGTAAATGCAGGAAGGTATTAGTAGAGCCTCCAACAGCCAGAGAAGTTATAATTGCATTTGTAAGACTTGCTTTGGTTATTATATCAGCGGGTTTAATGTTGTTTTTGACCAGTTCGACAATCTGTAATCCGCTTTCAAAGGCGATACGGCGTTTTCTTGAGGAAGCAGCAGAGGCGGACGCACAGTAAGGCAAACTCATACCCATGACTTCGGTGAGACAGGCCATTGTGTTAGCGGTGTACATTCCCTGACAGGAACCGGCGGATGGACAGGATTCTTCTTCCAGACATTTTAAACATGCTTCCGTGATTTCACCGTTTCTATAGCGCCCAACAGCTTCAAAAGAGCCGGAAATCATTGTTAACTTGTCTTGATCGTGCCAGTGGCCGTCGAGCATAGGACCTGCGGTTACAATAATTGCAGGAATATTTAATCTTAAAGCTCCTATGAGCATCCCGGGGGTTATTTTGTCGCAATTAGAGAGTAATACAATACCGTCAAGCTGATGCGCGGCAGCGACTGTTTCAACGCAATCTGCGATAAGATCGCGTGAAGGCAGAGAATATCGCATTCCGCTATGTCCCATAGCAATACCGTCGCAAACAGCGGGCACGCCAAAAATAAATGCCTGACCGCCCGCTGAATGAATACCTTTTTCAATCTGGCGTTCTAAATCCCGCATTCCGATGTGCCCCGGAACAAGATCCGAAAACGAGCTGGCAATCCCGATAAATGGCGCATCCATATTCTTTTTACTGACTCCTGTAGCCATCAATAGTCCGCGGTGAGGAGTTCTTGCAATACCTTTTTTAATATTGTCGCTTTTCATATACAATCCTTTTTTTGACAAAAATATTATACCGCAAACTCAAGTATCTGGTTGAAAATAATTTTTATTTTTTGTATAATCTTTTATTTCTTAAATAATAGTGTTATCTGGCAAAAGATTTTTGAAATTTTTAAGAACAATGCAGACTGTTACATAATTCACAATTCGAAATATTATGTTGATGTTTTATATTATTTCGTGTATTCTCATGAATAAATCAGTATTTTAGGGAAGGTATCTAATGGAACAGGGATATATTGAAAACGGTTTTATTGTTGATGTCAGCAATGCAAAAAAAACTTCTGAAATAATTTATCAGTTGAGTACAATTCTTGATTTACCGGATGCACACTGCAAAAAAGTATGTCTCAAACTAGGCGATATTGATCTTTCCGCGTCCGAATTAATGAGCATTAAAGCGCTTGTTGAATCAATGAATTCTGAAATAGAATTTGTTACAACACTTTCAAGAATTACTGTTGAATCCGCAATGGAATTAGGTTTAAAGGTCTCTGAACTGGAAAACAGAGTTCAGGCACCCGAGTTTGATCAGGACGAAAATACAACGCAGGAAACTAACAAAGAACTGGAAAAAGCACTTGATAAAATCTTTGGCGAAAGCGGGCTTGATGAACAAACATTTCACGCTCACAAAGAAATGCAAAAACTAAAAGCAGAAAGTGAAAATAATGCTCCCGTTGAATTAACAGAATTTAAGACCTCAGAATCTGCATCTGAAGAAACTGATACAAAAGCTGCAGACATTCAGGACGAAACAGAAGAGCCGGAAATCGCAGAACCTTCATCTGTTGCTGCGCCAGAATTTTCTGAACATATAATTCAAAATGATGCCTTGACAGAAAATGAAGAAGATTTAAAAGAAGAATTTGCCGAACTTGAAGATTTTAACAAAAAACTGGATGAAGTGAATAAAGAAGTTATAGAAGCTTATGAAGATGAAAGTGATGATTTTGCGCAATTGCAAAAGAGTTTACGGGAGACAGAAAAGCTACCTACTTTATATATCCAAAGGACATTACGTTCCGGCCAAAGCATTACAGCCGAAGGTAATATTGTTATCATAGGTGACGTAAACCCGGGTTCGGAAATAAAAGCAAAAGGCGACATAACAGTATGGGGAATTCTGGGCGGTATAGCCCATGCCGGAGCTGCCGGCAACAAATATGCCCGAATTCGCGCGTTAAAAATGCATGCAATTCAATTACGTATTGCCGATGTTTTTGCGAGACGGCCGGACAGCATAAATATCCCGTACATCCAGAAAACAGAAACTTTTGTTCCTGAAGAAGCAAGAGTTAAGAATAAACAAATTATAATAAGCAAGTTACATGAAAACTAAGGAGAAATAATGGACGGTCGTGTAATAGTAATTACATCAGGTAAAGGCGGAGTCGGCAAAACGACAACAAACGCCAATATAGGAACAGCACTGGCTAAAGCAGGCAAAAAAGTTGTTATGATAGACACTGATTTAGGGTTACGTAACCTTGATTTGCTTCTGGGGCTGGAAAACAGAATTGTTTACACAATAGTTGACGTTGTTGAAGAACGCTGTAAATTAAAACAGGCTCTTGTTAAAGATAAAAAGAATCCTAATCTGTGTCTTCTGGCAGCCGCTCAGACCCGTGACAAAACTGCAGTCACCGAACAACAGTTAAAAGATATATGTGAACAATTAAAAAAAGATTTTGATTTTATTCTTGTGGACTGTCCGGCAGGTATTGAACAAGGGTTCCAAAATGCCGTGGCAGGAGCCAGCGAAGCAATAGTGGTAACAACACCTGAAATGTCTGCGGTACGTGATGCAGACAGAATTATAGGACTTTTAGAAGCTAAAGAAGAAATTAAATCTTATAAACTTTTAATTAACAGAGTTCGACCGAATCTCATAAAATCAAATGATATGATGAGTGTTGACGATGTTGTAGAAATACTTTCTGCAGATTTAATCGGTATAATTCCTGAGGATACAGGAATTATTACCTCAACAAACAAAGGAGAGCCTATTGTCAATGATGACAAATCTCCTGCAGGAAAAGCCTACAAAAATGTAGCAAAAAGAATTATGGGAGAAGATGTTCCTTTCCTCAATCTGGAAGAAGATACAAGTATAGTTGGTAAAATGAAAAAGTTTTTCTCAGGATTAATGGGTAAGGAGAAATAGGATGAAAGATATTTTTACAGACATATATAATAAAGTAATCGGCTTTTTCAGACAAACAGAACAGGAAGCAAATGCAAAAGACATAGCCTGCAACAGGCTCCGTGTTGTCTTGATGCAGGACAGAACAAATTTAACACCGGAATTAATGGAGCGTATGCGCAAAGAACTCGTTGAATTGCTTTCTAAATATGTTGAAATGGACAAAGAAGCTCTGGAACTTAACCTTGAGCAGGACGGTGATCAGATGGCGTTAATGCTTTCTATACCGGTCATCAGAGCTAAGGACGAAGAAGAAATCAAAGAAGCGCTTGCTAAAGAAGAAACTGAAACTGTAGAAGAAACAGAGACAGAACAACCCGAAGAAACTCCAGCCGCAGAATCAGAAGACGAAGCAGAAGTTACCGGAGTCAAGTGCGAAGACTACGATGAAGATTGTGCTGAATGTAATGAATGCGAATTTTCAGATGATGTTGAATGCGAAATAAAAAAGAAAAAGCGCAAAGAACGTGAAAAAAAATAAACATCAGTTCAACTGTCAGGATTCAGTCTTACCTGCAGGCAGCGATTTTTTCTAATCCGAACAATTTTTATTTTCCCTGTTTTTTAATCTTTTGTTTAAATGAGAAAAAGCAGGGAAATTTTTTATTCATATACTTCAGGTTTACATTTACCCCAAAATATAAAATCACTCATAAGTATTCAATTGTTTAACATCTATACCTTTAAAAAATTCATCCATTGGAATACTTAGAATATCAGCCATTTTAAAAAGAGTTATTGCCGTAGGCGAGATAAGCCCCTGTTCAAGTTTACTTACATAACTCAGACTCATGTTAATTAATTCGGCAAATCGTTCCTGAGTTATGTCTTTACGCATTCTTTCCGCTTTAATGTTACGTCCCAGTATATATTTAAAATTTTTTTCCATTGTTAAATTATATCTGGTTGACAAATGTAATATAAGTGAATATAATGATTGCAGGTATCATTATATTGATATAAAATAACATCATATTGATATTTTAGGAGACATGTATGAAAAATAAGAATACCAAAAACAGAAACGTAAAAACAGAACCTAATTGCTTGACATGTACAATTGCGAGCGAACGCGAAGCAATCCAGCCAATTGAAAAAGACGTTAATCGTCACGAAGGCACAGGCACTAATTCCAGTAACCACTTAATCACTCAATCACTTAGTCACTTAATCACTTCAAAAGCGGCCGCGTTTACGTTAGCCGAGGTTCTCATTACGTTAGCGGTTATCGGCATCGTTGCCGCGTTAACCCTTCCGGGGCTCATCCAAAACCACAATGAAAAAGCATGGTCTACGGCAAAAGACCTGTGGGAAAAGAAGTTAACTGAAACAGTAAGACGCATGAACGTAGACGGTGTAATGACAGGGCATGATACTACAGAGGATTTCATGAACACTTTCAAAAACTATATGAAAGTAATCAAAACCTGCGATAACACAGACATTAACAAATGCTATTCACCTAAAATCGTTACAACAGGTAAAGATGATGCGCCGGAAGAAATCGAAACAAACGGTCTCACTTCTGCAAGCAGCATGGGATTAAAGGAATGGCAAACTAATACAAATACCATGAGCTTTGTGGTTGTGGATGGAACAACAGTAATTATGGCATACCAGCCGGAATGCCCTTATGAAGATCCTATAGAGGATCAAGGTTCACAAGTATCCTGCATGGCATACATGGTAGATGTAAACGGTAAGAAGGGGCCTAATAGAGTTGGAAAGGATATTGAATTATCTTCAGGCGTAGCCTTTTCAACTTGCGATAACCCGATAGGAGACATGTGCTGGTCAACAGAATTTGCTGCTAATACAGCAATAAATACATGTTCAGACGGAACAGAAGAAGATAAAGCATACGACCCTACAGGAGATAGCAACGACTATTGCTCAACAAATTATTGGGCAGGAGCTAAAAAAGCATGCGACCAGAAAGGCATGGAATTACCAACAAGAGCGCAATTAGCCCAATTAGCGAGTGAATTATATGTAAACTCAAGCGATGGAAGCGCAGTGACAATAGGAGCGAACGAAGACAAAACAGGTCTTAAAGTAAAGGAAGCATACCAAGAGAACCCTCCAATCAAATATGATGGCTACAACTACTGGTCCAGTGAGGAGAACGGTGCGAATGGCGCGTACGGCCGGGTCTTCTACACTTCCTACACGGGCGGCGGTGACGGTTACTGGAACCTCAAGTACAACAGCTACAGCCGCGCTATATGTGTGTCGAACTAAGAGGCTTGGCCTCTTAGTTCGAAGTGATTAAGTGATTGAGTGACTAAGTGATTAAGAGGATTTCAAAATAGGGCAATGTGAGATTCCCCACGTTGCCTCTTTTTAGGGGAATAAGGGAATAAGGAAATAGGGGAATAAGTTCGTTAATAGAATCAGGCAATGCTGGATTTTCCACGTTGCCTTATTTTTATTTACTGTCACCCTGAACTTGTTTCAGGGTCTGGCACATGTTACGAGTTTAAGGGAGTTGTTTTTACAATCCCGTAAATTGTTACGGTGGACAGATCCTGAAATAAATTCCACTACTGTCCATGATAATTTTACGATTCAAACGCCCATTCAAATTGTAATTGATTAGGGTTTTTGTATCGTTTTCTTCCATAATCACGTAGACCCGTAGGGTGGGGCAAAGCGATAGCGTGCCCACCAATAAGGAATGGATCGTCGTTTGGTGCGCCGCTTGATTTACTGTCGGATTAGTAAATCCGACCTACATAGAGTGCCTTTTAGCTTGAGATCCCGCAAGGTGACAATGCCCGCTTGACGCACACATGCCCGTTGCGGGATGACGGAAAGGCGTTGGTGGGACATGCACATTTGACCCCCTCCCGAAATTCTAGTTCGCTATGCTCACAGAATTTCGACCTCCCCCTTGGAGAGGTAAATGTAGCAGTTACTGATAGGACTTAGCGGGTGTCCAATGTATAGGAGCAGACTGTGTCTGCCTGTGTCCACCTTCGTCTGCCCCTCGGAGAGGGTGGACACACACCAAAGATATTAACTGATATTAACATAATGCAAAAAATTTAAACATGGTGTATACTAAATACAGCGGGTTAATAAAAAGGAGATGTCATGTCTATAGATGATGCATTGGTTATGATTCTGGCAGGCGGTGAAGGAAAACGTTTATATCCACTAACAAAAGACAGAGCAAAACCCGCTGTTCCGTTTGGCGGCAGGTACAGAATTATTGATTTTGTTCTTAACAATTTTATTAACTCAGGCTTTTTTAAGATTAAAGTTTTGACACAATATAAGTCAGATTCTTTAAACAAACATATTACACGAGGCTGGGCTTTGTCTCCTTTCTTAAACCAGTATGTTGATCTTGCTCCGGCACAAATGCGTACAGGTAATGAATGGTATCGCGGTACGGCGGATGCTATTTATCAGAATGTCTTTCATATTACTGACGAAAATCCGGATTACGTTTGCATCTTTGGCGGTGACCATATTTATAAAATGGATGTTTCACAAATGCTGGATTTTCACAAAAAACATTCTGCAGATTTATCTATTTCCGCAATACCAATTCCGGTTGAAGAAGCATCAGAATTTGGAATAATCGAAGTTGATGAAAACTGGCGGCTTACAAATTTCGTGGAAAAACCGCAATACCGCCCGAAAACAATTCCGGGAAACGATAAAATGTGTCTCGCTTCTATGGGAAATTACATATTTAATAAAGACGTCATTCTTGAAGCTCTTAACCGTGATGAACAAATTCAATCATCAAGTCACGATTTCGGCAAAAATGTTATCCCTATGCTTCTTGCAGAAGGTAAAAAAATATATATCTATAATTTTAATGATAACAAATTCCCGGGCATGACAGACACAGAGCGCGGCTACTGGATGGATGTCGGAAGCATTGACGCCTATTGGCAGGCCAATATGGATTTGCTAAAGTACAATCCGGAACTGAATTTGTATTCTAAAGAATGGCCTATCAGAACATTTAATTATAACTATCCTCCTGCAAAATTTGTCTGGGAAGAAGGCGACAGAGTCGGTATGGCCACAAATTCAATGGTTTCAGAAGGTTGTATAGTATCTGGCGGAAGTCTGTCAAGATGTGTATTGTCTCCTGAGGTTAAAATTAACAGTTTTTCTCAGGTTGAAGAAAGCATTTTAATGGAAAATGTCGAGATAGGACGCTATTCAAAAATAAGAAAAGCGATTATTGATAAAAATGTAAAAGTCCCGCCAAATACAATGATCGGATATGATAAAGAAGAAGATCTGAAACGCGGTTTCCATGTATCGGCAGGCGGCGTAACTGTTGTGCCTAAAGGCGCTATATTATAAACAAATTCAAAAAAGATTGTAGATAAATTCTTCTATGGTATAATTAACCCAGAGGTAATTATGGCAGACAGAATTATAATATTTTCAGGTAAACAATATTCAGGCAAGGATACTGCCGCAAAAATAATGCTGGAAAAAATGCCGGAATACAGAAGATGCGCAATGGGCGATATAATCAAACTCACATACGGCAGACAAAAAGGGTTAACCTATGAAGAAATAGAAAAGAATAAAGCTGTTTACCGGCAGGATTTAATAGATTTGGGTAATTGGGGCAGGGCGCAGTCACCCGATTACTGGCTTAGAAAAATTATTGAGCAAGAAGGTAATATAATAGTCACAGATGTCAGAGTTCAGCATGAATATGACGTATTCAAGGCAGCCGGCGCCATCACAATAAGAGTTGAAGCCTCACGGGAAACCCGCGCAGGCCGTGGACAGCTAGTAGGCGAAAATGATATTACTGAAATAGGTCTTGATAATGTTAAAGACTGGGATTTTATAATTGATAATAATGGCGGTTATGATATGCTTACATCTCAGGTTGAAAAAATTGTTGAAAATATACGGCAGATTACGAATTAAAATTGTAAGCAGTAATATTAATAGATTAATATTAAAAAAACAAAGACAAACATAAATGTTTGCCTTTGTTTTTAGTTAAAATAATCAATTATTTTGCTAATTTGTTTACTGCGAGTGTTAATCTTGATTTTTTTCTAGCTGCAGTATTTTTGTGCAAAATACCTTTTACAACAGCTTTATCACAGAGCTGGTAAACTTTTGAAATAGCTTTATTTAAAGCATCTTTATCATCACCTTTAGCAAGTTCTAAAACTTTTTTAGCTGCAGTTTTGATAGAAGATTTAAAAGAAGCATTTCTGAGTCTGTTTTTTTCTGCGATTAATACACGTTTTTTTGCAGATTTAATGTTTGCCATAATTGAATTTATCCTTTCTAATTATTGGGGGCATTTAATGACGATGCCCGCTACTCGAGGATGTGAGCAAAAATATTATAACAGCTAATTTTTTAATTGCAACATAAAACAGGGCAAAAGTTTTAACTTTTGTAACAGTATTCACAAGAATTAGTTCTACGGTATTATATTTTTTACCCGTTTGTGCTATACATATTATATAACATGTTGCGTAGTATATGTAAATAAATTGAGAGAAGCAAACGGAGGCAAAAATGTCAGTAGGACAATTCGTATTTATGTTACACAGTCACCTTCCATACTACAGGAAAGCCGGTATGTGGCCTTTCGGAGAAGAAAATCTCTATGAATGTATGGCAGAAACTTATGTGCCGCTTTTAAATGCAATTTCAGAATTGTATGATGAAGGAATTAAGGCAAAATTAACAGTCGGTATTACACCAATTTTGGCGGAACAGCTTAATGATGAGCACTTGAAGCATGGATTTGTAAAATATTTAGATTCAAGAATTGCGAAAGTTGCGAAGGATCTGGAGAGATATCCGGATGAAAAAGTTCCGCATTCTCAACATTTGAAATATCTTGCTAAATATTATTTTGATTGGTTTAATCATATCAAAGATTCTTTTGTAAATAAATACGGAATGGACTTAATTGCGCAATTTAAGAAATATCAAGATCTTGGATGCATAGAAATAACTACATCCGGAGCGACCCACGGATTTTCACCGCTTTTAGCGACAGACAGCAACTTAAATGCACAATTTAAAGTAGGTTCAGATACAACCAAAAGATTATTTGGTAAAAAGGCAAAGGGCTGCTGGCTTCCGGAATGTGCGTACAGACAGGGATATGAATATATCGGCAAAGACGGTCAAAAGCACTGGAGACCGGCGATAGAAGTAACACTTCAAAACAACGGTATAGAATATTTCTTTACGGAATCACACGTTATAGAAGGCGGGAATTCAATCGGGAATCGTCGTGTAATCGGGGTTTACGGCAATATAGAATATATACCGTTACCAGAACGTCCGGCAACCGGTTATGATACATATTCAGCATACTGGCTACCTGACGCACAGGTTGCGGTAATGGGCAGAAACGACCGTGCCGGATATCAGGTATGGTCAGCGGCAGACGGTTATCCGGGAGATGGCTGCTATCGTGAATTCCACAGAAAAGATTGCAATTCCGGCATGCACTACTGGAGAATAACTTCTCCTAGAACAGATCTAGGCGACAAGATGTTATATGATCCGGTACTGGCCTTAAACAAGGTAAATGAAAACTCAGATCACTATACAACCTTAATATATCATTTGTTAAATGATTACAAGCTGGCGCATAACGGCAAAGAAGGATTAGTGATGGTATCATTTGACACCGAATTATTTGGTCACTGGTGGTTTGAGGGTGTTGAATTTATCAAACAGGTTATCAAGAAATTCCACACCTACTTACCGGAAGTAGAGCGTATGACAGCTGGCGAATATGTCCATGCTCATCCGCCGACAGAAGCTATCCAGATCCCTGAAAGTTCTTGGGGTCAGGGCGGACATTTCTATGTATGGCAAAACCATTTAACAGAATGGATGTGGCCAATAATCCATTCTTGTGAAAAACGTATAAATGCTATAGCAGACAAATATCCGGAAATACCGGAAGATAAATTGTTACATAGAGCATTGAATCAACTTGCGAGAGAGAATCTGTTGCTTCAAAGTTCAGATTGGCCATTTTTGATTACGACATGGCAGGCAAAGGACTATGCAACGGACAGATTCAGAGAGCATGTTGATAGATTTGAGAAAATAGCGGATATGATTGAAAGCGGCAATATTGATGATTCAGAATTACAGAAAATCGAAAGTATTGATAACTGCTTCCCTGTAATAGATTACAGAGTATATCAATCAATAGAAGAAGGAGTAATTCCGCAGCAATCAAAGAAATTAGCACCACTGTATAATTAAATGATATTATAGTTAAAAGAGGCGCCGGATATAATATCCGGCGTCATTTTTTAACGAATAAATATAGATGTGAAAAAAATAAAAAAAATTATAAAAAGGTATTGCAAAAAAAAAATCAGCGGGTTATAATAAAAGATGTCGGGAGACATTGACAAGAGAAAATAAAAGAAATAAGGGAGCGTAGCTCAGTTTGGTTAGAGCGCATGCCTGTCACGCATGAGGTCGCGAGTTCGAGCCTCGTCGTTCCCGCCATTTACAAATTGACCCTTTTGAGGGTCTTTTTTATTAGTAAAATCAATACTTTCAGGCGGTTCGAGAGTGTCAAATTCCTTATCTTCTTCTTTTATTAAATCTGATAGTGTATAGAACACTGGAAACAGCTCTATGTCTAGGTTTTTGTCATGATATGTAATGTTCGAGATAACAGTTGACGTGATAAAACGTTTTTCTTCCGCCGTTCCATTCAAGTACATCTCATGAGCGTTTTTACAGAATTTTAGTAACATTTCGCACATGTTATAAAATTCTTCATCCGCCTTGTTTATTCTTGCTCGCTGGTTTTCCAAGTCGGATATTTCTTCATGCCATTTCTTGCTGTTTTTCTGCCAGAATTCCTCACTAACTTTTCCATCACATTTATCCTCGTATGCTTGTTGTATACGGTTATTTAATATGCGTATTCTCTTATTTATTTCAGATGTAGTATGTTCCTGATACTCATTCTTAGCATTATGAACTTCTTTAATACTCCTCAAAACGTCATCTAATATAGATTTCGTGATTTTAAAGCTCTTCAAAATATTTACAATAGCTGTATCAACAGTATTCTGATTTACGTAGGATTTTGCCTTACAGCCCTTTTTATGATAGTCATTACAGTGATAATATACATACCTTCCTTTTTTTAGTTCTGGGGATAGTACGCCACCGCATATTGGACAGCGCATTAACCCTTGATACTGGAATTGTTCATCATGTGTTTTAGCTTTACTTTGACCATTCAAACGCTCTTGAATGATATTAAATGTGTGTTCATCAATAATTGCTTCATGCTGTGCGTTTTCGCAAATATAGCCACTGTACTCAAATTTGCCAATGTAGAAAATATTTTTGAACATTCTCTCAAAAGTCTTAACAGAAACTTTACAGCCCTTTTTGCTTCGTAATCCTTCTTCATACATTAAGTTGCAGATTTCCAACTCTGAATATGAGCCGGTAGCATACAATTCAAACGCACGCTTAATGTATGGCGCGCGGTCTTTATCAACTATAATAATTCTTTTCCCGTTTCCATTATCGGCATTAAGATACCCCAAAGGTGCAGTGGATGGATATATACCCTCCTTAGCCTTTTGTGTCTGTCCTTTGCGTACCTCTTCTGAAAGATTATCAGCATAATCTTTTGCAAGAAGAACTTTAAGACCGTGTGTCAATTTCTGACTACGTGTCGCATTCTCAGAAATTATTTCGCCTTCTTTAACAAAATGGATTGCAACATGCTTATAATCATCTAGTGTTACATAATCCTTGAAGTTACGTTGTAGTCGGTCGGTTTTTTCAACGAGCAAATTTTGAACGGTTGGGTTTTTATCAAAAAATTTCAACATTGCATTGAACTGTTTTCGACCGGCTTTTCTTGCGGTTTCTGCTTCCCTAAAAATTTCTACAACTTCTAAGTTGTTCTTTTTTGCATATTCTTGCAAAAGTTCAATTTGCGCGGGAATAGAATATCCACCCTTTTCTTGCTCTCTGCTAGATACGCGGGCATATATGACAGCTTTATTACCATAATCACGTTTTTTTGCCATTAAACACACTCCTATAAAGGAGTATAGCTAAAAAATGGAGATAATACAATCTACTCTACTTCTTAAAGCCCATTTTTAACAGTTTATAAAGATATTTGGCTAATTGTTTTTTATCATCTTCAATGCTTAATCTCTGCTGTGGTTTTACTAAATTGACAGTCACCCCATTAACCTCAAAAGACGATACAATTTGCTTCATGCGCCAAGCCTGTTCCGATAGACAACAAAACATAACCCACTTGGGTTGGTTGTTTCTATCATTGAACAGGTTAAACCTTAGTTATATCAGGGATGGCGTCACTTGCCTTTAACCATTGACCGCCTTTTATTCTTAATTTAATAAGCGTTATTAGCGGTGTGTGTTCACTAATCTACTAAGCAATTATATCATAAATCTCAATTTTTCTCAACTAAATAAGAGTTACATTAGGTCTATCATGTTGTTAATTCTTATGAGTTTATCTAAGTCGCAGTTGCACAATTTATTATTAATTAGTTCCCGTATTTTGTCGAGGTTCTCTTGTGGTTCTGGTAACAGTAATTCAACTGGTTCAATATTAAATACTTCACAGATTTTATCAATAGTTTCAGCAGTAGGTAAATAGCGGTTATGCTCAATATTTCTATAACCTTGAACACTCATATTAATTTTTTCTGCGAACTGTTCCTGCGTTAATTTGCTTTTTGTTCGTAGTCGTTTTATGCCATTAGTTATTAGTTCTTGATAACCCATGACTATAATTTTTACTTATCTAATGGTAGATTAAAACTAATTATATAGACATATTTATGCTATACTTAATTATTATGAATAACGGTAAATCATGCTTCTTTATCGGTAACAGGCATACTCCCAGTGATATTAGAGACCAACTAGCGGAAGTCGTTGAAAAGCATATAACAGAATATGGTGTTACGACCTTTACAGTTGGTCATTACGGCGGTTTTGACAGTATGGTAAAAGAAGTCTTAAGGGGATTAAAAAAACGCCATACTAATATTGAACTGTACCTACTCGCACCTTACGCCCTGACGCAAAAAACAGAGGTGCCAATGGATTTTAATGGGTCTTATTTTCCGGAAGGGTTAGAAAAAGTTCCATTGCGATATGCTATCGTACAAGCCAATAAATATATGGTTCAAAATAGTGATTATCTTATATCATACTGTCATCATATTGGTAATACGCGTAATATCGTTGAGTACGCCCAGAGGCGTGAGAAAAAAGGATTAATTAAGGTTACTTTGTTATAACCCAGTAATATCAATAGTTTCGACCCCATTGAAAATTTCGGGTAAACTCTGCCCTCTGTATGAGGTTTAGCACATGCATGCCGGTGCAATGTTCTAACCTCTCTATCCCCATATTTACGGTAGTTTTTATTTGCCGATTATGCAAATACTCAATTTTCACAAACTTTTTGACCACAATTCTTTTTCTAATGAATTATGGACACGCTAGGACGCGAATTAAGGCGGGTGAAATTAAAAATAGGTATAAATGTATACCCGATTTCGTGTAATGAATTTAATGTTTAAATGAGAAAAGTTATTTTTCATACTTATTTTTATCTCTGTTTATATTCTTCCATGTAGGTAGTTATCAAGTGATAACACATAACAAGAGAGGACATTAAGATGTCAGAAAAACTTTCACGAACTTTTACCCTCACAAAGAGAGTATGGGAGTTCCTGAACACATTGAAATGTCAGGAACAAAAGAACATCAGCGCATATATAAACGCGTTAATTATGAAAGACATTGAGAAAAGAGAGGAGAACACAAACAATGTATAACAATAGGTATGCGGGCATAATCCCGCCAAGTACGGATTTAAGACAGTTAACAGTAAATCAAGTGAAAGATGATATTATCGGATACTTGCAAAAAGGTAAGGTACAACGCGCTCATAAGCTGTATTTGGTGCGCCTTGTACGGCGTATGAACGTTAATAGCGCGTATCCGAAATATCGAGAGAACATAATCCGCGCTATATGTGCGGAATTAAAGGGTGAAGTTATAAGATTAGACCGACTAGGGCGCTTATCGCTGGGAATACAGGCTGGCATGTTAGTTGAAATCATACAGGATATTGAAGACATACTGCTCAATAACATGCCGGAGTTACTGTCGGATTACAATTTTGTAGAATTTGAGGATTTGTAAAATGGTGGAAAATACAGAGATGTTACAGGCTAACGGCTGGAGAGCGCGCGCAAAAGCCTATATAAAGATGAAAATTATCAATAGTAAAGACCGCATATTGGCACTGCGCGCCGTCGACGGCATTAAAATGCCTCTGTATTTGGCGCGGGGCGGAGTATCGCAAGAGGTTTTGAAAGAAATTTTCGTTAAAAAGGTCGTTTCAGCGGTAGCGCACGCATTAAATACAGAAAAGTACAGTACTATAATAATGGGGATTAAGTTATGAATGAAGACAGAATTATTGAAAACGGTATGACAGCAGGAGAAATCATGAATGCTTCGCGCGAAGAACTTATTGAAAAATTCGGGAAATCCAGAGTAGATATTGTATGTGTACGCGCGTTAAATTCGCTATTGGGGTATGAAGATTACTCGGCTTAAAATCTGTTTGTCATAAGGAATAGGGGCTTTTAAAAGCTCCTTTTTTATGTAAAAAATTTTGCAGTAAAAAAAGTGCAAGAAGCCCCCGCTACGGTTCACTTTCACCGCGCTTCGCGCGCGCTTACCGTGACAAGCCCGCTACGCCGAAATTGTGTCGTGTCGTTCGTTCCGCCGTTCGGGGCTACACTTCACTCCACTATCGGCGGGCTTTCCCTGTAATCTCGCCTTCGGCTCGTTTACAGCGCCCTCCGCGTTTTACAATATAAACTTTGTCAGGGGTGTTCAGATATTAAAAACTTCCAGCAATTAACGAAAGTTTATTTCTAAACGGTATCAGACCGGCATGAGGTAAAAAGGATATTGAATAGAATTATTTTTTGAAGTAGGGTGCTTAAAAACTGTTATAGCGTATAAAAGCACAACGCTCTTATCGCTATACTATTTCAGAATTTCGCGCTTATTTGTCGTAAGTCCTAATTCTTTGGCTAACTTGTAGTAGGTAGCTTTTTTCATTGCAAAATGCCTCATGACTGATGTATGCGTACATTCGCCTTTTGCTGCTTTAATAAACATTTCTTTAAAGTGTTCAGGGATTTCAATCTTAGGACGTCCTAATTTTACCCCTCTCGATTTCCGTTCATCTAACGCTCTTTTCGTGCGTGTGCTAACATTTCGTTTCTCTAATTCGCTGAATAATGAAAGCATTACTAATACAAGAGATTTCATGGACATCTGCATAATATCGTCTTTATTTGTGTTAGCGGTGCAAAGTATCTGTTCTCTTTCATTCAACGTTATAAATTCAGCTTTCTTATCCTCTACTATTGTTCTATAAATTTTTTCTAATCCGCTAACAGAACGATATAGGCGGAACACTTCCACAACAACAACGGTATCACCGCCACGGAGGTTATCTAATAAAACAGGGAGTTGTGAACGCTTTTCAATGGGTGTATCTCCTTTACACTCATCTTTGTAAAAAGCTGAAATCTTGATATTATTAGCCTTTGCCCATTGCTCGATTGCATGAGTCTGGTTTTCAATCGTCATAGTGCCGTCATTCTTTGATACCCTACAATAAGCATATATCCTATTTTCAGCCATTTTATACCTCCGTTTGTACACTATTGAAGATATTACGCAATTCTGTATCTAAACATTCTCCGATTGAGAGTACACTATTGAATGCCTCTCTGAATTCGGGTTCTACTCCCTCAATTTTCCACGCCATACAGTTGAGAGCATTTGTTAAGCCTATACAACTAAGCAATTTGTCTGATGTTTCCTGTAAATTTATCATGTTAAATCTCCCATTAGTAGGAGGCTTTCACCTCCTACGCAATTGTAAATCTCCTGCTTGGTACTTGCTTAAGGAACATGTTGTAAATGTCAGCGAAATCAGCCTTAAATCTTTTGGTGTCAAATTTGTTTGAGAGGATTGACGTAAATCTTATAATGGCGGTTCCAAGGTCGATTACTTCAACTTCTCTATTGTCCATTTCTTGCTTTATTTGTGTTTCACGGGCTGTGATTTCTGCTTTTATTGCTTCTGCCTGACTGTAAAGGTCTTGTAACTCTGCTACCGTAGTTCTTAATTCGTTGTTGTTCATAATCTTATCTCCTATTTGTTATTTCCATACTCTTATTATTACATAACGTCTATAAAATGTCAAGTATTTAATAGACGTATGTTAAATAGTGTTAAGCTATTAAATAGACGTAAATTGCTTAAGAAATATTACGTCTGTTATACGAACGTTTTGCGAACGTCCTATATTGTTAAAGAGTTTTTTAGTTAATACCACTGCGGATAATAATAATGACGAGCTTCATCAATAGTTCTAAAACACGGCGTCTGACTTCCCGGTCCACCATCCCAAACAGGCTCATATCCATAACCATTTGGACTTGGTTGTTGTTGTCTATGGTATCCTACATATTTTCCTATTGGTTTGTATAATGTATATCTAGCACCATATGTTCCTTCTGGAGCTTTTTTATCGTATATAACAACAACCTTTTCTGCTACATTGTCATTACGGTCTATATAGCTATGATAATCAGGAGTAACAAAAATCGTATTACCTTTACTGTCTGTTGTTTTAATTTGTTGTTTATTATATTCAAAGGCATTTGCAGGCAATAATATTACATCGTTTATGATAAGAATATTTGAAATAATTATTATAAACAATAGAAGTTTTTTCATATATTATTTGAATTTGTTCTTTTGTGTTTCTTTGATAATATGTCCAACTATACCACCTATGACACCAATAAGACACGCCACGCCAAACTTTACAAAGGGCGAAAACAGACCGTGAAACGGGCTGCTGACAACAAACGGCGGCAGGTATATGAAAGCCCCCGTCCCTCGTCCTTCGCTCCGACTTGTGGACAAAGTGTCCCGAAGTGTGGC
>CALVEB010000015.1 GCA_944326465.1 Candidatus Gastranaerophilales bacterium | reverse complement strand
ATGTCACCACTTATAGGCGGAGGTATGAAGGCCGTGGGTAAAGCTGGACATGAATTGGGTAGCAAGCTGCATAACGATACCCCGAATACGAAAGATGTACCGGTTACACCGGAGGCGCATGAGGCTGCTAAGGCTTTAGATAGTACTATTGAAACTCCCAAAATTAACGACGGATCTAAACCTGAATTTGACATGCCTGAAGAAAACAATCTTTTTGCCAGATATGTGGATGAAAATAATCCGTTTAAAACAGAAACAGACAATATTACAACAAAAGAAGTCCCAGTTTCTGACACACCTGAAACCTCAAAAGCTACCGATGTTACAGCTAAATCTGAGGACGAAATTCAGGTTGTAAAAATCAAGCCGGAAGAATTTGAGCAAAAGAAAGCTGAATTTCTGGAAACATTAAAGAATGATAAAGATTACAACAAAGATCTAAAATATTACATAGAAAATTTTGAACAAATTACAGATCCTGATGAACTTTCTACGAAAATCACCATGTATGAATTTACATTACGCAATCCTGAGAAGTTTGGCCACTATGGCATAGGAGAGGCTCTGGACAAGGTTAATGCAAATAATATAAACAATATGATGGAATTATATAAATTCTTTAGCAAGGAATCAGATTTAGATGATGAATATATTTCCCGTATTGTATTAAACATAGATGATAGTACGCCGGAAGGCATAAAACAGCTTTATAATGCATTAAAACACGATAAAGAATTATTGCATGCTGAAGATTTTCTTTCACCTTTGATGTTCACAAATGTTTCCAAAATGGAAGATGTGCCGGCTAAGCTTGAGATTTATAAGTTATTTAATGATAAATCAGACGATAAATTGAATATTTCATCCCTTATTAATGTAACCAATCAGGAGAATCTTGCTTTTGCAAAAGAACTTGTCGAAAAAGGTTTAAATCCGGAACAGGTATACAATATTCTGACAAAACTTGAGAATACAAAAGGATATTCACAAAAATGCAGCGAAGAATTTTTGCGGGAAAATCTGGATTTTATAAAAGATCTTGACTGGCGTATGCGACGCGGTTTGAATGAAACGAATGCAGATGTTGTAAAAGCTATTGCCGCAGATAAATATTTCCCGCAGGATTTGAAGTTTGATGTAATAAATTCTGTCACAAAAGATAATATTACAGAAATTCTTCAAAAAATCAAATCCGGAGTATACCACAGGTCAAAATATGAGATATTTAATGAAGAAAGTAACGGTATTAAAGATATTGTTTATTCAAAACTTGACCCTGATAATCTTGCAGAAATAAAAAAATGGTATGAAGATAATCATCTAGACATGATCAGGGATATCCGTGTGCCCAAAGATGCCTCCTTGACAGATATTGAGCGCAAGCAGGTTCAGGAGTTTATAGATAAATACAAGGGCACAGACCAAAAATTTTATACAAATCCTAAATATTCAGAAGATGCAAATCTGCTTGAACAAGCTAAACAGCTTATATACGGTATTGAGTACGTTAGATATGGAAATACTAATGACATAAGCTGGAGTGTAGACTGCCTGATTAGCAACAATCGACTTGATAAAAATCTGTATAACCATGAAAAAATTATGCAGAATTTCCGTGACAATATAGCGCCAAAACTTACTACAAAGGAACTTTCTACTGTTAAAAACCTTATTAGCATGAACGGTGGTTATTTTGGAAACGATGAAGCTATTAAAAGATTAAATTTTGATTATACACTTCTTTCTAAAAGAGATCTCTTAACAAGACTTGGAACTAATCTAAATGAAAGAAATAATATAATTGCAGAATTTCTGTTCTGTAGTGAAGATGAGTTTTTCAAAAAGCTTGATACATTAGAAAAACGTCCGTACCTCAGGGGCTCTGAGGCAAGATACATGAATTTTGAAGAATGGAAAAGACTGTTTGACCTGCCTGAGGATGAATATAAAAAGATGACAACGCCGGTTGCACAACGCCAGCCGGAGCAGGTAGATATCGCAGCATATAGACAAGAAATGGAAGCCTTGATTAAAACTCCTTTGAATTATAATCAGGAGGATATTTCAGCAGCGCTAACCAATGCAAGCATACGAGATCTCCTGAGGTCAAGCGGTGGCGGCTATCAACCAAACAGAACGCTGCCATTTGGCAAGCTGCCTGAAAAAAGTAAAGTAGCAATTGAAAAATTACCGTCAACTACAGATCTGATGAAAGATCTAAAGAAAAACGGCAGTGTAAGTCTAAAAATAGAAGATGAAGGCGGACTAAACCCGACCCGTGCAGAAAATCCTGTTATACATCCTGAAGATATTGAACGTCTGGATCAGGTTGAAAATGCACGTATTAAAATCCGTTACGGTGCTAAAACTAACTGGAGCAACACAAAAATAGCCCGTGATATTATGCAAAACTTCTACGATGGTAACGGTCATACACTTGAAGGCGTTGATATTAATATCGTAAAAAACAATGACGGCACATATAATGTACGTATAAGCGGTGACGGTCATTATGATTACTCACACCTTGAATCTTTAGGCAACAGTACCAAAGCAGACGATAGCTCAAATGCAGGAGCTTTTGGCGAAGGAACACGTATTGTTGCGGTTAACCTTCTGGCAAAAGATACACCGTCTGTTAAATACGCCTGCGGCGACTGGGCTATGACTTTCGGACGCTCTTCCAATGACCTACAGACAGCCGATATGACCCAGACTCTTTCTAAAAATCCTGAAACTCTAAAAGGCAACTATATTGAATTTCAAACAAAAAATGAAGGTCTTGTAAGAGAAATTCTCAATTCCAAAGACTATTTCTATCATCCGCGTAATGAAGATTTCCGTAATCTGGATTTTGAAAATGATTATTTTGGGTTTAAACTCCTGCCGCAAGGCGAAAAAGGCAATGTGTATATAGTACAGCGTTATGAAACTGACGGTAATGTCGATAACGGTCTGCCTGGTTTTAGCATGATATTCAAAAAAATGCCGGATGATGAAGAGCTTGTCAAAATTGCCGGTTCTGGATACAAACTGGGTACAGGGCGTGACAGGGTTCAGCTTTATAATTACCAGATAGCAGATCTTATCGCACGGTATGCAAAAACAATGTCAGATATTGAATTAACACAGGTGATATCATCTCTTGAAGATGTTTGGCGTGCCACAAAAGGTAAAAAGATTGACCAAAATCAACTTAATTTAGTTGGAGCATTTGTCCGTGAGGCACGCTCAAGATCTCTGGGTATAGATTTTAATTCACAAAAATATGTATGGCTTGATAAAAATTCAACACCTGAAGATTTTGAAATGGCAGAACTTATGGGATACAAAATAGCTAATCCTGTAATGAAAGATACAGGCATGTCATCTTTTGAAAGCTTCTCTAACGGCAAGAAAAAACCTCTGACTCCTACTCCTGAACAGGAAGCTAAAATTCATCTTCTTGATGAAGCAGTTAAAATATTACAGGAAAATTCTGATATCAATTCAGCCAAATTTATTACAAAAACTGATACGAAAAAACCTACACTTATTTTTGACGAAGGCGGCTGCCCTAATGAAGCAGCAGAGGCAATAACAAGCAATGGTGAGTATCTGGGACACTGGGTAAAACTTCCGTCTATTGAGTTTGGAGACTTTGTTCAGAATCTCGCTACCTGGATTCATGAAATTTCACATAAAGTCGGCGGAGATACCTCAGAAGCTTTCAGTAACAGGCTTATTGATATCCAGAAATACATAACCGATGTTATGATAAACAACCCTGCCGCTTTAGAAAAAATGCAGGTACTGGCTGATTTATATGCAGGTAAATCAACTAAACCACTACAGCAATTTGATACTGCTGCATATACAACAAATGTTCAGCAGAAACTTAATTCTCCTTTCAAATATGAAGAATATATTGAAGAAGTTAATACGCCGAAAAAAGAAGGCGTTACACTTGGACGTACGACTGTAAAATCTTTTGACAACAATAAAAAACTCGGTGACATGTTGACAAAACAAACCCCGACTTCTTTATTGAAAACTTTAATACATAAAATACGCGATAAAAAATCTAACTTAGTATCGCAAATATCTGATGCTGTCACAAATACTAAACCAAAAACATTCGGCTATGAAAAATTACCGCAAACAACAACAGTGACCGAAACTCTTACCTTACCTGCAACATCAGAATATACTGACAAACTGTTTAATCAGGGCGAACCTGTCAGATTTACAATTCCTGACACCGGTAACATGAACCCGACACGCTCAGAAGTTCCTGCAATTCATCCGGAAGACGTTTCCAGACTGGGTAAAACAGAACATGCACGTATAGAAATCGTTTATGGCGCCAAAACTAACTGGAGCAATGACAAAATAGCCCGTGATATCATGCAAAACTTCTATGACGGCAACGGTCACACTATGGAAGGCGTCGGTATAGAAATTATTCCGGAAGCAGACGGAAGCTACAGAGTAAGAGTAACAGGTGACGGTCATTATGATTATTCACATCTGGAAGCTCTCGGTGACAGTACCAAAGACGGTGACGGCGCCAATGCCGGAGCTTTCGGTGAAGGAACGCGTATCGTTGCTGTTAACCTTCTTGCAAAAGATACACCGTCAGTTAAATACGCATGTGGTGACTGGACTATGACTTTCGGACGTTCATCTGACGATATAAAAACAGCGCACATGACCCAGACACTTTCTAAAAATAATACTCCTGTAAAAGGAAATTACATAGAATTTAAGACCTCTGACAAAGATTTAGTCAAAACAATTCTTGATGCAAAAGACTACTTTAAACATCCTTACAACAAGGATTTCCAGAATCCGACTTTTGAAAACAAATATTTTGCATTCAAAGTAGATGATAACAAAGACGCAAAAGGAAACCTCTATTATGTACAGCGTTATGAAACAGAAAACGGCAAAATATCAGGCGGACTTAAAAATTTAAGTATTGCATTTAAACGCACGACAGATGACCCTGAATTAAGAAAAATATCCGGATATTATAATCTAAATTCCGGTCGTGACAGAATGGCTATAAATAATTCCCAATTATATGATCTGGCTAATTATTACGGAAAAACAATGTCCGATGAAGAATTAACACAGGCAATAGCATCCTTAGAACCTGTTTTGACCGCAAAATCAACAAATGACCCTAAACTTTTATTCGAAACAAAAGATACATCAATTGCATTCGCAAGAGGTTTGATTGAAGAAGCGCGAAGACGCGGACTCCAAATAGACTTTTCTGACGCAAAAATCGTATATGTTCCGGATTATAACTGGCGTGCCGGTAATATACTTGATGAAGAAATAGAAAATTATCTTAAAGATAATGGTTATAGATTTGCGTATTCAGATTGTAGAAATGTCGGTATGAAAAGTGCTCAAGAGGTTTATGATCTTGAACACAAGCCGCACTCTCTTAAACCTACAAATGAAGAAATTCAAAAACTGAGAATATTAAGAGAAGCCTTAGACTTGTTTGCTAAAAACGACAGAACTGGTTCTATTCCGGATCTTAGCGGCAAGCAGGAATATGTATTTAATGCAAAATCAAGCAAGAACACCCCGTTCCACGCGCTTGTAAAAGATCAAAAATATGACGGATTATTCATAGACCGAAAAGCCCTTGAAAGTACCGATTTTATGTCACTTTTATCATCTTCAATTGCTGAAATGCTAAAAGTTCACGGCAATCTAAAATCAGCAGCCTACAGTTATCAATTAACAGACTATATCCGTTCACAATTGAATACTTTTATAACAAAACCGGAAACAGCCAAGCAATTGAAAATTTTGGAAAATATGTATCAACAAATAGATAAAAAATAACATACGCTTAAAGCATATTTGTCTATTCATTACAAGTATTTGCAAAGACAGGTTAATTTATGTAAAATTAACCTGTTAAATTAGTGTGCAATTTTTATTAACAGGAGGGATTAAAATGGCTAAAAATGTGTTAATTATATCCACAAGTTTACGCAACAACAGCAATTCTGAAATTCTTGCCAAAGAAACTGAAAAAGGCGCAAAAGAAGCCGGTCATAATGTCGAATTTATTTCTTTAAAAGATAAAGAAATAAAATTCTGCAAAGGCTGTCTTGCCTGTCAAAAACTCGGGCACTGCGTAATAGATGACGATGCAAACGCAATTACTGAAAAAATTAAAAATGCGGATGTAATCGTCTGGGCAACACCGGTTTATTATTATGAAATGAGCGGCCAGATGAAAACTATGATTGACAGAGCAAATGCACTCTTTGCGTCAGATTATAAATTCAAAGAAGTGTATCTGATTACGACTTCCGCGGACGGCGATGAATCAATTAAACCTGTAATTAATGGTTTAAACGGCTGGATAGCATGTTTTAACGGAGTTAAATTCTGCGGGTATGTCAGCGGCGGCGGTGTGGATAGTCCGGCTGCTGTAAACGAAAATCAGCAATTACTTGAAAAAGCGTACAATCTCGGCAAAGAAATTTAAGCCCGCAGCGCTATAAAGTTAGGATACAAATCAGGCAGCGTAAGATTGTTGAGGATTAAAAATTATGAATATAGATGAATTTCTTACATATATGGACAGCGGCAAACCGGTAGAAGAAGGAACAGAAATATTTCCGATGTTTAATCAGCTTGCACAGGAAGCATTAAAGATAACTTTTGAGATGAACAACAAATACCACTCTCCGGAAGAATTACGGGATTTATTTTCAAGATTAACCGGCAGAGAAATTGATGAAAGTTTTCGATTATTTCCGCCATTTTACACGGATTGCGGCAAGAATATAAAAATAGGTAAAAATGTTTTTATAAATATGTGTTGCAAATTTCAAGATCAGGGCGGAATTACGATTGATGACAACTGTCTTATCGGTCATAACGTTACTTTCGCCACCTTAAACCATGATTTTAATCCGCAGCGGCGTGCACATTTATTGCCGGCAGCCATAAAAGTTAACAAGAATGTTTGGATAGGTTCAAATTCAACCATCTTACCGGGAGTAACAATTGGTGAAGGCTCAATTATAGGCGCCGGAAGTATTGTCACAAAAGATGTTCCGCCAAACTGTATTGCAGCGGGCAATCCTTGCAGAGTTATAAAATCAATAGAAAAAACTACAGGCTGAAATTTAAATCAAGATATAAGAGGCCGGCAGAATTGCCGGCCTCTTTCATATTTTTATGAAAAGTTTTTACGGGACACTGTTTTTTCATCCCAATTCATCTTATCGTATTCTTCCTGTTTTTTACGGTGGTTTTCTTCGCTGATACGGCATTCTGTTTCTGACATACGTTTTTTCAAAACCTCTGCAATTATTTGCAGACGGCGTTTAATACAATTATTTTTCTCGTATTCTACGTCAAAATCATGAAACTTTTCTTTTAAATCAGGCAAAAGTTTACTTCTCATCAAAGCTGTTATGCCCAATGCCGCAATACCCGCAAATACTGTAGCTTTTAGTAATTTTTTCAACATATTTTCCCTTTCTTCCGGAAAAGTTTAGAACTGCATTAAATCAACTTTATCCATTTGTTTGTAGTCTTCATAGTCAACAGTATTCGGTGCCTGAGCAATTATTTCCAGACCGCGTTTGATTAAATCAGGCTGTTTATGGATTAATTTCATATCAGCAGAGACAATATCGCGATTTATGGATTCTCTGATAAGACGGATTGTTTCTTCTGTAGGCGCCCCTTCAAGTCCTACTTTTTCCTGTACATTATAACTTTTCCAATCATCAGGCAGTTTATCTATTGTTGTATATGACATTTCATCATCCGGTGCCAGTCGTTTGTCTATCTCGTTTTCCAGAATATCTGCAACATATTCTTTCTGGCTTTCAAAGTGGCACGGAAGAACTACTTTATTACCGATAACTTCTTCCGGATCGCGGCCTTCATTTTCTTTAAACAGTTCTACTGCAATTTGCAAATGGCCCAATTCAAATCCGAGGAATTCTTCCCATACCTGTTTAAGTTTGTCATCTTCCTCATCTTTATAACAGTTGTAGTAGTTACAAACTTCAGTAAATTCGTGAAGAAGAAGTTTTTCATAAGGTGTTTCGGCAGGGTCTATTAAAGATTCATACATTGTAACGTGTTCTTCTTCTACGTCGCAAATTTCACCGTACGTTCTTCTCAAATCGTCATTTGGATACATCATACCGTGTTCTGCGTAGAAGTTATGTGTTTGCTGTTCGCCGGAAACAAGAGTATAAATATTAACTTTTGTCTGCGGTTCAGCGGTCATTCTGTCATAATGTCTTCTCAGACGCAGAGCGTTGCAGTTATGATGATTTTGTGTCGGACGGCTTACTACAACATCTGTCATTCCTTGCAAAATCTCATTCGGGTCAATACCGTCCATCATATAAGCCCACTGGCTATATCTGTACAAATGGTCAAAATCTTCCAGCAAACCAAAGTTAAAAGTTTCTCTCACATAATCATCAGGTTCATTCTGTGCAAGCCATGCTGTCAAATCAACAGCAACCTGTTCATAACCTAAAGTTGTTTCAAGAACAGTCTGGCATGCCGGTGTTAACCAGTTTACTGTTGTTTGCTGCATATCTTCTATGCGTCTTGATAAAGCAATAATTTTTCGGGTTTCAGGGTCAGAACATGTTCTGCTCAAGTTATGTTTAAAGTTCCATGCTTCGACTTCAATACCGTTCATCAATATTTGACGCGTTCTTGAATAGCAGTCGACTTCATATTTATTAAATGGTCTTTTGACAATATCATGCCAGGAGCGTATTTGTTTTTCTAAAGGTATACCTTTTTCTTGTAATGGATTAAATGTCATTTTTCTAGTCCTTTCTTTTGTTTTTAAAGGCTTAATGCGTGTGCAAAAAGCTCGCCTACTCTGTGGTTGTAATATTTGCCGTCGTCTTTTGCGAAAAGATTTTCCCAGTGACTTTCGGCCGTGCCGTCAATAGAATATGACGGGTTTGTCATCATAAGATGATGTGTATTTGTGTCATAACGCAGCGGGAATAAATCATTCATCTGCATAAAACCGGGGAGTTTATCGCTTGCCAGATAAAATGCAAAAAGTGCTGTATTAATTCTGTTTAAGCGTTGTTCATAACTCATTCCGCCCTCATTGTTGTCATTTGAAACTTCCACTCCAGGAGCATAATCACGGCAGTATTTCAGACGTTCAGATAATTGTCTTACCGCATAAAAATCGTCTCCGGTTATAAAATCAGTACCTGCAGTCAGTCCCATTAACCTGTATCGTTCAAAATCATCAGAACTTTTTTCACCTACAAAACTTATATCTGTTTTGCCGGAGCGGGTTCGAATTTCATTTAAGATATACTGCATTTGCGGGTATTCAGGCAAGTCTCCAACTCCTGTATAATTTGCACAATCATACCCGCCAATGTGTTTGGCAGAATCTATAAACATGCATTCAAACCCTAAATTCATCAATTTTACATTCTCATTAATATAAATTTCAACGTGTTCCGGATTGCACCAGTTAAAAGTTTCTTCATGGTCAGGATATGCAACTTTTATCTGGTCTGCCGAAATCACCTGTCTAAAACCAACCTTTATTCCTCTAAAATGCGCTAAATCAACAAAGGCTTTTAATTGTTCTTCCGGCGATATTTTATCAGCAATTGAATAATCTATAATATTATCACTATAAGAAGTATTCAGGCGCAAACCATAAATTGAGTTTTCTTCAAACGGGCCTTTTTCATAAGCATCGCCATAAATATTCGGCCATATCTGGGATAAAATCACACAATTTGCCCAACTTTTTGCAGAAGGCGGAATTGCTGCGAGCAGTTTTATGCAACTTAAAATACCTTTACAGGTGCAGCCATTATCCATTGTTGCAATTGCCCTGTCATTTATTTCAATATAATTTGCAAGTCTGCCCCATTTGTCTCCGTAATTTGGCGTTTCAATCAGTTTTGGAAATTCTTCATAAAAAATTCCGCTTTCACTCAAGGTTGCAATAATATTTACAGCGTCTTTTACAGAGAGCCGCAAAAGTTCTACCGGCGTAATATTTGCCATCCATTTTTTATTAAAAGCTGAATTAAGTCCGTGATATGCGGAGTTTTTTGCCCATTCATTTACTTCTAGTTTTGTATTTTCGCCTAACGCCTGCAATAATTTATTTACAGGTGAATACACTGTATTATTTTCTTTCATAGTAATTTTATTAAAAGAAAACAATACCTAAATTTCATTATCCGAAATAATAGTCAGATAGAGTATTATAATCCGTCATACATTCTGGAGAGCGGTTCTTTTTTATCCCACGGCAAGTAAAGAAAATTCCTGTTAAAAGATTCAGGGTCTTTTTGCATTCCAATTTTGCCGCAATAGAAAGACAACGCTTCAGGCATTGCGTTAAGCTTGATATTGCCGCAGCATTGAGCCTCATCGCTTCTTCTTTGCGCTATCTGCAAAAGCCTTATGCCGACATGGCTGTAATCATCGACATTTTTGTTTGCAAACGGGGTATCTTTGCGAGAAAAATTGTACAAATCTGTAACATAAACATGGCTCGGATCGTCCTTGTAAATATATTTATCATAATTAAAAGCTTTTTTAATCCTTAGCGCAAGTTCACCAATAATTCGGTCGTTATCATCTTTCAGGCGATATATTTCATCGCCGCAATTGAAATCTTTAAACACATTTACAAAGACATTTCTGTTCAAAGTCTTGTTAAAAAGAGCGACTTCACCGATAAAACCTTGCGGCATCATACCGACATTCATATTCGTCAAACGCTGAACACCGTTTCCTTGAAATGAGGGACTATTTTGCTTCTTCGGGGTAAGTGATTGCGGCTGTCCACAATAATAATTTGCTTGTATCGTATTAATCTTCATAGTAGTTATATTAAAAAAGCACAAACTTTTTATTGCGCAAAAAAAGATGTTTGTTAAGAATTATAAAATATTATTTAACTGAAAATTAACAAAACTAAAATAATTATAAAAAATCTCCTTAAAATATTGTTTATTACAATTTAATAATGTTTAAATAATTTTGTAAAGATTGCTTTATAATTAATATTATAATATCATATTTTATATATAATTACTTATATAGTAATTCAATTAGTGAGACAGAATATGTTTACAACAATAAAAATTAATAAATTCAGAGCTATTGAAAAAGAGACTTTTAATTTAGGTAAATATATTACAATGTTTGCAGGATGGAATGCCACAGGCAAGTCAACAATTTTAGCATTAATGGCAAACTCAACAGAATTAAAAAGAGAATATGGAGTAACGTATAATGGTAAACCATTTAAAGCTGAATTTAGCGAAATTTTAAAAGGCAGCTTAAAATTTGATCCGACAGAAAGTGATAAATTACAAATTTTGCATGTTGATGGTGATAAAATTAGAACAAAATCTTTTAGAACTGCATGGCAAGAAAATAATACCAGATACAGGGTAATTCCTAAAGAAAAGCTTGAAGGAGGCAAAATAACAGAAGCTAAATATGAGTTTCCGGTTATATATTTAGGTTTATCAAGGTTATATCCTATAGGAGAAATAGATGATAAATTTATATCAAATACGAGCTTAAAGTTTGATAATGATGAGGATAAGAATTGGTTTATTAATAAACATATGGAAATTTTATCTAATAACGATAAGATCACTGATGTATCTGACGTTAGTTTAAGATCGACAAAGAAAAAAATGTCGGGAGTAAGTACTAACAGATACGATTGGAAAACCAATTCATCAGGACAAGATAATCTAGGACAAATTTTATTATCTATTTTATCATTTAAGAAAATAAAAAGAGAAATGCAGGATAGTTACAAAGGTGGACTATTGATTATTGATGAACTGGAAGCATCTTTACATCCTAAAGCTCAAGAAAAACTGCTTGAACTATTTATTAAAGAGGCTCGTAGTAATAATATACAAATTTTATTTACTACACATAGTTTGACTCTAATTAGCAAATTTTGTGAGAAAAACAGTAAAGAGAATCCAAATTTAAAACACTATTACTTTACTAAGGTTAATAACACTTTAAAAATATATGAAAATTATGATTACAAAGATATTGAAGAAGATTTATTAGTATCTCTATATCAAAGAAATAATAAAAGTCCCAAAATAGTAGTTTATACAGAAGATGAAGAAAATAGATGGTTATTAAAAAAATTAATCGAAGGGTATGTCAGGAAGTTGGAGTATAGAAATGTATCTATTGGTTGTCAATGTATTATTGATTTGATGAATTCTGAACCAATTTTTAAAGATTATTTAGTTGTTTTTGATGGTGATTTAAAAGCTACAGATGAAAAAAGGATAAAAAATTGTAAAAATAATTACATTAAACTACCTACATATCCTGAGACTTTCTGTTCACCTGAAAAATTATTACGTGATTTTATATTTTCTGATAAATCAAAGAAGTATTTTGAAGAAGAAAATAAAAAAAATGCACGAATTAAAATAGAATATTTTAGAGAACACGATTTACCTACGGATGATTCTCTCAAGGAAAGAGATAAATATAAAAAATGGTTCAATATTCATAAAAAATTATTTGAAGATAGTAATATTGTAAAATATTGGAAAGCTGAAAATCAAGATTTAGTAGATAATTTTTTACAGAATTTTAAGAAAACCTACAATTATATTGCAAAACGAAAAAATATTGAAGAAATAGTTTAATAATCTGGAAAAACATTAAATTCTGTGTTAGAGTATAAGTATGAAACATTATTCACCATTAAGATATCCGGGCGGAAAGGCTAAAATTATTAATTTTATGAAAAAATTCATAGAATTAAATTATAGTGATAAACCTATATATGTGGAACCATATGCAGGAGGGGCTTCTGTCGCACTTTCCTTGTTAATAGATGGCTATGCAAAAAAAATATACATAAATGATAGTGATTATGGCATTTATTGTTTTTGGAAATCAGTATTAGAACATACTGAAACTTTTATAAAATATATTAAAGAAACACCTATAACAATAAATAATTGGCAAATCCAAAAACATATACATAACAATATGAAAGATTATTCTATAACGGAAATTGGATTTGCAACCTTCTTTCTTAATAGATGTAATTATTCAGGTGTAATAAAAGGGGGACCCATTGGAGGAAAATCTCAATTAGGTGTATGGAAAATAGATGCTAGATTTAATAAAAAAGAATTGATTGAAAGAATTTATAAAATAGCAGAATATAAAAACTCTATAAAACTGTATAATGAAGATACTTTATTACTTTTAAAAAAACACTGTAGATATTTTGAAAAATGTTTGTTGTATCTTGATCCTCCGTATTTCAATAAAGGATATCAACTATATAATAACCACTATAAAAAAGATGATCATGTAAAAATAGCAAACATGATAAAAAAGTTAAAGGGACAATGGATTGTCAGTTATGACAATACACCGGAGATAGTAAATTTATATAGTTTTGTTGAAAATCCTATAGAGTTTAATATCAATTACTCTGCAGGGAAAAACAAAAACGGCAAAGAAATAATGTTCATCTCAAAACAATCTATAATTCCTAATTGTGCTATATGTTAATATCATTTAGAAATATTTTTTACACTCTAAATATTTAACTTGCTATATTTAAATTTTTATTCTCTTTCATTTCTTTTTTTACGTGCTAAACTTTAATCGAAAGGTTAATTTGAAAGGAGAGAAATTATGATTAATGAAAAATTAGAAAAAGCATTCAATGACCAGATAAATAAAGAACTTTATTCTGAATATCTATACTTATCAATGCAGGCATATTTTGAAAGACTTAACCTTAAAGGTTTTGTAAACTGGTTTACGGTACAGGTTCAGGAAGAACACGCGCACGCTATGGGTATGTTCAATTATGTCCACGAACGCGGCGGTAGAGTTGAACTTGAAACTATTGATAAACCGGAAACCAACTGGGAATCTCCTCTGGCTTGCTTTGAACAGGTTCTTGAACACGAAGAATATGTCACCTCACGCATCAACGCTTTAATGGATGTTGCAGATGAAGTTAAAGACCGCGCTGCTTTATCTTTCTTGGATTGGTACTTAAAAGAACAGGTTGAAGAAGAATCAAATGTCGGCGGTGTTCTTGCTACATTAAAACTTATCGGAAACGATGCCAATGCATTGCTTCTTCTGGATAAAGAACTCGCAACAAGAACTTTCGTTGCTCCGGTTATCGGTTAAGCGCTTTTATCAAATCAAGAATTTCAAGGGGGTCGTTTACAATGTAATCGGCTCCTTTGCTTTCTAACAACTCTCTATCACGATATCCCCAGATAACCCCGATACAAGGCAAACCGCTGTTTTTTGCCGTCAAAACATCCACATCACTGTCGCCGACATAGATGCAATTTTCCCGCTTAACACCTAATTCCTCTATTGCCGTCAAAACTCCGTCCGGCGCAGGCTTTTTCGGCACATCATCTCTTTGGCCTATTGCAACATCTATCAAATCCCCAAAATACTTCTTACAAAGCTCTTTTACCGCAAGATCAAATTTATTAGACACAACCGCTGTTTTAAGCCCGTTTTGTTTTAATTCCAATAGTAACTTTTCGATACTATTATAGGGTTTAGTGCAATTATACATGTTTTGCCCGTAATTTTCCTTAAATACACGCAAAACCTCTTCTGTTATTCCGGTGTCTGTTCCATCAGGCACGGCCCGCTCTATAAGCTTTCTCACACCGTTTCCGACAAATTGCCGGACTTCTTCCAGAGTTCTTTCCGGATAGCCGAATTCACGCAGGGCAAAATTAGTACTGTTTTTCAAATCTTCCAGTGTGTATAATAATGTCCCGTCCAAATCAAAAATTACAGCTTCTATCATAATATTAATATAACATAAAAAGGGCTGACAGTACGTGTCAGCCACTTTAAAATGTGTGAGTAAATGTTATTTATAAGTTTTCGCTTAACCTAAAGCGACTAATTGATCCATAAATTGTAATACACCGGCACTGGATTCATCTGATAAACCTTTAGCAAGGTATTTATCTAATTTGTCATTATCCACACCTCTTACAGTGTATGGTCTTTCTGTTTCAATACCAAACATTCTATTCAAAGCTGCCATTTCAGGAGCTGTTTCAAAATATGTTTGTGCTCTCTGCATTGTGGCTTCAGGTGAGGTATTGACTTGTCCTGCTTTAATAAAACCTAAGTCACGCATAACTGCCATTTTAGGATCTTCAGTCAACAGTTTGTCGCCAACTTCTGTTGTCTGCTGCTGTTTTGGAGCTTCTTCTGTTTTAACTTCTTTTTTACCTTTTCCTTCTTCAGTTTTGCCTGTATTTGTTGATGGTACATACTGGCTTGCTAATCTGAATTTTAAATCTTCGATACCCATTTCGGTTCTCCTTTATTTACTCACATTATTGTTAACGTATTTGTCTATTGGAAACTTTAATGATTTTTGTCAAATAATCACTTTTGTTTACAATAATTTACAATATGTTTTTCCTGTTTTTTATACCTCTCATAGAAAATTGACTTTCCATATTTATATAAAGTATTTTTGTATTGAAGAATTGCGTAAACAGTATATATTTTGTAAATAAAACTTTACATATTGTTACATTTTGTCTTAAATTGATATCTGTTCTAAACCCTGTCATATATAAAGACTAGACTCTTGGCTAATATACAATAGCGATACTCTTTTGATAACATTTATATATAATTTTGGAAAGGAACTAAGAATGGCTAAAAAGGAACATCGCGACAAAAAACTCAACAACGAATTGACAAAAAGAGAAGATGAAGTACTGGACTATATTATACAAGGACTTAGCAACAAAGAAATAGCAGAGAAATTAACAGTTACCTACTTTACATCAAAGGCACATGTAAGTTCTATCCTGCGAAAATTAGGTGTAAAATCAAGAACAGCAGCAGCCAGAATAGGATTAGAGAAAAGAAACGCTACTCATCATCAAGACTTAGAACGGCCATAAATGCTTCTTGCGGCACTTCTACGCGTCCCACTGATTTCATACGCTTTTTACCTTTTTTCTGCTTTTCTAAAAGTTTACGCTTACGGGAAATGTCACCGCCATAACATTTGTCAAGTACATTTTTGCGTAAAGCTTTGATATTGGTACGTGCGATTACACGTCCGCCAATTGCGGCCTGTATCGGAACTTCAAACAGCTGGCGTGGAATTATATCTTTTAGTTTTGCGGTTAATTTTTGTCCTATATAAAAAGCACTATCAGCATGACAGATTACAGAAAGCGCGTCTACAACCTCGTTTGCAAGCAGAATATCCAGTTTAACAAGGTTAGAGCGCTTGTAATCATGAAATTCATAATCCATACTTGCATAACCTTTTGAACGCGATTTCAACTGATCGTAAAAGTCTGTAATGACTTCGCTCAAAGGAATTTCATATTCCAGACTTGCACGAATTTTGTCAAGATAAGACATGTTAACAAATATCCCGCGTTTTGTCTGTGCCAGATCCATCAATGTACCGACATAGTCATTCGGGGTTATTATTTGAACTTTTACATAAGGTTCTTCTATATAATCGCGCACCTGAGCCGGCGGAAGGTTTGCCGGATTGTCGATTTCCACCATTTCGCCGTTAGTCTTGTACACCTTATAAACTACAGACGGCGCTGTTGTCACAAGAGAAAGGTTGTACTCACGCTCAAGCCTTTCCTGCGCAATTTCCATGTGTAGCATACCCAGAAATCCGCATCTAAACCCAAATCCCAATGCGCTTGAAGTTTCCGGCTCAAAAGTTATACTGCTGTCATTGAGTTTAAGTTTTTCAAGAGCTTCTTTAAGATTGTGATAGTCGTCATTATCAACCGGATAAAGCCCTGAAAAAACCATAGGCAAAGCTTCTTTGTAGCCCGGAAGCGGTTCAGCAGCAGGCGCATCTACATGTGTAATTGTATCCCCTACAAAGCGTGTCAATTCTTTTATTGAGCCTGCAAAGTAACCTACATCACCGCAAACAAGCTCATCTACCTGAACTCTGTTCGGGGTTAGATATCCGAGTTCAACAATTTCGTATTCTTTACCGGAAGCCATAAATTTTACTTTGTCGCCAAGTTTCATTTTTCCGTCGATGATTTTAAAGAAACATAAAGTACCTAAATACTGGTCATAGGCACTGTCAAAAACGAGTGCGCGCAAAGGTTTGTCAGAGGTATCCTGAGGCGGCGGGATAAAATCTACCACAGCGTCCAGAACTTCTTCTATTCCTATACCTGCTTTTGCACTGACAGGAATAGCCATAGAGGCATCAATTCCGAGAACCTCTTCTATTTCTTCTCTAACGCGCTCGACATCAGCGGATGGCAGGTCAATTTTGTTAATAACAGGGATAATTTCAAGATTTTGCTCAGCTGCGAGATAAACATTAGCAAGTGTTTGCGCCTCAACGCCCTGAGTGGAATCGACTATTAGTAAAGCACCTTCACAAGCCGCAAGAGAACGGGAAACTTCATAAGAAAAATCCACATGCCCCGGAGTATCAATAAGATTAAGGATATAATCTTTGCCGTCTTTACCTTTGTAGTTCATTCTTGCGGCGTTGAGTTTGATTGTAATGCCACGCTCACGCTCAATATCCATTGAATCAAGTATCTGATTTTGCATATCGCGCTGCGCAACAGTACCCGTAAATTCCAATAATCTGTCGGCCAGAGTGGATTTACCGTGGTCAATGTGGGCAATGATACAAAAGTTTCTTACATTTTCTCTGTACTTCATAGAATTATTATAACATGAAAACATTGAGGACAAAAAATTAGTATAACAATGACGGTAGTTTTTATTCTATTTTAACGGCCTAATTGAATTTGATCTATATCAATATAAATTCTGTAGCCTAAAATCTTACAAATCATTTTCATTTCAGTATATTTAAGAGATTCATTGGCTAATTTATGAGATAGCAGACTTTGAGAATAATTTTTCCCGCTAAGTTCAGTCATTTTTTTTGCAAGCTCAGTTAGAGTCATACATTTAGAACCGAGCATAATCTTCACTTCTTCACGTACATTCATGACGTTATTATAAGTTTTATTGACAAAATATGAAAATATTTATATAATCATGAATATATTTCATAACACATGAATAAATATCATTATTTATTAAGCACAGGAGAAGGTATATGATGAAAAAATTAAGACCGTCTACACTTACCGAGGGCAGGGTGGACGAAGTCCACTTTAATACTCGGGGTACCGCTAAAGGTGTACAAATCCAAGACCACCTAGTCGAAACAATCCAGCCAATTGAAAAAGCGGGATTAGAACAACAGAATACGGGACTAATTCATGTAAAGAACTTATTCCCTTATTTCCTTAATCCCTTATTCCCTTGTAGTAAACGCTCCGCCTTTACGTTAGCCGAGGTATTAATCACCCTCGCGGTTATCGGCATCGTTGCCGCGTTAACCCTTCCGGGTCTCATCCAAAACCACAATGAAAAAGCATGGACTACGGCTAAGGATCTATGGGAAAAGAAACTCACTGAAACCGTACGCAGAATGAACGTAGACGGTGTCATGACAGGTCACGATACAACAGAGGACTTCATGAACACTTTCAAAAACTACATGAAAGTAATCAAAACCTGTGATAACAGCGATATTAACAAATGCTATTCACCTAAAATCGTAACAACAGGTAAAGACGATGCGTTGGAAGAAATCGAAACAAACGGTCTCACTTCCGCATCTAGCATGGGCTTAAAGGAATGGCAAACTAATACAAATACCATGAGCTTTGTGGTTGCAGACGGAACAACAGTAATTATGGCATACCAGCCGGAATGCCCTTACGCTGATCCTATAGAGGATACAGGTTCTCAAGTATCATGCATGGCATATATGGTAGATGTTAACGGTAAAAAAGGTCCTAATAGAGTTGGTAAAGATATTGAATTATCATCAGGCGTAGCCTTTTCAACTTGCGATAACCCGATAGGCGACATGTGCTGGTCAACGGAATTCCAAGCAAACCGTGCAATCAACACATGCGACGGAAGTGAATATGAAGATTTAGATAGCTACGGCTCAAGTAATTCAAACTGCGATACAAATTATTGGGCAGGAGCAAAATTAAGCTGTCAAGAAAAAAGGATGAGTTTGCCAAACGGCGATCAATTAGCGCAATTAGCAAGTGAAATTTATGTGAACTCAAGTGATGGCAGCCCTGTAACAATAAACAAAGAAGATTATAAAGATAATCTAAAAATTAAGGAGCAATACAAAGATAACACCCCTATCAAATGTGATGGCGCTAACTATTGGTCCAGCGAGGAGTACAATGCTTACTCTGCGTATAATAGAGATTTTAGTGCTTCCTCTACGGGTTGGGGGGATTATAGTTACGGCAAAAACTATAATAACCGTCGCGTAGTATGCACGTCCAATTAAAAGGCTTGGCTCTTAGTTGGACGTGATTAAGAGGATTTCAAAAACAGGCAATGCAAAATTTAAGCGTTGTCTGATTTTTATCCGTCATACCGCAGCAGTTTCATTACAGCTTGAGGAAACCGATGCCTTGCGGTATCTCTATTGGGGCACCGTTGAATTCTAGCGGGTGTACAGTGTATAAGAGCAGACTTCGTCTGCCGCTGCGGTATGACCAACGGGGCATGTTGGATTGCAACGGACATCCAGCATGTAAGAGTGGACTTCGTCCACCAGACCTGTCCACCTTCGTCCACCTAAATTAGATTTACCAGTCCTGTGGAGTGGTCAAAGTGGCATTTCGCTATATACAAGTCTTTCGTCTCTACTGCTTCTCGAATAATTTTAGATCTTTCTAATAAAACATCTTCCACCCAGATAGTATGCTGTTGTGCAAAATAGTTATGGCAGTTTATATCTTCTTCCTTATCCAACACAGGATAAACACAGTTCAGTATAGATGTAAAATTGCCGTCAAGTTCGGGATAATGCTCTTTTGCATATTTCATAACCCCGCAATCATCGTGACCAAGTAGTATCAAAAGCGGTACTTGTAGTTTTTTTACGCCATATTCTATACTCTCTATAACGTTCGGGCCCGCTGTAATCCCGGCTACGCGCACAACAAAAAGCTCCCCGATTCCGCAATCAAATATTATTTCCGGCACGACACGCGAATCAGAACAACTTAATACAACAGCATAAGGCTCTTGATGAAACGCATACTTTTGCAAGGTTTCAAGAGTCATATTCTGCGCTGTCGGACGGCCGTTGACAAAGTTCCGGTTTCCGTCCAGCAGTTTTATTAACTCTTTTTTTGCTTTTTCCGGTATATTAGCCGGTAGATTATATATGTTTTCCATATCATTATATTATCATAAAATATTAGAACTAACAAAAATTTAACATAATCGTGCTAAGATGTAAATTGTTGGTAAAAGAACTTGGGATTTATAATATTATGAATTTTACTCCGATAAAAACTTTCGTTAAAAATCACGCTGATATATTCACATTTTTGGGTTTATGTATATTGTTTTACCTGATATTTTTTTATAATATCGGGAACTATGCGCTGATGGATGTTGATGAAACACGTTATGTCTCTATGGCGCGTGAGATGTTTCAGACAAAGGATTTTCTTACTTTGCATTTGAACGGTGAATACTTTTTTGAAAAGCCGCCGTTATATTTCTGGGGGGAATGCCTTTCTTTTGCTTTATTCGGGAAAATCAATGAATTTACGGCAAGATTTCCGGTTGCTTTTTACGGGATGATGTCCTGCTTTTTGCTTTATTTTACCGGTAAAAAGATTGTTTCAAGAGAATTTGGAGTTATATCTTCACTAATTCTTGCAACAAGTATGGAATTTACTATTCTGGCTAAATTCGCTATTCTTGATATTGTTGTCTCAACCTGCGTTGCTTTTGCTGTTATGTTCGGGTTTATAACTTATTTTTGCCGCGAAAGCCGCAGAAAGTATTACTGGTGGATGTTCTATATTTTTTCAGGTCTTGCGGTTATGGCTAAAGGTATTCCGGGATTTGTCCTGCCTTTTGGTACGATGTTTTTTATCGGGCTTGCAACAAAAAAATTGAAGGCTTATTTTAAACCGCAATATTTTGTTGTCGGCATGATTTTATTCCTGCTGGTTGTTTTACCGTGGCATTTAATAATGTTTAAAATACATGATCCGTTATTCTTTAACGAATATATTGTTAAACATCATATAAACAGATTTTTCTCATCATCTGAAATTCATAGAGCAGAACCGTTTTATTTCTACATAGTTACTCTGTTGTGGGGACTGATTCCATGGATATTCTCTGCAATAGCGCTTGCGATTGCAAAATTTAAATCAATTAAAAAGTTTTCTTATGATGCGCTTTCTCTGCCGCAGAAATATATGCTTTTTAACTGGATTGGATTTCTGGTAACTTTTATCTTCTTTTCCATATCAAAGACAAAACTTATTACATATATTCTTCCGATATTCTTCTTTACCGCAAATATTCTCGGTTATGCGTGGAACGAGTATATAAATAAGGATTCAAACAAAAAAGCAATTAATTTATCTGTTTATATATGGGGCGGATTGATGATATTTACCGGTATTGCGGCAATGTTTACAAAATATTACCTTCCGGAACAGCTTTATAACGATATTCTGAATGCTAAATGGCTTTGTATAATACTTGTGCTATTCCTTGGTATTTCGAGCATAATTTGTGCTGTTAAGGATAAAAAACGCGGTGTTTTTTATACATACGTTATTTTTATGACATTACTGTCTGCTTTTGGCACAAAGGAATTATTCAATATTGATTATAAGTTTGGTCAGAATGATATTATGGAATATGCAAAAATTGCCAGAGAAAACGGCAATAATGTTGTAATCTTCGGGCATGGGCGCCGTTATTCACTGTTGTATTACTATGGCGGGCATGTAACTTTTGAGGTTGCTAATAATTATCCGTACCTTGATGAAGCCCTTAAAAATAAAAACACACTTTTTATAATTAAGAAAAAAGAGTATCATGAAATAGCAAAAAATGAGGACGATTTTGAAATACTCAAAACCGGCCGCAAATATCTTCTCATCCGTGGCAAAAAAGACGGACAAAAAGGAGCATTAGGGCTTGAATAAGTCATTAACGCTAAATTTACCCGCTTTTTCCTGATGAAATTCCAACACCTTTTTCATAATTGGATTTGTGTGACGAATTGCAGATGATGTTTTTTTAACTTCATCTGTTTTTGTACTTTCAATTACTGTTAAGTTTTTGTTTTTTCTCTCGTCCATACAAAGCCTCTATATTTATATTAAAAAGATTATTGAACTAAAATTGACAAATTCATATATATTAAATATATATTTTTACATTCTGTTACACATCAGGATTAAGCTTGGCTATTTTTACATTAAAGACTTTTTCTATATCAATGCCTGAAAGGATATTAGCGATGAGATCGTTTGGATTAGTATTCCGGATGTTGTCTATATGTTTAAATCGGCCTAAAACCTGAGTATCAGTGTAGTTTTTAATTAATTCAGGCATGGTTTTGACCTCCGGCGGGCAGTTGGTTTCGTCGTAGTCGTTAATAATGACTCCTCGAATGTTTAAGCCTTCAATTTGTGCGTGATTTATTGTCATAAGAGTATTTGTTACGGCAGAGACTGTTGGTTTTATAACAAAAACTACCGGAAGATTTAGTTCTTTTATGAAGTCTTTTTCTGTAAAATTAGGCGCAAAAGGGGTATTTATTCCGGAAGTTCCGTCTGTAATTATGCATTCGTGGCTACGCATTATACTTTCGTAGTCTTTCAGGATAAGCTCTTTATCTATAATCATGTTTTCTTCAGCAGCGGCAACAAAAGGAGTTGCAGAACTTTTTAGCAGATAGCTGAAATATGTTTGGATGTATGTATCAACCAGTTTGACAAATACAAGATCCGGAGATTGAAGGTATCCGTTATTTTCTATTGCGCCGGTCTGCACAGGCTTATAGACTGTGGTGTAGTATCCCAGTCCTTGCATTGTAGCAGCCAGAGCTGCTGTTATGTAGATTTTATCTGAATCAGGTTCTATTTCTGTTACAAATAGTTCTAACATGTTTGTACCTTCATGATGAGTTTATTGCAAAATAAACATCTTTCAAGCGTTTTTTGCTTATGTGCGTGTAAAGCTGTGTTGTGGCAACATCACTGTGCCCCAGAAGTTCTTGTACGATACGTAAATCAGCGCCGTTTTCCAGTAAATGTGTTGCAAAACTATGTCTGAGGGTGTGCGGCGAAATATGTTTATGAATTTTTTTACCCTGTTCGTTTATAAAATTATAAATATCCTGGCGGGTTACAGAGCGTCCTGTTTCTGTAATCAGGAGTTTTTTTGTGGTCAGGCGGTATTTATTAATAGTATAATCTCTTTGCGGAAGATATTCTTTTATTGCTTTTATTGCTTTTTTGCCGAGCGGAACAATGCGTTCTTTAGAACCTTTGCCCGTACATTGAAGATATTTGCCGTTAATATCAATGTTGTTTGTTTCCAGATTGGCGAGTTCAGAAACCCTTAAACCGCAGCCGTAAAGCAGTTCTACGATTACTTTTTGTTCACAGGTAAGGTTTTGTTTGAGAATGGTTTCTATTTCTTCAACAGTCATAACTTTTGGAAGTTTTTGCGGGAGTTTTGGCAGTTCAAGGGTTAATGTCGGGTCTGATTGGCATATTTCACCGGCGCAGAGCCATTTAAAAAATCCGCGTATAGATGCGATTTTTCTGGCAACGCTTGTCGCAGAATATTTTTGTTCGTGAAGTTTCAGGATATATGCATTGATTTGAGATCGCTGAATCTCATTTAAGGCGCAGCCGCAAAATTCTAAAAAATTGCCAAGATCCCTTCTGTAGGCTTCCAGAGTGTTTTGTGAAAGCCCTTTTTCCACATCAAGATATTCCAGATATTGTGCCAGAATCTGCATACTCATAAAAGTATTATAAGACATATGTCCATTATTGGAATGCTTTATTTGACGTAGTTTGTGACTAATAAGTTTTAATGGTTTAAAAATTGTATACAAGTGTCTATCTTTACGGGCTATAGAAAAAAACTTTTATTTATTTCATTTTAATATTATGAAGAATATATTTATAATTTTAATATTAATTTTAACAGCAGTGCAGACATTTGCCGCTGAATGCGAAGAAATACTTGCACGCGAACACTTGTTTGAGGAAAAAGGAGCTTTGAACAATCAGGTTCTTATCACAAACAAAAGAAATATAATTTGTGAAGGTAATGCTTTTAAAATACTTTTTGAATGTAAATTCTGGTCAGATTGTGCAAAGGCAGGAGAGCGGGTTAATTTTGATATACCGGAAGCTATTTATACACAGGAAGGCACTCTGCTAATACCTGCATGTTCAAAGATTGTTGCCACAGTAATAAAGATAGAAAAACAACGTGTACCGAATAAAAATGCACGGGTGTACCTGAATTTTGAGTGTCTTGTACTTCCTGACGGAACGACTGTTGCTATGTCCGCAAAACCCTGTACAAAAGACGGGGCATTAAAAGAAGGCCCGTGGATGACAACGGGTAAACTTTTTGCTTATACACTCGGATTCGGGATTGTAGGTGCCGGCGCCGGTACAGGGTTTGCGTTTATTCCAAATCCGGCTAAGCTGGGTGTCGGTTATGCTATAGGTATTCCTGTCGGTACAACTGTAGGTTTGATAACAGGGCTTATTACTCCGGGGTTAAAATATCACGCAAAAGCAGGTGAGGCTGTTACAATTATCCTGTGTGAAAGCCTTGGACTCTGCAAACAGCCTGACTGCCCGTGTAATTCTGACTAAATTTTAATCAGCAGAAATTTGCTGTCGTCCAGCGCAACAACTTTATGTTCTCTGTCTTTTTTAAACATTAAAATTTCGCCCTTTTCAACTTTAAATTGTTCGGCATCAAAATGAAGTTCTATTTTGCCGTCCAAAACAAATACTGCTGCATCACACAATGATGTATGTGTATCTATAATTTCATTTTTCTTTATGGCTATTATTGACAGGCTGCTGTCGTTGTTTTCCATTAAGACTTTTCGTTGAAATTTTTCTTCCTCTAAATCAATAAGTTTTTTGGCTTTTAATACATTGTAAAACATAATTTTAACCTCCTTTTTTAACTAATTTGATTTAATCAGGAGCGGCAAAAAAATGCATTCTCCGGAATGACAAAAGAGAAAGTCTGTCATATTTGTTTTAAAAATTGCTTACAAATATTAAGATGCGGCGAAATATTATAGTAACTTTTGACCGGCTGTTATATTATATTTTATGTTGATGAGGATAGTAATTTGCCGGTTGAAAAACAAAAAGTAAACTTTAATGATGATGTTATGCGGTTTTCTATAAACAGCAGACGTTATCTGGGTAATAAATTTAAGCTGAATGATTTTATAAGACGGAATATTGTACATGAATGCGGGTATTTTGAAACTTTTGCGGATTTATTTGCCGGAACAGGGGCTGTTGCAACTGTCTTTTACGATAAAAAGCTGATTGTAAATGATATTTTATACAGTAATTACGTTTGTCATCAGACATGGTTTGGCACTGAAAACTATTCACCTGATAAAATCGTTGATTACATAAGAAAATATAACGAAATTAATGTGACGGAGGATAATTACTGGTCAAAAAATTATGCGGATACATATTTCAGCCTGAGAAATTGCAGAAAAGCAGGGTTTATACGCGGTGATATTGAAGAAAAATATTCAAATGGCGACATAAATCACAGAGAAAGATGTATTCTTATAACTTCTTTAATATATGCCCTTGACAAAATTGCAAACACCTGCGGGCATTATGATGCTTATCGAAAAAATGGCAATCTTGAAAAAACATTACTGCTGAAAATACCTGTAATTCGTGAAACAAACAGAGCCAATAAAATTTATAATGAGGACGCGTCAGGACTTGCCCCTGTAATTAATGCCGATGTTGTATATCTTGATCCGCCGTATAATTCCCGACAGTATTGTGACGCTTATCACCTGCTTGAAAATATTGCACGATGGCAAAAGCCTCAAGTTTATGGTGTTGCAGGAAAAATGGACAGAACGGGATTAAAAAGTGAATTTTGTACGGCTAATGCGGTGTATGCTTTTGAGCACTTAATAAAATCGCTTAATACAAAATATATCGTATTATCCTATAACAATATGGCGCAAAAGGGTGTCCGGCGTTCAAATGCAAAGATTTCTGACAGCGACATTATACGTATTTTACACACAAAAGGTACTGTCAAAATGTTTAAACAGGACTACAAGACATTTTCTACAGGTAAATCTGAAGTCGCCGCAAATGAGGAAAGGCTTTTTATATGCAAATGCTTTTAGAGGAACGTAATAAATATATTCAATCTCCGCTGAATTATACAGGAGGTAAATTCAAGCTGCTGCCGCAGATTTTACCATTATTGCCCCGAAATATAGATATATTTGTTGATCTGTTTTGCGGCGGCGGAAATGTCGGGATTAATATTCAAAGCCGCAAAATTATTTTTAATGATATAAACAGTAATCTGGTAAGACTTCTGGAAACCTTTAGAGAGCTTGGCCTGGCAGCATTTGATTTGATTGATGAAATAATTTCCGAATACGGTTTGTCGCAAAGTGCAAAATATGGTTTTGAATATTACAATACAACCGGAACTAAAGGTTTATCTGTTTATAATAGAAATAAATATTTAAAGTTAAGAAATGATTTTAACAGGGCAGAAATTAAAGATAATAAGTATTATATGATGCTTTATGTTTTGGTTGTATATGCATTTAACAATCAAATCAGGTTTAATCGTAACGGAGAGTTTAATCTTCCTCCCGGCAAAAGAGATTTTAATGCAGCAATACAAGAAAAGTTAAAAAGATTTATAGAGTGTCCGCCGTGGAGCAATTATGAATTTTCGAGTTGTGATTTCAGACATTTTGATACTTCACGGCTGACGAAAAATAGTTTTGTTTATCTTGACCCGCCTTATCTTATAACAAGTGCCGCTTATACTGACAAGGGCGGATGGAAAAGTCAGGACGAGAAGGACTTGTTGAAGTTTTTGGATTGTTTAAACAATAAAAACATTCGATTTGCAATGTCAAATGTCCTTAAATGCAAAGGAAAAGAAAACAGTATTTTGAAAGATTGGTTAGACAGAAATAGTGATATATACAACATAATAAATTTAACTTTTAATTATAATCATGCCAGCTATCATGTTAAAGATAAAAAATCGGCAACTGAAGAAGTATTGATTGTTAATTACAAAATATAAGTTGTATTTTGTGTTAATTTTTATTACGCAAATAGCAAAAATATTTTATTAGAAGCCTTTATCTGTTATCACACGAGCCGAAAAAGGAGTTTGTAGATGATAGATAAAGTAGGACTAAGTTACAGTATAAAATTTAAAAACAATACACAGGAAATTAATAAACCCGCACCGGTTACGCAACCGCAAATAAAAGAAGATAAAACATATAATCCGCCATATTATTATCCGGTCAATTTTACCGGACAAAAACGCAATGTTCAAAAAATGTCTCCTCTTGAGGTTCTTGAATACTATTACACCAACTCTGCGTCAAATCTGGTAAATGATGCAACACAAATCGCGATAGATAATAAAAATAGTGAAGTTACACATTTTCACATCTGGCGTGCAGGACTGAGTAAACTTGATAAAACCATTGATGATTTAAATAGCGGTGACAAAAATTATTCCGACTTAAAAAATGACAGCATACCGTCACTGTTTGAAGATACAGCTTCGCCGGATCTTCTGAAAAACGAGGAGATAAGAAAAGGGTTTCAAAAAATAGTCAAAGAAGAAATTAATCAACTTGATGATATAATCTCTCAATTGCCCAAAAACGAAATAACAGAAAAACCTAAACTTTCAGAAGAAGTAGTTCGTGATATCTGGAACCCGCGTGAAGATGATAATGAAAGGGTTTATGATTTCAGTATATTCGGTGCTGCCCTTTATTCAGAAAACGATTCCGTTAAAAAATTTGTTAATAATTTTATGAATAAAATCTTTGACCTGACAATGGTGGAACATACACAGTTAAATGAAAGGGCTTACATAAAAGATTACGATGCAAAAGCAAACAATGTATGGAAAAATCTGGCTTTAGGCACAAATATGTTTGTAACTTTTGATCATAAAAAAGTTAACCCGAATATGTTTATTACAAGTTTATACAAAACAGCCCCGGAAGATACGGATATTCTTGAGTTTAAACTAAATGCAAAAGAAGTTTATGTATTTGAAAAAGTTAAAGAACTGGCAAAAGATAAAAACAAAAAACACGTAATAATACTTTATCCGACAAATATGGTTGTAAATTCTGTAGCCAATACCGGCAATGATGATGTCGTATTCGCGTATTCCAATGATTTTCAAAATTTGATGAAAAATATCCCGTCAAATATAAAATTCATAATGGTAGATCCTAAAGATAACTATTTTGGCAGCATGCAGAATCCGTTAATTCAGGCAATGTATGAGAATTTTGGAGAGATTTCAATTCCTGTTTTGAGCACGGAAAAATTTGTCAAAGCATTTAAAGAAGAACCTTTGCTAATGAAAGATGTCAAAAAACCGTTCTCCAAAAAGGCTATTGAAAAAACAATAGAAACATCAGCACAGCTTGACGGTGTGTTTCCTGATAAAGGTCAAAAACTGATGAAAAAAATAGCATCTTACTATATAGACAAAAAAGAAATATCAGAACATGATGTTTCAAATTATATAAAAGAAGCTGATACTTTATTCCGTAAAAACGATAATGACAGTTCTTTGAATGTTGTATTTGATACAGACAAACGTGTAAAAGATATTATCGGAAAAGACGCAACGCAAAAAGAAGCAGCAGCCATAGTAAAACAGATAAAATCAAATAAAATCGGCACAAAAGGTATAATAATCTCTTCACAGGACAGTACAGCAGGCAGCGGGCGCCGATTTGTATCTAAAGCCATTGCCGGTGAAGCTAAAGTGCCTTATATAGAGATGAATGCCATGGATTTCGGGACTAAAGAAGTAGATATCTTCGGCGGCAGCCTTTTATCACCGGAAAATTCTATTAAAAAGATGTTCTCTCTTGTGTCCACTCAGGCTGAAAACAATTCGCATAAAGCAGCTGTGCTTTTTATTGAAAACTTTGAATATTTTTCAATCGGAGAACTTATTTCTGAATACCAGCAGAAAGCAATGGCACAACTCTTGAGAGAAATGGACAACGCGCAGCGTAAAGGGTTAAATATTCTTGTACTCGGTTCTGTGTCTGATCCTAAATTAATCGGCGAAGCAACAATGAAATCATGTCTGTTTGCCGATAATATCGAAGTTTCTTCCCCTGCTTACAACGAAAAAGAAAGAGCAGATATTATAAATTTAACCTTGAAAGAGAATAAAATAAAACTTGCGGCTAAAACTCCGGAAGAAAAACAAAAAATCATTAAATCTGTAGCTAAGACAACAGAAGGTTTTCCGTTTATTTTTATGAAAAATATAGTTCAGAAAGCTCAATCAGTAGCAAATGAACGCGGTCACAAAGAAGTCACAAGATCAGACTTTACGGAAGCCTACCTTCAAATAACCAGCGGCCGTCCGTCTACAAACATAGTTGAGCCGCACAGAAAACGAATAGTCACATCCCATGAATGCGGGCATGCTCTTAATGCAGAAATTATGAATAACATTGCAAAAGACTACGGTAAACCATGGCATAAGTCCTCAAAAGTCAACTTTGTAACCCTGGATCCGCGCAGTAACTTTGGCGGCGCAATGTATCCTGTTGATGACGGTAATGAAGAATGGTCTTTTGAAAAACTGTTTGCAGAGATAGTATGCGATTACGGCGGACATTCAGCAGAAAAATATTTTTATGATATAGACGGCTCATTCGGTATCACCTGTGACCTTGAAATGGCAACAAATTATGCTGACAAAATGGTTAAAAACATGGGACAGGGCGCAAAAACCGGAAAACAGGCAATGCACGTATTCGGCTCAAATATTTCAGAAAAAATGAAAGAACAAATTGAGCAGGATAGACACGTAATCCTTGAAAATGCTCTTACTGCATCAGATTTAATTACTGAAACCTATGCGGATTTTATTAACGAATTTACAGACAAATACTCTCACCTTGTCGGAACAGGCGAATGCCTTGTTGACGGTGATATTTTCCGTAAAGAACTCGCAGACTGGAAAGCACGCCAGCCAAAAGAAAAACAAGACGAAATTAAATTTATGGAAAATATGATTTTAGAAATTATTACAAAAACCAAAAAAGGTATAATATATTAACAACTACGCCGGATTAACTATCCGGCGCTTTTATTATTGTTTCGTTTTGTAACAATTACTCCGAAATTATTAAAGTCTTTATGGCATCCTGCCGATTAACTAATTGTTATCAGTTAATCTAAGGAGTGTGTTATGTCAGAAGAGAAAAAAGTTTTAGATATGGAAGATCTAATGATTGATTATGGCGAAATGACCAGCTTTGATTTCAATTCATTAGACTATAAAGAAACAAGAGAGTTACAAAGAATTATTGACAGTGAATACGCTAATCAGCCGGCAGCATTTAAATACGGCAACTTTAATCTTCTGGATATGCTGCACTCATTTATTACGCAAAAACAGTCATAAAAACTGTATTAAACGGAGCAAATTATGAAAGACGCTAAAGAATTATTTGATAAATTATGTCTATCCCCGGGCTGGGGTGAATTACCACCAAAACCTTTTGTAAGACAGTACAAAGACCTTGATACTCTTACAGAAGAACTTGAAGGTATAAAAAATAGGATAGAAGAACTTAAGGCTAAAGAATGGCGTATCAATCAGAAAATACAGTTTAACAAAGAAGGATTTGTATAATAAAAGACTCAGGAATTTAAAGAACAGCTACAACGAGGAAGTAAAACACCTGTAAAGAAATTTGCAGGTGTTTTTACATATTGAAAACTTCTTCATCAATCAGAATGTCGTTACCCACATTATGCATCAAATCCAGATACGCCATATAATAAACCTGCATTGCATTTACATATTCATTCAAGATGCTCTGGTGTGAATTCTCTATATACATTAGATTAATCAACGATGTATCGCCTTTTTTGTAACGCTGTTTTGACATCTGTAAAATTTCATCAGATGAAGACAGAATATCTTTGTAATACTTCATATTTTCTTTAGCGTATTTAAAATCGTTATAATCCTGTTTAAGCGCTATTTTCAACCTGCTTTCAAAAGATTTTTTGTCCATATTAGCCCTGTCGAGAACCAAATTCGCTTTTCTGACATCAGGTCTGTAAGTATAAAGAACCGGAATATCAAAAAAAGCACCTACAAAAGCACCCGGCATGGATTCTCCGCCCGTCTGATGTGCTGTCTGGTATGCAGTACCGCCTGCCAGTGTCAAATCCGGTATAACCTTGTGTTTTGCCAATGTTAATTGTTGTTCTGATATGTTTAGATTACTGTCTGCAATTTTCAGTGAATAGCTGCATACAAGCGCAACTTTTTCCAAAGCATCGTACTCCGGTAATGCCAGATCCAGAATCGCCAGATCTTCAAACAGTGTGTTTTCTTCAGTATCATACATAACAGATGTATCTTCAAGGTTGAAGGTATCGTTCAGGTGGAACTGCGCACTTATAAGGTTAGCTTTTGCCTGATTTAATTGAATAGCCTGCTTTTTGCATCTTATGTCAGATTGAAGTAAATCTATTTTATAATTCTTATCCGGTTTCCTGTTTTTTGAGATATCGTGCATATCTTCCAGAAGATCCATACGCTCCTGCATAATGTATACAACGGATTTAAGGTAAAGTACATTGAAGTAAGCTTCCATAACTTCTATTTTCAGATCATGCTCTGCTTTATGGATTTCATTTTCAACGAGTTTTAAATTAGCTTCTGCAACCTTTTTACGCGGTCCGCGTTTTGCAATTTCAAGCGGCAAAGCGATACCGAACTGGCTGGAGTTGCCTTTGGAAACTTTACCGATAAGGAAATTTGACTGGAATTGCGGGTTTTTTAAAGCATTTGCGATTTTTATATCCTGTTTAAGAATATCAGCTTCTTTGCGCTTGGCATTCAGCGCAAGATTGTTTTTTAAGGCAAGATCAACTGCGTCATCCATTGATATTTTTTTGACATTGGCAAATGACGGCAGTGTAAATACAAACATTAAGATTATAATTGTAAGTATTTTTTTCATAGTAAAAAATTTTTTGATAGCGCAAAATATTTTGCAATAAAATACAATTATAATCAAGATATTGTAAACTAAAATTCATGTATTTAATAAATATCAGGCGAGTTTAGGCTGCCCGCTTGATTTAAGCAAAAGTTCAATAACTTTGGGCATCTGACATACGAAAGAGTATTTTCCGCCTGCGAGAGAGCACTTGCTGCAATCACAACCGATAGAGTAACATTCAAGCGCCTGTTCAGTCCAGTTTTGAGTAATAGAATCAGAAATTTCACCGTTAGTCTGCGGTAAAAATTCGTCATCCTCAAACAAATAATCTTTAACTTCCATATCCACTCCCAAATAATTATTACTAACCCATTAATATTTTAAGGCATCCGGATACTTTTTTAATCCTTTAAATAGAGGATTAACAGTAAAGCGGGTGTCCAGTGTGTAAGAGCAGACTTCGTCTGCCCCGCAAGGTGACAATGCCCGCTTAACCCACTCTTTACCGTTGCGGGATGACGTAGAAAAGCATGTTGGACGTACACAATTAGAAGGCTCCACTGGCTTAGCGGGTGTACAGTCCAACATTTTCATGTCACCCTGAACTTGGTTCAGGGTCTGGCCCATGTTGCGTCCCTGCGGGGGACGTTTCGAATACCCGTGAAATTCGACGGTGGCTAGATGCTGAAACAAGTTCAGCATGACGTAGAGGTATTGGTGGGACGCGCACAATTGACCCCCTTCCTAGAATTTCTTCAGGCTCTGTTTTTCGTAAGCGGCTACCCATGTGTAAAAGTGGACTTCGTCCACCCTCCTTGGAGAGGAACGTATAACGGGCGCCGTTGAACTTTCGCGGGTGCCCGGTATATACATAAAAGGCAACGTAGATAAACTACGTTGCCTCTTTTTTATCAAAAATCACGCAATCAAACTTATTCATCCTGTTGCTGGTATTTAACCATGTGTGATGTTACAGCGTACATTGCTGCTGAAACCTCTGCCGTTGTACTAAACGGGCCGTACATCTTTATAAATCGCGCTGCGTCAAACGTTGCCATGTACTGCTGGATTAATGCCCTTGATTCATCTGTAAGCTGGGTATTCGCTAGAATATTCGCTACATAATTTCTTGCCTTATCTTCTATGCCATCCTCGCCGTAATCATCATCCTGTGACAAATCAACTGTATCTTTCTCTTCTTTTTCACCGACTTTGGCTTCTTTTGCCTCTTCTTCCTGCGCTTTTTTCGTTTCTTTTTCGTCGTCGGTTTCCGTTACTTTTGCTGCTGATGTGTAAGCTCCTGATACATTGTTAATTTCCATATTTACCATCCTTTCATTTAAAGTATTCATTCTTCTCTACGGATTTTTTTACTTAAAACTTTAGGGTTTATTAAGTTATTTTACCAGACCTTCTGTTTCATTATACATAACCATATAAAAATCTGGACTTGTTAAATTCGGATTTTTCTTCATAAACTTCTTCACGTCAAATTTTTCAAGATATTTATCCAGCTTTTTTATGGTTTTCTCATTTGCTTCATGCTCTTGTTTCAAATTATTTATATACCCTCTTGTCATAGAAAGAATCTCATCTTCTGTTAAAATTGGCAAACCGCCGAGTTTAACTTCATCATTTTCTTCCTGTTCAAGATATTTTTTCTCACTCTCTTTTTTCTCCTGCTGATGCTGCCGATTGCTGTCAGACGAAGTTGACGACTCTATCGGTCTGTTAAATGGATTATTTACAGAATTAAACATAGGATGCCTCAAAATTTTTATAAATTGCAATAGTTATTATAACGGCCGGCTTTAAATAAAACTTTAAAATATACTGCAAATAATGTATATTACAGTGACATATAATAATCTTTGAAAAGTTTACAATCCTCTTCTATATTAGGGCTTTCGCATACAAGAACTCCGCGCACATCAAAGTCTTTGAGTGCTTTGAGTAAATCCTTGTAATTCATATCGGAGTCCAGCATATTAAGATGTTGTCTTTCACCTTTTGCAGTATATTCAATACCTGCAAGATGACCGTGAAAGTTTTCCAGTGCGTAGCTGCCCAATTCTTTGCCTATTTTTTCCAGAATGCTTGCAAATTCATCATAAGTATTGTATTTACCTGCAGAACGAGCATGAAGATGTGAAAAATCCACGCAAGGCAGCACCTGTTCAAACTCTTTTGAAAGATTTACTATCTCATCCAGATCTCCCCACTGTGTAGGTTTTCCGGTAGTTTCAGGTCTAATCCAGACATTAATATTTGCCTGTTCCAATACAGAAATTATTTTTTCTGTTTGACGGAAAACCTGTTTATAAACGCTTTCTTTATCGCCGCCCATATAATATGCAGCATGATATGTTATACTGTATGCTCCTGCTTCATACGCAGTTACGGCCGTATCCAGAACCCTTTGGACGCTTGCTTCCACTTTGTCTTCTTCTTTTGCATTAAGATTTATATAAAAAGGGCCGTGTGCGGTTAACAACAAATTATTTTCTTTTGATTTTTTTCTTACCAACCCTCTTGTTTCTTCGGTCATCCTGACACCGTGGACAAATTCCAGTTCCATACCGTCCAAATCAAGATTATTCAAAATATCTAATGCCGCATTATAGCTGCCTTTACCTGTTGAAAGCGGCATTCCGGCTGTCAAAAAATTTAATCTGTCGAATTTATATAAATTTTGCAAAGAATACTCCTGTTTTAAACTTTTACAGTTACCATACTTTCCAATATTTCAGCCGCATCTGCAACAAGTTTTGAGCAGTGTTCTTTTCTTGCCATACCTTCAAGGCCGGCTGATAAAACGCGGCAGCAGGTTACTTTATTCCTTTTTTTAAATTCATCCACAAACTCTTTTGCTTTTTCGCGGGCGCAAACAGGGTTATTAAATTTATTATCACGGCCAAAGTGATATCCAAGAACTATTTGAGAGCTTGCGACAGCCCCGCAAAGGCATCCGGAAGACATGCCGCCTGAGAATGTAGTTGAACAAGGCAGCATGTTTTCTGCGCATAAACCTGCATCAATAGCAGCTTTTATAATGCTTTCTGCGCATGAACAGCCGCCTTTTAAATAATATTCTACTGCTTTTTCTTTCATTTATTAAAATCCTATCTAATTTGAACCGGCATAATCAAGCATACGAAATCTTCTTCGCTGTTTGGTTTCAAAACAGTTGCTGAAAGGCTTGTATTCAATCCGAATTTTACTTCATCTGCTTCTATGTTTTTCAAAGCTTCCAGAACATATTTGTAATTGAATGCAATTGTTAAATCTTCTGATTTATAATCAATATCAAGATTTTCTTCTGACTTACCGGAATCAGGTGTATCTGCTGTAAGTTTCAGATTATTTTCGCTAAAATCAAGTTTAACAATACTTGTTTTATCGTTAACCATAATAGATACACGATCAAGCGCAGAAATCATCTGTGCAACATTTATAATTGCAGTTTTAGGGCTTTCTGCCGGAATAAGCTGGTTATATTTTGGGAACTGACCTTCCAGCAATCTTGAAACTGTTGTTGTTGTATTTGTTTTTATTATCAATTTTGTTTTTTCTGTATAAAGTTTAATTGATTCATCATCTAAAAACGCGCTCATCTTGATAAATTCATTCAAGGTTTTTGAAGGGATTATCAGCTGGCTGTTTTTATTTTCATTATTTTCTATTTTTTCTCTAACGCGGGCAAGTCTGTTTCCGTCTGTTGAAGCTATTTCAAGAGTATTGCCCGTAATATCGCAGACTATACCTGAAAGCAGGTTGCTTGTTTCATATCCTGCTGCTGCAAAACCTGCCTGACGTACAGCTTTTACAAAAGGTTTTAGTGCTATTTCAAAGCAATCTTCTTCATTTACTTCTATATTAGAAAATTCCGGAGGAAATTCATTTGCAGAAATACCGATTATGTCAAATTTTGAATTTTGGCATGTTATATTAACGGTTGTTTCATCGTTATTCATATCAAAGGTTATTAATTTATCGCCAAGTTTTGAAACAATTTCATTAAGTGTTTTTGAAGGCAGTGTAATTTTTCCTTCTTCTTCGACCTGAGCATTAACGTATGCTATCACTGTCAGGTCTAAGTCTGTTGCAACCAGTTTAATTGTAGCGTTGTCTATTGTTTCAATAAGAATGTTCAAAAGCACAGGCTGTAATGCTTTCATGCTTGTTGCGCGTTCTACTATTTTTATTCCATTATACAAATCTTCTTTTTTAACCAGAAATTTCATAATCCACTCCTTTTCAATCATTGTTTCTGTAATTAAATTATAATATAAAATAAAGATTGCAGCATTTTGATTAAACAAATTGTAACCTTTGAAAACAAAAGTAAAAAGTAAGAAAAAAGCATTCTACTTTTTCTACAGCCAAAAAACTATTATATATTAATTATAAAAATAATTATTTATTTAAATAATAATAGTAGTAATAAGCTCGATTTATTTGTAGAAAAGCTTGTGAAACTATTGTTATTATTGATTTTTGGAAGTAGAATATTTTGTAGAAAATATTTATAAAAAATGTAGAAAACAATTTATAAAATCTATATTCATAGAAAAATGTAGAAAACTCATGTTTTTTCTACAAAAATTCATGCAGTTTTCTACATTGTAAAAAAGGAATACAACCAGCCGCAATATTTTCATTAAAAGTAGCCTGACAGGGGAATAGTTTTTAGGCTGTTGTTTAGTACAATTGATATATGTATGAACTATCTAGCAGGGTTGAAAACGAAAATCTGATATTTGTCGAAAATGTTAAAAATCTGTCAGGCGTTGACCTCTCTAAAAAGGCTCTTTGTATTATTAAAACAGATTTTTCAGATACAAATCTCATCCGTAAAATTTGCCGCGACAATCCTGATCTGGAAGTCTGGCTTGCTTCTGAAGATATCTCAAGAAAAAATATTTTAACAGCAAACTCCTGCGGTGTTAAAAACGTTATTTCTTATCCGGTCGACGCAAGGCTTGTTCAGGAATTTTTTAAAGATAAGCATAAGCCGGAATTGTTTGATAATATTTCTCCGCTATTCCTGAAAGGCATGAAAGTAATGATTGTAGATGACAACCGGATGAATATTGATTTGCTGGTTGAAACTCTTTCTCCGCTCGGGTTGGAACTTACAACTTATATAAAACCAATTGAAGCAAGTAAAATAGTTAACCTTGAAAAGTTCGATTTGTTTCTGCTTGATATTATGATGCCTGAAATGTCAGGTTTTGATCTTGCTAAAATTATTAAAAGTACGACTATTAATGCAGATGCGCAAATCATGTTTATTTCAGCGCTTTCAGATCCTGAAAATAAAATTCTCGGGTTTAATCTCGGTTCCTGCGCTTATATAGAAAAACCTTTTAATGTAAATGTTGTACGCTCTCAAATTTACAACAGCTTAAAAACAAAACGACTTCAAGATGCCTTATTAGATAAAAAAGAAACTTTTCTCGCTATGGTAACGCATGATTTGAAGAGTCCTGTTAACGCTGAAATTTGTGCACTTGAACTTTTGCTAAATAATCAAAAATCTTCTCTTGATGATTTTCAAAACGAAATAATCGGCGATATCTTAGGGGCGGCCAAATATATGAAAAATCTGGTTGAAAATATTCTGCAAAAATACCGCTCTGACAATGGCAAGCAGGTTTTGCACAAAACACTGTTTTCGCTGGAAATGCTGAGTATACAATGTGTTGAAGAAGTAAAATATCTTTTGCAGGATAAAAATTTAGATATTGAAATAAAATCTTCTCTTAAAAATATTGAAACATATATTGATTGTCTTGAAATAAAACGTGTTATTAATAATCTTTTAATCAACGCTATAGAATACAGTAATAAGAATTCCAAGATTCTTGTAAACCTGTACGAAGAAGATAATAATTTATGTTTTTCTATTACAAACAGCGGAATAGGAATAAATCTTGAAAACCCGAATTTGATATTTGAAAAATGTGAAAGTCTGGCTCAAAAACAAAAAAGTATCGGCACAGGACTCGGACTGTACATTTCAAAAAAAATAATTGATGCGCACGGCGGAAAAATTTTTGTAAAAAGCCTGCCTGATGAGAATACAACATTTACCTTTACACTGCCTAAATGTGACCGCAAATAACTCTATCTATTCCGGCTAAATCCTTGATTATTTCTATATCTTTAAACCCGTTGCTTTCCATAATTTTTTTTACGTCATTTGATTGCCTGAATCCGAGTTCAAAAAGTAAGTACCCGCCGGCATTTAAAATGTCAGGAGCTTTTTCTGTAATTTTGTAATAAAAATCCAGCCCTTTTTCATCTTGTGTGTAAAGAGCAATATCAGGGTCAAAAGTAACTTCTTTTTGTATATTTGCTTTTTCGGCAGGCGGAATATAAGGCGGGTTAGATATAATAATATCAAAGCTTTCACGCGGTTTTACATTAGAAAAGATATCAGACTTTCTAAAGATAGCTTTGTTAAAAAGATTCAAGCGAGAAGCATTATCTAAAGCAGTATTAAGAGCCTCGTTAGAAATATCAAGCCCGATAATTTGACAATCAGTGAGTTTTGCAACCATACATGCAATACAGCCAGAGCCTGTGCCAACATCTAGAGCCATTTTGTATCCTTTTGACTTAATAATTTCAACAGCTTTTCGCACCAGAAATTCAGTTTCATCACGCGGGATAAGAACATGCGGGTTTACTATAAATTTTTCACCCATAAAATCCGCAAATCCGATAATGTGCTGTATTGGCTTTCGTGTCTTTGCGCGCAGTTGTGCTTTTTCTTTCACTATTTCAAGCATTTCAGGGGTTAACTTTTTTCCCATAAGAATATCTGTGCGTGTGTAGCCGCAAAAATGTTCAATAAGCATTTTGACTTCCACACCCGCCTCATTCGGCTCTATACCTGCATTAATCAATATTTTCAAAATCTCTTGTATACTCATTTAAAATCCTGTCTATTTCATCGCGTGCTTCAAGTTTAGATGTAAGTTCTTTTTGTTCAAGATTGTATTTTTTGCAGAGTTTTTCATAGTAGTAAAGTTGCTTTTTTGTCGGAGCATCTTTACTCATCTTAACTTCCTGTAAAAATTTCCGCTTTCTTTTTTCAAACTCTTTTTGTGCCTGAATTATCGGCTCCTGCTTTTTCTTGTATTCATAGTATTTTATGCATTCTTTTATAAATAATTTTGTGTCATTAATAAAAGAGTCATCATCAATTATGTCAGACAAAAATTCAAATCTGGAGTTGTTAATTTCAAGATAATAAGTTTCATCTTCAATAAATTTGTCAAAAACCTCATCAGCGGAAAGTTCCGGACTTTTTTTAACGAGGGCCCGCAAAAAGCTGCATAAAGCCGCCTTCTGGTTTTTTGTAAAATTCAAATAAATTTGCTTTTTAATCTCATACATCAACCAGATTATAGCATAGGTTGAAGGAAATGTTAATATTGTTTATGTTAACAAATTTTACCAAAGGCAGAATTTGTGCTATAATAAGTTTGGAGTTATATGAAAAAGGAAAAAGACTTATGAAAAGATATTTATTAATGGCATTTTTAGGCTTGTTATTTATAAGTGGTACAGCGCAGGCGAGAACAGATTTGACATGTCCTCATGACATTCTTGCCAAAAAAGATTTAACAGTTTTGACTAAAGGGCAATCATTCTCATATCCGTTGCCGGAAGGATCTGTTATTGAATGTTATGCGAAAAGAATAGATGGAAGTGTTGATGATTTTGAGGAATACAATGACTATTTTGTTATGAGAAACGGTCGTTTGTATTCAAACACAATGCACAAAATATACAAACCACATAAAATGGATAAGTTAAAAAAGGTTGATCGTGCGGGATTGCAGAGTGATAATAAAACTCTTCGGTTATACGATCCTCTGTGGGAGTGGTCTGTGAGACACCATATGCGTACAGTAAAAATAAACACAAAAACTGGTGAATATTTTATGGATGGTACTCAGGACAACTGGATGTGGTACAGAAATATAACATCTACAGGCTATTGCAGAGTTATTTATCCTGACAGTAAAGAGGAATAGCGTTTTTCATTAATATTCTAATGTTTCAAGAATTTTTTCGTTATAGCGGTTATCGACGGCACTAAAAGGAAGAACATCTCCGCCAAATTCTTTTTTCACATAATTGACGACATTGAGAGTTTTTGAGTGCGGAACATAGTCCATTTTTGTTACAATAGTCATTACAGGTAAGTTATACGCCGCAACCCATTCACGCATTTGATAGTCGTTTTTCTGGATTTCATGCCGGCCGTCTATAAGCTGAATAAGCGATTTTATTTGTTTACGTTCAAGCAGATATTCTTCTAAGTATTTTTGCCAGCGGTTCTGGGCTTCTTTTGAAACTTTTGCATAGCCATACCCCGGTAAATCGGCTATCATAAATTTATCTGAAAAATTGAAAAAATTTATTAATCTGGTTTTTCCGGGAGTGTTTGATGTTTTGGCCAGCTTTTTGTTGTTGGCAAGAGCGTTTATAAAAGATGATTTGCCGACATTGGAGCGCCCGAGTAACGGATATTCAGGCAGAGTATAATCCGGACACTGAGAAAGCTTTTCTGCACTGATTAGAAATTTTGCCTGCATATACTTCAGATTTGTCATAACACCTGCCTATTTGTTTGACAGCGCCTTTTCACGCTGCTCTTTTAAACGCTTTTTATAAAGCACTGTCTGAAATAAGTTGTACATTTTCTCGTTATTAACAACTGTTATCTGTGCTTTTTTATTTATCATATCAACTGTTACAGAAGGCTTCTGGCAAAAAATGTTTGTCTGAATGTTCACAAGTTGGAATAAACCCTCGGTTAAAATACTCAAGGGTTCTTTCCAAAAATCTTCAAAAGATTTGCGAATATCAAATTTTTTCATTTTTGCTATTTTTTAGTGTTCTGTTTTAGTGCTTTACGTTTGTATTTTTCTATTTTTTTAGTAACAGCGGCTTTGTCAGCTGCATTAGGGCTGAATGCAAGGTATTGTGTATAGTATTTTACAGCACCCTGATAGTTTGGTTCTTCTTCATAAGCCATTGCTTTCAACTTGGCGATTTCGGCATTGTTGTGATAAAAGTCGATTGCTCTGTTACAGTATTCAATTGTAGATGCGTAATTCTTTTCTTTAAACTGTCTTTTTGCAACATCAAAGAATTCATTTGATTTAAGTTCACACAGATCAATGTATCCAATGCCGTTTTTAGCAATGAGGTTGTCAGGATCTTTCATTAACGCTTTTTTAAGCGCTGTTCTTGCTGTTCTGAATTGTTTTAAGTGAACAAGAATTTCACCTAAGTATAAACAATCATCAACATCCTGCGCAAAGTTTATAGCATTTTCAAAAGTATAAACCGCATCAGATTCACGTCCCATAGTGAGATATGCTTCGCCTTTGATAACAGAATCCATCAAAGTATTACCTGCTGATTTGATAATGTAATCAAGACTTTCTTTAGGCATTTCCTGCATGTGAACAAGCTGCGAAAGTTTTAATTTTGCTAAGTGAAGTTTTAAATCATCAGGTGTCTGTTCAATAGCTTTATTTATATATTCATAAGCGATATATAATTCTTTGTTTGTAGTCACTTCAAAACTGTCAGCGTGATCTTTTGACATTTCGTAATATGTATTGGCAAGCCCGATTATTGCATCTTGATTGTAAGTATCATCACCTACAAGCTGTGAATAATAATCAAGAGCCTGTTCGTATTTTCTTTCGATTAAAGACATATCGGCAATTCTCAATTTGCCTTCCTGATAGTTAGGGTTAATTGCGATAAGAGTCTTTAATTTTTCAATTGCAAGTTCGTTATCAACTCTTTTTTCGTATACATTAGCAAGGTTTAAATATGAAGCAGAGTGTTCAGGTTTAACAAGAACAGCTTTGTTGAAGGAATTCAACGCTGCCGGCTGGTTACCTTGTTTAAGATATAATTCACCTTGCAAATTCAAAGCAGGAGCGGAATTCGGGTTAATATGGACAGAGTGGTTAATCCATGTTAAGGCTTTTGAATAGTTGCCGCGTCTTGCTTCTACCTGTCCCATGTGATACATGGATGTCGGGTTTGTTGTATTATATTTTAAAGCTTTTTGAAAATATTCTTCGGCTCCGTCAAGGTTGTTGTTCATCATTTCAAGAACACCAAGGTTGTCATAAGCCGTAGCGTATTGCGGGTTTATGTCGGTTGCAATTGTGAATAAATCTTTAGCATCTGCTTTGTTTCCAAGTTTCAAAGTTGCAACGCCCATTGCGTTATATGCTGCGTAATAAGTATTATCAATATTTACAGCTGTTACAAATTCTTTAATAGCGGAATTGTTCAGGTTTCTTATTGATTTAATATAATCAACGTCGGAAGATGTTTGACGGTTCATATAGACAATACCCTGTGCGTAGTGCAAAATCGGGTTGTTTGGATTGTCTTTGATTAACTTGTCAATTTCTTTTTGAGCAGGTTCCAGTTTATGTTGTTTTGCCCAGGAAACAGCACGCAAAGCAAGAGCATCAATATCTTTTTGATTACGTTCTAAGATATATTCAAGTTTTTGTTCTGCTTCTTTGTAATGATTGTATTCTATAAGTTTTTCAATATCACCGTATTTTCTTTTTGCAGCTTGCTGCTGAACTTGAGCTTTGTTAGTCTGGCTTTTTGCAACACCTGCTTGAAGTTCGGTTGCAAAAGTTTGTGATGAAACCAACAGCATACCAGTGACGATAACTGATGATAATAAAAGTTTCTTATAATTCATATTTTCTCCTGCTATTAAATTATTCACATCTACCTGATAATATTGTATAATACATATTAGAAAAAAGCAACAAGGCAAATTATGGGATTGAATACAAATTCAAAAAAAGATCTGGAAGATTTTACAACATACCTGATAGTAGAACGTAATTTTTCCGGCCATACGGCAAAAGCGTACCATTCAGACATATTAAGTTTTTTAGTCTGGATGGATGAGGAAGACTGTGCAAATGTAAACTTTTCCAAAGTTCGGGAATATTTGCACTTTATCCAGAAATTTAATTATAAAAAAACAACAATAGCGAGAAAAGTGGCATCCTTGCGAACATTTTACAAATTTTTATACAGAGAGCGCAAGGTCAACGCCAATCCGGCAATGAATTTGAATGCTCCCAAACGCCCGAAAACATTACCTAAGTTTTTAACCCCTGATGAAGTCGAACAAATTCTTAATAATATAAAGATAGAGACACCGGCTGGATATCGCAACCGCGCCATTCTGGAACTTTTGTGGGCAACCGGAATGCGTGTTTCTGAATTGTCAGGTCTGAATTTCGGGGATTTGAACCTGCGGAATAATGAAATAAGGGTTTTTGGTAAAGGTGCTAAAGAAAGAATAGTGCTTGTGACAGACAGAGCAAAATCTTATCTGGAGCGGTATATTGAAACAGCAAGACCATTAATCGCCAGAGGTTACGGATTGCCGCCGGAACAGGAGGATTCCCCTGTTTTTATTAATAATACAGGCTATAGATTGCAGACAAAGACTATCCGAAATGTTATTAATGAAGTTGTCGAAAAAATAAATCTGCCGAAACACGTGACTCCACACGTATTCAGACACAGTTTTGCAACTCACTTAATAGAAAACGGCGCGGATTTAAGGGTTGTACAGGAGCTTTTAGGCCATGCAAGTATTTCTAATACACAGATTTACACCCATGTATCAAGCCAGCACTTAAAGGAAGTTTATAACGAAACCCACCCTAGGGCATAAAATATTGCAAAATCGGCTTTTTTAAAAATTTTTGTTAACAAACTGTAACAAATGATGTTTTATACTAAAGTTTTTGACCATGACTTCCGACTAATATTTTACCGGGATTAGTAAAACGGAGGTAATAAATAAATGCGTTCACAAACTGAAAAAACGGCTCTCGATGCAAATTTAATGTCAAACTTAATCTGCAAGGAAATTATCAGAGAGTACGAGTACGGTGAAGAATTAGGAGATACTCTATTGTCAACGGCGGCAAAAAATATGCAAATGGTGGATGCCGTTCAGGATTTTTCGATTAACCTGTTAAAACAAATCGAACAAAATCAATTTACAGTTGTTGAACCGCAAAAAGCAAAAGTTGTATCTATAGATGACAAACTTGCACAGATAAACAAAGAGATTACATTTGATATTTCAAAACCTATCCACGATATGTTTGACCGTATGTCAGATTACGTATGCGACGCTCTGGCAGGTTAAAAAAGAAGAGAAAAGTGTTGCGCCCGCTAAATTATTTAGCGGGCGCTTTGTATTACCATTTGTTATAATGTACTTTTTCCGGTTTATACCTGTCTATAAACCTGTTTTCATCCGGCGAATATCCGAGCGCAATTATTGAAAACGGCTCTATATAATCCGGCAGATTGAAATATTCTTTTACATTGCGTACATTATCTTCATTAGGATAAGTGCCAATCTAGCAGCCACCAAGGCCTTCTTCCGCTATTTGCAGCAAAACATTTTCAGTACAAGCGCCTAAATCCTGTTGAATAAACAAATTATTTTCAAAATCGCCTGTTTTTTTATTCATCAAAATAATAATAACAGCACCGGCATGAGCCGCCATGCCGCTGTACGGTGTCATTTTACCTGCGGCCTTTTTGGCATCTTCATCAGTAATGACCAAAAATTCCCAAGGCTGCCTGTTATGAGCAGAAGGCGCCTGCATGCCTGCCCTTACTATTCTGTCAAGCTTTTCTGTCTCTACCGGTTTGTTCTCAAATCTTCTTATTGAGCGTCTTGTAAATATTGTATTCATATAAACCTCCTTTTTTTCCATTATACAACATTTTTTAGAGAAAAAATAGACCATTCTATGTACATTAATTATTAAAAGTTATGCTATTATGTGAAAATGGATTTTAAGAAGCAAAATGATATAGACAGAGAATACTTTAAGCAGAATTTTAAACCGATGACAGAGCTGCTTTTCAGAATACGTCAGGCATTGCGTACAGGTAAAACGCTTGACATAAACGGTATTAACCTGAAAGGCATATACGATTTTAATCCTGATATTTCTTTTACTTATATCACTATGTTTCAGGAAGGTTTAACCCCGATACGATACGGCAGCAGGCGTAAAACCCTTGTCAACACTTTAAACAGAGATATTGAAAAATTGAGAGAAAATAAAAATTTTCATAAATTTGAAGTCGGCAACTTTAGCAAATGTCGTATTATGATAGAATTTATAATAGAGCGGCGCCAAACAGATTTAGACAAACTGCATACAAAAATTTTTAACCATAATCGTTTTGAACCCGGAATTACAGGACTTGAATTGCAAGATAGTACTGCTTCCTATTATTATATGCCGACAGATGCGGTTGTTCAAAGCCAGATGGGGCTGCGCAGGGCGCTGGAAACCCTTGCAAAACGTTCACCTATCGGCAAAATGACAAACAAAATTTCCGAACGCCTGCATATTTTGCACGCTTCCTATAAGCTTAAATGGTTTATATTCAGAACCCGTGCCTTTGTAACCTATAAAAACGAATGCGTGCCTTTATACCGCGGCAACATTTTGTACAACGGATTTGACGAAAATATTTTGCTTAACCAGTTTATTAAGTCAGCAGACTGGCTTATTGAAAACATGTATGACGACGGCCGTTTCTTGTATTACTATGACTGTAAAGAAGATAATTTCAAAGACCATGAACACCCAACCAGACCTCTGGATAACCTTTATTATAACGATTTACGTCATAGCGGCGGTACAATTACTCTTGTCAGGGCTTTTTCTCAAACCGGTGATAAAAAATATATTGAAGCAGCTAAAAAGTCACTTGATTTTACTGTTTCTATAAGCCATGAACAGGATATTAAAGGTAAAACCGGATATTATACATTTTATAACCAGAAAGCAAAACTCGGCGGTACCGGTCTTGCATTAATCGCATTTATGCAATACAGAATTGCAACCGGCGACAAGAGTTATGATGAATATATTAAGGGCTACGCAAGACATCTGTTAAGCAGAATGCATAAAAGCGGTGAATTTTACGGATACTATATCCACCCTGCATACAATGACGGCCAGCCTTTACTCAGATTGGATGAAATAGAACGCCGCCAGACCTTTTCTTTTTATTACCCCGGAGAGGCATTGCTCGGGCTCGCACTGTTTGCAAACCATTTTAACGATGATGTAGAGTTGATACAAGAAGTGCGTAAACAGGCCAAAAAAGCACTGGATTGGATAGTTGACGACCGTCCGAATTTTTATAAAGATTTATTTACGGCACTGCCTTCTGACGCATGGTTAATGCAAGCTATTGAAGAATGGTGTAATGACCCTGAATTTATTAAAGACAATTATCTTAAATTTGTTTTTGACGATGCAAAAACAATGATGTCAAAGACGTATAGAGCGGATGACAGTCCGTTTATAGATTTTGAAGGCGGATATTATTATGATTACGGCGACCATTATTACCCTGACGGTGCCCGTTCCGAAGGACTTGTAGCCGCATATTATCTTGCCCAAAAACTTGGTAATACTGATTTTGCACAGGAATTACTGCAGGCATGTAAGAAAGTTGCGGCTTGCCAGTTCCAATTGTTTAATGCGCCTGAGATGACTTATGCGCATAAAAATCCGGCGCGCTCAACAAACGCTATACGATTTAAAGCAACCCGCCAGTGGGTAAGGGTTGACTCTATTCAACACGTAGCATGCTTTTTTATAAGATTGTACTGGGCATTGAAGAATAGTTAAACACTGAATACCCGCTAAGTTGCAACGGCGCCCGCTATATTCCTTCTCCCCTTGGGGAGAAGGTTAGGATGAGGGGTCATAAGGGCACAGTGGCATCCCACCAACATCTTTACGTCATCCCGCAACGGGAAAGAGTGCATCCAACGGGCATCGTCACCTTGCGGGATCTCAAAAGAAAAATATACATAGAGTCAAAAATCAATCCATAAAGATGAGAATAGTAAAAACTCCACCTAACTCATTCGCTTGAAGTGTTTAAAAAAATGTTGTATAATATAAAAGCATAGGTGAAAGCAACGAAAAGAGATATATTATAAAGCATAGTATAATAAAAAGAGTTGACAATATTACCTAATGTATATTAAAATGACTACATAAAGAAATGTAAAGAGATATTACGAGTCGTTAAGAGCATAAAAAAGGAAGTACGAATTGTCAATACGAGAACAAGCAACAGCGAAACAGATAGAGGAAGTAATTTATATGGGGCACCCGCAAAAACGCAACGGAACCCATTACACAATCCTCTCCAAGGGGGAGGAAAAGAATTTGTTAGCGAATGAAATGAGCTTACAAATTCTAGGTGGGGGGTGGACAAGTCCACTCTTATACTCTTGGGGGTCGCTAAAGAAATACGGTGCCCGACTAATGTGCGCATCCAACGAACTAACCCCCACCCGAATTTCTAAGTTCGCAGGCTCACTAAGAAATTCAGCCCTCCCCCTCGGAGAGGGGCAGACGAAGTCTGGTGGACGAAGTCCACTTTTACACACTGGGTACCCGCAAAAACGCAACGGAACCCATTACACAATCCTCTCCAAGGGGGAGGAAAAGAATTTGTTAGCGAATGAAATG
>CALVEB010000014.1 GCA_944326465.1 Candidatus Gastranaerophilales bacterium | reverse complement strand
CAAGGTAACAATGCCCGTCTGACGCATTCTTTACCGTTGCGGGATGACGTAGAAAAAGGCCTGTTGGATTTTCGCGGATGTCCAGTGTGTAAAAGTGGACTGTGTCCACCCTCTCCGAGGGGGAGGGCTGAATTTCTTAGTGAGCCTGCGAACTTAGAAATTCGGGTGGGGGTTGGTTCGTTGGATCCACACATTAGGCGGGCACCGTATTTCTTTAGCGCCCCCCAAGAGTGTAAGAGTGGACTTGTCCCCCCCCCCCCCTGCTGAAAGCCTTATGGAACAAGGGTTTTGGGCACTTTGCCATTTAGGCAAAGGGAATAAGGGAATAGCGGATTTGCGGACGGACGGAGCGAAGCGAGTCCGGATAGCGAACGGAACGAGCCGACTGGAGCAACGCTCCTCAGGCGAGTCTCCGTGAGCGTGGAGCAAATCCAAGACAGGGGAATAAGGGAATAAGTTCGTTACAAAAGTAATATTATTCCTTCTCCATTTATCATTATCCTTTAATAAAATCAGATTTATATAGTTTTGCCATTCAGTCCCGAATTGGTGCGTCAAACGACGCACCCTACGTTTAGAATTGTCGGCTTGGTAAAGCCGACCTACATAAACTAGATCAAGCCACCATCTATACAAAATAGGATTAACATGGCAAGCATTGTCTAGATAAAGCCACCATCTGTACAAATTAGGATTAACATGGCAAGCATTAACTAGATCAAGCCACCATCTATACAAATTAGGGTTAACGTGGCAAGCATTGTCTAACTCAAGCCACCATCTATGTATCATACGATTAAATCTTTTTCCTGCTGTTTCAGCCATTAAGAATCCTCACGTGTATCCATACATATATTATAGCGTATGTTTTACAATAATGCAAGCCCTGTATAAAAAGTGAATTATACTTCGCATATTAGCGTAGTATAATTCGCTTTTGTTTTATTTTATCTTATCTTATATTTATTCAAACGCATTAAATGCGCGTTTTTGTCCGCTAAAAGCCTGTAAACCAAGGTATTTTGCAGCTGAACCGAGTTTTTGTTCAATTCTTAGCAGCTGGTTGTATTTTGCAATTCTGTCGGAACGGGACATTGAGCCGGTCTTAATCTGACCGCTGTTTACCGCAACTGCCAGATCTGCAATAAATGTATCCTCGGTTTCTCCTGAACGGTGCGAAATTATTGAGGTATAACCCGCAGCATGCGCCATGGAAATTGCATCAAGAGTTTCACTCAATGAACCTATCTGGTTAACCTTAATAAGAATTGAGTTAGCAACATGGCGTCTGATACCTTCTGCAAGACGTCTTTTGTTTGTTACAAACAGGTCATCACCTACTAGCTGGCATTTTGCTCCGATTTTTTTAGTCAGAAGCTCCCAGCCGTCCCAGTCTTGTTCTGCCATACCGTCTTCTATTGATATAATCGGATATTTATTTGTCCATTCTGTCAAAAATTCTGCCATTTCTGTGCTGTCAAAGACTTTGTTTTCACCTTTTAATTTGTACATTCCATCTTCGTAAAATTCAGATGAGGCCACATCCAGACAGATTTTTATCTGGCTTGTGTTGTAACCTGCTTTTTCTATGGCTTCAAGGATAACTTCAATACCTTCGGCGTTAGACCCTAGATTAGGGGCAAAACCGCCTTCATCACCAACTGAAGTTGCAAGACTTTTATTATGAAGAACTTTTTTAAGAGTATGAAAAACTTCGGCTCCCATTTGGATAGCGTGACTGAAAGATTCTGCGCCGACAGGGGCTATCATAAATTCCTGAAAGTCAATATTATTATCCGCGTGCGCACCGCCGTTGATAATATTCATCATAGGGACAGGCAGAGTTAATGCGTTAATTCCTCCCAAATATCTATATAAAGACATGCCGTAAGCCAGAGAGGCTGCTTTTGCGCACGCGAGTGAGACCCCAAGAATTGCATTTGCGCCGAGTTTGGATTTGTTTTCAGTGCCGTCCATGTCTATCATAAATGTGTCAATTTCCTTCTGGTGTGAAGCTTTTTCACCAATTAATTCCGGAGCAATTATGTTATTGATATTGTTAACGGCGCGCATAACGCTTTTTCCGCCATAAATATGGTTATCGCCGTCACGAAGTTCCAGAGCTTCAAAAATACCTGTTGAAGCGCCGGATGGCACTGCTGCACGGCCTACTATACCGTTTGTTAGTTTAACATCGACTTCTACTGTCGGATTGCCGCGTGAATCCAGTATTTGTCTGGCTACAATATCTTCAATAAATGTTGACATAATATTCTCCTTTGCCATTAGTATACTTCATTAACAAAGTGAATTTTGCCATAAAATTTTTATCTTTGCAAGTAACCTAAGTATGTAGTTTTTCTTTTACCTTGAAGATGATGTGTTTAATACTTCCGAGATAGCCTGAGAAAAGTATTGTAGATGCACTTATCCATGCTATCGGGCCTGAATAGAACATACCAATATAACCGAATTTTACAGCCAGATACACGGCCGCAAATGATCTTACAACGAGTTCTGCAACGCAGGCCAGCAGCGGAAATAAGGTTTCGCCCATACCTTGCAGGGCGTTTCTGTATATGAAAATCTGACCTAAGAAAAAATAGAAAATAGTGCTTATTAAAAGATATTGATGCGCTATATTAATGATTTCGTTTGTTGTGGTGCCCATAAATGCGGCGATAATATTTGTTCCCCAGAAGCGCATCACAAAAGCCATTACAATGCTTAAAATAATATTTATTGTTGAAGTTTTTATAATGCCGAGTCTGATTCTTTTGAACTTTCTCGCGCCGAAATTTTGTGCGACATAAGCAGCAAGTGCAACGCCAAACGACATCATCGGCAGGGTTGCGATTTGTTCTATTCTGAGAGCGGCAGTAACAGCGGCAATGACATCTGAGCCAAAAGTGTTACAAACACTCTGGATAATTATAATACCGATACCAATTATCGAAAACTGTATTGCCATCGGCACTCCGACGCGCAGATGTGAGTATGCTGAATCATAAAAGGCTTTGTCAAATTTAATCCGCCACTCATTTCTTTTTATATGTAGAATAGGAAATTTATATTTGATAAAAAACAGACACAAAATAACGGACACTGCTTGTGACAGTATTACGGCAATAGCGGAACCCGGGACACCGAGATGAAAAATTTGTATAAAAACCAATGCCAGAATAATATTTAAAACCGAGGCCGCAATCAAAAAGTACAATGGGGTTTTACTATCCCCAAGAGCCCTGATAATGCTTGATAACATATTGTACCATGTGGTGACAATCAGGCCTAAAACAATTATTTCTACATACCAGAAAGCGTTATGATAGATATTTTCGGGAACATTCATCCAGTGTAAGATCGGGTTTATGAATAATGTAAATACAACGGAGAATATAATAGTAGTAAAAGTGCTAAGAATAGTTGAGACAATAAATGAATCTTTAACTCCCTGAATGTCTTTAGCGCCGTATCTTTGACCTGTAATAACAGCAAACCCGTTAGTGAGTCCGACAATAATAAATGTAATAAGAAAGAATAAAGGTGCGACAGCGCCGACAGCGGCAAATGGTTCCACGCCAAGAGTCCTTCCGACAATAACAAGGTCGGCAATATTGTAAAGCTGCTGAAAAATATTCCCTATAAGTAAAGGAATAGAAAACAGAAGAATATGTTTGAGCGGATTTCCTTGTGTCATGTCGGTAATCATTGGTTAATCCTTATGATTTGGGGTGCCTATACTGTATTATAAACTAAAAAATAACATAATAGTCAAATGGAAATAAATTAATTTGTAGAACAAAAAAGAAAAAAGTGCTTGAAATTTAATTTTTTTTATGCGAGTATAAAAATTGTCGGCAATGTCTTGCAGGATTGCCGGTGAAAATTTAATAAAAGTGAAAGAATGTGGCAAGGTGCTCCCGTGAGCGAAGCGAACAAAATTTCATATATGTGAGAGCAACGCTCGAGCCAACTGAGCCGGTGAAAATTTAATAAAAATGAATGAATGTGGCAAGGTAGCTCAGTTGGTGAGAGCGCACGGCTCATACCCGTGAGGTCGAGAGTTCGAATCTCTCCCTTGCTAATAAAAAAGAGATAGAAAAAATCTATCTCTTTTTTATTGGTTGGGATGTATTTTAATGTCCAGTTTGTATTCTGAATTATTTGTAATGAAGTTGTAATGTATTAGAGACTTTTGAATGGCAGTCAATATAAACTAACCGCCCACACTGTCGCCCATAGAGGTGATTTTTTAGTGTTGAGATTTGTGGGGCAATTTTTGCACTTTTGTCTCCATTCTTGCACTCTTTTGCACCAAGTTTCAAAATTTTTTATTTCAAATCGCCCAAACACCCCACCATATCAACCTCTCTCCGAGTGCAAAACAGTGCAAGAAAGTGCAAAAATAATTTGTCTCACAAATTAAGATGTGTCGAAATGTCTCTGAGATTGAGACTTAGGACTTGATATTTCCCTCAACAAGAGCGATTAATGTGTGTGTAAGGATTTTTAAATATGACATACGTACCAGAAAAAGCAAAGCAAATCGCACTTGCAAGGCTCGATTTAGTCCACAAATGGCTTGAGTTTCGCCGAAAATCGAATATCAAAATCCAAGCCGATTATGATTTTGTTAAATTGCACAACACGACGGATTCGCATTTGCGTCAGGTTTTGGGCAAAGTCTCCCGTGGTTCGCTTCATCGTTGGAACGCAATGCTTGACGGTTCCGAAGACTACGAAAAACTTCTCCCACAATACAGATATTCCAAAATCGGTGAGTTCAGAACCTCTTTGACTGACGAAGAAATAAAAATCTTTATGAGCCTGCTTTTGCACCCAAATCGTATTTCTATCGGCAAAGCCACCACCCTCACTAAATACAAATTGAAAGAGCAGGGACAGGATTTTATCCCTGCCGATGCGACGTTTCGCCGGTACGCAAAATGGTTTAAGGCGAACAATTACGACAAATGGGTGCTTGCCAGAGACGGCGAAAAAGCCTTGTCCGATAAGGTTGAGCCTTATATCAAACGCGACGCAAGCTTGCTCAAAGTCGGCGATATTCTTGTAGCTGATGGGCATAAATTGGCGTTTCAGGTGATAAACCCGTTTACAGGTAAGCCAAGTCGTGCGACTTTAGTCGGCTTTTTGGATTGGAAATCGACTGCACTTGTAGGTTATGAGATTATGCTTGAAGAAAACACACAGTGCATCGCATCCGCCCTTCGAAACGCAATAATAAACCTCGATATGGTGCCGAAAATCATTTATCAGGATAACGGCAGAGCTTTTAGGGCGAAATATTTCACCAAAGACAAGGGTTTTAACGAACTTGGGTTTCAAGGCCTTTATTCAAAACTTGGGATTGAAACGGTTTTCGCCCGACCTTATAATGCCAGAGCAAAAGTCATCGAGCGATTTTTCAAAGAATTTCAAGAAGGCTTTGAAAAGCTTATGCAAAGCTACGTCGGAAGCAATATTGCAAACAAACCGGCTTACCTGATGCGAAACGAAAAACTGCATTCTGCTTGGCACAACGATTATGTGCCGACCATAGAAGAAACAATAAAAATGATTGATATGTGGCTGAACTTCAAAAACTCCCAAACCTGCCCCAATGCCCCAAACAAAACAATCGCAGAGGTTTTGGATGATAGAAAACGCCAAAATATAAACCCTGACACCCTTGACGATTTGATGCTTGCGACCGAGGTTAAAACAATTCAGCGAAACGGAGTCAGGTTTTTGGGTTGCGACTATTTTGACGAACGACTTTACGGGTTCAAAAACAAAGTGCTAATCAAATACAATCTCTTTGACCTCACAAAAATCAAAGTTTTTACCCCGAAAGGTGAATTTTTATGTACCGCTGAGCGTGTAACCGAAACCCACCCGATGGCGAAATTATTGGGCGATGTCAAAGACTACGAGGACTACAAGCAAAAAATCGTTCGGCAAAAACAACTCAAAAAGAAAACCGTAAATGCAGTCAAAAACTACTTTTCGACCGAAGAAATAAAATATCTTGAAACTAAAATGGATGAAGAAATTTCACCACCTGTTCAAACCTCGTTCAAAGAGAGTTCAAAAGCCGTTCAAACTATTTTTAAAAACAACTCACAAAAATATGAATACTTAATCAAACATGATCCAAACAACCCTTGGATTGCAGAATTTAAACAGACAAAGGAGTATAGGCTACTTTATGAATAAGACTTTTGTAAGGACGAACAACGTCAAAAATTTTATCGGACTTGTGGAAAATCTGGTCAACAAACCCAAAAACATTCCTAAAATGGGACTTGTGTATGGTGAACCGGGACTCGGCAAAACTCAAACTGCTCTGTGGCTTGCGTGCAAGTATGATGGAATTTATCTTAGAGCTTCAAATCTAATGACGGGTAGATGGCTGCTTGACGGGCTGATAAAAGAAATGGACGAGTTGCCGAGATATTTGACCTCGGACAACTTCAAACTTGTAGTTAAAAAACTCAAAGCCAACCCTAAAGTGATTTTTATTGATGAAATCGACTACTTGATGAACAATTTTAAAACTGTCGAAATCCTTAGGGATTTACACGACGAGACAGATTGTCCAATTATTATGATTGGAATGGGTTTGGCACACAGGAAACTCGAACGATACAAGCACCTTTATGACAGGTTTTCTGAGGTTTTGAAATTTGAAACTTTTGGTGTAAATGATACCGCTCAGATTGTAAACGAACTTTCACAAGTGCCAATTTCTGCCGATGCGATTGAATATATCCACCAAAAATACAACCGCTTCAGGCAAATTGTTCAACTTATAAACAAACTTGAAACCTTAGCTAAAGAAAACAACTTGACAGAAATAAACTCGGAGGTGATTAGACAAATTATATGAACATCGAAAAATTAGCAAAATATTTAAAAGAATTTGCCCTTGATGAAATTGAGATGATTGCCGAATGCGACGTTGGGTTGGAACTTGAAAAACTTATTGCTGACGGTAAATTATCACTCGAAACCGGAATTTACAAATATCAATATTTTGAAAATAAGGTCGAGTTTGCCGTTTTTACAAGTTCTGAAGCCGAAAATAAAAACATGACTTTTAAAACTGTTTCAGAAATCTTTATGAAAGACTATGCTACGAACTTCTGTAAACCCAATACAATAAAAACTTACACCTCGATTTTGAGAACAAATGTAATCCCGATTTTAGGAAACAAAAAAGTCCGAGAGATTTGCACCGAGGACATTAAAAGGTTTTACACGATTTGCAAACGGCGCGGAATGGGCGAAAGACGATTAAAAAATTCGCTCGCACTCTTGAACCAGATTTTAAAATACTGTAAACGTGAAAAACTTGCAAAGACCGACTGCGACTTTCAAGTGCGACGACTGACAGACAAAAACAAATTTAGTATTAACAGAATAATCTTTGAGGAGAATATATAAATGGCAAAATTTAATAAATTAAAACAGGCTCAAAAGCTTTATGTGCAAGAAAATAAAACACTTGGCGAAATTGGAATAGAACTTGATTTGTCCCGCAGGACTTTGTTTTATTGGAAAAAGAAATACGACTGGAACAAACGGAAGTTTGAATACGAGTACGAAAAAGACGCGTTCAGCCAAGAATTGCTTGAACTTGCAAGGAAAATGATGCGAAAATTGAACAACGATTTGGATAAAAATTCGCACACAAACCAATCCGAAATTTATTCATTCATGAACATCCTAAAAAACATCCCTCTGCTCAAAGAATACGAGGCTTCTATTGCTCCATCCAAACCAAAACAACAAAACTTTCTCACCCCCGAACAAGTCCGCAAAATCGAAAGAGAAGTCTTGGGGATGGAGTAATACGACACTCTTTTTTATGCTACTATCATAAAAAAGAGGTTTGTTATGAATATTCATAGAAAAATGTGTATAAGTTTAAGTGTAATATTTTTTCTTTCCATAATTGTGTTTTATATTGTTCGTTCAGCACATCCTACGATATCCAATATTTTAATTGCCATTCTGACCGGTGCTTTTTTGGCAATTTATACTGCATTCGTTAATTATTTGCATGAACGCGAAGAATTTTTCAATAATTTATTTTTTACAGGTATTTTTGTAGATTTAAATTTTGAACAGATAAAACAACTAATTGCTAATCTTAACGGAAACTCTAACTTAAAATATGCAACAAAAGCTGTTGAAAATTACGCAAATACAATTAACAATATAATTATGAATGTCAATTTTACGCGATATGCGCCTTTCTTAAAAAACTCAAAAGAAGCAAAAATGGTTGAGCAAATTCAATCCATATATAATTTAGTACAAAAATCAATTATAATAGCATCAAGCTATATGGAATGTTCCAGTTTGAAAGCAGAAATGTTGGCATTAAAAATACATTCTAAAATCCATCCTTGTACTTCTTGCAATATTCCCGTGGGGCAGAGGCCTATTGCATCACAGTGCAGTGCTTATATCGAATACGAAAAAACCGTCAAGGAATTAGATGAGCAATTTAAACAACAAAATAATGTAACAGTAAATTGGATAAATGCCATATTTCAAAATACAACAAATTTGCAAGCTGAATATCTTGATATTATGAAATGCTTGCATTGCAAAACCAAAAATAAAACGAAATGGGAAGAAACAATAAAAGCAAATAAAGAGCATGTTGCTAAATCAATGCAAAGTTACGTTGAAAATTCTATTAACAGACAAGAATATTAATGAGATGTCAAAATTTAAAATTTATAGGTGGAGTTTCTTCTAAAGTTTCTCTGGTAAGTTCTATTCTTCAGAATCATTAACGTCTTCCATCGGCACTATTTCATCAAGTTCGATATGATAACGCTTTCCTTTTGCATCAACACAGGTTGCAAACCAAATGCTTCCATCTGCAAATTCGTTTTTCCAAGTTTTGATTAGCAATCCAATTTCATTTGTTTGGCGGTTTAAAATTTTTGTTCCGAATAATAAGTCTAATTTTTTAGTCATATTATGTTCCTTTCAAGCTACACAATTAATCGCTCTTTTGACAAGAAACATCAACTGTATTTGTCTCAAATCGTATCATTTCGACACAAATATTTTTTGAACACCTTTTGAACAGCATTTGAATAAGATTTAAATGTTGTTTATTTTCAAGTTCTTTTTCGTGGTCAATGAAGAACGCATTCAATAAATCTGCATCGTATCTCAAATGCTTTACTACCGGTGCAAGATTGTAGCATTCTTCAATTTCCGGTTGGCTTGCAACAAAATAATCTATAACAACGACTGTGTTATAAACATTTTCTGCCCATTTGCTTAATTGCTTAAATTCTTTTTGTGTAATGTTTAATCCGATTTTTTCCATCTACGACCTCCTTTTCTTTTCAGGTGTCGTATTCATCACTCGAAGTTAAAATTAAATCAAGTCTTATGGTTATTCAATATCAAATCCACCATCTAATATAAAACGTTTGAGTAATTCGTTTGCTTTTACGTTTATCATTAACGGGGATAATTCTTTGCCTTCTGATTTTTTGAAAAATTCCTTTGCAATATCAATATTAATGGATTGTTTTAAATCATTAAACCTTCCATATGAATTCAAGTTTGATTCATTAAGACCAGCATCCATCATTCCTCTTAATTTGGATTCGTCAAGACCAAGGGCGGTTGCCATTTTATGTATCCTATCATTTTTTGCATTTGACATATATTCATTTACATAATCTTTAAAAGTTTTGCCTTCTTCCATTGTGGCTGCGCCACTTTCAATATCAAGCAAAAATGATTTAGCATATTTTTGTTCTTCTTGAGATAATGTAGCAAAGGATTTATGCAATTCTTGTTTTGTTGACTCTAATTCTTCCGGTGAAATATTTTCTTGTTTTAAATTGCGCAAGTACTTCTCAAAGCGAGAATTCATATAATTGGCATCTATAACTCCTGTGTCAATTTCAGTTAAATATCCATCTATTTCATAAGGAACGTCGCCTGCGCCACCATTTCCTCCTCTAGGAAGTTCTTTGTACCTTTGTGCAAGAATTAAGTAGTCTTTTTCTGTGAAATTAATTTCAACGATTTCTATTTTTCCGTTATCTTTTTTATTGGTATAAGTGGTTTTATTCCAAACAAAGCCCTGTATTCTTGCAGCTTCTAAATGTTCTGTTAGTTTTTTAAATAACGAAGCAAATTTACCTCTTACGGGTTTTTCTTCCGGCAATTTATCAAAGTTAGGGACTCCAGCATTATTAAATAAGTCAGATATATCACGAAATATTTCGTTCATTTTTGCAACATTATATACAATCTTATTAACAAACAAGCCAATTGGTTTGTCTCCGGAATACAATTTAACTGCACGATTTATATTTCTTTCCATTGTGTGAGGCTTGCGGTAATATCTAATATTACCAAATGGTTTTTCGTTTCCAAATAATCTATTTGTTCTTGAAAATGCCTGTATTATATCAGCATATTCCATAAGTTTATCCATATAAAGCGTATTAACCCATTTTGAGTCAAAACCTGTGAGCATTTGGTTTACAACTATAAGCATGTGTAACTGTTTTTCAGGTTCTTTATGTATTCCTAAGTATGGTTTTTTATGTGCAAGTCTTGCTGAAACATCTTTTTTAAATAAATCATAAGTTGGAATAGTAAATGTTGTACCATACATATCATTGTAGTCTTTTAACATTTCTACAATTCCATCTTCTTTATCAAGTGCAAAATAACTTTCATTGTCTATAGAAGGATCAAATAGTGCTGTTATTTTTAGTTCCGGTTTTAGTTTTCTAAATTTTCTATAATATTCTATAGCTTCGGGTATCCCACTTGTTGCAAATATTGCGTGGAATTTCCCACCGTGACTTAACCTTGTCCAATTATCTAATATATCCTTTATTACGTTGTCTTGATGAATATCTGTTTGATATTGAACGGTAGGGATGTAATCTTCTATTCCTTTTTTATATTTACCAGCTTTGTCATAATCTCCTGCCATTGGAACATTATTCATAAATTCATAATAAATTTCACTTTTTTTAGGATCGGCAATAGCTTCTTCTTCTGTTTTGCATTTTGCTTGTTCTAAAGCAACAATTTTTCTTAAATCTTTATCCTTATATGTCATAATCTTATCAGGATCAAAGCCAAGAACATTTCCATCTCTAATACCATCGGCAATACTGTATCTATGTAATTCATCCCCAAATACAGCAGCATTGGTTAAATCTTTTTTACTGTTTTCATCCATAATGGGAGTGCCGGTAAAGCCAAAGAATATAGCCTTAGGGAATGTTTGTTTAATTGTAATCAACATTTCGCCAAAGGTATCACGGTGACATTCATCAATGATAAAGACAATTCTTTTAGATTGTATTGTTTCTAAATCATGAGCTTTTAGCCCTTGCATATCCTGTGTTATATTACTCATCTTTTGAATAGAGGTAACTATTAAAGTATCTTTTGTATCATCGCTTTTTAATTTTGAGACAAGCTCATTTGTATTTTCTGTCTCCTGAACCTCATCGCATTCATCAGCAAATGCACGATACTCTTTTAATGATTGAACACACAATTCAATCCTATCCATTAAAAATACAACTTTATCAGCATCTTTTGAATTAGCAATCAATTGTGCCGATTTAAAAGATGTCATTGTTTTGCCGGAACCTGTGGTATGCCATATATAACCACCTAATTGATTTTCTGAATCCCATTTTGTATTCTTGACTTTATCTGAGATTTTACTTGATGCATAGAATTGGTAGCTTCGCATAACTTTCAAAATGCCATCTGCATCATCTGCTACGGTATAGTATCCAATTAGCTCATGTGCCATTGGAATTGATAACAACGAAGATGCGATTTGCGACCAATCATTTATCGGTTCATTATTGAAATCGGCCCAATGAAAATAATAATCTTTATTAAATTTGTCATAATGTCCTGGATTTGCAAAATACAAAGTTTCATCAGGATTCATAGCTACAAATATTTGTATTAAAGAAAATAATCCTGTAAATACGCCTTCTTTAGAATATTTCTGGATTTGATTACATGCTTGAGAAACATGAACCCCACTTCTCTTTAATTCTATATGTATAACAGGCATACCGTTAATTAAGAGCATTAAATCGCCTCTGCGTTCCGGCAACATTTTTTCTAATGGTTTAAATTTTGGTTGCTTCACAATTTGATATCTACTTTGCCCTGCTGCAATTTCTTGTCTATCATATATTTTCAAGCTGATTTCTTTACCAAAATGTAATTTATCATCAGGATTATCTCTTGTTATAGATATTGTCTTACCATTTATAAAGCCATTCAATTTTAAAGGAGATTTAAGTGTTTTTATTTGTTCAATAATCTGTTGCATTTCACTTTCAGTTAAAGGAAAATCACCCAGTCTATCTACACTTCTATTATTTTCATAGAGAATTTTTGCCCAATTTTCCAATAAATCATTTTCAGTCGGATATTTTATAATATCAGATTCCCAACCGTGCTTGGTTAATACACCTATTAATTTATTTTCAAATTCAGCTTCATTCTTAAATGTCATTATATTGTTTCCTTAATTATTTTTTATTATACAAACATTTTTTCCAGACAAGATTTCTTTATATTTTGGAGCATTTTTAACTTGCGTTGATGAAGAGCGATAAGATCGTCTAACTTGCTAAAAAATACGCCAATTTTAGTTTGTTCTTCATATGACGGATGAATAACTGGAAAGTCGACAAGGATATTTTGGTTTAAATGTTTTATTGTTCCACCGGTTGCTCTTTTTACTACATAATCCATTAAAAACGGGGCTTTCAAGTATTGGAATAAATATTTATTTTCCATATTCTTATCGATAATAACAACATTAAAGACTCCGGCATTTAATGTTGCTGGTTTATCCAAACCCTCTACATATGCTACTTTTCCAAGAGTTCCATCTTTTGTAATAAGGATACTTCCATTTTTTATTTGAATATTTTTATCTTGGTCATATCGTTCTTTTTCAACAAAATGGCATGTTTTCAGATCTATTTTCCCATCAATAAAATCCGTTCCTGTTATTAAATAATAATTTCCACTATCTAAAAATTCCGAAGTCCTAAGATTTTGCCAACCAATTCTTGCATGCATAGTAGCAACACTTGAGAGTTTATGTTCTTCCCAAGGGGCAGAAAATCCCTTAAATCTTATCTCTGGATTTTTATTCTTGTTTTTGGGAAACATTTTTTCTAACATAGATTTTTTTACATTTTTCAGTTTTTCATACTTACGCTGATAAAGTGTGATAAGACTGTCTATGTGCTCAAATAAAGTACCTATTTTTATTTGTTCTTGGTACTTAGGTATATTTATTTGTATTGTTTTAAATTTATTGTGAGCTAAAACCTTCTGTCCAGTAACTTCTGCAGCCATAGAAAGCTGTCTTTTTATTCCGTAATTCAATCTTCTTAATAAAAAATTTGAATCAGAATTTTTAGATTTAAATACTGGATAGTAGTAGCTTATAATTCCTTTATCTATAATATTATTTCTGTTAAAAACAAATATATCGGTATCACTTCTACTACGATAGGTGAAATATCCTTTTGGTAAAACGTAATAACCAACATTATTATTTGTAGTAACTTGTCTATCAGCAAAATATTCTGATTGAAGAACAATACCTTGCTGTTGAGATGACGTTAAAACAGGATATTGATTTTGTGCAACAGTTTTTTCTATATAATCTTCAATTACATCAGAAACCTTATTTTGTTCCCAAACATCAGAAAATCCTTTAAATCGTATTTGTGGTTTTTGCTCTCTTTCAGGCATTAATCTTCCCCTCCTAAAAGCAGTTGCCATTCCTTGAGGCCTTTTATATCATATTCATTCCCGGTTAATTCATCTATAAACGATGCTAACATCTTTTCTGTTTCGTTTATTTCTGTATCTAAATCAGTTAATGTTGTAGAATATTTTTCAGATAATTTCTGAATTTTATTTGATAACTCTGTTATAACCCCTATTGGCAAAGAATTTATTCCGTCAGTTATTGGTTTTATCCATTTTAACTTTAATAAATCATACACTTGTTCATCTAATAAATTTTCAATAGTTGTCTTTGTTTTGTCATGCAATAAGTCAGAATCTTTTTTAATTTCAGCTTTTAAAGTCTTTTCTTTAGCAAGCAGTTCATTTACTTTTAATATGATTAACTCAAATTCAGAAGCATCTTTTTTATCTATATCTTTCGCCATTTTCTTTACTTCTGCAGCAACAAAAGCTGTGCCATCTTCATTTATTGCCTCTGAATCTTTGTCATCTTCTGAAATAGAATCTAAACATTCCGCATACTGTTCGATAATTTCAGATAGTAGCTCTTCTTTTTCTTTGAGTTTTTTTGTATCATCTTTTAATAAGGTTTGTTGTACCAATTCAAACGGAATAATATGCCCTTTCCATCCTACTTGTACTTCAACCTCTTTATTATTTTTCTTTTTTGTTTCCATCAAAGGATCAACTTGTTTTGAAGCTTCAAAGCCCTCTGTATTTAGAATTTCCAAATCAACTGCAATTTTAGTTGTCCAAGCATCATCTAATAGCTGATATGCTTCGTATTTATTTATAAGGTCAGGGTATTTTAAACGTTTTTGAATTTCAAAATTTATAATTTCTTCTTCCATTGCTACATTAATATTTGACATATTATTTATAAGTTCTTGTTCTAAGTATTTGTCAAAACCGGAGAATGACAAATTATATTCAGTAATAAATTTGTTTACATCAGTATTGTTTTTAATAGCATCTTTTATGTTATCAACAGCCATTTCATAATATTCTTCATTGATATTTTTAAAAAGTGTAGACATTAATGACGGATAAGCATCCCAGTATTTTTGTAATTCTAATACTTCAGACTTCGGGATACCTCCAAACATAGAAGCATAAATATCCCAACTTTCTGATTTTTCAGAAGAATCAACATACCTAGGTATATTTAAGTTATACTCGTTATCCTGGATTTCTTGTTTTGAAACAAGCTTTGAAAATTTTGGAATGGCTGCTCTGCCAACAACAGCATCAACAATTTTCTTAATATCACATGCACGAAGTTTGTTGTTTTTACCTTCTTTTATATAACCCTTTGATGCATCTACAATTAAAACATCATTGTCCTTTCGTTTTTGCTGAAGAATCATAATAATTGTTGGAATACCAGTTCCAAAGAAAATATTAGGAGGCAAACCAATAATTGCAACTATATTATTTTGCTCTATAAGATTTTTTCTTATAGTTAATTCCTCACCACCGCGGAACAATACTCCATGAGGCAAAACAATTGTCATAATGCCATCAGGTTTAAGGTGATATAAATCATGAAGCAAAAACGCATAATCAGCTTTTGTCTTTGGTGCTATACCATATCTTGTATATCTTGGATCATTATCCTTGTTTGCGGGATCCCAATTTTGCGAATATGGGGGATTGGATACAACAGCATCAACATACAATGGAATATATGTACCGGCAGGGTCATTTTCTTCAAAATATGGCCAATCTTCTTCTAAGGTATCGCCATTGCGAGTTACAATATTATCCGGTGAAATATTCCTCATCACCAAATTCATACGAGTTAAGTTATAAGTGTTTTGTTTTAACTCTTGTGCGTAGTATTTTATTGCATCTTGATTATTGTTATATTTTGCTATTGAACGACCTATATTAATAAGCAAAGAACCGGAACCACTTGTAGGGTCATATATTTGTATTTCTTCTTTATTTCTCAAATGGTTTGCGATAATTTCACTCATTAGTAAAGAAACTTCATGAGGCGTGTAAAATTCCCCAGCTTTTTTTCCAGCATTGGCTGCAAAATTACTAATCAAATATTCATATATAAAACCAAGAACATCATAGCTTTGTTTACCGCTCATAGGGATATCCTTGATTAGGTATAATAAATCGCTAATAGCTTTAGTTTGTGAAGCTGCACTATCTCCTAATTTACTTAACCCAGTTTCAAGAGTATTAAAAATTCCGTCAAATACTTTTTTATGATTATCATTAATTAATCTACTGAATGCAGAAAGAGCATCCCTGACATTTGATACATCAAAATCTTTTCCCATTTCAAGCCAAGTTGAAAACAAATCGTTGTAGGATATAAAATAACCAATGTTAGTACGAATATGCTCAGTTAGGTCACCATCTTCTTTTAATAGCGTTCTTATCTCATCGTCAGTAGCACCTTGACTTTTTAAAAAATCCAATTCTTTGTCAGACAAATACTTATAAAAAATAAAGCCTAAAATATAATCTTTATATTCATTTGCTTCAATTTTAGAACGCATTTTATTTGCTGATTCCCAAATTCTTGCAGCTAATTCTTGCTTATTCAAAATCTAACCCTCTCTCCCTCATATCCCTAAAATTATAGTACCATAGAAGTTTTTATCTTGCATGTTTATTAATTATTGTAATAGTAAGGCAAAATAGTCTAAGATGTTTGTAATATAATTTCCTTATGACACGCAGAACTAAAAATACAATAACAGAGAAAAAGGGAATCAACGTAGTTAGAACACTAGTGGAAGATAATGGATCAATATTTCGCGAAATATCAACCGTAGATGATCTTGGGCATGATGCGAATATAGAGTTTTGTGAGTTGCATAATGATGAATATAGACCTTCGGGCATTGAAATAAAAGTTCAAATAAAATCAGGAGAGTCGTATTTTAATACAAATCAAGCTTTTATCAAAGGAGACAAAAATCATTTTGAATACTGGAAAAAACATATATTGCCTACAATTGGAATTGTTTATAATCCTAAAACAAGAATATTATATTGGGTTAATATCTCTGAATACATAGAACAACAAGAAGAATTTAATACTTATAATATACCTTGTAATAAAATCTTAAACGAAACAAATTTTAAAAATTTTGTAAATGAATGTTCAAATTATTGTAGAAATAATAAAAATAGAATTGATTCAGAAATGAGATTGGATACTTTATATTCTGAAAACTCAGAAGATGCTTGTAGTGCTTTAAAAACTCTATTCTTGTATTATAGAGATTCTCAATTATTCTGGAATACAATAATATCGTATTTAGCAATTTGCAAAGATAGATTTGTTCTAAAAATGATAGTTTATTATTTATCTATAGCAATAGGGCATCAGGGAGATGTATTTTGGCATAAAGATAATGAAATAAAGCAATCTATTAAAAGATGGCTAACAAAAAAATTTAACGATATTGTCGATGAAAATATATTATACAAGATATTATCTGTAATAAATGAAGATGAAGGAATAGATAGAGGAACTATAGGTAACTATATTATTCTTTTTATAAAAGAGATAAAAAACAAAAAAGAACTTCTTGTTAAAGTATTTGAAAATACACAGTATGAATTTTACATTAGAGATATTGCATTAATGTATTATTTAAGTGAATGTTCTTCAGATAAAGCATTAAACTGGCTACAACAAAATCTTGATTGGTTAAATAATGAACAATTACCAATAAACTTAAATATAAAAAAATACCCTGAATTTAAACAACAATTTGAACTTTATAAAGATTGTATCGAAAAGTATGATGGCATATTTGTATACTAATACTATTCTAAAATCTAATTCCAATCATTCTTCGTGTTTTCATCAAAAGATACAAATAGTATTATTTATTTGATTAAAGAAACAAATAATAGTGCAAAATTGTTATAATTAATGCCACAAATATATCTCAATATTTTCCATCTTTATTTGTTTGCTCTATAACTATGTAATGGATGGTAATATAATTATTATAAAATTATAAAAACTTTATTCATGCTTATCAAAAAATAAATCACAAAGTTCCTCCAGCTCCATATAAAGAGATTTAGGAATACTTGCATTTTCATCAATATTATTTATTTTTTCATAAAGTACCATAGCTTGATGGATTTCTTTGATAGGTCTAGATTGGAACTGAAAAACATTGGCCATATACACACCTAAATTAGTTTTTGGAACTATATTCCCGTTTTCATCTCTACTTAAGTGCTCATCAAACTCTTCTGATGTCGGATCAATAAAACCACAATCTTCATTATGACATACCAATGGATCTTCTGTAGGCCATTTTCCGCCTTTTTTACGATTACAGGTAAAACAAGAAAAAACAAGATTGTTATAATCGTTAATTCTAGTTTTTGAATATTTTTTAGGTACAAAATGATCAGGCTCAAACATAGCTCTTGATATTTTATAATACTTCCCACAATATCCACATATGCCTTGAAAATCTTCTTTTAATTCTGGATAGTATTCTCTATAATTGTTTTTTTCTTCTATGTTAGATCTTCTTCTTATTTTTTTACTTCCATGAACTCTATTATTCATTTTAGCATTCCTTTTTTATAATTTTATCTAGTTTTTCAATTAAAGAATTTATTTTTATAGACATTTGTGAAGTTAATAATTCTGTTGGAATAATATCAATTTCTCCATATGCTTTTAAAAGATTGTATAACTGGCATAAATTTTCTTCTTCATCAGTGGTAATATCAGTTTCTTGTTTTTTCTGATATAGAACTGTAAATTCTTGTTTGCGTTGTTCCAATCTTTTTCTAAATGTTCTACAAGCTTGAGCCAATGAATTGCCAAATTCGGTATATTTTAAATCTTCTCCTGGCAAGTCATCTCGATCTTTTATTAATAATTCAATAACCAAATCTTCTGCGATGGAATCATTTTTAAAACTAGTAACAATTACACATGGTAAATCTGGAATTTTTTTATTGAAAAAGGTAATAACATCCGTTCCAACAAAATCATATTTATTTACCAATTTATGATCAACCAAAAGGCATTGTACTTGATTATGTATAACCCAATCTAATATATCATTTAAGGTAGTACAATTTTCAATAGGTATCAAATTTACAAAGTCTTCCAGATTTTCTTTTAAGTCTTTGTAATCAGTATTATCATCTAAATATCCTACAATATACTCTTCCTGATTAGTCATGCTTAACATCCCCTTCTAATTTTATTAACGCAAAAAATCCATCTTTAGCTATAATGTTCCCCGATAAATCTATTGCCCCATTATATTCATTGATGGTTTTATTAATTATCCACATTCCCATACCTGTTCCGATAAGTTCTCCTTGTGAGTTCCTGGAACTTGTTTCTAGTGCTTCTAATATCAAGTTAGGATCTTGTTTATATTTAGAGTCTAAGCCTTTACCATTATCAGAATAGTCTAAACTAATGGAATTTTCTTGTGATTTTATTTTTATATAAATTTCAGGTTTATTTACTCTTGCATTTTCAAAACTTTTTATACTGTTAGCAATTAGGTTACCTATGATGCTTTCTATATCATATAAAAAACATTTAAATTTAATATCTTCTATTTCAGCAATTATATTTATATGTTTAGTTTGTAAAACAGTTTCCCATGATTCTAATATATTACCTAAAGAAAGTTTTAAAGGTATAAATTTCCTTTCTCTTTTGTCTTTTTTTACCATATCTATTGTTACTTTAAACCAAGAATTAAGTGAATTTTGTATTGACAATGCTTCATTAATCTGTTCGGAAATATGTTCTATTGGTTTATTTTTATCAATAGCATTTCTTATTGTTATAATTTTTGTTCTCAATCTACTGGTTGCTTCTTTTATTTCATGAACATAAGTATTTGTAACTATTCCAGTGGTAGCTAATGCCCTTAGCATATGGTTTTCTTCTTCTAGTATTTTAATTTTATCATTTTTATTATCTATTACTCTTCCTGCTATTTCAGCATCAACTTTCGGCTTATTACTATTTTCATCAGCATCAACAGAAGTTGAAGGGTTGTTTATAGGATTCTTTGATTTTTTGTTTTTTGCTTGCTTGGCTTTATTTTTTATTTCATTTTCATATAATTCATCATAATGAGAATCGTCATAATATTTTTTTAGGATGCGAGCTACATATTGTCTATCACGTTCCATTTCTCGTATTATATATATTAAAAAATCTCTCAAGAGTTTAAACTCTTTTGTTTCAACAATCCCTTCTCTGTTGGATTGGTCTGGAAGATTTATATTTAATCTTGATATATGAACAGATCCCAACATTTGATCTGAATTGACACGCCAGGAACCAGTTGGATGAGATGGTGCAGCTGGAGACTTTCTATAACGATTGGAAAGTAATAGCCAATCAAAAGCTGTAGTATTTGGTTCACCATAAGGACGTACTCTAAAATTATCTCTATATATCTTGATGCCACCAAAAGTACCTATAGTACTCTTTCGACCAGTTATATCTTTATAGTAATATATTTCTTTATCTTGTTTCGACATTGATAATTTAGAAAAATAAAAACAACCATAAAAAGGTCCGATGTTGGCTATATTTAATCCAGAAATGGCTTCATTTATTTGAATATTTTTTTCTATAGGTTTTCCTAAAAAATATTTTTTGTCATCATTAGTAAATGCTGTTTGTTGTATTATTTCATCCAATTTTAAGCCAAAATCAAATTCTTCTCTAAATATTTTTATGTTTACGTTCCCATTTTCATTTACTTTAAAATCTATTTTATAATCATGAGAATATAAACCATCATTAACAACGATCTGAGCATCTTCTAAATTGCTCTCTTCTGAAAATACATATATTTTAAATATATTTTCCATTTCAGGAGGTATTAATGTTGATAGTCCATTTTTTATTTGTGTAATTAATGTTTCATCCCATTCATCGTGTAAAAATGATAATTTAAATATTGTGCCACAAGTTACGAAGTGTTTTTTTACAAGATCCTTTAAATTATTATTTTTTATTTCTGATATAAATTGATCAAAGCTTCTTTTGCTATCATATATCTCTGCTCCAACTTCTGTTATTTTTTTCCCAATGTTGAAATCTCTCCAATCCACATACCATTCTATAGAAGAAGCTGAAGTTTTTGATATCATATTACAAATATCACCAATACGATCTAGGGCAAATCTTCCAATCCCTTTTGCTCCAGTTTGTATTCTACCAGATTTTAATTGGTAATCATTTTTTTTAGAAGAATATCCTATCGTCATCCAGTTGGAAATGATAGCATCATTATCCATGCCATAACCATTATCCATTATATAAAATGTATTAGATGTTTTTTCGTAATATAACACGCAAATATTTGCATCTGCATCATAGGCATTTTTTACAAGTTCTAAAATAGCACCGTCTATTTTTGCAACATTTTCTCTACCAATTAGCCTTGCGGTGTAAGCATCTACGTTAAAAGGAATTTTCATAACATTTCCTCCATGCAAAATTCATAATTATTTACATCTTTCGCTGTAATTCTTAATGAAGTTCCACTTGCTTGAATTCCAATATTATTCACGTATTCTAAAAAATTTTTGCTTTGCAATATTTCTTGTGCCTTGCCCAAGGGAGTCCCATTTTTTGAAATAATATATATTCCAGCATATGGAATATCCTCTTTTTTTAATTCATATACTTTTATGCTATCAGTCACAACCGTGGACATTAATAGTTTTTTCTGATTCAAATGTGCCAAAGCTTGGCTTCTCCCATATTCAAACCATTTTGCGGAAGTATCACTATTTCTCCTATCTAAATCATCTTTATATTTGCTTAAGTGTGTTGCAGCATTAGGATAATTTTTATTAAAATCTTCCTCCGAGTATTTTTCAAGTTTATTTTTATTATAAAAATATGGAAATATAATATTTTCATTTTTTGAATAAGCTAAGTTTCTTGGACTCTTAGCTGGTTTCAATATTTGTTTTTCAATTTTACTAGTTTGTGGGTTTTCATCTACAATAAAAGCTTTGTTTAATAATGTTGCAATGGAAATAGAAGCATGGAATAAGTCTCCAAATCGGATAAAATTTTTATCTTTATTTTCTATTGGAACTTTTGAAAATATCCATTTCCCGTGCAAATCACTTTTTTTTATTTTTCTTTTTAATCTAGTATCTTTATTTGTATATTCTATAGATTTTTCTTTTATATTCTTTTCGCAAATTAAAATAGATGTTGCTACTAATGCCTTTTCAAAGACTTTTTCTGTTTTGAAATCTATAATTTTTGATATATGTGGAAGCATATATGTTCTCAGATTTTCAGCATAAACATTTTTAAATATGCTTGTAGGTATTAAATAAGCTAGTTTTCCGTTGTCCTCTAAACAATTAATACTCTTTTCTATAAATGCATAACAATAATCAAATTTACCTTTTTTGCAGGTTGTAAAATTATTTTTCACATAATTTCTTACTTCTATAGATAAATCCCTATAGTTAAGATAGGGTGGATTTCCCGCAATAAATTGAAATTTATTGTTAAAAGCATACTTTAAAAAATCAGTTTTTAATATTTTCCATTTAACATTTGAAATATTGTATTTACTTACCAAAATATTTAAATTATCAATACACTTTTGGTATCGGTCCTTATCAATTTCAAATCCCCAAATATCTTTTTCTAGACCACTTTTTATAGACTCTAATGGTAATTTTTGTTCTAAGCAGTCCCGTATGTATCTTTCCACGGCCATGCTTAATACGGCTCCTTCTCCACAAGAATTTTCGAGAAACGGTTTCCCGTATAAATCATGCTTATAGCCAATTGCATTAAGCAATGTAGCAACTTTTTCTTCAGGTGTAAAAATTTGACATCTGCCTATATTTTCCATATGGACCTATTGATTATAATTCTCCTATAATAGATACTAACACAAACAATCAAAATAAGAAATGTGGTTCAATCTCAGCAAACATGGGTATTAATAACCATTATAAATAAAAATTCCTATAAACTTCATCGATGTCTTCTTGTTCGATGCCGATGTATTGGAGGGTGATGGAGGGGGAAGAGTGGTTAAAAATCTTTTGTAGCATTACTATATCGTCGTATTGTTGGTAGAAGTGGTAGCCGAAGGTTTTTCTTAGGGTATGTGTTCCGATTCTGCCTTTAATTCCTACCATTCGGGCGGCTTTGTTTATTATTCGGTAGGCTTGAGCTCTATCCAATCTATATCCTTTTTGTGTATAAAATAAAGGTCTTTCGTCGGGTTTGTCTTTTACGAATTCTTCAATTTCAACTTTCAAGTTTTCGTTAATTGGAAATTTCTTATATTTATTGGTTTTCTTTTCTCGAAGCTCTATATAGTCTTTTCCTTTTACGTCTTTGACGTCGAGTGAGAGGATATCGGCAATTCTTAGTCCGCTGTTTATTCCAAAGCTGAAAAGCAGAGCATTGCGTGGTTTCTTTGATAAAACTCTTTTAATATTTTGTATATCTTCTATGCTTTTTATCGGTTCGACGATGTTCATAAGTTGTCTTCAAGGTTTTGAGCCACAACATTAATGCCCTAAAAGACAGCAAAAATAATGCCTCGCAACAAAATAGAACACAAGCACCCACTCTATTTACCCCTCTTCCATTTACCCACAATCTCAAAAAATACAACATATCATTCTAATGTTGTATTTTTACATTTTAAATAACATTTGGGATAATATATTGTCTATATATTGACTTTTTGGCAAAAATGGTATAATATATTATCTATGAATGAGTTTATTTTTAACCCAAGAACTCCCAATGATATTGCAAATGAATTTGTTGAGAAAATTAAGCAACAGAGAAGAATGCTTAAAATTTCACAAGTTCAACTTGCTGCAAAATCAGGTGTTAGTCTGGGTTCTATCAAAAGGTTTGAATCTAAATATGAAATTTCACTGACTTCATTGATAAAAATTCTGATTGTTCTTAATTTAGAAAAAGATTTTGAAAACTTGTTTACGCAAAAAACATACAATTCTATTGATGAGGTTATAAATGGACAACTATAAATATTTAAAAGTCTTTTATAATGATATTTTAGTTGGTACTCTTGCTAAAACGCCCGAAAGAGTGGTCGCATTCGAATACGATTCCGACTGGTTAAATAACGGGTTTAGCATATCTCCTTTTAGTTTACCATTAATTAAGAAGGTTTTTATCCCAAAATACGAACCTTTTGATGGGTTGTTTGGTGTTTTTAATGATAGTTTGCCTGATGGTTGGGGGAGATTACTTGTTAATAGGTTATTTTTGAAAAACAAAATAAATCCCGCTGAAATTGACAATCTCAATCGGCTTGCGGTTGTTCAGGAAACTGGTATGGGCGCTTTAACATATAAACCCGAACATAAATTTGAAACAGAAAATAACGTTTCTGACTTTGATATTCTCGCACAGGAATGCTCAAAAATTTTAGAATCACAGAATTCAGATAATTTAGATGAACTTTTTCAATTAGGAGGTTCGTCAGGCGGTGCAAGACCAAAGATTTTAACTTCAATAAATAATGAAGATTGGATAATTAAATTTCCGTCATCAACTGATCCTAAAAATATTGGTGAAAAAGAATATCAATATTCACTATGTGCAAAAGACTGCGGAATTAATATGACAAAAACAAAGCTTTTTCCATCAGAAATTTGTTCGGGTTATTTTGGCATAAAAAGATTTGATAGGGAAAATAATAAAAAAGTGCATATGGTATCAGTAAGCGGGTTATTGGAAACAAGTCACAGGCTTCCTAATCTTGATTATAATTTATTAATGAAACTTACGCTTGAACTTACAAGAAACTATGAAGACATTGAACAATTATTCAGGTTAATGTGTTTTAACGTATTTGCTCACAATCGCGATGATCATTCAAAGAATTTTTCTTATCTTTATGACGATAATAAAAAGGAATGGTATTTATCTCCCGCATACGATTTAACTTATAGTTCTTCATTTAACGGGGAACATGCAACAACAATAAATGGCGAAGGGAAAAATCCATCTTTAGATGATATTTTAACTGTTGCAAAAAATATAGGACTAAGTGAAAAATTGGCAAAAGATATTGCATTGGAAATTCAGGAGAAATGCAAAAAATTATTTGATTAATTTTATATAAATCTTAATCCTAAAGTTTATTTAATCTCTATTTTACAAAACCATTATAGAAGTAGTGAGTATTTTGCGTAGGGCAGATGGTGCGATTATTTCGGGCAATCGGCTTGTGTTGCGGATTTGAGGGGTAGGAAATAATCAAACCATGTGTTCTTTTACATTTGTCTAATGTAGGTTGGAATTTCTTGAAGTGTTCCCATAAAAACGTAATCAACCAGCAGAGCGGGCGGATTTACTTCAAGTAGGCTGATGATTTGAAAATCGGATATAAAAATAAGTGCAAAAATTACTGTCAATTTATAAAATAGCTTTAATTGCCAGCAATATCAGTATAACCCCGCCGGTTATCTCCAGATAACGCGATGGGAAATTCTTTATTATATTGCCGCTCCAAAAACCTGCAAGTGACATCACAAACGATACAAAACCTATTATCATTGCCGGCTCAATCAGAGATGTACGGCTGAAATTCAAGCTGCCGCCGGCAACAAGCGCATCAATACTTGTCGCAACTCCCATTCCCATTAAACATTTTAACCCTATACAGCATATTTCTTCCTCTTTTGGCTGAAAGGCTTCTGCTATAAACTTTATCCCGAGTATCAAAAAAATTGCAAAGACAATCAGACTGCTAAACGGTGCTACATATTTATGGATTACATCAGCGCCGGTATAACCTATACATGGCATCAGCCCCTGAAATAACCCCATTGTAAGTGCTAAGTATAATGAATTTTTAACCCGCTGCGATTTGAAAATCAGTCCCTGCGAAAACGAAACTACACAGCAGTCAATACCCAATGCTACAGTCAGTAAAATTATATCAATTAAGCTCATTCACTTCAACCTCAAAAAGTCTGCGCCATGGAAAATTATAATTCGTATTAATATTTATATCAAGCTGCTCCGCGATAATATTTTCAAACGCTTTCATTTTGTATTTAAGTTCATTAATGTCAGGTTTTTCAAGCTCTTGCCTTACGTTGGCCTGATATGCCCAATCATCTAAAAAACGTATTTCCTGCAACAATTTAAAGGCTTTTTCATTATATTTTTTTGCAAAATATTTTATGACTGCCGCACATATAAGGCTTCCCAGAGTGTTGGCCGAAGTATTCCACGCTGAATAGCCGTAAAAATTCCCGTCAAAACCTTTTTCAAAAACTTTTCGAACAAATGCATTATCCGCTCCGTTCGCATAACGAACATCAGCAAGCATATAAGGTTTTTCAGGCTTTACCCATTCACCGTCGAAAGGTTTAGTCGAGATTTTCATGACAATTTCGCCCTGATGTTCTTCAAAATTATTGACATACAAAAGAATATCCGCAGCATCCTCATTAACGACTTCACAGCCCGCAAGTTCCAGTTGTCCGCAAACTGATTTTTCTATAGAAACATCTTCATAATTTGAGATTAAGTCTTTATGTTTTGGTTCAAGAAAAACAGACGCAACTTTTAATTTTTTTTGCTGAAAATCACTGACTGCACGGGCAAGCAGAGTCAGAGGTATTTCATCCGCACCTGTTTTTACAAACCCGCCCATTTTTTCCAGCGCTTTTGCCTCCTGAACATTAAAACCGTATTCCGCGCAATCGTCTTTCGAAAACACAAGAACTTTAAATAATCCTTCTTTTTGATACTCAAGATATAGTTTATTTATCTCAAAATTACGGCGGCGGCCAGCCATATAATTATCCAGAATTTCTGCAGGTATTAAATTCGCAATACAGCTTTCACAACCGAGTTTGTGGGTTTGGTATGAGTAATCAAAAATCTTTTTACCGTATTTTGACCAGTATTCTTTTTCTTCCTCATTGATATTGTTATTAGAAATCCGCATTATGCTTGAAAATGCATAAATTTTTGCACCGTTATTTTTTAAAATCTCTTTTAAATCTTCAACACGCTTTTTAATTTTTTCAAAGGAGTCCGGACATCTTCTTGAAGAGATAAGTCCGCCGTAAGCAACAGTATCAAGCGGGACAATTATAGCATCCAGAGGCGGAAGATTTTTAAGCCACTCAAAAAGTTTTTCTGTATCTGCATATTTCGTTAGATCTCCGAGCCATTTGCGCTCCGGCAAAAAAAGTTCAATATCAGAATCAATTTTTGCTGTAATTTCAGGTAAACTATAGCATACAGGCCGGTTATCTATCGGTATAAATCCAATCTTCATAATAAATTATATTAACAAAAACGGCAGTATTTATCAAATTATTAAGAAATAGTATCCGCAATAGCAAAAAATATTTTTCCTTGATTTTAATTTCTATCGTAAAAGAAATGTAATATTACTTAAAAAAAACTTGTGGATAAAAGCCCTAAGTTTTATAATATCCCATGCAATACAAGAAAAGGAAATATATAAAATGGTTTTGGAAATGCCTCTTGAACAGTTAGAACGAACAATTAATCCGACACATGACATAAAACTTTTTGCCGGACGTTCTAACCCGAAATTAGCACAGGAAATTGCAGATTATCTTGGTACAACAATCGGGCCTATGGTAGTCAAAAATTTTGCTGACGGGGAAATTTATGTTCAGGTTAAAGAAAGCGTGCGCGGCGATGATGTGTTTATTATTCAGCCGTTGTGCAACCCTGTTAATGAAAACTTAATGGAATTGCTTATTATTATTGATGCGTTCAAACGTGCAAGCGCAAAGACAATTACTGCAGTAATTCCTTATTACGGATACGCAAGACAGGATAGAAAAACATCCGGACGTGAAGCTATTACGGCAAAACTCGTTGCTGATTTATTAACGACAGCAGGCACAGACAGAGTTCTTGCAATGGATTTGCACACAGGTCAAATTCAAGGATTTTTCAATATTCTTGTTGATCATATTTTTGCAATGCCAATTATCGTAAACTATATCAAAAAACTTGGTATTGACCCTGATGATATGGTTGCAGTAAGCCCTGATACAGGCGGTGTTCAAAGAACCAGACATCTGGCAAAAGAAATCGGTACAACGCTTGCTATTATTGATAAACGTCGTGACAAGCACAACGAAGCTATCGCAAGCCATGTAATCGGTGATGTAAAAAATAAAGTTTGTATTCTGTTTGACGATTTAATTGATACAGCCGGTACAATCTGCGAAGCATCAAAACTTCTTATCAAAGAAGGGGCAAAAGATGTTTATGTATGTGCTGTTCACCCTGTATTTTCAGGGCCGGCTGTTGAAAGGCTCGGCAATGCGCCAATTAAGGAATGTATTGTAACTAATACAATACCGCTTGATATGACTAAAATGCCGCCTAATATCAAACAATTATCTGTTGCCCCGCTTTTGGGACAGGCTATTTCAAGAATACACGATGATGAATCCGTAAGCTCCTTATTCGGATTTGAAAAAGATATTCAGGTTTAGCAAAGAAGTATGAAAAAGGCAAATCTCCTCCATTTGGAGGAGATTTTTGTAATTTGATAAAGTTTAGAAAATTTTCAGACGATACAGGAGATATAAAGTTATGGAAAACTTTGTTTTTTCATAATCCTCCCCAAGTCTGGTAGCCGTTCTCCAAAACGGCTTTTTTTTATTGAAAATGCCGGCTGAAAATATCTTTGCATCTTATTGACTTATAAAAAATTGCATATTTAGAAAAAAATGTTATAATATAGGTATGAAGAAGATTTTGTTCATACTGGCATTAATTTTAACCATTTGTCCGGCATTTCCGGCCGAAGATGAGCCGCTGCCTAATATTCAGTTTGAAATTAGAGATTATGACGGTATTCAACTGGATACCGGTACATTTATTCCGGTAATGAGTACAGCGGAAGTGTCTACACAAAATTGTCCCGAAGGCTTTAAAACAGTGTTCATAGCCACTAATGACATGTATATGGAAGAAGTTAATGTAATCCCGAAAGATACTGTGTTTTACGGCCGTGTTGAAGATTTGCACGAACCTGTTATCGGCACAAACGGGTCTATGAAAATTAGAATTGTAAAAATGGTTTATCCGGACGGGTTTGAAGTACCGGTGCGCGGATATATTTATTCCAATAATAACAATATTTTGGGCGGTGAAATGTCACCGCCGGAAAAGTATGTAAGGATGCCGCATTATCAGACCAGATATTATGCTCTGACATTGCAATTAAGACCGGGACGGGAACGGCAAATGGGTGTTCATACGACTCTTAGGGCAGGCGAAAATAAGCTTATTATACTTACTGATCCTGTTTGGATTACGCATACTATGACAAATTAATAAATTGACAAATTGAAAAAAATAGTTTACACTGTTAAATATATTATAAAATATGGGGAAATATATGCAAAGAAGAGTAGGAATTTTATTAACAGCTATAATATTAACAGCAACGGCAGCATTTGCGGACAGCAATTACAGTTATACAACCCCGCAGCCGCAGACAAATTCGCCATATAGCACAAATTATTCATTAACCCCGTCATCTGCTCCGCAGAGCGGTACTTTGAAGGGACGTGTTGTTACAGTTCCGGCGGGTGAAACTTTTAAGGCTGTTGTTACAACACCTTTGAATTCTGCTAATCTGGCTTTGGGGCAGAGTGTAACAATTGCACTGGGGTCTGATTTTTATTACAACGGCAATTTGATTGCGCAGGCCGGAAGTTCTGTCAGCGGTACTGTTCTTGAAGTTAGTAAAGCTAAACACGGCAGCATGAACGGTAAATTAAACATAAGATTTACCCAGATTGTGACACCTTACGGTATTCAAATCCCTATATCAGCAGTAATTAAAACAGAAGACAATACCGGTGTTTTAATTGGCGGAACAAAGTTTGATGTTGTAAAAGATTACGGTAAAGATCTTTCAGTAGGCGCTGGTGCCGGTGCGCTTTCAGGCGTTGTATTCGGGGCGCTGGCCGGCGGAAATATCGGTAAAGGAGCGGCTTTAGGTACTGCAGTAGGTGCCGGCGGCGGACTGGTTAAATCTATATGGGATAAGGGAGATGATGTAGATATCCCTGTTAATGCGACTATAGAATTACAACTTACCCAACCGATTACAGTTAATCCGGCTTCTTATAACCAAAATTATTAGTAAAACAGGTAATAATTTTATGTTTGTTTTTGCATAAAATTATTACAGTATACAGATGAAAAACCCGAAAGGGTTTGTGTTAGGAAAAAAATGTCTATCTTAGGAAAATATAATATAACAGAAGAAGATGATACAGAAAAGAGCACATATACAACACCTGCTGTTTTAAGGGATGACGAAGAAATAAGTTTGAAAAAATCAATTATAATTTCGACTATCCTGCATCCTACAGCAGTTGGTGTCGGCTATGTTATTATGTGGATACTTTTGCTTCTGGGTATAACGCTTCCTATTTTCAATAAGCCTGAACCAAAAGTACAGGATATAGAATTTGTACTTACAGACAGAGAAGAAACTCCGATTAATAAGAATACACCGTATCGTTCAGACAAGAATTCCCGTGCGGGCGGGCACCACGATCCGACAAGACGTGTTTCAATGCCTTCTCCGGCTCCGGGAAAAATACAAAATACATCACAGCCTGCTGCGCCGCAAAAGGCTGCTCCGAAACAGGCTCCTGTGCAAAAACAAAATCCAATACAAAAAGTGGTAAAACAGGTTACACAGCAGCCGTCAAAGCCGGCGGCAAAACCTGCTGTACAGCAGCCGGTAAAAGCGCCACAGGCAAAAACACAGGCAAAACCGCAGCCGCCTACAGCGCGTCCTTCAATAAAACCACCGATGACACCTAAAGTTACGACTAAGCCGTCATCACCGTTTAATGTTCCTATCCCTTCCGGCGGAACAAAACAGGGACACTATGCAACCGGTCCTATTAGCGGCTCAGGAACGTCGTCCAGAGGCGGCAGTTCATCATCAGGAGGAAGCGGCGGCGGATTTTCTCCTGCTCCTATGCTTGCCCCGACCGGCGGATCTTCAAGCGGGTCTAAACTTGCTAAAGGCGGAGGCGGCGGATCAGGCGGAGGTAATCCGGGCCCTGGTAATCCGAACGGCAGACCTGGAATTGATGCAATAAGAGAACCTGATTTCGGCCCTTATATGCGTGATTTACAAAGACGTATCAAGATGAATTGGGATCCGCCTAAAGGTAATGAAAGTAAGCGAGTTGTACTTTTGTTTAAAATAGCAAAAGACGGACAGTTGAGATCTTGTAGTGTTTACAAGTCTTCCGGACTACCGAGTGCTGATAAGGCCGCTATTCATGCCGTGCAGGCTACGGCGCCGTTTAAGCCGCTGCCGCCTGAGTATAAAGGCGATGTAATTGATATACAATTTACGTTCGATTACAATGTATTTGGAGCGTCAGGATATCAATAAACAAAATAAATTAGAAAATTGATGGATTACATAAAAAGAGGATAAAGACTATGGATTTATTATTACACTCAATTAAATTGGACTGGCCGGTATTACTGCCGATATTGTTATGTTCAATTCTTGTTGTGGCTGTTGTCATCAACAGATTTTCTTACTACAGTAAAAACAAAAGAGATGTAGTGCTTTTAATTCCGAAACTGCAAAGAGAACTTGTAAAAAACAATTTGCAAGGCGCGCAGGATATCGCGATTAAATGCGGCGGTGTAATCGGTGAAGTAACAGAAGAAGCTGTCAGAATATTTTCAGAACAGAAATCAGGATTTTCACGTTCATTTGACATTGCGGCAGCACTTGCTACAAGAAAACTTGAAACTTATTTGACAATTCTCGGTACAATCGGCGGTGTAGCACCTTTCTTAGGGTTGTTCGGTACTGTTGTAAGAATCCTTTACACATTTCAGGATCTTGCTATGCAGGGTAACCAATCAGCCGCAGTTGCAATGGGTATCGGTTCTGCCTTAATCGCAACGGCTTTCGGTCTTGGTGTTGCGATTGTTGCAGTTGTGTTCTACAACTCTTTCCAATCAATCGTTAAGCGTTATGAAGATGATTTCCAATTGCTTAAATTGTTATTCTTAAGTTTTGTTGACTCTAACGACGAAAGTACAACTCCTAGCAATTCAAATATATCCCTCTAGAAGACGTTAAGACGATAGGACGTTAAGACGTTAAGAGCATATAAGTTACTGTAGGGTGGGCAAAGCATAAAGGTACAACTACATAAAAAGAAAACTGAGATGAAAAAACAGGTGCGAGGGATAAATCCCGAGGAATTTGAAAAATTTCTTCAAAAACACCCGAGTGCGTAGACAAAATAAAGCCGGTAAAAAGGTAATCGGTAAAAAGTACATAAAAATTAAATAAAAGGCGGCCTATGCAAAACCGTAGGCTGAGATGAAAAAAATGGCAATGAAAACTAATAAGGGTAAAGATGCCCTGTTTACAGAGATAAATATAACACCTTTAACAGATATATTTCTGGTACTGTTGATTATAATGATGGTTGTCGCGCCGACATTCCAATCAAATGACAGTTCAATAACCGTACCTGAAATAAACAGCGGCGTGGCAATTGAACAGAAAAACGCAACTGTTTCGGTGACAAAAGAAGGCAGTTTGTACCTGAACGGTAATCCGGTAACTGAAGAAAACTTAACGGACGAACTGATAGCTTTGAAAGAAACTCTTGAGAAACCTGAAGTTGTCGTGAAAGCTGATGAACGCGTTAAGAGTGCTGAAATAATGAAGATAATGAACGCGGCGCAGGACGCTGAATATAAAAAACTGATCGTTGCCGGTGAACCTTTGAGTAAAAAGGAACAAAAGGATTTGAAACAAAACGCTGAAAAAACTGAGGGGTAAATAAATGAGCCGTAACCGTGATACATTTAATGAGATAAATATAACACCTTTAACAGATATATTTCTGGTGCTGTTGATTATTATGATGGTAATCGCGCCGCTTCTGGATCAACAGGGGTTAAACCTGACTGTGCCGGAAAATGTTGCCGAAGAACAGCTCAAAAATAAAGACTCTAAAATTATGACTGTAATGGTTGCCGCGGATGATACTTTTTACATGGATGATCAGATCGTCGCCCCGAAAGATCTAGAAAATGCTATAAGAGCACAGATTAACAATTATCCTGACGGACTTTTGATAAGGTCTGATGAGGAATCAACACACGGCGCAGTTGTAAAGGTTATGGACAGTGCACGTAATGCAGGTGTGAAAAGTATTTCTATAGATTCTATTTAGAACTATTGTAAAAAAATGTAAAATGTTTTCTGAAATATTGAAGTCCGAGAATAAATGTGCCGATTACATATATGTGACTTGTAGTTTATAAGGAGAAACAGCACATGTATGGAGATTATTTGATGTTCAGGTACTCATTCTGGCCGGGGACATACAGTTTTAAAGATGAAGCAGTGATGATGTTTGAATTTATAAGAGAAAAAATAAACGCACTAATAAAAAGAATTGAAAAGGCAGAATAGCTGTCAGATTTGGGATATTTGCAGGCGGTAAGACGAATGTTTTACCGCCTTTTGACATTTACATGGCGCAACGCTCTTTTTGTGATATTATGTACATTGTAAATAAGTATTACTTAATATAAAGGAAGAGAAAATGAGAAAACTTTCACCATTACAAATTGAAAGATTAAAGTATCAGCCGAAATTACCTTCCAGCCTTGCAAAAGGAATTAACAGTCTTGAACTGTCAGAAGGGGCTGCTACTCAGTCTGTAAGAGATCAGGAACAAATTAAAGCTTTATTCAAAAACACTTACGGCAAACCTGTTGTAACATTTAAATCAACAGATGAGTCAAAAGTATCAGAAGTAAGAAATGTCGGTGTTATTTTATCAGGCGGTCAGGCACCGGGCGGGCATAATGTTATTGCAGGCTTGTATGATGCTTTGAAACAGGCAAATTCTGCAAACAAACTTTACGGCTTTTTAGGCGGCCCGTCAGGTATTATTGATGGTAAATATGTTGAATTCACCGATGAATTCATTGACGCTTACAGAAATACCGGCGGTTTTGATATTATCGGATCCGGCAGAACTAAATTGGAAACAGAAGAACAGTTCCAAAAATCACTTGCAGTATGTAAAAAGTTAAATATTTCAGCAGTTGTCATCATTGGCGGCGACGATTCAAACACAAATGCTGCACTGCTTGCAGAATGGTTTGTAAAAAATAATGCGGGTATTCAGGTTATCGGCTGCCCGAAAACAATAGACGGCGACTTGAAAAATGAACAAATCGAAATTTCTTTCGGTTTTGATACAGCAACAAAAACTTACGCAGAATTAATCGGCAATATTCAACGCGATGCTAATTCAGCTAAAAAATACTGGCACTTTATCAAAATTATGGGAAGAAGCGCATCTCACGTTGCTCTCGAAGCTGCTTTGCAAACACAGCCTAATATCACTTTGATTTCAGAAGAAGTTGAAGAAAAGAAAATGTCTCTGGAAAGCATTATCAACTACATGGCTGACATTATTGTAAGACGTGCTGATAACGGTAAAAACTTCGGTATTGCAATTATTCCGGAAGGCTTGATTGAATTTATTCCTGAAATGAAATCTATGATAGCTAACCTGAACGATATTATGGCGTCATTGGAAAACGATCCGGATTTTGTTAATGCAACAACTATCAGAGAAAAATTTGATATCGTAGAAAATAGACTTGACCCTGAAAATGCAAAGGTTTACAACTCATTGCCTGTGTTAATTAAAGGTCAATTACTTGCAGACAGAGACCCGCACGGCAATGTTCAGGTATCAAAAATTGAAACTGAAAAATTGTTGATCGAAATGATTACAACAAGACTTGATGAATTAAAATCACAGGGTGATTATATCGGCAAATTCTCTGCACAATCACACTTCTTCGGATATGAAGGCCGCTGTGCATTCCCGTCAAACTTTGATGCAGATTACTGCTATTCACTTGGCTTTAATGCATTTGCCTTGATTAATTTCGGTTTGACAGGGTATTTGTCATCAGTAAGAAACCTCACAAAACCGGCATCAGAATGGGTTGCTGGCGGTGTTCCTCTTACAATGATGATGAATATGGAAAAACGCCACGGTGAATTTAAACCGGTAATTCAGAAAGCACTTGTTAGATTAGACGGCCCTGTATTCAAGGCATTGGAAGAATGCAGAGAAGATTGGGCTATGAATGACAGATACCTGTTCCCTGGTGCTGTTCAATACTTTGGTCCGAGTGAAGTTTGTGATATTACAACTTGCACATTACAGTTGGAAAGAGCAAAAGAACTCGCCGGAGTATAATAAAACTTACGCGATTGAAAGGCCGGCATTTATGCCGGCCTTTTAGTTTCTTACCAAAAAATTGACTCACAGAGTTATAAAAAGGCATGATACACCAATTTTTATGTGCACCATGCCTTTTGTATCGACTGTCTCGCAGGTTTTCAACGTACTTCCCCGCTCGCTAACGACAGCCGTCCGGATCCCGCCGCTAATTTGTACGCCCGAAAATATCACGGATGATTCGGCTTTAGGATACGAAATTTATATGTTATTTTTCGATTATTGTTAGTTTCTTTGTTTCAGGGTGTTTTTCTTCGCGTTTTGGAATTTTTATGGTCAGCAAGCCGTTTTTGTATTCCGCTTTTGCATTATCTGTGTCTACAGGCTGATCAAATGATATTGTACGCTTGTATTTGCCGTAACGAAACTCGCTTGTATGATAACGCAGATTTTTTTCTTCTTCGGATTTTTCTTCCTTTTCCTCCTGAATTTCCGCGGTCAGCGTCAGAAAATCGTTATCAAGTTCGATTTCTATATCATCTTTCTTGACTCCGGGAAGCTGAACTTTTACCTTATAGCATTTATCGCTCTGGCTGACTTCTATTGCAGGACGCCACGTTGAAACCTTTTTTACATTAAGCGGGTTTGCCATTGTGTGTGCAAAAAATGTATCGCGTAAAAAATTGTTTAATTCGTTGTGTATACTGTCAAAGTACAGTTCGGGTTCTCTTATTATCAGGTCGTTTTTCATCTGGTGAACTCCTTTCTCATTCTTACTGTAACTTTTTTTTACCTGTATTCCATTCGCTTTTGGTGTAATTTATTCTGCCATTCTGATTATACTTTTGTGCAATAGAATTATTTCCCGGAATTGAAAATAATTTTATTGCTAAAATAGGAGAAGTTTTTATGTCAATAAATATGTTGGTTTTTGATTATCGTGACACCGAGCAGGCTTTCTTCGGGAATAACCATTTTCAAAATTTTAATATTAGATTTTTTAAAGAGAGTCTGAATGAAGAGAGCATAAAAAGCTTAACACAGGAAGATCTTGACGGAGTAATGATTATCAGCGTATTTATTGATTCGGAATTAACAGAGGATGTAATAAACAGTTTTAAGAATTTGCGAATAATTTCTACGCGTTCTACCGGAATAGACCATATTAATACAAAAGCGGCAGAGAGACGTAATATAAAAATAATAAACGTTATGAACTATGGCAGTACATCTGTAGCTCAGTATACCTTCGGGCTGATACTCGCCCTTGTAAGAAATATTGTATACGCGGCAGACTGTACTAAACAATATAGAGCCGGCTCTATTAGTTTTATCGGGCGCGATATATCAGTTTTGACACTGGGAGTAGTCGGGACAGGTGCGATAGGAGGCGCTGTATGCAGATTGGCCGCTGCTTTCGGTATGAAGATTTATGCCTATGATTTAAATGAAAAACAGGAATTGAAAGAGGGATGCAATGTGGAATATGTTTCTCTGGAATATTTGCTTCAAAATTCAGATATAGTAACACTACACCTGCCTTATACAGGAATAAATAAAAATATGGTTTCATATCCTCAATTTGCAATGATGAAGGAAAATGCATATTTGATAAATACATCACGCGGTGAGATGGTTGATATTAAAGCTTTGAAAACTGCACTTGATGATAAACAGATAAAAGGCGCGGCACTGGATGTTTTAAGTTGTGAAAATTATAACGTAAAATGTGAGGAACTTGTAAAGGAACCTGACAGTATTTCACTGGAATGTCAGGAGGAAGTAAAAATTACACGAGAGATAATAAAGTATCCTAATGTAATAATAACCCCGCATATTGCTTACGAAACTCAAGAATCTGTAGATTATATATTACAAAAAACATTTGACGGTATAATAGACACAATTAAGGGCGGAACTGAATACTGCGTATTATAAAAAAGTGAGGGATGCCCTAAAATTTACAATTCTTAACGCTTGTAAAAACCATGGAAAACCATGCAGGACGCATGATTCCATGGTATGAACATGCTCAAAGCATGTAATGACGGGGTTTTACGGGGTATTGACCTTTAAAAAGCCTTTAATAACAGTAGTTTGAGGCTTATGTTACAAATGTTCACAATCGCATGTTTCGCCCTTGAAAAAATATCCTTATTTTCTATAATTAAATTATCGAGGGTTTTTAAAAAAGCCCTTGGGGAGGATGAAACGGCGGTTTTATGCGTCGGGAATCTGTGTTTTAGAAGATAATTTAATTGGAGAAGTTATAAGTGTTCAGAAGTAGGGATATGGGTAGAGCTGTAGCTGTCAGAAGGTGGACGCCGACAGCTTTGGAATGTTATAAAAGAGGCTGCAACTGCGAAGGATGTTTTTACAAAGATTTCTTCAGCGGTTCTTCTCAAAGATGTCAGATGAAAGCATCTGTTTTAGAACTGGTAAGGGTTATCGGTACTCCTAACGTTGAATTACAGCAGTTTATTATAGAAGATTAATTGACTCTTTCGTATAATTTAGCTGCTTTTATGTTAGCAATAATTAATATACCCTTGGCAAATCGAAAAATATATGCTATAATAATAAAGCAGTATGTTATATGGAGGTTCACATGCATATTTACGTTAACGGTAGAAACATTGAAATTACCGATGCTATCAAGGCTTATGTTAAGGAGAAATTTGGTAAGGTAGCTAACCACTACGACCAGATACAGGGCATTGATGTTGTACTGTCAGTTATTAAAAACCCTGCGGCTTCAGGCAAGCATGTTGCAGAAGTTTCCTGCAAAATGAATACAGGTGTTGTTCGCTGTGAAGAGTCTGCAGAATCTATGTATGCAAGTATTGATTTGCTCGCTGACAAACTTGACAGACAGGTGAAGAAGTTTAAAGACAAAACTCTGGGCTCAGACAAATCTTCTATCAGAACAGATTCTGCTTCTGAACAAGAAGAAACTGATGAAGAAGATGTTGTAGTTGAGGCTATCGAAGAATAAATAAATTGTGTGAAAAGTGCTTACGTGTCCGCGTAAGCACTTTTTTTACGGGTAAGAAAAAATGATTAACGGAAAAAAGGTTGTAATAATAATGCCCGCATACAATGCGGAAAAAACTCTGAAACAGACTTATGATGAGATTTATAAAGATTTTGTGGATGAAGTTATACTTGTGGATGACAATTCTCAAGACAATACAAAAATCGTATCAAAAGAGTTAAATATTACTACCATAGTTCACAAAGAAAACAAGGGGTACGGCGGGAACCAGAAATCCTGTTATAAAGCTGCCCTGAAAGCAAATGCGGATATTGTTGTAATGCTGCATCCTGATTACCAATATACGCCTAAACTAATACCGGCAATTGTTTCAATGATGGCGTTCGGTGAATATGACGCTGTTCTGGCATCACGTATGCTTGGTAATTCTGCACTTAAAGGCGGAATGCCTCTGTATAAATTTATCGCAAATAAGTTCTTGACTGCTTTTGAAAATGTTTTTACGGGAGAAAAACTTTCTGAATACCATACGGGGTTCAGAGGATTTACGCGTGAAGTTTTAGAGCAGCTGCCTTTAGAAGCTTGTGATAACGATTTTATTTTTGATAATGAAATGATCGCTTTATTGTTTTATTACGGGTTTAAGATAGGCGAAGTTTCATGTCCGACAAAGTATTTTAAAGAGGCATCTTCAATAAATTTTGTACGTTCGTGTAAATACGGATTGGGCGTTCTTGCAGTAAGTTTGAAATACCGTCTGGCTAAAATGGGAATTCTGACCAAAATATTTAAACAAGATGCGCAAAAGCTGGACACAAATGCCGAATTAGAATATTATTTTCAATAATAGCTTATGTTTAAGCCGGATAGAAATTATCCATTGATTAACGTATTTTCTGTGAAAAATAATTTTTGTTTTTTTTATTTTTGTGCTATATTCTGGTTAACAGTGTTTTATTTATTGTTTATTTTAAAAAAGAAGGAGAATTAACACTATGACAGAAAAACGTGTTTGGCTTTTCAGAGAGGGCAACGCTAATATGCGTAATCTTCTCGGCGGAAAAGGCGCAAATTTGGCAGAGATGACCAATTTAGGGTTACCTGTGCCACCGGGGTTAACTATTACAACTGAAACTTGTATGGACTACATCAATCATGGCAACAGAATGCCTGATGGTCTTATGGATGAAGTTAAGGCTGCTTTGAAAGATGTTGAACAGCAGGCAGGTAAAAAGTTTGGTGATACCCAAAATCCTTTACTTGTTTCAGTTCGTTCAGGCGCAAGACTTTCTATGCCTGGTATGATGGAAACAATCCTCAACTTAGGTTTGAATGATGATACTGTAGAAGCTATGGTTAGACTTACTAATAACCCTAGATTCTGCTATGACAGCTATCGTCGTTTCTTAACAATGTTCGGTTCTGTAGCATGGGAAATGGACAGACAAAAATACTTTGAATCAGAAGTTGAAAAACTCAAAGAACGCGAAGGCGTTAAAGAAGATACTGAAATTTCAGCAGAAGGCTGGAAATCTTTAATTCCTGTTTACAAAAATGTTATTAAAGAAGTTACAGGCAAAGAATTCCCGCAAGATCCTTATGTTCAGTTAGAAGAAGCAATTGAAGCGGTATTCAGATCATGGAATATTCCGCGTGCAGTTGCTTACAGAAACATGAACAAAATAGATCACAGTTACGGTACTGCTGTTAACGTTCAAACAATGGTATTCGGCAACATGGGTGACGATTGCGCAACAGGTGTTTCATTCACCCGTAACCCTGCAACCGGCGAAAATAAATTCTACGGTGAATACTTGACCAATGCTCAAGGTGAAGACGTTGTTGCAGGTATCAGAACTCCAAAACCTATTGCGGAATTGGAAAACGAAATGCCTGATTTATACAGACAGTACGTTGATATCGCTAAAAAACTTGAACTCGGTTACAAAGATGTTCAGGATATGGAATTTACAATTGAAAAAGGTAAATTGTGGATTTTGCAGACACGTAACGGTAAAAGAACTGCCGCAGCTGCTGTAAAAATCGCTGTTGACATGCACGAAGAAGGTATTATTACAAAAGAACGTGCTATTCAACTTGTTGATCCATATACAGTTAACCAGATTTTACTGCCATGCTTTGATGCTAAAGCGTTAGCAGATGCACACAAGATTTGTTCAGGTGTAAACGCATCTCCTGGTGCTGCTGTAGGTAAAATCGTATTTGATACAGAAGAAGCAGCAGAACGCGGTGCAGCAGGTGAAAAAGTTATCCTTGTCCGTGTAGAAACATGTCCGGATGATATTCACGGCATGGCTGTTTCTCAAGGTGTATTGACCCTCAGAGGCGGCGCAACTTCTCACGCAGCAGTTGTTGCTAAAGGTATGGGTAAACCTTGCGTTTCAGGTTGTGAAGACTTGAAAATCGACCTTAACAATGAAACTTTAACCGGTGCAGACGGCACTGTTTACCACAAAAACGATGTAATCTCACTCGATGGCGGTAAAGGTCTTGTTATGGAAGGCGCTGTTAAACTCGTTGAAGCTCAAATTGATGACAACTGGAACAAGTTCTTCAGCTGGGTTGACGAAATTAAAGAAATGAAAGTTGAAGCTAACGCTGATACTCCTAAAGATATTGAAAACGCTAAGAAATTCGGTGCTGAAGGTGTAGGTCTTTGCCGTACAGAACACATGTTCATGGATCCTGACAGACTTCCATGGGTACAAAAAATGATTATTGCAGGAACTCCGGAAGCAAGAAAAGAAGCTCTGGAACACTTACTGCCTATGCAATATTCAGATTTCTATGCAATGTTCAAGGCTTTAGGCGACAAACCTTTGACCGTAAGACTTTTAGACCCGCCGCTTCACGAATTCTTACCTGATAAAGAATCTTTAATCGCTGAGGTCGCAACTCTTAAAGCACAAGGCAAAGACGCATCAGAAAAAGAAGAACTTTTACATGTTGTAGAAAGTCTTTCTGAAGCAAACCCTATGATGGGCTTACGCGGATGCCGTCTGGGCTTAACTTATCCTGAAATCAATGAAATGCAAGTTAGAGCAATATTTGAAGCTTGCTGTGATTTGAAGAAAGAAGGATTAAACGTTAAACCTTGGGTAATGGTTCCGTTGATCGGCCACGTTAACGAACTTAAAGTCGCAAAAGAAATTCTTGTTCGCGTAGCAAGAGAAGTTATGATCAAAAAAGGCGTCGAAGTTGATTACAAATTCGGTACTATGATTGAAATTCCGCGTGCCGCATTAACATCAGATGAAATCGCAGAATACGCTGAATTCTTCTCATTCGGTACAAACGACCTTACACAGATGACATTCGGTTACTCACGTGACGATGCTGAAGGTAAGTTCTTGAACAAATACGTAGAACAAAAAATCTTACCGGCTAACCCGTTTGAAACATTAGATCAAAAGGGTGTAGGCCAATTGATAGAAATGTCAATGGAAAAGGGTAAGAAAGTAAACTCTTCACTTGTCGGCGGTATTTGCGGTGAACACGGCGGAGATCCGGATTCTGTTAAATTCGCACACAGAATAGGACTGGATTACGTATCTTGTTCTCCATTCAGAATTCCGCAAGCAAGACTTGCAGCAGCACAGGCAGTTGTTGAATCACGCCAGCTTGCACTTGTGTAATCTGAAAAATTATGCAAAAACACGGGAGGGTCTTTCCTTCCGTGTTTTTTGTTGCTTAAATCTAAAAGTTATTTCTCTTTTATTTGTTAACTGAGCTTCAAAAGTTCTTCAAGTTCAATATTCAAATAGTTTGCTATATCAATCAGCTTGCCAATGGAAAAATTTTGCATGCCAATTTCGAGTTTAGCAATATAACTCCATGATTTGTCCATAAGTTCTGCGAATTCTTCCTGCGTCAATCCTTTGGCTTTACGCGCGTTTTGTATGTTTTTCCCAATTATTTTATATATTTCTTTTTTATCTAGCATGACATAAATTATAAATACATATTGACATATAAATGTATTGACTTATAATGATATATATAAATATATGAATAAAATATTTGACATGTAGAAAGGAGCTGGCATGAAAAAGAAAAATGTATATCCGGTGAAAGACGTTAAGACTATAAGACGTTATGTCGTTAAGTGCATTTGAAATTAAAAAACACAAACAAAGCAAGGAGAATAAATGATGGTAAAATCAACACAAAACAATGTACAACTCCTCTCCAAGGGGGAGGAAAAGAATTTGTTAGCGAACACAGTGAGCTTACAAATTCTAGGTGGGGGGTGGACAAGTCCACTCTTACACTCTTGGTGGTCGCTAAAGAAATACGGTGCCAGCCTATTGTGCTGATCCAACGAACCAACCCCCACCCGAATTTCTAAGTTCGCAAGCTCACTAAGAAATTCAGCCCTCCCCCTCGGAGAGGGCAAGCGCATCGCTTTCACTCTCGCAGAGATATTAATCACCCTCGCGGTTATAGGAATAGTTGCAGCGCTAACACTTCCGAGTCTTATCCAGAACCACAATGAAAAAGCATGGTCTACAGCACAAGACCTCTGGGAAAAGAAACTCACAGAAACAGTCCGCCGTATGAACGTAGATGGCGTCATGACAGGACATGAATCTACAGAAGATTTCATGAATACTTTCAAAAACTACATGAAAGTTATTAAGACTTGTGATAACAATGACATTAATAAGTGCTATTCACCAAAGATAGTACAAACAGGAAGTGATTCTGAACCTATTGAAGTTCAAACATCTGATTTAAAAACAGCAGAGAACTTAGGTAATTCCGAATGGGGAACTAATACCATGTCATTTGTTATAGCGGATGGCACAACTGTTATTATGGCATACAACCCTAATTGCGCTTATGCAGACCCTATAGAAGATACAGGAAGTCAGGTAAGCTGCTTAGGATTTATGGTGGATGTTAACGGCAAGAAAGGGCCTAATAAAGTAGGTGATGATATAGCATTGAAAGGTCAAATATCTCTTTCCAATTGTGATAACCCGATAGGAGACATGTGCTGGTCTACAGATTTTGCTGCGAATATAGCAATAGATACATGTAATGATACAACTTATGATAAACAGGGTACAGCGAATTCATATTGTTCAACCAATTACTGGGCAGGAGCAATAAAAGCATGTAAAGATAAAGGCATGGAACTTCCAACGAGAGCACAATTAGCACAATTAGCGAGTGAATTATATGTAAACTCAAGCGATGGAAGCGCAGTGACAATAGGAGCAACAGAAAACAAATCTAACCTCAAAGTAAAGGAAGCATACCAAGAGAACCCTCCAATCAAATACACTGGCTACACCTACTGGTCCAGTGAGGAGCGCTATGCGAATCGCGCGTACCTTCGGGGTTTCAACCCTACGGACAGCGGCTGGAGCTACTACAACAAGGACTACAGCTACCTCCGCGCTATATGTGTTTCTAACTAAAGGCTATGCCCTTAGTTAGAAGTGAATAAGGGAATAGGTTCGTTAATAAAATCAGGCAATGCAAAATTTAAGCGTTGTCTGTTTTTTATCAGTGCGTCAAGCGACATACAACTTTCTTCGACCGTTAGCCGGAGGCGCCAGAGGCTCTTAATGAAACATCGGCAAAGCGCGCATTGTCTGAGCGTAGCGAGTTTGCGCGCTCTGGTTGAATTTAGAGACTCTGTGCGACGTAGGTGAAGGTCGAGAGCTTCTTTGCTTACTTTCTTGTCGACACAAGAAAGTAAGAGGTTGATAACATTGATTATACAAGTAAAATAATTGTAGCGTGGCATCTCCTGATTCAACAGTTTTCTTTTGAGATCCCGCAAGGTAACAATGCCTGTCGGACGCATACATCCACGTTGCGGGATGACGGAAAGAGACCCGCTAAAGGGTAACGGAAACCGTTACATACCTTCCCCCCTGGTGGACACAGTCCACTTTTACATACTGGATGCCCGTTAACTTTTCGGGTATCCGGTGCGTAAAAGCGGACTTCGTCCGCTGGACTTGCCAACCCACCTTGCCTATAAATTTTGTGTGCTGTTTATCTGTGCAACCATTTCTTTTATATAGGCCTTAACCGCAACTGTGATTATCAAGTCGGGTTCTGACATTGCAAATTCATCCAGTATAATAATCCCGCGGCGGGCGTCGCCTTTTTCCACATACAAAAGCCCCAGCATAATCTTGTTCAGCGGAGAGCCCTCCTGACTGTATTCTTTAATCTTCATATCAACAAGACCACGGGCCTTAAAACATTTGGCCAGATTTTGATAGTATTTGAAATTAAGACTGTATTGTGTAATGGCACGCTCAAAACAATCCTGCGCCCAGTCAGGATACCCGATTAGCATATAAGTTTCGCCTAAATTGTTGTAATATGTTGAGGTTGCCTGTGTGTCGGGATTAAGACTAATCGCAATTTTAAACTCTTGTATTGCAGCATAGTAGCATTTTTCATTCAGATACCTTAAACCCCAGTCGTTATGCAGTGCCCCGTTTCTGGAGGCATCTATTTCGTATACATAAGGTTTCCGGTAGCCGCATGTTACCATACACGTCAATATTAATGCTGAAATTAAAATCTTTTTCATTTTTGTTATAATTCTATTTCAAGACCTTCATAAGCAAGCTGTACATTTTCAAGCTCTTTATAATGCTCTTTAATGATATTTAACTTGTTGTCATCATAAGTCGGGTCAAAATGGAAAAATACCAGTTTTTTTGCTCCAACCTGTTTTTGACATTCAATTGCCATGTCAAATGTAGAGTGGCCGTAACCCTGTTTCGGAACAAAACTGTTCAGGTAATCTTCTGTTGTATATTGCGCATCGTGGATTATAAGATCACAGCCGCGTGCAAAGTTTGCAAGCTTTTTATCTCCGCCAAGATAACTTTCTTTGTCTGTTGCATATACAAGAGTTTTGTCTTTATAAGCTATTTTGTAAATTATAACTCCTTCCTGCGGATGCGCGTATGAACGGTAACAGGTGATTAAAACATCGTCATCCTGAGGAATTTTATCTTCATCTTTTTCAATTCTTTTGATAATAGGTTCACATCCGTGACGAAGGATTATGCCGTCAGTATCGGTTATATCATGAATATTCAAGTTGCCTGCAATGTCGCCCAGATCCAGCGGGAATGATTTACCGAACAACAGGTGCGCAAGTTCATCAGATAAAGTTTCTTCATAACTTACGTTGCCAAATACATTAATTCTGCTGGTCGGAATATGCAAAGGTCTGAAAAAAGTAAAGCCCTGAATATGATCTTGATGTATATGCGAGATTAAAACAGTTGCCTGAATAGGAGTACGTTCTTCCGTCGTCAGCCCTGACGCGATATATTTTTCCATTAGTTCGTTGCCAATATCAATAAGCCCTGTTCCGGCATCCAGTATAATCAAATGTCCGTTTACGTTTACTTCCACACAGGATGTATTGCCGCCGTATTGCAGGTAATTCCCGTTTGCTATAGGATAACTTCCTCTGACACCTCTGAATTTAATCTTGAAATCGCTCATACTTTTAACCTCTGTTATTTTTTCTTAATTATATAAATACCGTTTTGATCTTGTGGTTCACCTGAATAAATTGTGGTTCCGAATACCATAATTTTGGCAAGTTTTTGTAAATTTTGCAGTCTGGTTTCATTTGTTTTTATATCAAAAACAACTCTTCTTCTGTAATTAGTGACATTTACAACCCTGAATACATTTGGATAGCTTACCAGTGCTGCTGAACTTACATATAAAATATTGTCTTTTTGCGTAATTTTTGCTCCGTGATAGTGCCCCTGAAACACTCCGATAGGATTTTTATATTTTTTCAAAACCGCTTCAACTTCCTCTGCATTTAAAAGTTTGTGCCCCGGACTGCTGTAAGGCTCTATTATCGGGACATGCATAAATATGAGAATAGTATCTTTCGGAGAACTGCTTATCTGATTATCCAGCCATTGAAGCTGTTCCGGACTAATTTCACCGTTAGCTGTAATTCTGTCACGTATAATTGTATCCAGTACAATGACTTTGTACCCTTTTTGCGGGACAAAGGAATAATACGGGGTTGTGAAATTAAAATTCTTATTATATTTGCTGACCAGACTTAAATATACACTCGGGGTTAAATATCCGCCAATACAGGTATCGTGGTTGCCGAAAGCAACATACCACGGGTAAACCAGTTTTTGCGCATGCGGCAAAAATGCTGACAATTCTTTTTCAAAAGATTTATCTATCTGATCACCTGTAAACATTACAAAATTTACATTTGGAATTGCATTAATCTGTTCTACGGCGTCATCAAGAAGTTCAGGGGATTCACCTGTCAATTTGTAGGTTGTATTTGTCTGGCGCGTTGAAAAATGTACGTCACTTACCTGAACAAATTTCAGGCTGGAAGCACTGTAACTTTGCAGCCCGCAAAACATTATAATCGCAAGAATTATGGATATGCCCCAGTTTTTTATTCTTGTTGCGGTACTCTCTTTTTTGTGTCGTTCTCTTCTAGCCATTTGTATTTCCGTTTGTTAATTTAGTTTTAACTTCATTATACTTTTTTTTGACTTCAATGTCGTCATCAGAGAGGATGATTGAATTATTTAAATTTAGTAATGCGTTGTTGTAATCTTTTAGTGCATAATCGCAAAGTCCCAGATATTTGTACAATTCTGCTGTTTTTATACTGCTTGAAAGTGCTGTAAGTTTTTCTTTAGCGGACTTATAGCTTCCGCGATAGTAAAGAATTTCTGCTTCAAGAAGTTTATATTCAATGTCATCAGAAATTGACAGTGCGGTGATTATATCAGCTTCGGCATCAACATAATTTTTCAGATGCATATTCATTTCCGCGCGTAATGCATACCCTAAATCTGATTTAGGGCAGCGGTCAAGATAATATCTGACAGCGTTTAGAGCAGCTTCATAGTTGTGCATTTCCATTAAGGTTAATGTAATACCAAGATAGCACTGCGCAAAGCCGGCTTTTAATTCAAGGGTTTTGTCATAATAATTCAGGGCTGTGTTATATTGCTTGCTTGCGCGGTAATATTCTGCCAGATAATATGTCGCCCATGGATTTTTTGCGTTGTAACCTGTTGTAAGCGCTTCTATTTCTTTTGTTTTGTTTCCTGATTTTTTGTAAGCTTCTGCTTCTTTGACCTCGGGATTATTGAGTGCCAGATATGATTTTGCATTAGGATTCTGGATGCGATAAATTCCTTCTTTTATTGCAATTAAATTGGGATTGTCAGGTTCGTGTGCAATAGCTTTGTCCACATAATTAATTGCTTCTGAATAGTTGCCCTGAATACAATAATCTGCTGCAATATCCAGAAAATCTTCGGTAATATCATCTGCAATTACCGGCATTATGCCTGCTAATAGCAGTAAACTTGTGATTAATATTTTTTTCATACTTAAATTATATCACAAATCGGATTTTATAGTATGTTTTGTTGCGAAGTAAACGAATAGCTGTTATGTATTTGTTTTTGTATAGACCATATAAATTTTTTCTTACCGGTAACTGTTTGCGGAGTCTGTTAAATTTTGTAAATTTGCTACAGATGTAGTTCTTTAGAATGATGAAAATTTTTTAAAAAGTGGTATAATAATAGTAGAGAGAAAATAATTCAGCCAATAATCATATTTTGAATATAAACAATTGAATATCAAAATAAGAAAGGCGATGAAAAAGCATGAGCAATCTTGAATTTCAGAACGATATCGACAAACTTGTGAACATCTTGCCGGAGCGGGTAAAAAAGTACTTGAGTTATGAGAAACTGGAGGATGTTATAGAAATTGTACTGGATATCGGGCGAACGCCTGAGATAAGACACTCGGGAGGTAAAATAGAATACCTCGGCAATGATACTGTTACTGATGAGGATATTTCATTCATAACAAGTCATGTTCAGGAATTTACATCTGATAATCGTTCAGGGATCCCCGGAACACTCCACAGAATCAGTGCAATACGTAACAGGCAAGGGAAAATTATCGGCCTCACGTGCAGAATCGGTAGAGTTGTTACGGGGACAATTGCTTGTATAAAAGATATTTGTATGATGGGTAAAAGTATTCTCTTTCTCGGGCGGCCGGGGGTTGGTAAAACAACCAAGTTAAGAGAAATATCCCGTCTGGTTGCTGATGAACTCGGCAAGCGTGTTGTCGTCGTTGATACATCAAACGAAATAGCAGGCGACGGGGATACGCCGCATCCTGCAATAGGCCATGCCAGACGTATGCAGGTAAGACAACCGGAATTCCAGAAAGATATTATGATTGAGGCTGTTGAGAACCATACGCCGGAAGTTATTGTGGTTGACGAAATAGGTACAGAAGCCGAAGCGCAGGCCGCAAGAACAATAGCTGAACGCGGTGTTATGTTAATCGCTACCGCGCACGGTAACAGTCTTGAAAACCTGATTAAAAACCCGACACTTTCTGATTTGGTCGGGGGTGTTCAATCAGTAACCCTGGGTGATGACGAGGCAAAACGCCGCGCATCGCAAAAAACAGTTCTTGAACGTGAAAAACAGCCGACATTTGATATTGTTATAGAAATCTTAGACAGAAATACTCTCGCTGTGTATAAAGATACAGCAGAAGCTGTTGATTATATTTTGCGCGGCTGGCCGATAAGACCCGAAATTAGAAAAGTTGATAAAACTTACGATGATAAACCGGCAGAACCGCCTAAACAAGAAGAAAAAAATCACCCGACTATAACTGAAGAAATTCACAGGCTTGAAGAAAAAATTAAACCCGATGACAGTTTAAAATTTTCGTTCTCACGCCAGAAATACGTTGATGAAGTTAAAAACTTTAAAAAAGTGTATCTTTATGCTGTCTCAAGGAGTATTGTAGAAAAAATCATTGAGCGTCTGGATTTGAATGTCGAGATTACAAGAAATATTGATGAAGCAGATATCGTAATCGCGCACAAAAACTTTGCAAAAGGCGGTGCAAAAATCCTCAGTACTGCAAACGATTACAGACTGCGAATTTTCTACATTAAAACAAATTCTATGGCGCAAATACAGAAAGTTTTAAAAGAAGCGCTTGATATAACAGAAGTAGAGACCTTACAGGGGTATTATGATGAGGCAGAACGTGCACTCGATGAAGCTAAAGCTGCAATTAACAAAATACTTGCAGGTGCCGATCATATTGAACTCCGGCCTCAAAACCAGCAGATTAGAAAGTTGCAGCATGAATTAGTCGAGCAGCACAACTTAATCTCAAAATCAGTTGGTGAAGGTGCGCAACGGCACTTAAAAATCGTTGGCGGTAAAGATTTTAATCAGCAAAAGACAGGATAACTTATGAACAAAATTGAAATTTACACATCTCAAACATGCCCTTATTGCATTAAGGCAAAAAAATTACTCAAAATGTTAAATCTGGAATACTCTGAACACGATGTGTCAGATTCGTTTGACAAAATGTGTGAAGAGTTAGCACAACGCTTTAATCGTTCAATTTCAACAGTGCCGCAGATTATTATTAACGATAAATATGTCGGCGGATACACTGATTTAGAAGCACTCCACAAAAGCGGAAAGCTTAACGAATACCTTAATTAAGTTATGTTACGTTTTCTGGCTAAAATGGCTGTATATTGGCAAATTTTTAGTTGTACTGGTTTTTATGAAAATGTAATATAAGGTGTAGTATGTCTTTAAGTGTTAGTGTAGTAAGAAATTTAGAAAACAACAGGGTACTGATACAGGAAAAATCAGGTACTGAAAAACATCCTGTTGAGCGCTATTATGTTGCCCCGCAGGAAAAGGCAGATCAATTTATTGCGCAGAGAAATTCTCTTAACACTAACCGTAAATTCCAGAATATAATGACATACTTTTTAAGTGCCGGTATTGGTTTGCTTGTCGGGGCGGTATTGAAGTTCGGTACACTCGGCAAGGTATTATCCGGTGTCGGCGTCGGGTTGTTAGCATTCTTGGGCAGCAAAAAAGCTGATAAGAGTTTTAACAACAAGTTAGAACAAATAAATATGAAAAATTACAATGTAGAAGAAGTAACAGGTCAAAAGCCTGAGGATATTAAATAAAAAGTGAATGGAGGTCAGTTTAAAATGGCATTATCAGTAGAAGTAGTAAAACCACTTGACGGCGGCAGAGTTCAGGTAGATGCAAAAAATAAATTTTTCGGGAAAGATATAGTCGCTCACTATTCTGTACCTGAAAACAAAGCAGATGAATTTATTGCTGATTACAAAAAAGAAGAAAACAAACGTACAGCCAACGGAATTGCGTCTTGTGCAATTACGGCAGGCGCAATGTTATTAGGTGGTCTTGCCTCAAAAAAAGCTAATGTATTGTTAAAAGGTTTATCAGTCGTCCTTTTTGGTGCAGTGGGTGCCGTGGCCTCTGTTGTAGGTTTTGGTATGAATAATGCAAAAAGATTGAACAAATTGTTTGAAAAACACGATGCAAAACCTGTTGTATACCTGAAAGAGGAAGAACCGGCTAAAGAACCTAAAAAAGCAGCGGCTCCGAAAACAGACAAAAAAGAAGAAGTTAAACCGGCTCCTGAAAAACCGGCCGCAGAAAAACCTGCATCCGAAAAACCGGAAGTAAAGTCTGAAAAAAAAGATGAAGATGACGATTAATTAAAAAGCTCCTCATTGAGGGGCTTTTTAATTTAAGATAGCAGGCAAGGGAAAAATCTAGAACTAAGAGTTATAAAAATAGCCGGAAATTTGTTTAATTCAGACTTGCGTCTGACTTTTGCAGGCGGATTTTCTTTATTAACAATTATAACAATCTTTATCCTGAAGGTGAGAAAAATTTATCTTTATGATATTATTTCAACATTGAAGAGAGATTGTATAAGGAGATTTATATATGTCAGAAAAATTAGCATTAGTAACCGGCGCATCCCGCGGAATCGGTAAGGCTTGCGCGCTGGAACTTGCAAAAGCAGGTTATGATATTATAGTTAACTATGCCGGCAATGCTGAAGCCGCTGAAAAAACTGTTCAGGAAATTAAGGCGCTGGGCGTTGAGGCTGCAGCTTATAAATTTGATGTTTCTAACAAAGAAGAAGTTGACAAAAGCATTGCTGAAATTGTTGAGAAATACGGCAGAATTGATGTTCTCGTGAACAACGCAGGTATTACCCGCGACGGTTTATTTATGAGAATGTCAGAAGAAAATTGGAATGCAGTTATTAATACGAATTTATCAAGTGCATTTTTTGTTTCTCAACCGGTTGTTAAGGTTATGATGAAACAAAGAAGCGGGGCAATTGTTAATATGGCAAGTGTTGTAGGTGTTTCCGGCAATGCGGGTCAGGCTAATTATTCCGCTGCAAAAGCCGGATTAATCGGTCTAACAAAAACCCTTGCTAAAGAACTCGGTTCCCGCGGAATAAGAGTTAATGCAGTTGCACCGGGATTTATTAATACTGATATGACAAAAGATCTGGATACTTCTAAGTTTACCGATTTTATTCCGCTAAAACGCCTCGGTGAACCGGAAGATATCGCTAAGGTTGTTAAATTTTTGGCAGTTGACGCTGATTACGTCACAGGTCAGGTGCTGGAAGTTGACGGCGGCTTAATTATATAAAGTAAAGATTTTTTTACATTACTTTTAAGTATTTGTAAATTTCTTGCAAAAAAACTTTGAAGCATTTATAATGTTTTTGAAATAGTGTAGTAATACAATAATTATGAGGAAAAAAAGATGAGTACATTAGAAAAAGTTAAAAAAGTAGTTGTAGACCAATTAAGCGTTGATGAAGCTTTAGTTACTCCTGAAGCAAGTTTCACCGCTGATTTGGGTGCTGACTCATTAGATACAGTAGAATTAGTTATGGCTTTTGAAGAAGAATTCGGCTGCGAAATCCCTGATGAAGAAGCTGAAAAAATTCAAACTGTTCAAGATGCAGTTAACTACATCGATTCTCACAAATAGTTAATCGATGCCGTCTGTGCCGGTAAGGCATGGTAAGCGCAACAAACTGTTTTAGAATCTTTTATAAATGTTGCGAGGGTGAAAATTGAATAGTATTTTCTCCCTCGTATATTTATCACAAGGTATAAAGGTAAAAAGATGACAAAAAGAAGAGTAGTAATCACAGGCATGGGGGCTGTTACACCGTTTGGAGTCGGTGTTGATAAATTTTGGTCTTCGCTTGTGGAAGGAAAAAGCGGGATTAGCACTTCGGAATTAATAGATATAAGTAAGCATGTAGTAAAAATTTCCGGTGAAGTTAAAAACTTTAATCCGGAAGAATACATGGATCCAAAAGATGCTAAAAAAACAGACAGATTTGTTCAGTTTGCACTTGTAGCGGCAGATGAAGCTATTAAAGATGCAGGACTGGAAGATTTAAAAGACATAGATCCGTATAGAGTCGGTGTTATAGTAAGTTCGGCAGCCGGCGGTTTTATCACTTTTGAAGAAAACCATGTCAGAATACTTGAAAAAGGCCCGAACAAATGTTCACCGTTTACTATCCCTATGATGATTGTAAACATGCCGTCCGGCAGAATTTCTATCAAATACGGATTTAAAGGCTTGAACAAAGTCGTAGTTTCAGCGTGTGCAACAGGTACACATTCTGTAGGCGATGCGTTCAGATCAATTCAGTATGGCGATGCAGATATTGTTGTTGCAGGCGGTGCTGAGGCGACCATTTGCGACGTTGGTATCGGTGCATTTTCAAGCGCACGTACACTTTCAAAACGCAACGACGAGCCGACTAAAGCATCTCGTCCTTATGATAAAGACAGAGATGGTTTTGTTATGTCAGAAGGCTCTGCAGTACTTGTTCTTGAAGAATACGAACACGCTAAAAAACGCGGTGCAAAAATTTATGCGGAAATCGTAGGTTACGGTCAATCAGCTGATGCGTATGATGTTGTTGCTCCTTGTCCGGAAGGTAAAGGCGCAACTAAATCAATGGAACTTGCACTCAAAGATGCAGGTATGAAGCCGGAAGAAGTTCAGTATATCAATGCGCACGGTACAAGTACCGGTCTGGGTGATATCGCGGAATCAAAAGCTATTGAAGGTATTTTCGGCGATAAACAGCACAATCCGCATTTGTTGGTGTCTTCAACAAAATCAATGCACGGTCACATGCTCGGTGCAACCGGTGCAGTTGAAGCTATTGCATGCGTTAAGACAATTAATGAAAAAATTGTACCTCCGACTATCAACCTTGATAATCAGGATGAGGCAGTTGCTGATCTTGATTATGTTCCACATAAGGCAAGAAAAGCAGATGTCCACGTTGCACTGTCAAATTCATTCGGATTTGGCGGTCAGAACGCAACAATTGTAATTAAAGAAGTTGTTTAGCATTGTTTACCTTATTAATATGAAAAAGCTCTCTATTTTAGAGGGCTTTTTTAGTACTTGAGCGAAAATAGTATTAATAGGAAGATTTTTAAGAACGCTTACTAAAGCGGCGTTCTTTATCGTTTTTGAAATGTTTTTTATTCATATATTTTTTCAATATCAAATAGAAATTTTTCTGTGTCGTCAAATGAGAAAAGATATTTATATAGGTAAAAAATATATTTTATTATTGGAAAAATAAGAAATATTACAAACATCTTGAAATTCCTTTAATAATATGATATAATATTATTGATAGTACCTGCTAAGCCTCTTAACAATGCTCAAATCAGCAGGTCTTTTTTGTAATTAATGAGAGGGTATGTGTGGAAAAGATAAAATTTAACAAACCGTCATTGAATGTCGATAAACAAATTGACTTATTAAAATCAAGAGGATTGATTATAAATAACGTAGATTTTGCTAAAAATATTCTTAGTAATATTACGTATTATCGATTATCAGCATACATGAAATACTTTCAAATAGATGATAAATTTAAGAAAAATACTATTTTTGAAGATATAGTAAATTTATATAACTTTGATAAAGATTTAAAATCAATAATATTTGAAAATATTCGTGTTATAGAAATCGCATTGCGGGCTAAAATCTGTTTATATATGTGCTCAAATTATGGTTCGCATTGGTTTTATGATGTTAAAAATTACAAAAGTCGACGGGACTATGAAAAAACACTGGAAATATTAGAGAATGAAAGAGGTTTGAAAAAAGATACTTTTATAAAGTATTATTATGAAAAATATTTTGAGCCTGACTTACCGCCATTCTGGATGATTTCAGAAGTTTTGTCAATGGGAGATTTATCCAAAATTCTCAGCGGATTAAATTTTAAAGATGTAAAACAAATTGCTAATTTATTAACTCCTGACTATTTTACATCACCTGTTTTAACTAATTGGATACATGTTCTTGCAACAATAAGAAATATTTGCGCTCATCATTCAAGATTATGGAACAGACAATTAAAAATCAAATTTGCAGAACCACAAAAAATACCGCAGTGGCATGAAAATCAAGTAAATAACGATAGTGTTTATTCTGCCTGTTTTGTTATTGCACTATTAATGAAACATCATCCTTTCAATAACTTTAAACAGCAGCTGAAAGATTTATTTGTAAAATATCCAAATATTGATATAACTAAAATGGGTTTCCCTGTGAATTATTACTTATAGTGATTAAATTAATATTTTTGTTTTAAGAGTATTACGTTAGTGTGGACTCCCTTCATTTTGAAATGTTTTTTATTCATATATTTTTTCAATATCAAATAGAAATTTTTCTGTGTCGTCAAATGAGAAAATTTCATTCATCGTTACATTGAGAGCACGGGAAATTTTGAATAATGCACTAACAGTAATATCGCGTTTCCCTGCCTCTATCATGGCGATATGTGAGCGCGAAATGCTTGATTCCAGTGATAATGCTTCCTGTGTAATGTGTTTTGTTAGACGTATTTGTCTTATATTTTTTCCCAGTTCTTTTTGAAAATCCTTGCACATAAGAATATTTTATGCTATGTTACTGACAGCGACTGTCGCTATCAGCGACAAATATAAGGAGAAATATTATGTGCATTGTATTTAATAGGTCACAAAGTAAGAATTTAAGAGCATTTACCCTCGCCGAGGTGCTCATCACGTTGACCGTCATCGGCATCGTGGCCGCGCTCACATTACCTGGCCTTATCCAGAACCACAATGAAAAAGCATGGTCTACGGCTAAGGATTTGTGGGAAAAGAAACTTACAGAAACTGTTCG
>CALVEB010000013.1 GCA_944326465.1 Candidatus Gastranaerophilales bacterium | reverse complement strand
TTTTATAATTATATTTGAGATACCGCAAGGTGTCAATTAACGTGAACCGCACACATTCCCGCTGCGGTATGACGGAAAGGCATTGGTGAGTCGCCACTTTGCCATCTCCGAGGGGGAGGGCAGAAACACTTAACGAACGTAAGTGAGTTTTAGTGTTTCGGGTGGGGGTTGGTTCGTTGAATCCACACAATTGACCCCCACCCGAAATTCTAGTTCGCTATGCTCACAGAATTTCGACCTCCCCCTCGGAGAGGTATATGTGACGGGCTCCATTGGACTTTAACGGGTGCCTAATATGTAAGAGTGGACTGTGTCCACCAGACTGTGTCTGCCTTTAGTGGGTGTACAGTATTTTTGTAGGAAAGGATATTTATTTTCTCTGATTAATTTTTTATGTTAAACTTATCCTCATAAGAGGAGGACGCTAATGAAAAAATTCTTAATCGCACTTTTTTTAATTCTGGGGATATATCAATTATCTTTTGCCGCGGAACAAAAAGTTCTTCCGTCTGAAACCGGTGTTGTTGAAAATATAAACTATGTCGATATATCAGGACTCAAGCAAGGTGATCAAAATGTTAAACAGGAAGTCACCGTAAAAGTTCTGACAGGAGAATTCAAGGGCGCAGAAAGAATTGTTGATAACATGATTACAGGTAATCCGGCGTACGATATACAACTCGAAAAAGGCGACAAAGTAATCCTACACTTTGAGCCGGTATCCGATGATGTTATCACGGTTGATGATGTTGATATATTCATCGCTGATATCAAGCGTGACAATGCAATGTATTTCACCTTTGGTTTGTTTGCAATACTCGTTTTAATAATCGGCAAAAAGAAAGGATTAAACAGTCTGATTTCAATCGCGGCAACAGTTGCATTGATATTTTACGTCTTAATGCCTTTAGTTCTGAACGGCTGCTCGCCTATCATTGCGGCTTCACTTGTCGGGATACTCTCAACGGTCATAACCATATATCTTGTGGGAGGATTTAACTCCAAAAGCACGGCAGCAATCCTGGGTACTGTCGCAAGTCTTATTGTTTCTGCCCTGCTTGCAATATTAACAATCAAGATTACACATCTTACAGGTTTTGCAGGTGAAGAAAGTATGTTTTTATACACAGCCAGACCTGATTTGAATTTCACGGGAGTTCTCGCCGGCTCTATAATTATCGCGGCTTTAGGCGCGCTTATGGATACAGGTGTTTCTATTGCAAGTACAATAAATGAAATTCACGATACTGATTCATCTCTCGGCATTCGTGAACTGTTTAAGTCAGGAATGAATGTCGGCCGCGATGTCATCGGTACTATGTCAAACACTCTAATCCTCGTATATTTAGGCAGTGCTCTTCCTCTGGTTTTACTGGCTAATAACATTGATTTGAATAAATTCTTTAATCTCAATCAGGTTGCAACAGAAATAACATCCGCGCTCGTCGGAAGTATAGCTATTCTGGTCTGTGTTCCGATTACTGCTATAATAAGCGCTTATATGATGAAAAAACACAAAGAAAAGCCACTATTTGATTTTGAAAAATAAATTTACAAAATAGGCAATTTTTTCCACACAAAATACTTTATATATAATACAGGGGATATTTTATATGTATTGGGGAAATTATTGGGAAAATTTTGATTTGAAATTTAACTGGATACGAAACATGAATAATTTTATTTATTCAAATTCTTCGTTTACAGCATTTTATCTGCCGCAAATGCAAAGCCAATCCATATTCGGGCCGGCTCCGCAACGCGCGGTCAGTCTGTATCCTGAACTTGATATTAATCAAAATCAAACACAACGGGTTCAAACACCGCAATATCAAACCAAACCTTCACAGCGTCCGCAGCAGCTTGAATTCACAAAAGCAAAAACAATGAGTGAAGCTATAAATTATGCACGGACAAAGTTAGGAATAAAAAACTTCAACCTTCAAGGCGATCTTGAACTTGCCAACTGGGTAAATGAAGGATTAACAAATATTTATAACAAATACAAAGGTCAGGCTCCAATGCCGGCAAATGTAATAAAAGATATGAGTAAAAATATTATAGGTGATGCCTATTACAACAAAGAATACGATACTCTTGCAATTTCACCGGATAACAAAAAAATGCTTTTACAAAGATTGCTGAATAAAATCGATAACACACCGGCTGATAACAAAAAAACTCTTGCAAACTGGTATAAAAAAGCTATTAAGGGTGATTTTTCACAGGTTGCATTTATAGACCCGAAATTCCAGCGTCAAGTTGCCGCACATATTCAGTCATTCAAACGAAATCCGGATGCTTTTGACGTAACAGAAAGCCGCGAGTTATACCACGAAATCAATGCATTATTAGCTCCAAACAACATATTGCGTCAAAATCCTATGCAATTAATAGAAGAAATTTATAATAATCCAAAATACAAAAAATATTTGAACAGCCGTGAATTTAAATCACTTGCGCAAATCTCAAAATTGGATAAAAACGCGCAGCACGAAGAATTTTACAATATAATAGACAGGCTGCAGGCAAAAGGTATCAAAGCATATATTGAGCCGCAAAAATCAGTTACAAACAACAAATTTCATGTAATATACCATGAATACGGTCATTTCAGGCATTTCAGGACAACATCATTTACAGCCTTAAAACAGTGTAATCCTGAGTTTAAAGCCAACACATTTAAGCAAAAAATTGCATCAGAGATTTCTTCATACGCAAAAACCGAGCCTATGGAATTTGTAGCGGAAGTATACGCAGGATTAATGAACGGGGCTAAATATTCACCGGAAGTTATGGCATTGTACAGAAGCTACAACGGCCCTGTTGTTCCGCAATAAGCAAATCATTAAGATAAAAAGAGAGCCTTGCGGCTCTCTTTTGATAATTTCAAGTTCTGAGGAAACTATTTAGAACAAGTGCAGGCTACTTTATCACATCCACAATTGCAGACTTGTGACTTTAAATAGTCAGCCTTATCTGTTCTTTCCCACGGAACATCGATGTCAGTTCTTCCCATGTGACCGTAAGCAGCTAATAACTGGTAGAATTTACCGCCATTTTTAGCCGGCAAACCGCGAAGGTCAAACTGATTGATGATTGCAGCCGGTCTTAAATCAAAAGTTTTTGAAACCAGTGTAGAAATTTCATCATCTGAAATTTTACCTGTGCCGAATGTGTCAACCATGATTGATACAGGTTCGGCAACACCGATAGCATAAGCAAGTTCTATTTCGCATTTTTCAGCCAGACCTGCCGCTACGATATTTTTAGCAACATATCTTGCCGCGTATGCTGCTGAACGGTCTACTTTTGTCGGATCTTTGCCTGAGAAAGCACCGCCGCCGTGACGTGAATAACCGCCGTAAGTGTCAACGATGATTTTGCGTCCTGTTAATCCTGCATCACCTTGAGGGCCGCCTACTACAAAACGTCCTGAAGGGTTAACCAGAATTTTTGTTGTATCATCAAGTTTTATTGTTTCGTGTGCAAAAACTTCATCAATAACATAAGCGATAATATCGCGTCTTATGATATCCTGAACCTTTTGATTATCGCATTCACCGTTAATTTCAGGGTCGTGTTGCGTTGAAATTAACACAGTGTCAATTCTTGCAGGTTTGCCGTCAACATATTCAACAGTAACCTGAGATTTGCCATCCGGTCTGAGGTAATTTAAGATTCCCTGTTTTCTTACTTGAGCCAATCTGTGTGATAATTTGTGTGCAAGACTAATTGGCAACGGCATTAATTCAGGTGTTTCGTTACAAGCGTAACCAAACATAATACCTTGATCGCCAGCACCTATGTTTTCTGTTTCTGAAACAGATGTATCAGCATTATCAGAACGAGATTCGAGCGCTTTATTAACGCCGCCTGCGATATCACAAGACTGTTCATCAATACTTGTCAAAACAGCACATGTTTTATAATCAAATCCGCCGCCGCTTGTGCCGACGTAACCTATATTTTTTATGGTATTTCTAACCACAGCAGGAATATCCACATAACAATCGGCTGTAATTTCACCGCATACAAGCGCCATACCTGTAGTAACGGTTGTTTCCGCAGCGACTCTTGCCTGCGGGTATTTTGTCAAAAATTCATCCAAAATCGCGTCAGAGATCTGATCGCAAACTTTGTCGGGGTGGCCTTCTGTTACTGATTCAGAAGTGAACAAAAAATTTCTTGGTGTCATTTCCAATTTCTCCTTAATTTGTTTTTGTACCGGCCGGTAAGTTTTTTAATTCCAACCCGGCCACATCATTAACTGACAGTTTATAACAAAGAATTTTCAAAATCAAATAATGTGTGAACAATTATTAAAACCTGCGTGATTATCGGTTAAATATCATTGAATTATCTATTTTCTGTACATAGCCATCCGGCTAATTGTATTTTGTATAAGTTTTGTTAGAATTATTGTGAATTAAGATGTTGACTTTTAATTTATATAGATATATTATTAAAATATACTGAATTAAGGATATATCTGTTATGATTAACTTTGACAAAATATTTTCGCTTGCAATATTCTACTTACAAAGCCTTGTACTTTTACTTTGGAGCACGGCAGGGCTATATTTTTATATAATAATGTTTAAAGAATTGATATGGCCGTTTGATATTTCTGCAATATTTTGGGCTGCAGTATTATCTTTTTTGTATTTTTATGCATATTACCTGTTGTTAAATTTTGTCAAAAAGGGACTGGTATATTACCGGCAAAATATTAGCTTGTCTGCTGACAAAAAAAATATAATAATCTCAATAATCGTATTTCTAACTATATTTGTATTATTGGCTGCGTTTTATACATTTTGGCATACAATGCTGGAGCGCTAAGAGGTAATATTTTATGACACATATAAAAAAAATATCAATTTGGTTGCTAACCATTCTGCAATTTAGTTTTTTATTTATATGGGTTTCTATAGCCTGGTTCGTGCTTTTGGCAGGAATATTATTCTTTATGCAGGAGAATATTATTTTAAACCTTTTATTAATTATATGTGTATGTGTTTTTTATATATTAGGATTAAAGACCGGAATGTTTGTAGCTGAAAATCTTATTAAATATTACAAACATATTCCTGTTAATCCTGATGATTATAAAAAGTTAAAAATTTGTGTTGCTATACAGATTTGTTATTATCTTTTGTTTTTAATTTTACTCCACTAGAAAAAGTCTATGAAAATGTCAAGAATTATAATATACATACGTTTTTTATCAATAATATTACAGTCATTATTTATATTTTTATGGTGTACCTTCGGATTGATGATATATATTTTCCTTATATCTTTTACTTGGCCAACAGAAATTTCAAGTTTTAGGGATGTTTTCACTATAATTTGTAATATTACAATTTTGTCGTTAGTTTATGTGGGCATATTATATTTGTTAATAACCGCTCTCAAAAAAATTTTAGAACATTTTCGTAACACTCAAGTGGCAAATATAAATACTATAATTCCCATAATTACACAATTAATAATTATTTTTTCATTTTTATACTTCGGAAACTTTTTTCACACAAGATAAAGATGAACAAAAATCACAAAAAATTGAGTTAAAAGTAAAATTAAATTTCTTGTTATTATAAGTTAATCTAATTCTATATATGTTAACCATTTTTGTATAGGAATTGAAAGCTCTGTTATTGTATAATAATTTGTTAGCATATGTCGTTCTTGTAGATTGCGTGCCCATTCTACCTTCCAGTTTGGGGCATCCTCATTAAATTCATACATGTTTTCGTCTAGGTGTTTTCACCTACACCATACGGCTAATATAACAACCCCAAATCCAACCATTACAACATTTTCTCTCTTATATTTTTGCTGTAATTTTGCTTTAAAAAGTGCTGTATTTAGCACCTGCCACACAAAAAATCTTGCACGGACGGGCATCCCTTTTTACCTTAAAATATTAAATAATCGTTAATTTTACTGACTTTTGCCAAATTAGCCTTAAAATGATAATACAAGTAACAGTTAATGGAGTTGGACTATGGTAGATTTTAACAAACTGACTAATTATTCTCAGGAAATTTTGTCATCCGCAAGCGCAATTATGAATTCACACAAGAATACAGAATTGCAGCCCGAACATATTATGCTTGCGATGATTAGAGATAACGGTATTATAAAAGATTATCTGACTGAGTTAAAACTTCTGACACAGAGTTTTATAGATAGAGTCGTGGCTGCCGTAAACGCATTTCCGACGATTTCTACACCGCCTAACACAAGCCAGTTGTTTCTCTCAAACGAAACAGTAAGACTGCTTGATACAGCGCAGGATATTGCAGGAGAAATGAAAGATGAATTTGTCGGAATTGAATTGATTTTACTCGCAATGACAAGACTTGATAATTCTAATATCCAAAAGCTCCTGAAAGATTTCAGAGTAGAAAGCTCAAATGTATTAAATGTAATGAAAAAAATAAGAGGTAATAAAAAAGTGGATAATAAAAATGCAGAAGAAAATATGAAAGCACTTGAAAAATATTCAACTGACCTTACAGCCCTTGCAAGAAAAGGCAAACTCGACCCTGTTATCGGCCGTGATGAAGAAGTCAGAAGAATTATTCAGGTACTTAACAGAAGAACAAAAAACAACCCTGTTCTGATAGGTGAACCGGGTGTCGGTAAAACCGCAATAGTTGAAGGACTTGCACAGCGTATCGTAAGAGGCGATGTGCCAATGAGCCTTAAAGATGTTAAACTTATTTCACTGGATTTGGGTGCACTTGTTGCAGGCGCTAAATTCCGCGGTGAATTTGAAGAACGTTTGAAAGCTGTTTTAAAAGAAGTCGAAGATTCAAACGGCGAAATAGTAATGTTCATTGATGAATTACACACCGTAGTCGGGGCAGGTGCAACAGAAGGCTCTATGGACGCCGGCAATCTCTTAAAACCAATGCTTGCAAGAGGCGTTTTAAGAACAATAGGCGCAACTACTATTAATGAATACAGAAAATACATAGAAAAAGATCCGGCACTTGAACGTCGTTTCCAGCCTGTTATGGTTGATGAACCGAGTGTTGAAGATACAATAAGTATCTTGCGTGGTCTGAAAGATAAATACGAAGTACACCACGGCGTCAGAATACTTGATGATGCGCTGATTGAAGCCGCAAAGCTTTCCGATAGATACATCACTGACAGATTTTTGCCGGATAAAGCAATTGACCTGATTGATGAAGCTGCATCTTCTTTACGTATCCAGATAGACTCTATGCCGGAAGAAATAGATTCAATGCTCCGTCAGAAAATTCAATTGGAAATTGAACGTGAAGCATTGAAAAAAGAAGATAGTGACGAGGCAAAAGCTAAAGTCGAAGATATATCAAAACAGATTGATGAACTTGAAACAAAAACATCAAAACTCAAAGCACAATGGGAAAGCGAAAAAGCCACAATCACAGGTGAAGCCGGTTTAAAAGAACAAATCGAAGACGTTAAGCGCAAAATTGAAGAAGCAGAACGCAACACTGATTTGCAAACAGCAGCCGAACTTAAATACGGCAAATTGCTTGAATTAGAAAAACAGTTAAAAGCAATTCAAAACAAGGAAAGAGTATCTAATCAGCTGCTTAAAGAAGAAATAGACGCAGAAGATATTGCTAATGTCGTAAGCAAATGGACCGGCATTCCTGTAAACAAACTTGTTGAAAGTGAAAAACAAAAACTGTTAAAAATGGAAGACATTTTGCATAAACGACTTATCGGGCAGGATGAAGCGGTAAAAACTGTATCTGACGCGATACGTCGTGCGCGTTCCGGTTTAAAAGACCCGAAACGCCCGATTGGTACATTCCTGTTCTTAGGTCCGACAGGTGTTGGTAAAACAGAATTAGCCAAAGCACTTGCAGAATTTATGTTCAACGATGAAGATGCACTTATCCGTATTGATATGTCAGAATATATGGAAAAACACAATGTTGCAAGACTTGTCGGAGCACCTCCGGGATATGTCGGTTATGAAGAAGGCGGTCAGTTAACCGAAGCTGTCAGAAGAAAACCATATTCTGTTGTACTTTTTGATGAAATTGAAAAAGCTCATCCGGATGTGTTCAATATAATGCTCCAAATCTTTGATGACGGACGTTTGACAGATTCTAAAGGCAGAACAATTGACTTTAAAAACACACTTATCATTATGACAAGTAACATCGGCAGTGATATAATTCTTGAAAACACCCTGAATTCAATGATGTCACAGCAAGATTTTGAAGAAACAAAAGACAAGGTTATGGAAGTCTTAAAAAGCCGTTTCAAACCGGAATTTTTAAACAGAATAGATGAAACAATATTCTTCAAAGCACTGAACTTACAGCAATTGTCTGCAATAGTCGATATCCAGATGGATTATTTAAGAAAACTCCTTGCTGATCAGGAAATAGAATTTACAATAACTGATGAAGCAAAAGAATTTCTGGCAACACGCGGCTTTAATCCTGTATACGGAGCAAGACCGCTGAAACGTGTAATCCGCCAGATGGTAGAAAACCCGCTGTCAAAATTGCTGCTTGAACAGAAATTCCGCCGCGGCGATATTGTTGTAATTGACGTAAATAATGACGAAATTACATTCACCAAAAATGAAACCAAATAAACATTAATCGGGAGCCTTAATGACTCCCGATTTTTTTTGCTTAATAATACTCTTTTTACGGACACAAACTTTCCCAGTCAGGTTCGTCTTCAAAGTCATCAGGCTCTATTATTTCATCGCCTTCTTCAATCATAATTTTTAATGTCAGTGCAAGCTGTTGTTTATAATTTGCACGTGCCTTTTCTATTGTCTTAGCACAGAACACAAAACTCGGAAGCTCTTTTATTTCAATATAGAAGTAAGGCTTTCCCTCAAAATCAAGATCTTGCCCTTCTATTAAAGTCCAGTTTAAATTTAAATAATAATCTAAATCTTTTTCCATGCCTGTTTAGCCATCCAGTGAATTTTCATTTAAAGGTTGATTCAACATAATACCTTCACCGCCTATAACATCCGCTTTGCGGCCTTCGATATACAGATAAACCGGCTTATCTGTATTTCTTTTGGCTGTCTTTATCAACTGATATATTCTTTTATAAATACTATCAGTTCCGCCGCCGGCTTCAAATTCAGATGACAGATTAATAATTATACCTTCAGGGCGTTCTGTAATTGAAATAACACGTGTTCCTGACGGAATTTCTGAATATACTCCATAAACTTTTTCTTCAGGTTTCGGCCCCATTATAAGACTGTCAATTGCATATTCTATTTTAGAGCCATCCACAGCCTGATCGTATTCACGTTTAACAGCTTTATATACTTCATAATGGTTTTCATCCTGACCGATAAAAAATACATTTACATAAACTTTTTCTTTTTCAACCGGTTTTTCATCCTCCTGCGGCTGCTCTGTCCCCTGTTCCTGCACCGGTAAAAGCGGGCCTGTTGCTGCCTGCTCATCATTATACAAGACTTTCATTGCTGTAAATGCACAAACCGCAACCATTATTACTGCAAGTGTTCCTAAAAATACCTTTTGATCTTTTCGCATAATTCAATTCCTTATTCTTTGATTATATCTTTCAACAAAACAACTGTACCGTCAACAAGTATTTTATTATTTGTAATTGACACATTTTTTATTTTAAGCTTTGCATCTTTATTTTCCAGTATTTTAACAGAAAAATCAAGTGGATTAATATAATTTAAAATAGATGACAATTTATCAGACTTTAATATAAAATCTTCATTAAGAATCTGAACATCTGCAAATTTTATATCACCGTTTTTTACTTCTAATCCTGCTTTTATAACAACTTCCTGCGGCTTTCTTACAAAAGGTATTGCAAATTTTAAAATGTAATAAATTTTATTGTCTTTTATTCTTAAATCTGTTGATTGTATTGTAATAAATCCGCAGCCTAGAAGATTTATATCCTGAAGAACTTTCAGATACCCGGCGGACGCCATTGTTTTATTCAAATCTTCATCCGTTATCATAAAGTTAAAGGACATCGGGACATCATCCACAACAGTCATATTCCAATCTTTATCAAGATTTATATAATTAAAATCACATATAGTCTTGAGAACAAATTCTGAAACATATATGCCTTCAAAATTAACATCATGCCCCTTCAATTCAAAAGATTTAAAGCGTCCTGCCTTCATATCACGTGCACTGTAAGATTTTAATTTTACACAGAAATTCCCTTGCGCGTTTTTCTTAATATTTTTTTTGATAATAGCCTGTGCTATTTTTTCAGCCAGAAATTTATTACCGGTAACGCTGCTGAGGAATCGCGAATACCCCGGAGTTAAACTGTTTTCGACAGGACATTTAAATTCTTCGTTACAATTGCCTGCAATCGCCGGAATAGATATAGCCAGCAAAAATAGCAGAATAAATATCTTTTTCATACTATATGAACACTTTCTTTAATTTAATTTTATTATCTTCTGCCGCGCCAACGGCGCAGATAACACTGTTATTATAAATCAAAATAACAGGTTGACCATTTTTTTCTCCGAAATTTTGCAAAAATTGTCCGTTGTGAATTTTTTCCAGTTCTTCTTCCTTTACATTAATTTGCGGCAATTCAATAACATCCAACGGATTAATTAACATATCTGTCGAAAAATTATTTTCAATTTCGTCAAGCTTTATGGCATCATTAATTATAAATTTTCCTGCCTGTGTTCTTGTTAATTTTGTTAAATACGCATAAGCACCTGTTATCTTTCCTAAATCATGTGCAATTGAACGTATATATGTTCCTTTAGAACATTTTATAAGTATTTCTGCTGATTGATTTTCGTAATCAAAACTTTTCAATTCAATTTTTTCAATAAATACTTTTCTTGGCTTTATTTCAACATCCTGACCTTTTCTTGCATAATCATATAATTTTTTCCCGTTAACTTTTATTGCGGAGTAGATTGGCGGAAGTTGTTCAATTTCGCCCTCAAAATTTTTTAGTGCAGTCAGAATATCATTTTCATTTACCTTGAATGCAGAGATATTTGTTACTTCCCCCTCAAGGTCATAAGTCGCAGTACTTTTTCCGAATTGCACGGTTGCCAGATATTCTTTATCATCAGTCAAATATTCAATAAGTCTTGTTGCTTTACCTAAACAAACCGGCAAAACACCTTCTGCAAAAGGGTCAAGAGTTCCTGTGTGGCCGACCTGCTTTATTCCTGATATTTTTCGTATTTTATAAACAACGTCATGAGATGTCATGCCGGCAGGTTTATAAATATTTAAAAAGCCAAAATAATCCTGCTTATTTTCATTACAGGTATACACAATTATAATTCTCCACGCGAAATTTTATCAATAATTTCGGTAACTCTGGAACCTTTTTCAAATGAATCACTGTATACAAATTTCAATTCCGGAGTAAGACGCAGCCGTATACGTTTACCTACCTCATATCTGATTTTTGGCGTACTTTTTTCTATTATTTCTTTAGACTTTTCTATCTGTTCGGGAGACCCGAGAACACTATATATGACTTTAGCAAAAGAATTATCATGAGATACTTCAACATCTATAATTGACACAACGCCAAGTAGTCCGCGTATTTCTTTACGCAATATCTCGGAAATATCACGCATTAATTCTTTTCTTACTCTTTCATTTCGTAAAGTCATATTTTTCTCCTTTTCAAAATAATTATATCATAAACTTATTCAATAATTAAAGTAACCGGCTGATTTAATACCGGAAATAAATTATACATTATCAACCCTTTTATTACATAATCACATAAGATATTTAAAATAGAGATAAAGAGAACTTAAAACAAGTGATATAAATGTCGTGATCACCCCGTACTTTAAAAATCGCATAAAAGAAACAGGCTTTGAATAAGCTGCAGCTGTTTCACTAACAATTACATTAGCAGCAGCGCCTATTATCGTTAAGTTTCCGCCCAAACATGCTCCGAGCGAAAGCGCCCACCATAACGGATGATGTCCTGCACCTGTATATGGCATTACATGCTGAACTTCTGCAATAAGCGGCGCCATTGTAGCTGTATAAGGTATGTTATCAACTATACCTGATAATATTCCTGAGCCCCACAGTACCAGCATCGCCGCAGCATCAAGACTGCCGTTCGTCAGTTCAATAAGTTTTTCTGCAAGAAAACTTATCCCGCCGCTTGCTTCAAATCCGCCGATTATAATAAATAAGCCGACAAAGAAAAATATAGTAAGCCACTCTACATCTTTGTAAATCTCTTTTGGATTTTCGAATATCAAAAGAATCGCAGCACCGGCAACCGCAAAAACAAACGCATCAATATGAGTTATATCATGCGTTACAAACCCGAGGATTACAAGTAATAATGTAATTATTGCTCGCCGCACCAGCTTTTTATCTGTAATAGTTTTACTGTTATCTAAATTAGCTACATGTGCCATTTTTTCATCATCTGCTTTTAGACTATCCCGAAACATAAATATCAGCAATGCAATAGTAACGGCGAATATCAGAACAACAATACCCGTAAGTTCATTGGCAAAATCCATAAAGCTCAATCCCGCTTTTGCTCCGATAATTATATTTGGCGGATCTCCGATAAGTGTTGCTGTACCTCCAATATTTGAGGCCAGAATCTCCGTAATTAAAAAAGGTACGGGATCAATCTCAAGCTCACCTGCAATAACAAAAGTAACAGGCATGATAAGGACAACAGTCGTAACATTGTCAAGAAAAGCAGACGCAACAGCCGTAAAAGCTGCCAGCGTGAACAACACAAGTTTAGGACGGCCTTTTGTTAATTTCAAAAGTTCAATAGCCATCCATTTAAAAATCCCGCTTTTACTCGCAATATGAACTACTATCATCATGCCAATAAGTAAAAATATCACATCAAACTCTATATAATCAAATACAGAGCGGATATATTCACCGGATACTTTATCATAATGTCCGTGAAACGGTAATAGGCCTAATAGCATTGTAATTGCCGCCCCGATAAGTGCTACAACAGATTTCTGTACTTTCTCACATGCAATAAATACATAGGCAATAAGCAAAATTCCGCCTGATATTGCCATACTGTGTGTTGAAATAATTTCTTCTAACATTTGTACTCCTATGACTTCGAAAAGAAGCCGTCTATATCTCTAACTTCTTTTTCGAATTTCCGTTCTCACCATGTTTTGCACTCCAAAAAGATAAACTTCCTGCAAAAATGTTTTTTTTAAAATCGGTGTCTGTTTATAAACAATACCATAAAATAATGAAAATTACATTGGCAATATTAACAAAATTTAAAATTTACCCGCAAAGGGTAGAAAAAATCCAAAAAAAATGTTATACTACAAATGTAGTGCAAGTTGTGTTCAATAATAAAAGAGGTAGAAAGGATTTACATAATTATAAATATTTTTGTAAGGTCAAAAGTATTATAATGTTTTGCCGTCCAAACGACGTATTGTTTTTTGACGGTATTAGGGTAAAATATTTTAAGGAATGTTAAACATTCCAAAACTACAGGCAAGAAATTCCTGTCAGTGGTTTTAAAAAAGTAGTAAGTAGGTGGAAAATAGTTTTGAATAAAAATAATAATGAAACAGAAACTAAAAAAACTGTGAAACAGCGGCAAACAGCCCCTATTCGCAGAAAAAATGCCACAGATCCCATAAACAGGAAGCTGTCAAATCAGCCTGCTTCTGAAATAAATATGTCTTCTGCAATTGAACAGGAAGCCAATAATATAGTTGCACGGATAAATAATTTCAATGTTAAAAATCATAACCGTTTATATGGCGGCTTTATGACAGATCCGCGAGTTCACACAAACAACACATCAATTGACTATACAGAGCTGATTACAGAACTGGACAGAGCGCTGAAAGATAAAAACACAATACACGAATTATTTACGGCTGTTCATAATGTACTTTGCGAGAAGTTAAGCAGTGTTTACACAGCTTTTGGCGTTTTTCACGAAAAATCTAAATGTATCAATTTAAAACTATTTAACCATGCCGGAAGTCCTTATTCTTCCAAAATATTTTTATCGGATGATAAAAATCCGATAGTACAGTGTTTTACATCAGTAGAACCTGTTATATTAAATGATAATAATTTTTTAAATATACCTTACTTACCAAAATCAGATGTTCTATTAATCCCGTTAATTTCTCTAAAGCGTTGTAAGGGTGTAATGATTATAGGTAAAGACGATGCGGATTCACATATAGGTCTGTTTTCATTTTTATCTAATTATTGTGCTATGTTTATGGACAATGTTGAATTGCGTGAAATGGCAGGTAAATATGCTAATACTGACAATTTAACAGGTTTATATACTCACCGCGGATTTCAGGAAGTGCTTACATCAGAATTACAACGTGCAGAAGCGGATAACACAGAGCTTTCTATCATCATGTTTGATATAAATAACATCTCAAAAATAAACAGAGAGTTAGGACATGCCAAAGGTGATGAGATAATCAAACTACTTGCAGAAAAAATCAAACAAAATATCAGAAGTAATGACAAAGCCGGACGTTATGGCGGTGATGAAATAGCTGTAGTCCTTCCTGATACAAATACTGCAGATGCGAAGTATCTGGCAGAATATATAACATATACTCTGTCCTGTTGTTTTGTTGATGATGTCGGCCCTGTTAAGGTTTCAGTCGGAATTTCCACCTATCCTGACTGTACTAAAGATCAGGAAAAACTGCTCATCCTTGCCGAACAGGCAATGTATATTTCACAGGCAAAGGGTTATAAAGAAGGCATGTCAGCAATTATCAGTTCTTCTGATTTTAATTTCTGGGACGATGCGGCTCTTAACTCTTTTGCCGAAGTTATTGCCAAGCGGCATGCTCAGTTAGGTATAAATTTTGAAGATGAGCTTGTTCATAAATTCAACAACGAACAGATAGTTTCCCAAAACCACCTGATAGAAATGGTAACATCACTTGCCGGCGCAATAGATGCAAAAGACCCTTACACCAAAGGTCATTCAACCTCTGTTTCAAGGTATTCAGAAGCTCTGGCACGAGCAATAAATCTTCCTGAAGAAGAAGTGCAGCGTATTAAACTCGGTGCGCTTTTACACGATGTCGGCAAAATCGGTATCCCGGAAAACGTGTTGAAAAAGCCGTCACATCTTTCTGATGATGAGTGGCAGATTATGAAACAGCACCCGACAATCGGCGCAGAAAAAGTTTTGGCTCCAAATGAGGCATTACATGATTTAATCCCTATGGTTAAATATCACCATGAACATATTGACGGAAGCGGTTATCCTGACAAATTAAAAGGAGATGAAATACCGTTATCAGCGAGAATCGTTGCTGTTGCGGATGCTTTCCATGCTCTCATAAGTGACAGACCGTATCGTAAAGGTTTAGGGGTCGAAAAAGCCTGTGAAATCTTAAAAATGGGAGCAGGTACGCAGTGGGACAGTGATTTAGTTCGACACTTTATAGCAATTGCGCCTTCACTTTCAACAACAATCTAAGATTAATAAATAAGGCCGGTATTTTTAATACCGGCCTTTTATTATATTATTTTATCTTTTATTCTTCAGATAAATCTTTTATATGCTTACTTTCGTTTACGTAATTTGAAAGCTGCTTAGATGCGGCCTTATAGCTGTTTACCGTAGCGTTACCGCCAAGACAGCCGCCCTGGCAGGCCATAACTTCAATCAAATTACCTATATCACAGACACCGTTTTTCGCATATTTTTTAAGATCTCTTATTGATTGTTTATTTAAACCGTCAATAATAACCGGATGTGCCGGTATTTCTTCGGGCAGCAATGATTGGACAGCCTTTGCAACGCCGCCAGTCTGTGCGTAATTACGAGCTTCTGCTGAGGCTTCGGCTTTGAAAGAAGATTCTCCGCAAGAATCAACCTGAATATTCAATGCAATAAACCATGCCCCGACTTCTTCGTAGTTCAAGACATAATCAACATTCGGATTTTGTAATGCTTCACGGCGTTTTGCAACACAAGGACTGAAGAATACTGTTATTGCATCCGGATGTTCTTTTTTAACAATTTCTGCCGTATAGTAAAGCGGTGTTTTTGTTGTTGATACAAAAGGTTTAATTTCCGGCAGGTGTTTTGCAATAAGTTCATTATATCCTGCACAGCATGATGTTGTCATAAATTCAGCACCGTGTTCCATTCTTTCCACAAACTCTGCAGCTTCGGTTTTAGTTGTAACATCAGCGCCCTGAGCAACTTCGTATACATCAGCAAAACCTAACTTCATTATTGCTTCACGTAATTGTTTAGGGGTACAAGGCAATTGTCCCATAATTGCAGGAGCAAGCATTGCTATAACTTTTTTACCTGATTTAATTGCTTTTAATACATCAATAATCTGACTTTTTTCATGTACAGCTCCGAAAGGACAGGCAGAAACACATTTACCGCAGGATATACATTTATCAAAATCAATTTTAGCGTGTCCGTCTTCACCTTTTGCAATTGCGCCTACAGGACATGCACTTTCACACGGTACAATGATTTTTGTAATCGCCTGATACGGACAAACCTGAACACACATTCCGCAATTTTTGCATTTTTCAGGATCAATAACAGATTTGCCGTTTTGAATACTGATGGCGCCAAATTTACAAGTATTTACACAAGGTCTGGCAACGCAGCCCTGACAAAGATCCGTAACATATATACGTGACGGTACACAGCCTTTACAAGCGGTTGTTAAAACAGTAAGCGGATTTTCTTCAGGCTCTTTTCTGTCTAAGGCTTTATGCGCCAACTCAGAAAGCAGTGTACTGTCCTGAGTGTCCTCAATAGAAAAACCTAATCCTGCGACAGTTCTGTCTCTAAGAATTGCTCTTTCTTTATAGATACAGCATCTGTAAGGTACTTCGTGGCCTTTTGGACGCATATCAAAAGGAATAAGTCTTGTTTTTTCTTCAAAATTATCGCTTAAAAAAGAGCGTATCAATCGAACTAATATTTCACGTTTAAGATGCGATGTTTGTTTAGGGGTATTAATTGCCATTTTCTTTTTCCTTTGCTATTTAGGGCGGGAATTTATCCCGCCAATTCCATGTTAACCTTCTTTTAATTTGTTATCAATTGCACTCAAAACTTTTTCAACGGTTGCTTCTTTGATAACTTCGTCATCTACTTTTACATACGGAGCTTTTGAAAATTCCCAGTCTATTGAACAGAGTCCGAGACACGGAACGCCTGATACTTCAACCTTATCACCGTATTTAGCAGGCACTGTTTCTATCAATTCCTGCAAATTTGCTGATCCCATAACAAAACAAGTTGTTCCTAAGCATACTTTAACACTAATTTTTTTATCCATTTTTTTACCTTCCTAACTGAGGGGTTACCTCACATATATTGCACATTGACTTTTTTCAAATATTTATCCTGCAATACCGCAGCTATTTTTTTTACGATTGTTTTTCTGATTTCAATTTCAATAGGTAACGCCGGATCATAATGAGCCTGATTAAGCTTTGCGCCTACCATGAAATTTATACAATCACTATCTAAGAAAAATTTTACCAGCTTTCCGGCTGCATTGTCAATATCAAATATTCCGGACTCCAAATATTCTGATGCTTTTGTGAGAGTAAGAACACCTTCTGTAACAAGATCAACGCCTTCCATATATGAACATGCCGGAAGTTTTCCAATACTGATAGTTTTTTCCATAGTAACAGGTCTGTTTAATTCTCTTGACAGAAGATTTGCGGTTGTTCCGCCGCAAATTGCCTTTTTACCTTTAAAATTTGCGAACATTTGAGCGTATTCCGCATCCTTGTTCTGATGGAAAGGCGGGCCTGTAAAAACAAGAGATTCTCTTGGCTCTCTGAAATACATTACACATGCTGAAATATCGTCCTTGGGCTTGCGGTTTGTTTCGATATTAATAGCCTGCTGAACAATATACTGCGCTAATTCTGTACTTGAAATATCAGGATGTTCGGTGAGTTTGTCTTTCACTAAAACGATTAAACCTTCGCGTCTGAGACCGAGTTTAAGCCTGCCGCCGCCCAGACCAGACTGTGTTACGCCGTCAGAACAAAAGATTAATCGGTCACCGAGGCGTAGTTTTAATTTATAAACTTTCATCTGTCTGTTTTTAAATGTTTTGGATTTAATTATCTCAAAATCAGGTTTCATTACTTCGTTATTTCTAATCCAGATAAATTCCGGATTACCTTCTTCAACGATTTTAACGTCACCTTCATCGTTACAGTCTACAGCTGAAAATGTGGAATAACTAATGTGGCGGACTTTGCATACAGGAAGCGAGTTCATAATAATCTTTGCAGCTTTTTTTATTGAAATTTGTTCATCTTCAATAAATCTTAAAAGCATTGTAGCTGTCATACAGGATAAAATATTTGCTTTTATACCGCTGCCTAGTCCGTCGGACAGAACAGCAATAAGCCGGCCTTCATCCGGATATCTTTTGGAGATAAAATAATCACCGTAAGCATTCTGGTTATATTTTTTTACCTGACAACTGTCAATATCAATAAACACTATTGCTGTTCCTTATTAGTTTCATCATCTTCATTGTCATCATAATCATTGGCGATGGAGCTTAAAAGCGTTTCTGTTTCGACCATGTGTTCTCCGAGCAGACAGGCGATTTCCTGAACAATAGAGATATTTTTGGAAATAACTTCATGTGCCTTCTGTGCAATTTTTTCGCGTGTGTATTCTGTCTGGGTGACATCGGTAATGACAGCCCCCACAATTTCATTCGGCTCAATCGTAAAGGCATTTATATCATATAATTTGTTGTTAACAGAATATCTTTCTTTATGTAAATCTTTGCCTGATTTCAGAATTGTTCTGAAAATATCGGCAAAATCAACAATTCTTTCAATTGCAGCCCCGACAAGTCCGTCCGGTCTTGCCTTAAATATTTCGTACATATCGCCGGTAAACATTTTCATAAACGCGTCATTAGCTTCAATAATATTCATTTCGTTGTCAACCATAACAATGGCCGCCGGCATGCAGCGAACCATTGCCGCTGCTTTACGCATGGCGATTTTTCTCATATAAGATGTACACATTGCCGTTTCTGCATCTCCGTCAAGAAGTGCTTTTGCCAGATCACGGCAGGTTGCATAACCGCATCCGCCGCAATTGAGTTCGTCATCAACAGAGTGTTTACCGATTTTTTTCAAAGCTTTTAAAATTTCTTCCAGTGAATGTTGTGATTGAACAACTTTTTTAGGCTGAATAGCATATTCAACAACGGTAGCCGGCTTTTTCGGTATAAATTCCCGTTCTTTTATATTAGAAAGTATATCTGATACAATACTCAAGCCCGGTTTGCGTGTAGAGTTGCACGGGCCGGCAATACAGCCGCCTTCACAGGAAAGCGCTTCTATAAAGATAGTTTTTTGAATATTTTCCGGTTTTAACTCGTCTATTGCACGGCTAAATTCATAAATTCCCGAAATATTAATAAGTTGGATATCTTTTCTGACACCGATTTTTTTAATAGTTTCATTCATTCCGCCGTCTATCGGATATAAAGCGCCTTCATAGGCATTAGACGGAACAAATTTGGCATTTGCAGCAATATCTACAGCAGAGATGTCAGGAATCATATCATTAATCCAGATTTTTAATTCCTCAAATGTCAGAGCAACATCTATCAAATCAGAATAATCAGCTTCATTTTTTTTACCGATACAAGGCCCTATAAAAACAATACCAATATCGTCGCCATAACGTTCTTTTAACATCTTGGCGTGAGTCATTGCAGGAGAGCCGATGTGAGTTATGCAATCTACAAATTCAGGATGATACAATCTTATGTAGTCAACGATTACAGGGCAGGCGCTTGAAATAAACAAACCTTTTCCAGCATTATTCAATATTTCTGCTGTTTTGATTGAAACTTCCTGAGCCCCGAGAGCGGTTTCTGATATTTCTTTAAACCCGAGACGTTTCAAAATGGATATCATTTTTTCTGAATTGTATTCAAAGACTCCGCTCCATGAAGGTGCGAGCGAAACAAATACTTCTTTTTTAGAGTTAAGAAGATTTTTAGCACGATCAATATCAACTCTGACGCGTTTTGCGTTAGCCGGACAGGTTATGACACAGTTGCCGCAGGCAATACATTTTTCCGGTATTACGGAGGCATGTCCGTTTTCTATCTTAATTGCTTTAACCGGACAACTTCTTATGCATTTATAGCAGTCGTGGCATTCATTTGACAGAGTATAGACTGCGTGTTGTTTATCCATTTTCAAAACTCCTATCTATCTGTGAACTGTGAACGGTGAACCGTGAACTGTGCTTTACTGTATTTATCTGTGAACTGTGAACGGCAAATGGTGCTTTTCTATTGAGTTGTTTTTGTCCAATTAGACCGACTCATTTATTATAACAACTGTTCACAGTTTACAGTTCACTGTTCACTGCTAAGTATCTTCTCGATTTTTGCTTCGTCAACGTTATTATACTCAACCCCGTTAACAATAATATTAGGGCCTTTGGCGCACTTGCCTTCACATAAAGAACCTGCAAGATTAATTTCTGCTTCCAGTCCATGTTCCTGAATATAACTTTCCAGAAACGCTAAATTTTTTTCATTCCCGCGGGCAAAGCAAGAACTGCCCATGCAAACTGTTATATTTAATTTTGCCATAATATCCTCAACTACTAATAATATTTTACAATAATTTAATGAGTTTATCAAGTGTATTTTAAAGAATTCTTGAATAAATTTCATTTATATTTTTCAAAAATTCTTCTTTGTTAAAAATCTCATCTATTTCCAACGGGGTAAGCAGTTTTGTTACCTCAAAATCATTAACAAGATTTTCTCTGAAATTACCATCATTTTCAAAGGCATCAAGCGCATTTCGCTGAACAATTTTATATGCTTCTTCTCTTGTTAAACCTTTTTCAACGAGTTTAAGCAGCACTTTTTGTGAGAAAACTATACCGCCGAATTTGTCGGTATTTTTTAACATATTTTTTTCGTGAACAACGAGATTTTGGACAATATTGTTAAATCTATTCAACATAAAATCAACCAGCGTCAGACTGTCAGGGAAAATGATTCTTTCTGCAGAACTATGTGAAATATCACGTTCATGCCAGAGCGGTATATTTTCCAGTGCAACTATTGAATTTGCTCTGACAACACGCGCAAGCCCGCAGAGATTTTCGCTCAACACAGGATTTTTTTTGTGCGGCATTGCTGATGAACCCTTTTGATTTTTACCAAAACCTTCTTCAACTTCCAACACTTCTGTCCTCTGCAGGTGCCGGATTTCTGTTGCAAACTGTTCCAGCACACTTGCAATAAGAGCCAGTGACTGCATAAAGTATGCATGATAATCACGTGCAATTATCTGGGTAGAAATTCTTGCCGGGACAAGTCCGAGATTAGTACATGTTATCCGCTCAATATCGGGTGAAATATTACTATATGTGCCCACAGGGCCTGAGATTTGTCCGACAGAAATTTGATCTAGAGCATGAATAAAGTTAGCACGCTGGCGCTCCAGAATATCTATCCAGTTACAGATTTTTACACCGAATGTCATAATTTCTGCATGCACGCCGTGAGAACGGCCTATACAAACAGTATTTCTATGTTTATTTGCAAGCTCTTTTAATGATGCAATTGTTTCATCAAGATCTTCTACAATAATTTTTCCGCTGTCCTTTATTTGGAGCGCAAAAGCCGTATCTATAACATCTGAACTTGTCATTCCAACATGCATATATTTAGCGTATTTGCCCAAATTCTCATTCACATTTGTCAAAAATGCAATGACATCATGATGAACTTCTGCCTCAATCTCATCAATTCTTTTAATATCAAATTTTGCAAGTTTTTTAAGTTCTTCTATGTCTTCTTTCGGGAAATCGCCGTGTTCTGCATAAGCTTCTGCCACAGCTATTTCCACATTCAGGTAATATTGAAATTTGGAATTAAGCTCCCAAATCTTTTTCATTTCTTCGCGTGAATATCTATCTATCATAGGTATATTATAACATAAAAATTTTACCAGAAAGCAGATAATTTAATGAGTACATTTTTAAACCCGCACAGTTTTTCGGGTATTTAATTCCCTGAAAATTTCCTGTATTTCCGGAGAAATATCATCCGTACCGGTAAGGTTTGCTTTTACCATTGCTGCGAAGTCGGCCTTTTTAAATTCGTGTAGTCCTCTATGTCTAAAATATTCCTCCAGATATTTAACTCTGGAGCCGGTACATTTTAAGTCTTCGGCCGGCGCAAGTGAAATATTTTTTGTTGCATAATCAAGAGTTCTTTTTATAAGATTTTCAGGCAGAATATCTTCAAATTCTCCGTTTTTTAATATATAAATCTTATCAATAGCCCGCAATTTAGGTTTTATTTCTTCAAGGTTTTGGCGCGCGTCGCTATCAAGTAATACAAATATAGGAAGTTTACAGCTTCGGGATAGCTTATAAAAATATTTAACCACCTGATTTTTACCGCCGGCAGAAATAATATACACACCGTTTTTATCAAAATCAAAACCGCAGATTTTTGCGAATTCCGGCAGCAATGTTTCCTCGGTAATGCCTTCTACCAGCACTAATTTTTCAATTGGATATAAAAGACTTTTGCTGAATCTCTCGGCATAAATATCCGTTGCATCAGCAAGATATTTCAGCCATAAAAGATTTTTAGGTGCATCTTCGTCTATCAATGAAATAGCAGCTCTGTAATTTATTTTATTTTTAAGCAGTTTGTTAACTTCTTCACCATTGGAAAAAATCGCATTTTCATAATCAAATAAACGCTGATTAATAATATAATCTTCTGTTAAAATAAGCCCGTCGCTCTCTAGTGAAAAATTTATTATACTTTCTGCAAGTTCCCGAATTTTACTGTAATCCATCTGCAAAATCTCATTTTTTTTATATCGCGGCGACAGCAGATTGGATGTAATTATATCTGCAAAAACTCTTAAATATTTAGACTCCGTATCCTTGAAACGCGTAAGACGGTCTATTGATATTAGTATTTGTTCTTTTGTAAGCGGTTTTATTTTAAATTCCTGCATAGATTTGTAACATTTTTTAACTTAAACTTTTCAGTATGGCAACTTTTTTCTTTTTAATTTTTTAATATAATTGTAGTGGAGTTATGCTCGTGTTGTATTCAATTAATCCAGTCAATCAACAATATAATTATAGCACAAACGGAATAACAAAGTCCGGCATGGTTAAAAATGCGCCTTGCAAAGTTATGTTTAAAGCCGGAAATACATCATCTGTAGAAACCGCCCCTATAAGCGGGACGCAGAGCTACCCTGCTATACACACTGAACTTCGAACAAAAGATGAAAAAGAGAAATATAAATATCTTACGGCAAATATTGATAAATCCACCCGAAAAGAGCTTAATAAATTACTCAAAACCGGCATTCTTTTAAATAACGACTCTAACGACAGAACTTCCGTTCTTGATAATTTATATAAAATCGCAACAACTCCACGCGCTCAAGGATTGGACAATAACGTCATTTTAAAAGAAGCCATTGAAACAATTTCAAATCCGTATTTAATCACGCAGCAATTTGGCGATATTCCTCAAGAATATCAACAAGAAGCGTTAAAACGCTATGCACAGAAGCATCCAGAATTTTCTCCTGAAACAACGAATCTTATACAACGCGGAATTGCAAACAACAATGTAAATCTTGAGCATTCCGGTACCTGTGTAGCTGCAAGTATTGAATTTAATCTTGCACAAAAGCATCCGGCAGAATTTGTCAGATTTGCTGAAAGTTTAAGTTCTCCAAAACTTTCTGTCAATAAAGAAATCAAGTTAAACAATCTGGCGGATAACGTTTTAGACGCAGTATGGCTTTTGAATGCATTTGAAGTCCCTTTCAAAGCCGACAATTATAACAGCGCAGTATTAACATTTGCTCCTGATAAAAATGCAGTGCTAAGGGCACAAATCCAAAATTCACATAGAGACCCGGGCGAGCGTTCTGTAATTGACGTATTAATGCAATCAACCTTGATGCAGGTAGGTTCACAACAATCTTATGACGCGCTTACAGATACCCGCGGCGGCAAGTTTAACCAGAATGACAAAGGTCTGATTGAATTTGAAAAAACATTTACAGAATCTGTTGTAGAAGATAAAAATAAAATTTCAATGACCTACCAGACTGTTGATGAAAATGCGCGTATAACAGGTTATGAAACAGATTTCAACACAATGAAAAAACAAATTATATCAGCACTGACAATGGGTGAAAATGTTATTATCGGTTACACGCAAACCGATGAAACAAATAAAATAATCAACGGTCACGAAATAACTATAACCGGCATAAAACAGGATAAAAACGGTCAATTGTTATTTATCTGCAACGATACTGACGACGATTATTCAGGCTCAATAGTCTATACTGAAGATTACCTGCTCCCGAAAATACATCACGCAGCATTACCGCAGAGTGTTGTAGAAAATGACGTAAATATCGTTGAAAACTGGGTAGAAGGTTTAAAATCTTATAAAGAAATGAAACGACAGGCGGCTTAATGTTACAAAAAATAACATTAAGGCAAAAAATCAGATTTATAGGTTTTACATTACACAGGTAGTAACGGAACGACAAAAATGGTAAATAATCTTCCATCATCAAATTTACTTAATAAATACAGGCAGCCAAATAATCCGCAGCCGCAAAAAACACCGCCTAAGCATACACGTGCAAGCATATTTTATATAAATGACCTCCATGGCAAAATGACCAATATGGAAAGGCTTTATGCAATCTCAAAACAATTTGATTACTTTACCCCGTCATATCAAATGGATAAATTGAAACTTGCTTCTGGTGATATTATTTTAGGCGAAAACTATCTTGCGAATAAAGTAGCACACAACTTTATGAACTGGGCCGGATTTAGCGCTACAGCACTTGGCAATCACGAAATGGATGTTGTTCCGACCAAGATGTCTGAATTAACAAAAGATGCTAAATACAAAATTCTTGGAGCAAATGTAACTGTTGACAAAGGTACTCCGATGGACGGCAAAATTACCAAATCTTTTGTCGAGGAACATAACGGCAACAAATACGGTATTATTGGTATTGCGCCGTCAGACGTATTAGACCGCGTGAAACACAACAAATCCGTAGAAGAAATTCATGTAAGCGATCTGGATTCAACTATTAAATCCGTTCAGGAAGAAATAGACAAATTCAAAGCACAGGGAATAAATAAAATAATACTACTTTCACACAGCGGTTATGATAATGACAAACGCATTGCCGCAGAAACTTCAGGACTTGATGTAATTTTAGGCGGACATACCCATAACATACTGGATAATGTGAAAGACGGAGTTAATCTTTTAACATCAAAAGACGGTGAACCGGTAATCTTAACACAGGCCGGCAAAGACGGAGAAAAATTCGGCGTACTCAATCTTGAATTTGACGAAAACGGAGTTATAACAAAAGCACAAAATAACCTTTCAACAACCAGAGAATTCAGACGTATTTTACCTATTAAATACGCTGTTGAAGGTATTTTAGGAAAACCGGAAATTCTTTGCGAGATTAAATCTGCTCCGCCTGTTCCTAAAAATAGATTGATAAGCGACAATCCTAATGTAAGTATTATTGTTGATGCTATGAAAGAAGAATTTGATGCTGATATTGCTCTTTTAAATTCCGGTAATATCAGGGGGCACTTTGAACCCGGAACAGTAGATTCAAGATTAGTATCTGATATCACTCCTTTCAAAAACAAAATGGTTATTGCCAATGTATCTGAAAAAGAACTGGTTGATGCATTAAAAGTCGGCACAAAATCATTTGTAAATAAGGGAAATAAACCTGGTTTATTCTATGTCTCAGGACTTAAATACACCGTAAACACAAACGGTGAACTGCTTGATTTGAAATTTATAGACAAACAAAATGCCGAACACTCAATAGATGTAAACAATCCGCGTTCAGACAAATTTTATAAAATAGCTATGGATGATTTCACTGCAACCGGCGGCGACGGATACTTTCCTAAAACGAATCCTAATTTTATAGAAAAAACATTTGACTTTGATAAGGATAAACTAACCTGTGATTATATCAAAAAGAAACAGAGCCCTATCGAAATAAAAGATGAAAAGAGAATTACAATCATAGACTCAAATACGGACAAACAGGTTTAATTGTAATACCTGCTTAAATAAACGTATTTTTATAAATGATTTTCGTTACATTATTCACTTTTTTTCAGTTTGTAGTACAATATTACTATTAGAAAACAGGAGAGTTATTATGGGATATAAAATTTTATCAAAAAAAGAGATTTGTCCAAATCAATACGAAATTACAATTGATGCGCCTTATGTAGTGAGAAATGCACAGGCAGGACAATTTATTATTTTCCGTGCCGATAAAAACGGGGAAAGAGTACCTTTGACAATTGCGGATGTTAATAAAGACAAAGGCGAATTAACACTTGTTTTCATGGCTGTCGGATATTCAACCAAAAAGCTTGCGGCACTCAATGTAGGTGATGAAATCGCTGATATAGTAGGGCCTTTAGGACGTCCGACCCACATAAAAAAATACGGAACGGTTGTATGTCTTGCCGGCGGTTATGGCGCTGCACCTTGTTATTTGATAGCAAAAGCTCTAAAAGAAGCAGGCAACAAAGTTTATATGGTCATGGGAGCAAGAAACAAAGATTTAATCTTCTGGCAGGATAAAATGAAAAATGCCTGCACTGAATTGTTTATCACAACAGATGACGGTTCTTTAGGAGAAAAAGGCTTTGTAACAGGCGTTTTAGACAGAATTATAAAACAGGAAAAAGTTGATTATGTTATAGCTGTCGGTCCTATGCCAATGATGAGAGCAGTGGCGGATTTAACCCGCGACAAAGGCATTTATACTGAAGCCAGCATGAACCCGATTATGGTTGACGGTACAGGCATGTGCGGAGCATGCCGCGTTACAGTCGGCGGTGAAGTTAAATTTGCCTGTGTTGACGGCCCTGACTTTGATGCTCACAAAATCGATTTTGATGAAGTTATCAACAGAACCCGCATTTACAAGGATCAGGAGAAAAAACGCAGTGAAAATTGCAACCTTCTGAAACAGGCAGAAGCTTTACACAGCTAAGGAGGGGACAGATGGCAAATAAAAAAGACTTACCGTTTTGTCCGCTGACCAGTATCGGAACAGGCATTGACATGGTTTGCACCGGCGAAAGATGCGCATGGTTTATGCCTGGGGTTAAAAAATGTGCAATGTATGTTATGGCTTACAGCGCTATTCTGGATGCAAACCAGCGTCAGCAAGAGAACAAGAAAGATTAACTTAAATGAAAATACTCGTTTGTATCAAACAAGTACCTGACACAACTGAGATAAAGTGGACAGAAAACAACACTATGCAGCGCGAAGGGGTTGAAAGCATAATTAATCCTTACGATGTTTATGCGCTGGAAACAGCATTGAAAATCAAAAAGTCTTTAAATGCCGAAATAACTGTTCTCACAATGGGGCCTAATCAGGCTGAAGATATTTTAAGGAAGGCTATTGCAATTGGCTGCGACAATGCGGTTTTACTTTCGGATAGAAAATTTGCAGGTTCTGACACCTATGCAACAGGAAAAACAATTGCAGCAGCAATAAAATCAAAATTACCGGATTTTGACCTGATTATATGCGGACAATTCGCAATTGACGGCGATACAGCGCAAACAGGCCCGACAATTGCAAGTAATCTTGGTATCCCGCAGGCAACCTACGTAAAAGAAGTCTCTGAATGTAATGAACAATATCTTGTCGTAAAACGCGAAATTGAAGAAGGGATTGAAACCTTGAAAGTTCAATTACCGGCGTTAATCTGTGTCTTAAAAAATCATGAAGAGCCGACGCGTGCCGCAATTAACGGAATAATCAAAGCACAGGATGCCGCAATAACAGTTTATTCACTTGACGATATCGGGTTATTGCCGGAAGAGGCAGGGATTAAAGGCTCTCCGACTTATGTAAGCAAAGCTTTTCGCCCTGAAACAAAAGGACAATGTGTATTTGTCCAAAGCAGTGATGAAATTATCAAAAAATTAGAGGAGTTTGATATAATTAATGGCTAATGAAATATTAATTTACGCAGAAGTTACAAAATCCGGATATATTCATCCTGTATTTTTTGCACTTGCAGCGAAAGCGCAGGAGTTATCAGCCAAACTCGGCGGAGCAGAGGTTTCAGCTTTAATTATTACATCTGGCGGCAAAACAGAACTTTTTAAAGAAGGGTTTGAAAAATGCGGTTTTGATAAAGTTTACGCGGTTGAAGGCGAGAAATTTGAGAATTATAACACTGAAATTTTTACAACGGCCGCAATTGATATTATAAAAGAAGTTCAGCCTGAAATCTTTCTCATTGGCGCGACAACTCAGGGGCGTGATCTTGCTCCGAGAATTTCTTCATCAATCAATACAGGGCTTACGGCTGATTGTATTGAACTTGATATAAATGAAAAAGGACAGCTTGCCGCAACACGTCCGACCTTTGGCGGTAAATTAATGGCTACTATTTTGTGTAAAAATAAACCGCAAATGGCAACTGTGCGCCCGGGGGTGTTCAAGCCGCTTGAACACGATGTCGTAAAAAATACACAAATAATTTACAAAACACCACTAATTGACGTATCGCCAAAAGTTGAGTTATTGGAATTTATAAAAGGCGTTTCGGAAGAACTTAACGATATAGACAGCGCAGAAATAATAGTTGCGGGCGGCAAAGGCATGAAAAACGCAGAAGGATTTAAACTTCTGGCTGAATTAGCCAAAACACTCGGGGGAGTAGTTGGCGCAAGCCGCGGTGCTGTAGATATGGGATTGGCCGAGCATAACATTCAAATAGGACAAACAGGTAAAACAGTTTCTCCAAAATTGTATATTGCATGCGGCATTTCAGGAGCTATACAGCATATTGTCGGAATGGAAGCCTCCAAAAGAATTATTGCCATAAATCTTGATCCTGAGGCGCCGATTTTTGATGTCGCGGATATTGGTTATGCCGGCGACGCATTTGAAGTTATCCCGCAATTGATTGAGAAATTAAAAAATCCGGCATAAACACCGGATTTTTAATCTAGTATTCATCAGAAATACTTCTGTAAGATGTTATAAGCGATACAATTGCCGCAAGTCCGACTAAGATGTACACTGTTCTTGACAAAAACGTCATATCGCCCAATATTGTCGATACAAGGTTAAAGTTGAAAAGCCCGACAAGCCCCCAATTTAGCGCTCCGATAATGACAAGTATAAAAGAAATAATTTTTAAAATACGCATTTACAGCCTCCCGTTGGTACTTTCTAAGTCACCCTGAACTCGTTTCAGGGTATTCTACAATTACTAATATATTCTGACATCTCTGACAAAAGAATTAATCAGTTGAATTATTAATTTTTGCCGACGTAAAATCTAGATAAATGTATAATAAAAGTCGGGCGGTTGAATTTTCAGCCGCCCGACTAAAATCTTTTAGTTAAAATCTAAATTATAATTTAGAAGCAACCATCAAAGTAGTTTCAGCTAAACGAGTTGAGTAACCCATTTCGTTGTCGTACCAAGAAATGATTTTAACCTGATTGCCGCCCATTACACGAGTTAATAAAGCGTCAACAGTTGAAGATTGAGAAGTTCCGATGTAGTCAGAAGATACAAGCGGTTCTTCAGTGTAGCAAAGAACGTGTCCATCAGCACCTTCTTTTAATGCTGCGTTAACTTCTTCAACAGTTACGTCTTTAGAAAGTTCAAATACAACGTCAACCAATGATACATCCGGAGTAGGAACTCTCATAGCGAAACCGTCCAATTTACCTTTTAATTGAGGTAAAACAAGAGCTACAGCTTTAGCAGCACCTGTTTTGGTCGGAACGATGTTAAGAGCGCCTGCTCTTGCACGACGAGGATCTTTGTGACCTGCGTCTAAGATTCTCTGGTCACCTGTGTATGAGTGAACAGTTGTCATTAAACCTTTAACAATACCGAATTTTTCATCGATAACTTTAGCTACAGGAGCTAAGCAGTTTGTAGTACAAGATGCCATAGAAATTACATTGTGTTTAGCAGGATCGTATTCTTTGTCGTTTACGCCTAAAACGATTGTAATATCTTCGTTTGTAGCAGGAGCTGAGATGATAACTTTTTTAGCACCAGCTGTAATGTGAGCTTTTGCTTTTTCAGCATCTGTGAAGAAACCTGTTGATTCAACAACAACTTCAACGCCTAAATCTTTCCAAGGCAATTGAGCAGGATCTTTTTCTGCGAAAAATTTGATTTTTTTACCGTTTACGATAATACCTTCATCATAAGCTTCAACAGTACCGTCGAATTTACCCATAACTGAATCGTGTTTGAATAACAAAGCAGCTTCAGCCGGTTTCAAACCAGGGTCGTTGATAGCTACATAATTAATTTTGTCAAAAATACCTTCTCTGATAGCGGCACGTAAAGTGTTACGACCGATTCTACCAAAACCGTTAATTGCTACGTTTACCATAAGTATTTACTCCTTCTTATTTTGTAAAACTTTTAACATGATTTTTATAACATCAACAAAAAAACTAATCAAGTGTTTAACGTCATTGAATAATTAAGAAATAGTTAAGTTTGTATTAAAGTATCAAAAAATATTATTGAGAGTTTTTACATTAGACATGCTTGAAAGAATAGGAAATTACCCGACAACTTCATATATAACACCTGCGCCAACTACAGAGAATACCAAAACGCAGCGCAAAGAAAATTGGCTGGACAAATTTCAAACAGGTGTCAGAAATTCTGCTGATATGACAGATACAATTGTTGTACCGCGTACGATTTTTAAGGGCTATTTAGGGATAATGCTGGGTACAGCAGCTGCAACGCTTGGTGCTTTTATTCCGAAACCCAAAGCATTATCCACTGGATTAAAAGTCACAGGCCTCGGGCTTTCCACATACGGAACCTGGGCATTTGTAAGACCTTTTATTATAAAAGACGCCAAAGGCGTAGAGAAGAAGAAATATTAAGTGAACAGTTATTTAAAGTAATTAAGCGGATTACACAATAAGGCAATGTAAATTTCGCACATTTTATGATTTATAAAAATCTGTTCACACATTTTTTTATTGTTCAATAAGGTGAAAGTCGTCTCCGAGTTCTGATTCAAGATAACTTAGCAATTCCGACGGTTTAATTCCTAAAGCTTCTGATATACGCCAGAACATTGTTATTTTCAATTCAATTTCACCATTTTCAATCCGCCGCATATTGCTTGAATCCAATTCATAGGAATTGCAAAAATTATGGCGGGATTTTGCGTTCAAATTAATACGTTTTTCTTTTATGATTTTTCCTAAAACATTTATTAATTGTAACGTTTTTTCTGATTTGTATTGCATACAACCATTATGATAGATATACTAATAATTGTTAGGTATATATACCTAACAATTAAACTAAGTTTTAATGGAGGAATATTGTATGAAGAGAAATTTAGCATTCACATTAGCTGAAGTATTAATTACATTGGCGGTTATTGGCATCGTTGCAGCGTTAACCCTTCCGGGTCTCATCCAGAACCACAATGAAAAAGCATGGTCTACGGCAAAAGACCTATGGGAAAAGAAACTTACTGAAACAGTCCGCCGCATGAACATTGACGGCGTCATGACAGGTCATGAGTCTACAGAAGAATTCATGAACACTTTCAAAAACTACATGAAAGTTATTAAAACATGTGACAATGGAGACATAAATAAGTGTTATTCACCAAAAATCGTTACAACAGGTAAAGACGATGCGTTGGAAGAAATCGAAACAAACGGTCTCACTTCCGCAAGCAGCATGGGCTTAAAAGAATGGAAGACCAATACAAATACCATGAGCTTTGTAGTAGCAGATGGAACAACAGTGATTATGGCATACCAGCCGGAATGCCCTTATGCTGATCCTATAGAAGATACAGGAAGTCAGGTAAGCTGCTTAGGATTTATGGTGGATGTTAACGGAAAAAAGGGCCCGAATAGAGTTGGTAAAGATATTCAATTATCCTCCGGCGTAGCCTTTTCAACTTGCGATAATCCGATAGGTGACATGTGCTGGAGCACTGAATTCCAAGCAAACCGCGCAATAGATACCTGCGCTGGCAGCGAATATGAAGATTTGGAAGAAATGCACCAAAGTCCATACTGCGATACAAACTATTGGGCAGGAGCAAAACTAAGTTGTCAAGAGAAAGGCATGAGCTTACCAACAATGGCAGAACTTGCCCAGTTAGCGAGCAATTTATATGTAGCGAGTGATGGAAGCGAGATAACAATAGGAGCGACGGAAAATAAGTATTCAGGCACAATAAAAGTAAAGGACGAATACAAAGATAATCTCCCACTTACTCTTGGCTACTACTACTGGTCCAGTGATGATTACCATGCGAGTACCGCGTACAATCGGTTCTTCTACACTTCGTACAGTAACTGGGGCAGCGGCAACAAGGGCTACAGCGGCAACCGCGCTATATGTGTTTCGAACTAAGGGCATAGCCCTTAGTTCGAAGGGAATAAGGAAATAAGGGAATAGGGGAATAAGTTCGTTAATAAAGACGATAAGACGTTAGGACGTGTCTTGGATTTGCTCCGCGCTCACAGAGTTTCGCCTAAAAGCCTTACGGCTTAGTCGGCTCAATCTGTTCGCTATCCGGATTTGTGCCTTCGGCACGCCATCCGTCCGCAAATCCGCTAAGACGTTAAGTGCTTTAATAAAGCGGTTATTAGTGGAATTTCACCAAGACCGCTTTTTGTAATGAACTTATCGTCTTAGCGTCTTATAGTCTTAACGTCTTTTTAATCAGGCAATGCAAAATTTAAGCGTTGCCTGTTTTTTATCCGTCATACCGCAGCAGTTTTGCTACGATTCGCGGGTGTCGGCGCCTTGCGGGTGGACACAGTCCACTTTTACATACTGGATGCCCGTTAACTTTTGCGGGTGTCCAGTGTGTAGGAGCAGACTGTGTCTGTCCCGCAAGGTAACAATGCCCGTCGGACGCATACATCCACGTTGCGGGATGACGTAACGAGCGCCGTTATCCTTTAGCAGATGTCCAGTGTATAAGAGCAGACTTCGTCTGCCCGCAAGGCAACGACACCCGCAAGACGTAACGAAACCGCTGCGGTATGACGGAAAGGCATTGGTGAGACGCCACTTTGCCATCTCCGAGGGGGAGGGCAGAAACACTTAACGAACGTAAGTGAGTTTTAGTGTTTCGGGTGGGGGTTGGTTCGTTGAATCCACACAATTGACCCCCTCCTAGAATTTCTAGCCTCACTGCGTTCGGCAACAAATTCTTTTCCTCCCCCTCGGAGAGGTATATGTGACGGGCTCCATTGGACTTTAACTGATGCCTAATATGTAAAAGTGGACTTCGTCCGCCTTCTTATTCTCTTTTAGGACTGTAGGTGAGCAATATATCCGGCGGAAACATCTTGACTTCACCAAATTCAAAATTCTTGCACTGCGCTATATCTGAAATTTGCTGAAAATCAAAGCAGGATAAAGAAGAATTGTCGCCTGTTATTTTCGGCGCTATAAAGTGATAAATTTTATCTGCAAACGGTAGTACCGAACCGTTTAAGTGTCCGCCGCTCTCAACAAGAATACTTTTTATTCCGAGTTCAAACGCTTTTTCAAAAACAAAATTCAGGTCTAATTTTCCATCCATAACCGGTGTTTTGATAAAATTAACACCGCCTTCAAACATATCAAGTGACGCATTAAACAAATATATTTCGCCGTCTTTATATATCTGCGCTTCAAGATTTGTTTTAAGTTCTCTGTCCAGAATAATTTTTTTTCTGTGCGCCATTGTAGGATTATCGACAAGAATTGTTGCAGAAGATGTCATTATTGCATCATAACGGTTACGGATTTTTTTAACCTCCAGCCGCGCAGCATCCGAGGTAATCCATTTTGATGAGCCGTTAGAGGCAGCAATTTTCCCGTCCAGAGTTGCTGCAGTTTTGATTGCAATAAATGTTTTGTTTTGAGTCATGTTTTTTATAAAAACTTCATTGAGTTTTTTACATTCATCTTCCAAAACACCAGTTATAACTTCTATACCTGCATTTTTCAGTTTTTCTATACCGCGACCGGAAACAATCGGATTAGGATCGGTCATACCGATTACAACGCGTTTAATTCTCTTTTCAATAATAAAATCAGCACAGGGCGGAGTTTTGCCGTAATGAGAGCATGGCTCAAGATTAACGATTAAGGTTTCGCCTTCTCCTGCTTTAATTTTGAGAAGCGCATCGCGTTCGGCATGGTTGCCGCCGTATCTGGCATGATAGCCGTTTGCTATTTCGTTGCCGTTTTTATCGAGTATAACGCAGCCGACAAGCGGGTTGGGCGATGTGCTGCCTTCTCCCTGACGCGCAAGTTCTATACATTTTTTCATGTAAACTTCATATTGCATAGTTGTATTTTAACGCAAATAATGTTATATTAAAACAGTCAATGTACAAAAGGAGAGTAGTTATGGATTTAAAATATATTGGTCATAGCGCTTTTGAATTTACTGTAGGCGAAAAATCAATATTAATCGACCCGAATGTAGCCGGTAACGAAAAATACAACTGGCATGAAAGAAATATTACAGATATTCTTTTAACCCACGCGCATTCAGACCACCTCGGTCAGGCAATAGAAATTGCTAAAGAAAAAGATGCGACCATTACAGCTGTTGCAGAGCTTGCAAGATACTGTTCAGGACAGGGATGTAAAACCCGCGATGTAAACCTCGGCGGATGGATACATTATGACTGGGGGAATATAATTTTCTTACCTGCATTCCATTCAAGTTCACTTCCTGACGGAAGTTACGGCGGCTGTGCGGCAAGTATTTTTATGAATATTGAAAACGTAAGAATTTATCATGCCGGCGATACCTGTCTGCATTCTGAAATGAAGCTCGTTAAGGAATTGTACAGACCGAATATTGCAATGCTGCCGATTGGCGGAACTTACACAATGGATGCAGAACATGCTGCAATTGCCGCACAATGGATCGGTGCACAAACTGTTATTCCTATCCATTACAATACATTCCCGTCTATTGAAGCTGATGTTCAGAAATTCATCAGATTACTGCAAGCAGGCAACAACAATCCGCTTGTTTTAAATCCGAAAGAAATATAGTACGTTTTGACAATGTATTTATATCAGACCGGATGTTAAGATTTATATGCAAGTCTGATATTTCAGACTTGCATTTTTACCAGACTGAAAGAGGCATTTATGAATATTTTATTTATTATTGACAGAATTGAACTCAAATATTTTGAATTTAATAATCTTGTTACGAATTTTTGGCTTATCAGAGAACTTATCAGAGAAAATAATGACGTATGTATAACCACCATTGATAATCTGAGTCTTGTGTCCGGAGTTGCGCATACGCATTGTTATCCGGTTTCAGAAATAAACGGTAATATTGTTTATGATAAAAAAGTTTCAGACAGAAAGATTGAGGATTTTCAACTGGTAATGTTCCGTCAGGATCCGCCGGTAGATTTGGATTACATAAATGCTACATATATATTTGATTTTGTTGACAGGGACAAAACCTATGTTATGAATGAACCGCGTGCAATACGTGATTTCAACGAAAAACTGCATACCGTAAAATTTCTTGACCTCATGCCGGAAAATATTGTTACGGCTTCAAAATCTGATATTATAGGCTTTTTAGATGAACATGAAGAAATTGTATTAAAACCGCTGAACGCATGTTTTGGCTCAGGTGTTATGACACTTAAAAAAGGTGATAAAAATACGGCGGTTATTATTGATTTAATGACGAAAAAGCAGTCACAGCTGATAATGGTGCAAAAATATATTCCGCTGGCTAAATACGGCGATAAACGAGTTCTTTTTCTCGGGGATGATATATTGGATGTTTGTATTCAAAAACTTCCGAGCAATAATGATTTTAAATTCAATGACCACTGTGACGCGAATATTATCAAGGCTGAACTTCTGCCTGATGAAAAAGAAAAATTTACACCTGTTGCAAAAGAATTAAACAAAATTGGCTTACCGCTTGTGGGGCTGGATGTTATCGACGGTAAAATTATTGAAATTAATGTTACCAGTCCTTGTTATTTTATTAAAGAAATTAACCATCATCACGGTGTTGAACTTGAAAAAACTATTACAAAATTCATTCTCTCAAGGGTTTATTCAAAACTTTTGGTTGCGTGATTGTAGTTGATGAATTTAAGATAATAAGAATTGCGTTCATTAAGCCGCGTAATCCGGCCTAAATCAATAAGGCGGGTGATTAAATTGCCTTTTTTGTCACGGGTAATTACGATATTTTCGTCATGATAATCCTTATGTATAAATCCGTATTTTGCTAAGATTTTTCGGATATCGGTATAATCACCGGTAATTTTCATCAATTTTTTAAAATAATTTTCTTTGTCAATTTCGTCACTTGATAGCATCAAATGCCGCGGAATTTTTACATTTTGGGGCTGCGCATCATAGTGGGAGGCTATATAGCCGGCTTTTACGTCAGACCAGAAAAATTTCCAGATATGCCTGTCAGCCATAAGTTTGTTAAAATGCAGGCCTAGTGCTGTTTCGGGGTATAATCCGTCATAATCTTTTCTAAAGGCTCTTTGCTCTTTGTCTTTAAACTTTTTTATAAATACAGGTTCAAGTGCAGGATTTTTACCTTTTTCGTGTATTGTAAATACTCCTGATATAGTTCGCCCGTCAAGCTTTCTGCTTTTAATAATTACGATATTGCTTTCGGGTAAAATTTCAGCTTTGTGTAAAGCTTTTGTCAGGATTTTAGATTTTTCTTTGAGACTTTTTATTTCAGGTTCTGTAAATATATCACGAAAAGTTTGATAGACTTCTTTTATTGCGCTGTCACGAAAGGCTTTAGGTTTGTGCTGAATATTTTTTATCCATGAATAAGGCAAAGAGCCCGCAATACCGTCAGCTTTGGGGTGTTTTTCAAATACATCTTTGATTTCTTCAAAAGTCGCAAAATAGTTTTTTGACAATGTTCTTGTCAAACCCGAAAATTGCGGCCGGTAATTTTTATCTACACTTTGAATTTGCATATCTTTGTAAAACAGATAAAGATAAAAATTTGCCTATTTTACCCGCGAAAACACTTCAACATTTACATCATCAAAAGTATTGGTGTTAAAATAAGCGCAAGACGCAACCATTGCCGCATTATCTGTACAGTATTTCATAGGCGGGGCAAAAACCTTATAGCCTTCATCTGACAGTGCGAAGATTTTTTTGCGAATTTCAGAATTTGCAGCAACACCGCCTGCGATTACAACCTGATTGTACCCGCTTTCCTGCAGTGCTTTTTTCAACTTATGAACAAGAGTTGAAGATACTGTTTCCTGAAAACTTGCACAGATATCAGCCACCGGCATTTCGTCCTGTTTAAATGATTTAACAAGTCTTAAAACAGCTGTTTTTAATCCGCTGAAACTGAAATTATATCCGTCAACTTTTGCCTCCGGAAGTTTAAATGCAAAAGGATTTCCTTCCTGAGCCAGCTTGTCAAGTCTCGGACCGCCCGGATACGGAAGCCCGATAAGACGCGCGACTTTGTCATAAGCTTCTCCTACTGCATCATCAATTGTTTCACCTAAAATTGTTTGTTCTGAATATGATTTTACATCAATAATTTGAGTATGCCCGCCGCTTACAAGGAGCGCCATAAAAGGCGGTTTTAAATCAGTATCAATATAGTTTCCGCAAAGGTGCGCGTTTAAATGATTAACTCCGATGAACGGCTTGTCATAAACAAGCGCAAGGGTTTTTGCGGCATTCAATCCAACCAGCAGACATCCGACAAGTCCCGGGCCTACAGTTCCTGCAAAAGCAGTTATATCTTCCGGCGCAATACCGGCATTTTCTTTTGCCTGTTTAAACGCCTCATCAATAACCACATTTATGGATTCAAGATGTTCCCGCGCTGCAATTTCAGGGATTACACCTCCGTATTTTTCGTGGGTTTTAATTTGTGAGGCAACAACATTTGCAACAACTTCACGCCCGTTTTTAACTATTGCGCAGGCTGTTTCATCACAACTTGATTCAATAGCCATTATATAATTGTCATACCCGCTTTCAGGGCCGATTTCAATTTTTTCTTTACTAAATAGTTTTTCTTTTAACATTTTCATGCTAGCATAATAGCACAAACAGACTTAGGGATAAATTCGATATGCAATTTATAGACAAAAGCAAGATAAGAGTTGTATCCGGCCGCGGCGGAAACGGAATGGTTGCGTGGCGTCGGGAAAAATACGTTGACAAAGGCGGACCGGCCGGCGGTGACGGCGGCCGAGGCGGCGATGTTTATCTTGTTGCAGATGAAAATATGTCTACATTGATGGATTTCAAACATAAATCCGTGTTTAAGGCTGCATCAGGCGAAAACGGCGGAATAAAAAACATGCACGGCGCCTGCGCTAAAGATTTATACATTAAAGTTCCTGTGGGAACGGTTGTAAAAGATATTAAAACAGGTAATATCATTGCTGATTTAACCCGTCACGAACAAAAAGTTCTTGTGGCAAAAGGCGGCCGCGGCGGCAGAGGTAATGCACGTTTTGCAACCGCACAAAAACGTGCTCCGCAATTCTGTGAACCCGGAGAACCGGGGATTGAACGCGAATTGTTCCTTGAATTGAAACTTATTGCGGATGTTGGTCTTTTAGGTATGCCAAATGCCGGCAAATCCACACTTATCAGCCGCATAAGTTCAGCCAAACCTAAAATCGCAGATTATCCGTTTACAACTCTTATCCCGAATTTAGGTGTAGTTAAAAAGCGTTCAGGCGACGGATATGTTGTTGCGGATATTCCGGGATTAATTGAAGGCGCAAGTGAGGGAGTCGGATTAGGACATGACTTTTTACGCCACGTTGAACGTTGCCGCTTCCTTGTTCATTTGATTGATACAACCGAAGAAGATCCGTTCAATAATTATATAATTATTAATAAAGAGCTGGAAAAACATTCTGAAAAACTGGCTAATCTTTATCAGATTATTGCACTTAATAAAATGGATGCTATTGATGCAGAAAGACGACTACAACTGATTGACCAATTCAAAAAAGTTTCGGATGATGTTTTCATGATTTCTGCCGTAACAGGCGAAAATATCGACAAACTTACTGACTTTATGGGACAAAAAGTTGACGAAATTCCACACACAGAAACTGAAATTGTTGTGGAAGAAGATACCGGCGCTTACAACAATGATGACAGTGATTTTGAAGTTATAAAAGTCGCAAAAGATACCTTCATCATAAACGGCGGCAAAGTAAGCCGCATTGCAGGAGTCACTGATGAACGCAATTCCGAGCAGGTAATAAGATTTCAGAATATCCTCAAAGGTATGGGTGTTTTTGATGAATTAAAGTTGCAAGGAATAAAAGATGGTGATACAATACTTGTCGGACATCTTGAATTTGTGTATTACGAAGATGAAATGTATGGTTAAGGAGTATAAAACCGAAAATGATTAAACCCGTTACAAATAATTATGATATTAATTTCATGTATTCAAACAGACCTGACTCCAAACAGGAAAATACCAATAATAGCAACACTACCCCGAAAGCAAGCAAAAAAATTGCCCGCACTGTAGGTATAACAGGGGCGCTTCTTGCCGTAGGCGGCGGAACAGCATATTATCTTTTAAGAGGGAAAAAGGCGCAGGCAGAAGATATTCTTGATAAAGCAGAAGATATCATACAACCTGAAATCAAAAAAGCAGAAGATATAGTGCAGGATATAGTAACTGATGTCGCTGAACAGGTTAAATCTACAGCTAAAAATATTATTGAATATATAAAGCCTAAAGATAAGGAAACAGGAGCGTTTCATATCCGTGTAATGAACGGTGATACTTTTGTAAAAAGTGTTGAATCAGAAGGATATGAAAAAAGCGAAGATTTACTTGTGAAAGACGGATTTGTACGTCAGATTTATACAAAATGGGCTGACGGTTCTACTGCTACAACAGAAGACCTTTTAACACCTGACAAAAAGGTTTACGAACGCATGACCGTTAAAGGCGATGACATTTTTAGATACAATTATGCATATAATCAGGAAGGCAAACCGGTAGGTTATGCAAAAGAACATACACATCAAGGCTTTAAACGTAATGTCGAACCAATGACAGTCAAAATGTATGACAGAAAAGAAGTCAATGCAAATGACGTATGGAGCCTGTTTGAGGCAGAACCTGCGTTTGACCCGCGTGTTACTCAAAAATAATACGGAGTTTTTAATATGACGGTAATTACAGAACATTTTTCGGTAAATACTCAGGGGTTTACTGATATTATTGATATCACACAAAAAGTGCAAAATGCAGTTTATCGTCATTCACTACAGAATGCAGTTGTGCACATTTATGTTGCAGGCAGCACTGTTTCAGTAACCAATATAGAATTTGAACCGGGCTTGCTTGTGGATTTGCCTGAAGCTCTGGAAAAAATTGCGCCGCTAAATGGCGACTACCATCACGATAACACCTGGCATGACGGTAACGGATATGCGCATATCAGAGCCTCAATTATCGGGAATAATACAATGGTGCCTTTGATTGACGGTGCATTGCAGCTTGGGCAATGGCAGCAAATAGTCCTTGTAGATTTTGATAACAAAGCCCGCACAAGAACTGTCTATGTACAGATTTTATATTGATAAAATGAAAATTTACAATCTCTGTAATTCCTGTTATTACAGGCTTTAAGGGTGTAATGCGGCGTCATTATTCAATTTAGGACTTGCATTTGAAAATTTTTGGTATATAATAATTGTATAAAATACATTCTTGGAAGTTGAATCTTTCATTTACACAACCGAAAGCCAAGGCTTTTAAGGATTTTCAATTTACAAAACAGAGGATTACATTTTGAAGAAATTAGTACTATTAACTTTTACGTTAATCTGTATGTTGTGTATTCAACATCAGGCTCAGGCAACTGACGTTAATTCTGTAAAAGCAACAATAGTTAAGCACGCAATCGAAATGGGTGTTGATCCTGCTATTGCATTGAGTATTGCTAAAACAGAATCAGGTTTCAGACATGAAGCCAGAAGTGCACACGGTGCAGTCGGAGTTTATCAATTAATGCCTTCAACGGCAAGAAGAATGGGGCTTAATCCATATTCGCTGAATGATAATATCAGAGGCGGAATTATGTATTACAAGATGATGTACAAAATGTTTGGTTCTGTAGAACTTGCGCTGGCTGCTTACAATGCCGGCCCGGGTAATGTTAAAAAATACAATGCAGTACCTCCATTTGCAGAAACAAGAAGATTTGTTTCCAAAATTATGGCTGATTACAATCACCAGAAAAACAATCCTGATCCGGCTGTGTTAAACGCTAAAGCTCCGGCTGCAGCAAAAGCTTTACCAAAAACGCCTGCTCCGGTACCAGCTGTAAAAGTTCAGGATGCTTCAGAATTGCAAGCTGAAATACTTGATGATGCTCCAATAGAATTGGATATTTCTACTCAAACTCTTGCAATATAGTTTATTAAATTTAACGTAAAAGAAAAAAAGCTAAAAGACAGTTGTTATAACTGTCTTTTTTAAATGTTAAGAATCTTAACATTTGCTGTTATTTTTTAAAGTTTGACCTGATAAAAGCCGATATTCTATATGTATCTAAGTACTCTGAGCATGAAAGGAAAATCAGCAATGGGCTTATCAGCTTCACAAGCAAGACTATTAAGCATAACCGCGAGATTGACTCATAATGAGACTCGATCTCAGCTGATTACCAATTCAAAATTACGGCTTGCCGACAAATCAAGTGAGGCAAGTAAAGAGTATATGGAAGCTTTAAACTCAACAAAATTGGTTTATGCAAATTATGATTCCACCGGTACAAGACAGACACAAGCCCTAACAGTAGGCGCTGTAACTCAATACAGTGATATCAAAAATCAATATGGCTTTGTTGATTCAGCAGGAAGACTGCTTGTATCAGCAGAAGATGCAAAGAATTACCAAAACAGCGGTAATCTGGCTGCATTTTTAAGTTGTTATGAAATAGGTGATATGGCTAACCCGAAATATGATCCTGCATTGGAAGATATTTATGGTGAAGATTTTAATAAATTCTATAATGAAGGAGATCCGCATTCATGGTTGAATACTGTTAGCGGTGCAACAAGCGGCGCTATCGGGCAAATGGTTACAGGCGGCGGCACACAGCCTTCTTTTTCTGAAAATCTTTTGCATGACGAAGCAGCTTATAATCAGTGGGTTCAAAATTTAAAAGATAGTGTTAAAAATATTGATACAGGCGGAAATCAAACAAAAGGTTTGTTTAATACCTGGGTAGATTCTATTACGGATGTACCGGAATTTGAACCGGAACCGACTGCACCAAATAAACCTACTGAGCCGACTAAACCTACTTTCCCGGACTTTTCAGCATTAGCAACAGCTTATAATAGTTCACAGTGTTATTCATCCGTAGATGCATCAACAAGCGGTATCGGACACATGGAACACAACCTTGCTGCACTTATCTGGGGTGAAGGCGGTATGGGTGAAGGCACATGCAGCGTAACAAATTCATCAGGTACTATTACTGTTGACCGTGATGTGGCAATAAATTATGGTTATGTATCATTAACTAATTATGGTTTCTCTGATACTCAATCATCTAAAGATTTAGCTGATGCATTAAACGAATATGCAGATGAATATCCTCAAATCGAAGATATTAAGCAGGCAGTAATAGATCTTTATTGCGAAGTTATCAATTATCTTGAGAAAAATGGCGGCGTTGGAGGCAGTACAACAGATCTTGACAGCAGCAGATATACCTTATCCAGCAGTTCTGGTTCAAAATCAGCATCTGAATTGGTTACGCAGTGGAATGATTTCTATAATCAACTGAAAAATTTCGAAACTCTTCAAGAAGAAATGGAAAAAGAGTGGGAAGAAGAGGTATGGAAGCCTTATCTTGAACAGTTGGATGTGTATAATAAGAAATATGCAGAATATCAGGAACAGTATGACAAGTGGCACGATGACTTCATCGGCGGCTTAAATACCTGGTATGAACAAATGCAGAATACAAAAAATGCGTATACAGAAGCATTAGACAATCTTCCGGCGAAAACCGTTCCGGATGAAGAAAACCCTAAATATCAGTGGTATACAAACCTCTGGTTCAGAATGGGCGGCATATCAGAAGCTGAAAAACAAGATAATCAGAATAATTACAAAATTCTTGAAGATTATTATATGTATAACGAAAATTGGCTTCAGTTTGCTCTGGAACACGGTATTGTCACAATGGAACAGGTACAGTATCAAGAAGAAGGCGAAACATTAGTTGAGCAGATGAATCAGTATGCATGGGTTTCTGTACAATACGGCAACTGCGCAGATTTTTATGAAGAACAAGATGATGTTGCTATTGCTAAGGCAGAAGCAGAATACAATCGCAAAACAACTGAAATTCAGGCTAAAGATAAAAAGTATGATACAGACCTGAAAAAACTTGACACTGAACACAACGCACTTCAGACAGAATATGATTCAATCAAATCTGTCATAGAGAAAAACGTTGAAAGATCTTTTAAAGCATTTTCATAAGACTAATCAGCCGGTATATAAACCGGCTTTTTAAATGACAACTTCCATAAAGTCTCTTTACTTCTATAATTTTTATACTACAATTGTAAGAAACAGGAGTATAAGGTATGACAAAAGGGATACGCGGTGCAATTACAGTTGAAGCAAACACCGAAGCCGCTATAAAATCGGCAACTGTTGAATTGTTAAACGAAATGATTGCGCAAAATAATTTGACGCAGGAAAAGATTTCTCACGCTATTTTTACGGTTACAACAGACCTTAATGCAGCTTTTCCGGCTAAATTTGCACGACTTACAATCGGCTGGGACAAGGTTGCAATGATGTGTTTTAACGAACTTGATGTCCCGAATTCTCGCCGGATGTGCTTGAGAGTTCTTGTTGTTGTTAATTGTGATGATGATTTTGTTCCGAAATTCGTCTATCTTAAAGGCGCTAAAAATCTTCGTTCATCATAAACAGTCTATTGAACAATTTTAACTCCGGAGCTTGTGCCAAGCCTTGAGGCGCCTGCCTCTATAAGTTTTATGGCTGTTTCTTTGTCGCGAATGCCGCCTGATGCTTTTACTTTCAGACCATGCGGCGAAACTGTTTCATACATCAGTTTTACATCTTCAACTTTTGCGCCGACACCGTTTTTCACAAAACCGGTTGATGTTTTTACAAAATCGGCTCCGGCCTGTACGCACAATTCGCAGGCTTTTTTGATTTCGTCAGGATTAAGCAAATCGGTTTCCAGAATAACCTTTAATAGTGAAAATCCACAGGATTCTTTGACAGTCTGGATATCATTAATAACATAGTCATAATTTTTGTCCTTTATTGCAGAAACATTTATGACCATATCAATTTCATCGGCTCCATCCTCTACTGCGCACGCTGCTTCATAAGCTTTAACAGACGGTAAATTTGCCCCCAGCGGAAAACCGATTACCGTAACAACTTTAATCCCTGTTCCTTTAAGGTGCTCTTTTGCAAGTTTTACATAAGCAGGATTTATGCAAACGCCCAGAAATTTGTGTTCTTTAGCCTCTTCAAACAGCTTTATTAAATCTTCATGTGTCGCATCCTGTTTTAAAAGTGTGTGTTCAATATATTTGTTAAGGTTTTCCATATTTTCTCCTTTATATTGTAATATTGTCCAGTATTTTTGATGTTGAATAAGCTTTGTTCAGTGTGTAAAAATGTAATCCGCAAACTCCGGTCTCAATGAGATCTCTGCATTGATTGACAGCAAATTCCACTCCGAATTCTAAAAGTGAATTTTTATCATCTTTATAGCGTTCAATTTTTTCTTCAAGAGATTTCGGCACTGAAATTTTAGCAAGTTTAATCATGCGTGTTATCTGAGAATAACTGATTACCGGCATGATTCCTGCGGCCACCGGCACATCTATTCCGTTATTCTCCAAAAGCTCAAGGTATCTGAAGAATTTGTCATTATCAAAAAAAAGTTGTGTATATATTACTTCACCGCCTGCTGACAGTTTTCGTTTTAAATTATTAATATCATCTTGTATATTGTCTGCTTCAATGTGCCCTTCCGGATATCCCGCAACCCCTATGGATAAATCGCTTTTAGCTTTTATAAACTCTATAAGTTCATTTGCATATTTAAAATCTGTGCATACAGGGGCATTATCTGCCGGAAAATCCCCGCGAAGAGCCAGAATGCAATCTACATTACTCTTTTCTAAAATTTTTATATACTCATCTACATCACTCCTGCAGTTTCTGACGCAGGTAAGGTGTGGCATAACAGTTAACTGCATTTTGTTACGGATATTTTGGACAATTTCGTTTTGTACCACATTTGTTGCTGCCGATGTACTCGTAACAGAAATCAATGCAGGATTGTATTTTTTTAGCAGGTTAAGTTCTTTATCCAGTGCCTCAAGGTCGTTGTCTTTTGGCGGAAAGACTTCAAATGAAATTACAGGCCGGCTTTTTTCTGAATTGTAAATATCTTTCAATTTCATAAATTAATTATAGCACGTAAAAATTTAAAACTTTCGTGATACAATTTGTTTTATGGATATAGAATTTTTAAAGAATAAGTTAAATATTTTTATCGGGGATACATTCGGCGGGATTAATGCCGCAATAATTGCATTACCGCAGGCTCTTGCTTTTGGCGTTGCGACAGGATTTGGAGCCGGAGCAGGTTTGTGGGGCGCTATTATTCTAAGCTTTATTGTTGCATTTATCGGGCCTGTAATACCTATGATATCAGGTATTACAGGCCCATCGGCAATTGTCATTGCATCTGTTATGCATGCCCTGAATAAGGATATTTCATCTGTAATACTTGTTATGTTTATGGCCGGCTTATTACAAATTATTCTTTCTCGTTCTGCATTGCTGAATATAGTCAAATATGTGCCTTATCCGGTTATCTCGGGATTTATGAACGGTGTCGGCATAATTATTATAATTTTGCAGATAAATCCGCTTCTGGGGCATGCTGCAATGTCTAATACAATTGAGAGTATTGAATATACTTTTTTAAATCTTGCATCTATTAATTATGATGCATTGTTAATAGGTGTATTGACGCTGGCTATAGTGTTTGGTATCCCTAAAAGAATTAATAAGATTTTCCCGTCAACAGTTCTTGCATTGATTGTATGTACGTTTATATCAATGAAACTCGGGTTAAATGTGGATAAAATTTCTGCGGTATCTGTTGATTGGCCTAAAATAGTTTTTCCACATGCAAGTGTACATGATATTATAACTTATTTTCATTATGCAATAACACTGGCGATTATTTTGACGGCCGAAAGCCTTTTGACGGGTCTTGTTTGTGATTCTTTGACTAAGACAACAAGCAGCCCCAAGCGTATTATTCTGGCGCAGGGAATTGGAAATGCTGTTTGCGCCCTAACAGGATCGCTTGCAGGTGCTGCTGCTACAATGCGTACAGTTGCAGCCCTTAAAGCAGGTGCAACAACACGTGTTGCCGCATTTATCACACCTGTTGTGCTCTTGTTATTACTATTTCAATTTTCGGGCTTTGTGGCTGAAATTCCGCTTGCGGTTCTTGCAGGAATTTTAATCAAAATCGGTTACGATATAATTGATGTTAAGCTGCTTAAAGTAATCAAATTCGCTCCTAAAGAAGATTTGTACGTACTTCTTCTGGTATTTTTACTGACCGTATTTTATAATTTAATTGTTGCGGTTGGTGCAGGAATCACGCTTGCTGCACTTTTATATGCAAAGCGTGTTGCAGATAAGGCAAGAATTGTGCATAAAGTTGTACATAAAAAGGAAGTGCTTACGCTAGAAAAATCTGTTGAAGAAGATTTTCATCATAAAATCAGAATTGCGCATATTGACGGGCAGTTTTTCTTTGGTTCTGCAACACAGCTAATCTCAAAATTTGATGTTATGCTCGGCACAAAAATCCTTATTCTCACTTATGATTCCGGAGATTTACTGGATATTTCCGCGATTTTTGCACTTGAGGATATTATAGAAAGATTGCGCAGCCAGCATATCAGAATTTTACTTGTTGTGCCGGATGAAACTGTTTTAAATCAACTACGCGAACATAAAATCCTTGAACAGATAGGCCAGCGGCACGTATTTACAGACGAAATGCCGGCTATTGATTTTGCAAAAAAAGCATTGAAAAAAATGGGTGAATAACACCCTCTTTTCCGCTAAATACCTCCTGATTAAAATTTATATTCAGGAATTATAAACTTCTCGTTGTTTGCGTCTTTATCAACGAATGCAAGATAGTAATCCATTGCTTTTTCTTTAGCTGAATCATAAAATTCATCGCTGATGTATTTTCTGTGTAATGCAGTGCGTTCGCCGGAATAATTCCCCATTGCGCCTGCATAGGTTTCCAGAACCTGTTTATCCAGTCCGCCGGCATAAGCCTTTGTTTTCGCATCAGTACCGGAAGGACGTATTTCAATGTATTTGTCGTCAAATTCCATATATGTACCGTCGCCGACAAATTTAACTGATTTTAAATTATCGAAAATCAGACTCTTAAATGAATCATTAAGGACTTCTTTAATGTTATCGAGAGTCATAACCCCTTCTTTTAGCGCAATAGCCATTGTGAGATAGAACAAATCGTTCTGAGTGCGCTTAGCTTCCCCCGCTATTTTGGCTTCTTTGAGCTTATTGATATCCGGTTCTGATTCGTTGTAGTAAGCAATATCAACACGGGTGTCAAAGCGGCCGACAATTTTGTTTTCATCAAAAATTTCTATCAACTGTTCTGATAAAGATTTTTTGCAGCCCGCAAGTTTCGCAACAAGCGCAGAAGCTATCATAATTGCTTCTGTTGCACTCTTTTCACGCATTGCAATTGCTTCACGGCCGGCAAGTGATTTGATTAAGGTATCGCTTCCCATAATCATACCACCTGATTCTTCGCCGCCGAATAATAGACGCGGATTTACTCCGAGGTTGACTGCATTTCCAAATACATCGTCAATGATTACTTCCTTTTCAGGCGCTTTTTTAAGTTTCAATTCAACTTTTTTCATTATATTGGCAATTTCTTTGAAACCAACCGGCACATTGATAACTTTTACTCCGTTATGTGCTGCCCACTCATCCCAGGAAAGTGCTGAGGCTGTTGTTTTTATCATAAATCTAGGGTGATTATCCCATAACCCTTGCGCCTTTAACTGTTTTGCCCAGAAGTCCATAAGGATTAAGAATGCCTGATTGGCTGTAAATACAGTCAAAACCTTACTTTCATCAAGTTTAATATAATCAATGCCGGCTTCTTCCAGCACCGGAATAACTTTAACACTTTCTGTTTGTGTAATTGTAAGCCTGTCATGATCCGGATCTGTTATAAGAACAACGGTTCCTGTCGGGTAATTTTTAAGTTTTTCATCATAGTGCATTGTTTCTATTACAGGGAAAAACTTTTCGCCGTTCTTTCTTTTGGCAATAACTGTAGCATCCACTGAATAATCATAAAAGGCTTTTTCGCCTGACGGTGTATGATCATATTTTCCGATAGAATGGAAAAAAGGATCTTCTTCTGTATTAAACCATACGAATTTATCGTCCAAACCTAATTTTTTTAATACACGGCTGAGAGTTCTATGAGCAGAGCCGCCGACATTTTCAATAATTATCTTTCCGTTGAAATCTTTTATCAAATCCAGATTAAATTTTTGCGCAACACCTGATTGCAGATATTCAACATATAAATCAACACCGTCATTTAATTTATCCATTATTGTTTCATCAATTAATGGATTATCTTTTGCGGCGAGTTTAATTTCGTAGCTGCCTTTTTTCATTGTTTCGTCAAAGATTTCCTGAATCTTTTCAACAAATTCCATTGATTCTTCCGGCAGATACTGGCTGCCTTGTGAGTTTAAGTCTTTTGTTGCATTTTTAACAGAAATTCCATGGCTTGAGGTTATGTATTCACCGCCCAGTAAATCCAATTTAAACGCTAAAAATGAAGCAAGCCATATCGGAATTGTCTTTTTACCTTTCGGAACAAGGGTTTTAATGCCGTTTGCAGCCTGTATTCTGGCTATTGCATCAAGAAATTTATCCGAATTATATCTGACTTCGCGACCTGCAATTTTTAATATGTTTTTATCCGGATATTTTTCCTTTGCGACAAGTGCTTTTGCAAGTGTTGCAAGAACGATGCCTACAAGATTGATAGGGAATCTTGTATCCTGCGGGTAGAGAATATTTTGCGGTCCGCGAATGCCGGCCGTTGAAACGTTTGCCTCTTTTGCGTAGTTTGCAAACCAGTCTTGAAGATTTAAACCTTGAGGATTTATCCTTGCATCATAGGGCAACAGATGTTCTTTTTTTAGTGTAAAAATAATTTCGCCGCTATTGTCTAGGTCTATTAAATCAAGATTTTTTATGTATTCAGGGGTTTTATCATAAACACTTTTAAATAACTCATTTTCCAACTCAATGTTTGACTTTTTATATGTTTCCATAATCTCTCCTCTGTTAGCTTCAATTAGTCACTCAATCACTTAATCATTCAGTCACTACCTTTTAGTATACATGAAAAATCCAATCGCACAATGGCATAATAAAAATTTTGTAGTATACTATAATTATTGGAGGGTAAGATGTCATCAGAACAAACTTATTGTACCAGAAGAACAGCAAAAGACTACAACTGGCTGCGTTCAGTATTCCAGACAATTGTATGCAAAGGGTTGTATATGCTGCGTTTAAAACTGGTTTACAGATTGGAAGTTTACGGCAAAGAAAACATTCCAGAGAGTAATGACTATATAATTGCACCTAATCATCTGTCAACACTTGATCCGCCGCTAATAGCTGCTGTTATGCCGCGCCATGTTGCATTTATGGCCAAAAAGGAATTGTTTGATTTCTGGCTTCTTAGAATTTTTCTTGATTGGCTCGGAGCATTTGCGGTAAATCGTGAAAAACTCGGCCCGTCTACTCTTAAAACAGTTAAATCAATAAAAGACAGCAAATGGGTATTCGGAATTTTTCCGCAAGGAACAAGAGAAGAGCCGGGTAAAATTTCCGGAGTAACCAAAGGATTTGCCAACATAGCAAAAATAACCAAATGCGGAATTCTGCCTGTCGGTATAATCGGAACTGATATAGTAAAAAGGGTTCCTTTTACCGGTAAAATTATTGTAAAAATAGGGAAAGTTATTCCGTATACAGATAATATAGATGATTTGGTCGACAAATGGGGCAAAGCAGTAGAAGAACTTACAGGATATGAGTATGTCCCTGAAGTAAAATGTGAAGTGTGACAGGAGTTGTTGGAATGGTAAAGAAAGCTAGGAATTATAACAGAAGATATCCATACGAATACAATATTTTCAGAACGATGTTTTACATGACTTTTTTATATACAGTTGTGTTCCCGTTCTTTATGATATTTTATAATTTTAAAATAACAGGACGTGAAAATTTATCTAAAAAGCACAGAAAGTCAGATAAATTTTTATATACAGCAAACCATGTCTCACACTTTGATCCATTATACGTCTCAATGGCCGTTAGACGCCCTATAGCATATATGGCAAAGAAAGAACTTTTTGAGCCGGAAGAAAAAAGAAGCTGGCTCATCAAACGTCTCGGAGCATTTGCTGTTGACAGAAACAAGCCGGAAATAGCAACTTTTAAAACTGTACGGGATATTTTATCAACAAGCTGGTCTCTGGGTGTTTTCCCTCAAGGCGGGATAAGACCTTACGGCGTTCTGGAAGATATCAAAAAAGGTTTTGTCGTTATTGCTAAAAATGCAAAGGCTGATATTATTCCGGTTGCAATATCAGGCTGGGACGGTTATCCTAAATTAAAGCCTTTCACGCGTAAAAATGTTGGTATTCACATTGGAAAACCTATATCTTATCAACTGCCGGAAGATGTAATTATATATGAATGGTGTCAGCAAATATCCCAATTAGCAGAATACGAAAATAAATCACCGGTTCCGGAAAGTTATAAAGAAAAAGTAGAAGTGTAAGTTGTACTTATATATTATAAAAAAGATGACCGGTGTCGTTCTCCGGTCATTTCATTTTATGTGTAATCTTTTAAGCATTAAAAGCTGCAAAGAATGTTTTTAGCAATTCATGTCCTTTAAGCATTGATTTATAATCAAGTGCTTCATCTTTTGAATGCATATTGTATACAGTTGCCAATCCTACAAGATACGGTGCAAAAACTTCACCTTTTGCATTTTTCTTACCTGCATAAATATGTGTTTCCGCGCCGGCATGGAATGATGAAATTTTATAATCAACACCTGCTTTTTTAGCGGCTGTTTCAAACAGAATAGGAATATATTCATCCTCAACTTTTTCAAATGCAGGAAGATGTTCTTCAAAAGTAATTTCAGCTTTAGCAACACCTTCATATTCCTGATTGCAGTAATTTACTTCATCGCGCATAAAGTTTTTAAGTTCTTCTTCAACAGATTTGCTTGCGCTTCTTATAGAATAAGTTGCTTCTGCATAAGTGTTTATAACGTTAGTAACATTGATATCGCCTGCTTTTATTCCGCCTATATTACATGAAGTTATAACCTGTCCGTTTTCTGAATGGTAAACGCCCTGCGGCAGAGCTGCAATAATATCTGCCAATAATTTAGCGGCATTTTCTCTTGTTCTATCAGCAATATCAATACCAGAATGACCGCCTTTAAATGTTGTAACCGCTATTTTCACTATGGTATAGCTTGCGCCGGAGACCTCAAGCTGTCCGAGAGTATCACTGTCACATACAAGAATATATTTAGAAAGCAGTTTAGAAAAATCTACGTGTTTTATTCCGCTCATGCCTGATTCTTCATCGCGGGTGAACATTAGCTCAAGCCCGCCATGCTTCATATCGGAATTAGCGACTTCTTTAGCCAATAAAAGAGCGTTCGCAACACCGGCTTTGTCATCCCCTCCGAGCGTACGGTCTTTTGCGCGGATTAAATCGCCGTCAAGATAAGTTTTAACCGGACTGTCGTCACCGATTACATCCATGTGTGATGACAGAAGTAAAGATTGTTTTGATTCATCTGTTGCCGGTATATTTATGTAAACATTACCGTAATCATCATGTTTTGCCGGAATATTGTTTGCATTGCAGTATTCTATAATCCGGTTGGAAACCTGTTCTTCTTGCAGTGAAGGAGAAGGTGTTTCTGCCAGATTACAAAATAAATCTATTAATTCATTATTTGTTCTTAATTCTTTTAATTCCATACTTACCTCCATAATTTAAAAGACTTCTTTACAGTATCATAATACTTATTAAAAAAAATTACAAGTAAAAATTTAAAAATTTTTATTTTAATTCAATAACACTTACACCATCTCCGCCTTCAGTGTTGTTTCCGACGCGGAAAGTAGCGACATAAGGGGAAGTCGAAAGAAAATCCCTGACAGCACTTTTTAAAGCACCTGTACCGTGTCCGTGTATTACAGTGACAGGTGAAATATTAGCAAGACTTGCTTCATCCAGCCAGCCTTCAAGCGCATCCAGTGCATCTTCAACCCTGTACCCGCGAATGTCGAGTGTATTTGATACTGTATATTTTTTCAAAGAAAAACTTTCCATACCGGCTGTTTTACAGGTATTTGATTTTTTCTCATATTGTTTGTCAAAGGCAGCGAGTTTATCTTTTTTAATCTGCGTTTTAATATTGCCCATAAGCACAGGCACTTTGCCGTTCTTGTCCGGCAGACCGAGCAATGTCACTACCTGATTTAATTCTTTTAAAAGAAGTTTATCATTTATTTGGACTTTATCCCAATGAACTTCTTCATATTTAGTTTTTTCTTCATGTTCTCCGAGTTTTGAACGGAATTTTTGTTCCATACCTGCAAGACGCGCATAAGACCGACGCGCAATTTTTTCTGATTTTTCACGACGAAGTTCATCCAGAATATCTTTTATTTCCGCTTTGACAGATAAAAGTTCATAGTCGAACTTATCTTTTATTCTTTTTATTGTTTTTTTCTTGTCTTTTTTGATTTCCGAAAGATTTTCTTCATATTCTTTTTGCGTGGAAAGCGATTTCTCTTTTAATGCTTCTGCTTCCTGAAGGTTTTGCGAAAGTTTTTGCTGGGTTTCCTGTAACTTTTCAACAACAAGAATTGACGGATCTTTTTGTGATATAAGAAGATTTTTTGCTTCATCAATAATACTTTTATCTAACCCGAGATTAGATGCGATAAGTATTGCATTGCTAAGCCCCGGTATTCCCATTAACAGCCTGTAAGTCGGTTTTAGAGACACGGTATCAAATTCAACCGATGCGTTTTTAAAATAAGGATTCTGGTATTCAAGCGCCTTCAATTCTCCATAGTGGGTAGTAATGGTTGAATAAACACCTTTTGCCGCAAGATGTTCAAGTATAGTTTTAGCAAGCACTGCCCCTTCCTGCGGATCAGTACCGGCGCATATTTCATCAAGCAGAACGAATGTATCCTCATCACATTTATTCAATATCTCAATAATATTTGTCATGTGTGATGAAAATGTTGACAAATTCTGCAATATACTCTGTTCATCCCCTATATCAGCAAATATTTGTTTGAACGGATAAACTTTTGCCATTGTGCACGGAAGAAAAAATCCTGCTTTTGCCATAAGAATAAAAAGCCCGATTGTCTTCAGGGTAACAGTTTTGCCGCCTGTATTCGAACCCGTTATGATAACGGATTTGTAATCCTTGCCTGTTTCAAAATCATTAGCAATGACATTTTCTACATTACCGATAAGCAGCGGATGTTTCATTTTTTCAAACGAAAGAATTTTGTTATCGGTAATCTCCGGCTCTATCGCATGAATTTTTACGGCATAACGTGCTTTTGCAAAATGATAATCAATTTGTGCAAGGAGTTTTTCACTCAGAGCAATTTCAGTAATCCTTACTCGGACAAGATTTGTGAGCGAAACCAGAATACGCACAAGTTCAGCGTGGATTTGCGATTTTATTTCGCGAATTTTGTTGTTCAAAGGAACTAATGATTCAGGCTCTATATAAAAAGTTTTGTTTGAGGCAGAAACATCATGGACAATCCCTGGGACTTTACTTTTTGATGAAGCTATAACCTGAAAAACTATCCTGTCATCGCGGGTTGTATAAATATTTTCCTGTAAATGTTTTTGAAATTCCGTATTATTTAGAAGTGAATTAACCTGTTTTCTTAAATTACTTTCTGTATCTTTTAATGATGAATACAACCCTTTTAATTCGGGCGTTGCATCAGGACGAATATTCAGTGCATCATCAAATGTATCAAAAATCTTCTCTTCCAGTTCTCTATCAGAAATTAAATCTTTTGCAAGTGCGCGTAAAATCGAATTTTCTCCAAGATTGTCGTTGAGGAATTTTTTAACAAGTCTTGAGGAACGTAATGTTTGCGCGGTGTCTGACAATTCTTCTTCTGACAGATAACCTGTTGACATTACAGCCTGTAATTTTTTTATATCAGCCACAAATCCGACCGGTAATTCTGCCGGAATATCCAGAATGTATTTTGCATCCCGCGTAAATTCCAATTCTCTTTTTATATCAGCAACAGAATTGTGCGGTTTGGCCGCAAGACAAAGCGCTTTGCTTTGTGATATCTTTGCAAAACCTGAGATTTTTTCTGTAATCTTATCAAATTCAAGGGTATTCAGAGTTTTTAAATACATATCCATAAGCGTATTGTATTAATAAAAAACGCTGAATGCAAGTTAATCAAGGTAAACATCTTCAAGAAGCTTAATTTCAAATTCTGTACCTGCCGGAATTGAAATACGTCCGCCTTTTGAAAATACTGCAAAAACAGGTGAGCCGATTATATTAACACCGTAAACAACAACTCCCGCAACAGCCGTAAATGGTGTCAGGATAAGTGTCCACGGGTTTTGTGCAAGTTTGGTTGTGCCGCGCATTGCTTTTTTATAGAATTTTGCTCCCGGTTTTGTGGAGTTTGCAACCCCCTTCCAGTATTGTCGTTTACCTTTTATGTTATTTACAAAAATCTTTTTGCCGTTGGCTTTTGTGACTTTAGCCTGAATACTTCTTGTTTTGCCTCTGAAAACAAGTCTGTTAATGTTAATCACAATGAGCCCGCCATTGCCTGACAACTGAGGCGGATGCGAATCTTCTATTACTGCCTTGAAAATAGTTCCGGCAGGAATTGTTACATAGGTTTGCGTAACGCTTTCTGTTGTTTTAAATGACATGTTGGAACTAACAGGTGTATAGTCTGATATTGCCGTCAGAGATTTAACTTTGAATTTAGTTCCTTTTTTAATCTTTATGGCCGCAATACCGTCTCTTGCAAATTTGTTTTTTGCCTGCGTTTGCCCCGGTAGTGCTTGAATGCGGCGCGGTGTTTTTTTGCTTGTATCAATTGCCGGCAGATTTTTGGGCGGTGGAGTTGTTGTTTCGACTGTTTTCATATTCCGCGCAGGGGCAGTTTTCGGCGTGTTTTGTGATGGGGCTGTTTTTGGTAAAGGCGGAAGCAAGTCTTTTTCTATTTGTGAAGGATTGTAATGCTTCCTTATTTCTTCATCAACAGATGTGTCAAGTTCTAAAGCCAATGCTGACATTGAAAACATTGACAATGCCAGCATTACGCTTAATATCTTTTTGAAAAACGAACTTAACACAGCCCTTTTTCCTTATTTGAGTAAATCATTGATAGCTTTTGCAGCTTTTTTGCCTGCACCCATTGCATTAATAGCATTGGATTCTCCGACAGGAGCAACGTCACCGCCTGCATAAACAGTAGGAATATTTGTGCATCTTGTTTCACCGTCAACAGTAATATAGCCGCGTTTATCTGTAATAATTTCCAGTCCTTCCGCTTCTGCTGAACGCTGGATAATAGGGTTAGGGCCTGTACCGAGTGCAACGATTACCGTATCAAGCTCCATTCTTTCTATTTTACCGGTTGGAACAGGCTTGCAGCGGCCGCTTTCATCAGGTTCACCAAGTTCCATAACTTCAAGATCTACCGCCTTAACATAACCTTCTTCCCCGATAATTTCTTTCGGAGCGTATAAGAATTTAAATACAACACCTTCTTCTTTTGCGTGGCGTATTTCTTCTAAACGTGCAGGAAGTTCTTTTTCAGTACGTCTGTATATGATGTAAACTTCTTCAAAGCCAACTCTGACAGCAGTTCTTGCCGCATCCATAGCAACGTTGCCGCCGCCAAAGATTGCAGCCTTTTTGCCTACTTTCAAAGGTGTCGGGCTATCCGGCTGACCGGCATGCATTAAGTTAACACGGGTTAAAAATTCATTTGCGGAGAATACACCGTTCAGGTTTTCACCGGGAACATGTAACATTTTAGGAAGTCCGGCGCCTGAACAGATAAATATTGCATCAAATCCGTCATCTTTTAGCTGTTTAAGAGTAATTGATTTACCAACAACGACGTTGGTGTGAAATTCAACTCCCATTGCTTTCAGGTTTTCAATTTCTCTGTCTAAAACAGTGCGCGGGAGTCTGAATGGCGGAATGCCGTAACGCAAAACCCCGCCGAGTTCGTGCAATGCTTCAAATACAACAACTTCATGACCGGCTTTTCTCAAATCAGCCGCAGCCGTAATTCCTGCACAACCAGAACCTACAATTGCAACTTTCTTGCCTGACGGTTTAATTTCCGGCATGTCAGCCTTAGTATTATCACCTACATATCTTTCTAATGCCCCTATTGCAACCGGAAGTCCTTTTATGCCTAATACACAGTTGCCTTCGCATTGTCTTTCCTGCGGGCAGACGCGGCCGCATACGGAAGGGAGCATGCTTGTTTCTCTTATTATTTCTCCGGCTTTATTCAAATCGTTTTCTTTTATTGCCTGAATAAATTGCGGTATCTGAATATTAACAGGGCAGCCCTGAACGCATCTCGGATTTTTACAATTCAAGCATCTTGATGCCTCAAGTTTTACCTGTTCTTCTGTTAAATTGCTTTCTACAGGATCAAAGTTGTGACGTCTTTCAATTTTATCCTGTTCTTGAACACGTTGTCTTTCTATTGCCATCTTATATCCCCTTCTTATAAAAATGTCTTATATAATAATTTTATTATAAAGCAAATACATCCTGTATGCAAGAAGTTTGTAATTTATATTTTCGGAATGTAGAGGCAATCAGGTAATTCTTTATCAAATCTTAATATAAACCCCTTGACCTTTTTTGAAAAAAAGTCTTTAATATATAGGTTAAGTTTTTAGTTTTTACATAAAGAAGAAAGAGGTAGGTATGACAGAATTTCAACACATTCCGCTTAACAACAAAAGCTACACGGACGACGATATTAAAAAGCTTATTAAAGAAAATAATATCAAGTTCATCAAATTACAATTCGTTGACATAAACGGTCAGGTAAAGAATTTGTCAATACCTTCCGAACATATTGAAAAAATTCTTGCAAACGAAATAATGCTGGACGGTTCATCAATAAAAGGCTTCCGAAACATAGAAACATCAGACATGTTTTTCTATCCTGATAAAAATACCTTCCAGATACTTCCATGGCGTGAACGTGACGGTGTGAATGCAGCAAGATTAATCTGCGATATTCATAACGCTGACGGAACTCCGTTTGAAGGCTGTCCGAGATGCAACCTGAAAAGAGTTATGCAGGAAGCTGAAAAAATGGGCTTTTCGATGAATATGGGGCCTGAAGCAGAGTTTTTCTTATTTTCTAAGGACGAAAACGGCAATATTACGACAAAAACATCAGATCACGCGGGTTATTATGATGTCGGGCCGGATGATTTAGGGGAAGATATACGTTCTGACATTGTTTTAACCTTACAGCAAATGGGGTTTGATATAGAAGCATCGCACCACGAAGTTGCAGACGGACAGCACGAAGTTGATTTTAAATATGCAGATATTTTAACAACAGCCGATAATGTTGCGACTTTCAAAATCGCTGTCAAAGCTGTTGCAGCGCGCCACAATCTTCATGCAACATTTATGCCGAAACCTATATATGGTATTAACGGCTCCGGCATGCACTGTAATGTTTCTTTATTCAAAGACGGCAAAAACGCTTTTTATGATGAAAATGCGCAGTATCAACTTTCAGATATTGCAAAATATTCAATCGGCGGTATGCTAAAACACGTAAAATCAATTACCGCAATATTAAACCCTACGGTAAACAGCTACAAGCGTCTTGTTCCGGGGTATGAAGCCCCTGTTTATCAGGCATGGTCACTGGCTAACAGAAGCGCTTTGCTGCGTGTACCGGCAAAACGCGGTAACGCAACAAGAGTAGAACTCAGATCTCCGGATCCTGCCTGCAATCCTTATCTTGCCTTTGCGGCAATTCTTGAAGCCTGTTTGGACGGAGTCAGAAATAAAATCGACCCGCCGGCTCCGGTTGAAAGCAATATTTACAAATTAACATCTAAAGAACGTAAAAAACAGAGAATAGATGCTCTTCCGGGGGATCTTTCAGAAGCTCTGGATTGTCTTGACAAATCACTTGTCGGACGCGCAGCACTCGGAGAACATATTTTTAATGAATTCATGAATGCCAAATCAAAAGAATGGGATTCTTTTAGAACTTATGTTTCTCAATGGGAATTAGACAAATATCTGGAAAGATACTAATATTTTAATTCAAAAAACGTTCCTATAAAGGGACGTTTTTTGATAATCTAATATATAGTGAACTAGGACAAGGGGTTGAAATTTTACAGGAGATACTGTATAATATTTGTATGAACACTAAACACAGAGGATTTTTAATGGCTGAAACAGCAAGAAAAAGATTTGATATAAACGAGAAATCTGTGAAAAACGGAATATACTCATGTCCGCCCCTGGAGCCTCTGCCGAGCAGAAACATTCCAGTGGATTGTTTCTGCGAGAGGAGACCGAAATCTTTGATTTCGAGGCGGGGGACGCAAGCGAAGCGCGCGCTCAATACAGACAAATCTAAACGTAGGGTGCGTCGTTTGACGCACCAATTCGGGACTGAATGGCAAAACTATATAAATCTGATTTTATTAAAGGATAATGATAAATGGAGAAGGAATAATATTACTTTTGTAACGAACTTATTCCCTTATTTCCTTTGCCTAAATGGCAATATGCCCAAAACCCTTGTCCCATAAGGCTTTCAGCAGGGGGGGGGGGGGGCTAAATCCG
>CALVEB010000012.1 GCA_944326465.1 Candidatus Gastranaerophilales bacterium | reverse complement strand
GTTGGCAAAGATATTGAATTATCTTCAGGTGTAGCCTTTTCCACTTGCGATAACCCGATAGGTGACATGTGCTGGAGTACTGACTTTGTTGCTAATACTGCAATAGATACCTGTAGTGATACAACATATGATAAACATGGTACAGATAATCAATTTTGTTCAACCAATTACTGGGCAGGAGCGATAAAAGCGTGTAAGGATAAAGGTATGGAATTACCAACAGGAGCCCAACTGGCGCAACTAGCGAGTGAATTATATGTAAAGAGTGACGGCACAGAGATAACCATAGGTGCGAACGAAACAATAGACTCAGGCCTAAAAGTAAAGGACGAATACAAAGCTAACCCTCCCCTTACTCTTCCTTACCCCTACTGGTCCAGTGAGGAGGTCGATGCAAATCGCGCGTACAGGCGGCTCTTGTCCACTACGGTCAGTTACTGGTACAAAACCAACAAGAACCTCAGCAACCTCCGCGCTATATGTGTTTCGAACTAAGGGCATAGCCCTTAGTTGGACGTGACTAAGTGATTAAGAGAATTTTCAAAAAGAGGCAATGCATAAATCTTGCATTGCCTCTTTTTTATCCGTCATCCCGCAACGGGAATGTTTGCGTCAAGCGGGCATTGTTACCTTGCGGGGCAGACGAAGTCTGCTCTTATACACTGTACACCCGCTAAAGTTAACGGGCATCCAGTATGTAAGAGTGGACTGTGTCCACCCGCAAGGCAACGACACCCGCAAGACGTAACGAAACATTTAAGTAGGCTGGCCTGTATTGCGGCACTAACGCTAAAGGGCGCCGCTTTTGCTCTTTGCTCACTATTTAGTAAAATTTGTCAAATCACTGACAGATGTTTCAAGGGCTTCGGAAATTTTTATTAGTGTGTCCAGTGATGGTTTAGAAAATGCAACTTCAATTTTACCCATAAAATTCAGGCTGATATCCAATTTATCGGCCAATTGCTGTTGAGTAAGCTTGAGTTCTACTCGTCTATTTTTAATATTTTTACCTAATTTAAGGTAGAAATCTTTATTCATATGTACAGTCTATACGTAAATTTTTGTTAATTATACGTACTGTCAATACGTAATAAGGGTATAATAGTATTATTGGAGGTAAGGATTATGACAAATTACAAATTAGCTTTTACTTTCGCTGAAGACAGGCTGGTCTGCACCAACACTCTGGAGACCGCTAAAGCAGCATTCACTCTCGCCGAAGTCCTCATCACCCTTGCGGTTATCGGCATCGTTGCCGCACTTACATTACCGGGTCTTATCCAGAACCACAATGAGACAGCATGGAAAACTGCGAAAGACCTCTGGGAAAAGAAACTCACGGAAACCGTCCGACGCATGAACGTAGACGGTGTCATGACCGGTCACAATTCTACTGAGGATTTCATGAATACTTTCAAAAACTACATGAAAGTTATTAAGACATGCGACAAGGATGACATCAACAAATGCTATTCACCTAAAATCGTAACAACAGGTAAAGACGATGCGCCTCTTGACATAGAAACAGAAACTCTAACTTCCGCATCAAGCATGGGATTAAAGGAATGGCAAACTAACACAAATACCATGAGCTTTGTGGTTGCAGACGGTACAACAGTAATTATGGCATACCAGCCGGAATGCCCTTATGCTGATCCAATAGAGGATACAGGTTCACAAGTATCTTGCATGGCATACATGGTAGATGTAAACGGAAAGAAAGGCCCGAATAGAGTTGGTAAAGATATTGAATTATCTTCAGGCGTTGCCTTTTCCACTTGCGATAACCCGATAGGTGACATGTGCTGGTCAACGGAATTCCAAGCAAACCGCGCAATAGATACCTGCGCTGGCAGCGAATATGAAGATATGGAACAAAACCATGGAAGTAATTGCTCTACAAACTATTGGGCAGGTGCTAAATTAAGCTGTCAAGAGAAAGGCATGGAACTTCCTACGAGAGCCCAACTAGCACAACTAGCAAGCAATCTTTACGTAGATAGCAGCGGCAATGAAGTAGAGATAGCATACAACGAAGATAAATCAGGACTCAAAGTAAAGGACGAATACAAAGATAATCCTCCACTTACTCTTGGCTACAGCTACTGGTCCAGTGAGGAGGACAATGCGAATACCGCGTACTACCGGGGCTTCGGCGCTTCCCGCACGGACGGCAATGACAATCGCTGGTACTACAAGAACACCAGCGGCCTCCGCGCTATATGTGTTTCGAACTAAGAGGCCCAAAGCCTCTTAGTTCGAAGGGAATAAGGGAATAAGGGAATGAGGAATTAAGGGAATAAGTTCATTAATAGATACGATAAGACGTTAGGACGCGTCTTATCGTATTAACGTCTTTTGACAGCTTTTCTGTAAGCTTAGTAAAGCTGACCTACATATCTGGACACCCGCTAAGTTGTAACGGAACCCGCTATATACCTTCCCCCCTTGGGGGGAAGGTGGCCGGAGGCCGGATGAGGGGTCAAAGCGGGACTTTGAAGAATTCCAAGGACCCCTCACCCGAATTTCTAAGCTCGCAAAGCTCACTAAGAAATTCTACCCTCTCCCCAAGGTGTGAGGGAGTGTAACGCGATTGGTGGGACGCGCACATTTGACCCCCACCTAGAATTTGTAAGCTCATTTCATTCGCTAACAAATTCTTTTCCTCCCCCTTGGAGAGGTAAATATAGCAGCTACTGATAGGACTTAGCGGGTCTCCTGTGTATAAGAGTGGACTGTGTCCACCAGACTGTGTCTGCCAGGCTAGCCTGCCGGACTGTGTCCGCCTTCGTACACCTTTGTCTGTCTGTGTGTCACTAATTCGTCTGTGTTTTTAATTTCCTTTGGGCTGAGTTTAATATTGCTTTTACTGTATGGTGACTGATTGCTAATTTATCAGCAATTTCGTGAAAACTTTTACCTGCTTTATGATATTCCAGTATACTTTTTTCTCTTTTATCCAATATTTGCATCATCTAACTCTCCTTCACGCAATTAATATAACAAAATATTCCCCATTTGGCTATTAGACATGTGTCTATTTTTATAAATTCTCTCTGTTATGTATTGCAGCTTTAAGAAGTTATTTTGCTCTAAGACATTTACATACCGGTAAGCTGTCCGGAATTTTGATAAATCTATTTATTAAGTATAATGTAACAAAATGTAAAAATGAATTTACAATAGGCCGAAATCCAGTGATAATCCTTTATAGGATAGGATAGGATAGGATAGGATAGGGCGGGGCGAGGGCAATCTTTTTAAAAAAATTCCGTTTATGTATTATTTGATTAAAGTGCAGGTGTTATATTGTCATTGCACGCAATAAATTTGTTTACATCTTGACTTTTATTTTAATTTCGGCTAATTTAAAATTGTACTTTAAATTAGCGGGGTGTTATGTATATAAAAAGAACTCTTGAAAATGTCATTATTGAAACAAGTCAGCATTTTAAGGTATTACTTGTTACAGGTGCAAGGCAGGTAGGTAAAAGTACATTATTAAAAATGTGTGATAGTAATAGAAATTATGTGACTCTGGATAATCCTAATATCAGAGAAATGGCACTGAAAGAACCTGAATTATTTTTGGATAGATATTCTCCGCCTGTTATTATTGATGAGATACAATATGCGCCAAATTTATTATCTTATATAAAGATAAGGGTTGATAACAGTAATGATAATGGCGGATACTGGCTTACAGGCTCACAGCAATTCAATATGATGAAAAATGTTTCTGAAAGTCTTGCAGGCAGAGTAGGAATTATCAATCTTATGGGGTTTTCTTTGAGTGAATTATTGCATAAAACTTCGCAGGAGTCTTTTTTGCCGGTTTTAGATTATATTGAATGTGCCAGAAAAAATACAAAATCATATAATTTAAAAGATTTATACCAAATTATCTGGCGTGGGTCTTATCCTGCAGTTATTGCAGATAAAGATATAAATTGGGAAACGTTTTATAGTTCATACCTGCAGACATATCTTGAGCGGGATATCAGAGATTTGACTGCTGTGTCTAATGAGATGACTTTTTTAACTTTTATAAAGGTTGTTGCATCACGTACAGGCCAAATGATTAATTATTCTGATATTGCAAATGAAGTCGGAGTTTCTGTACCAACTGTAAAATCATGGTTGTCGTTACTTGTATCATCAGGTATTGTTTATATGTTGCAGCCTTATTTTAATAATATTAATAAAAGATTAGTCAAAACACCAAAGGTATATTTTGCGGATACGGGTTTATGTTCATATCTTACAGGTTGGAATAGTGCCGAAGTTTTGGAGACAGGAGCGATGTCAGGTGCTATATTTGAAACTTTTGTTGTGACTGAAATTATTAAGAGTTACAAACATAATGGCAAGACTCCTAAAATATATTATTATCGAGATAGAGATAAGCGGGAAATCGATGTTATTATAGAGCAGAATGGAAAATTATATCCTGTTGAAATAAAAAAGACCGCCAATCCGGACAAAAATATGATACGTAGTTTTGGTGTAATACCTTTAGATAAACAGGGGGCCGGTGCTGTAATTTGTCTTGTAAAGGAGGATTTGCCGTTGACAAATAATGTTAGTGCAATACCTGTTTTTTATTTAGCTTATTAGTATAGTTTTTAGCTGTATTCAAAGGTAAGCTGGCATGATGAGTTCTTGCTAGTGTGAGCGTTATATTTTCATTCTGCGCAATAAATTTGTTTAAGTACATAAATATCATTTTCGTCCGGCACAGAGATATTTTTCTGATGCGGAACATACATTATATCATCTATTTCTACCCCGTGTCCGAGTCCTAGTGCGTGTCCGAATTCATGCATAATAGCACAATAGATGCTTAAATCAGTTGTTTCGCGTCCATAGGAATTGGGCAGTCCGATATCTATAGATATTTTTTTCAGAGAAGTTCCGACAACACTTAAATACTTACACATACCTTCATAAACACGTCCGACTTTAACCCAGTGGACAACAACGTCTGCCGCTTGAGCCTGTGCGGTTTTTTGAAATTGAACAGGAATATTATTCTGGCGCAGAACATTATTCCACGAATTAATAGCGTTTTCTACCTGTGAATACATATATTCTTTGTTATCAATGCCAGCGGTAATCGGTGTGATAAAAACAGTTACATGACTTTTGTTCCATCCGCAGAGATTCCCGCGGATGAGTGAATTGTTTATGTATTGTGTTATGTTCGGAGAAATAGGCATAAAATTATATTAGCATTTAATTATAATTTTGGGCTCATTTTTAAAGTTGAAATTTCGCGGATTTTTTGTTATACATCTGATGCATTTGACTTTTTAAATGAGTTAAAAAATAAATATGAATAATTCTGTTTTAATTACCGAACCTGTCCAAATGGATATTTTAGAAATCATTGGTTATGTTGCAAATATAAGTCTTCTTCGGGCTTATGATGTTTTTTAATATATTTCCGTAATAGTTGTTGTAGTGATTTCGAAAGCACAGTATGTAGTAATTTTAAAATGAGGACTAGACAATGGTTGACAAATTAAATGGAACAAAGCAAACAAGTAATTATCCTGCATCAGATAGGATAGACCCTAAAAAAACAGCAAAACCAAAAGATTCTGAATCTTTATATACAAAAGCAAGAGAACATTATAAACTTACAGGAGAAAATTTGGAAGTTGATAATAGTAAAGTTTATAGTGGTAATGAAGTTGACTGGTATCTAGATGACAAAACCGGTGTAATCAGATATGAACAAACACCGGATGGTACTATATCGACACTTCATGGCTCTCACCCGAGCGATTTACCGCAGGAACTTATTGACAAAGAAAACGCAAAATCTAAAGATTTCTTCCCTACAGGTAAACTGGTAGAGATAGACGAAATTCCGCCATTTGATGACATAGGAATGGTTGAATATAGCTGCGAGATTGAGCCTTGGGCTGGATCAGTTGATTATGGTCGTCAGATTGACGATGAACAATAATTAAGTACTAATAATCAAAATTGTAAAAAATCTGATAAATGTTATATTTATCAGATTTTTCTATACATACAATTCATCAAACAGATTCAGGTTTTCTGTTTTGCCGGTCGGTTTTGAGGTTATCAATGAGTTTAATTTTTCAAGAGTTTGTGTAACTGCGGATCGGGTTGTACGCATAACTTCTATAAAATTTCCGCCGCCAACAGGCTTAAAGCCAAGCTGCATGTATTTGCCTACGGTATCATAAGGCCCGTTTTTTATTGCGTCAATATTAATTATATTAGCATTGCTTTTCAGAAATTCTTCAAACGCGGTTTTGAAAAGAGTTTTGCCAGCAAGCGGAACTTTTTCGTTCTTTTTAACAGGCCACGTGCAGACACGTGTTATTTCATATTTATGGGAATTTGGCTCAAATGTCATAACACCGCACGGCTTTTTACCTCTGGCAAGCAGATAAGACTTATACTTTTGGCCGCCTGAAAGATCTATGGCTTCTTTTAACATTGTGTACCAGACTTCCATTTTGCTGCTGTCAATTTGGGGCGCAAGTCTTTCTATTTCCAGATTGTTATACATATATCGCAAAAACGGCTTGTCATCAGGTGTTAATTCAAAAACCTTTAAACGTGTTATTTTATTGTCACGAGATAAACATTTTGTATTTAAAATATGGATACCTGTAAAACTTGTATTATTTTTGTTTGTAATTTGCATTGAGTTCTCCTATAGAAGAATTAAAAAGCGTAAAGATAAAATTTTGCATAAAAATAATTTGACTTTTAAAAAATCATCATTAAATAGAAAATATGATGATAATGGAGTATTTAAAACGAAATAGAGTTTGTCAGCATGACAAAGTAACACCAGATGTCGATTTTGCATACTGCCCTGATTGCGGCGAATTAATTGAAAATCAGTGGTTTATAATGCGCTGTGCCTGCTGCGGTGTAAAAGTTAAGGCAATGATTAAGAACGGCGAAATCGTTTCAGAAGAAAAATTCTGCCATAATTGCGGATCTTCAATTTATACAATTGATAAAATAGATAAGATTAATTTTATTGATGTGAATTATGCGGTGCTTGTCAAAAAAGTTGTGACGCACGAAAGACCTGATATTACACAAAGCTGGGTTGATTCTACGCAAAAAGCCAATGAGATACGCTTACTGCTGCAACAATACCAATAACATCAGCGATTAATCCGACGATGAGAGCATATCTTAGTTTTGTAATTCCGACAGCGCCAAAATATACGGCGAGTACGTAGAAGGTAGTTTCGCTGCTGCCGAGCATAACGGCGGCAAGTTTTGTTGCGTATGCATCCGGTCCAAGAGTATGTGCAATGTCTGAAAACACTCCGAGTGCCGCAGAACCTGAAAGTGAACGTACTATCATAATCGGGATAGTGTCAACAGGTATATGAAAATAGTTTAATACCGGTGCAAGCGCGGCTCCTGTCATTTCTATTATGCCTGATGCACGTAACATTGATATTGCAACGATTATTGCCACAAGATACGGGATTATACCGACAGAAATTTTGAAACCGTCTTTTGCACCGTCTGTAAAAACCTCATAAATAGGAATTTTTTTAACTAATCCCATTGTCAGGATTAAGATTATTATAATCGGAAGCGCCCAGAGTGAAATTATGTTCATTATGGTTTGAAACATTAATTTTTACCTCCTGTTTCAGGCGTGTCCGGCATGGGGGCTGTTTGAGGCGCCCAGAAGCGCTGGAAGATTTTTGCGATTATAATTGCGCTGATAAAAGCTATGGTTGTGACAAGAAGTGTCGGAGCGATTATTTCGGTCGGATTTTTGTAACCGATGCCGATAAGAATTGCGATGACTGTTGCAGGAATTAACTGAAATCCGGCGGTACTCATTGCAAGAAATACACACATTGAATTGGATGCAGATTTTTTGTCGATATTTTGTTTTTGCATTTCAGTCATGGCTTTTATTCCGATCGGCGTTGCTGCATTGGCAAGCCCGAGAGCATTTGCTGAAAAACTCATTGCAACATCACCAATGGCAGGCGAATCTTCGGGTAATTCATTGAAAAGTCTTTTTGTAATTGGTTTGAGAATTTTGGCGATAAGTGTCACAAGCCCGCATTTTTCAGCTATTTTCATTATGCCGAGCCAGAAGGCCATTATTCCGATTAGCGAGAAGGCGACTTTTACAGATAGTTCAGCGCCTGTGAGAATAGAGTTGACAACATCGGATAATTTGCCGTTAATTGCACCGGCAATTATTGATATGACGATTAAAAAGTAGAAAATGTAATTCATAAATAAATTAAAACATTATTTACGAATGAGGTCAATTTGTTAACAAGTGTCAGTGCGGTGTATGTTTTAAGAAATGGCTGTAATGCTTTTATTGATATAATTTAACTTCTATAATATGCCTTTAACCCCAAAATTATCGAGATATTTTTTTGTAATGAATTGCGACAAGATCTTTTAACTCTTATAAATAATGCAAATGATGATGAAATTAAACTGATATACCGTGTTGTAAGCGGTCTGGTAGACTAAAGCAGTACACAAAATAAAAAGGCAGGCGAAAGCCTGCCTATAAATTTAATAAGAACTAAATTTATTCTTCGCCAATCAAAGCATTGATATCGTCAACCATTGCATCAGGATCAAAACCGTGAACCCTTGCGCCTGCTTCAAGGTTTTCAAAACGTGCTGCTGCACAGCCTATACAGCCTAAACCGTATTTCTGAAATACTTCAATACTTTGAGGGCATGTTTGTACGATTTCCATAATATTCATGTCTTTTGTAATTTTTGGCATAATTTCCTCCTTTTGTGTGTTGATTTTTTTCTTTCTATCGTTAAAAATATTATAACATTAAAAGAAGGATTTGAGCATGGAATTACTAAAAAGATTATTCAGAGACGACGACAAAGTGATTGGACTATGTGCCTTTAAGAAAAAAGAAAAAAAACAACTCTCTTTTACTCCGCAATTTTCAGCCACTAAACTTGTTTATGGTACTAAGTATACTAACAACTTTTTTGTTAATTAATATTTCTTAATATTTTACACAAATTTAGCAATTTATTCTCAATAAATTACTTTATATAAATATAAGGGAAATATTGGGGATAAAAATATGGGCGTAAGTGCAATCAGTTTTTTAAATACTTTAACCGCAGCCAACGGTACAGCTTTCAGAAAACCTGTCGTAAGAACAGCGTACAGTACCGGTTTAACAAATACATTCAGCGGTCAGACTAATTTGAATGCGCCTTCACATGCTGATGTTTGTAATGTAAGAGGGCTTCTTGGTGATGATGTTCCGGGTAGTACACTTTGCTATTGCGCATAATTTATGCTAACAAATCAAGGTGTCTTGCCTGCGTTTCGCTTCCTCTTACCATAGGGTGATTGGGATTATAGGTATCATTAGTTTGTTGCGCAAACAGGCCTGAATTAAATAATTCCGTGCGCCTCATTGTGCCTGATGGACTATTTTCAAACAGGTTGACGGCATTCACCTTATAAATATTCTGTTGTTGTATTGCATCAATACCGTTAATCATTATATACCTCATTTATATTAAAAATTATTTTATATGCTAAATTCAGAATTACAAAAAATGTTTACAAATGTAATAATTTGAAATGTAAACCTGATTTGTCTGCGGTTTTGTGGTTAATCCGGCACTTTTTCGTGTTATAATTCTGTTATGAAAGACTTGAATAAGACTATTGAAAAGACCAGAAAAAATTACAGAGAAATTTTTGTTCAATCACTTGAGGCCATACAAGAAAGAATTGATGCCATAAAACCTGACGGAGTTGTCACTGATATTTTTGAAACATATCCGGAAAATTCCGAAGGCCGCAAGTGGCAAACAGCTGTTCTTGATATGCTTTTAAACGATATATCAAAAGAGATTCTGGAAAAATGGACAAAAGTTCTGGCATATAGAAAAGAATTTCATTGTAAAGGCTGTGCGACCTGCTGCAATCTTGCATGCAGTGAGTTTTCACCCGAAGAATTACAGGAAAAAGCTAAAAACGGGGATAATTTTGCAAAACAATTCACAAGTATTTTTATCCCATACAAAACTCGCGAAGAGGCCGAAAAAATTTATCCGGAATATCTCGCAATGCTAAAAGATAAGGGCGATGTGTATTTTTACCACTGCCCGAAACTCACAGAGTGCAAGCGCTGTTCTGATTATGAAAACCGCCCGCAAATTTGCCGGACATTCCCTGACAATCCGTTAGATATTTTGCCGGAATCCTGCGGGTATTATCCGTGGAAGCAGGAAGTTGAACCTGTTGTTCTTATGCTGCACTCAATGGTCGAAATTATAGATTATTACAAAGAAAAAATACCGCTTAACAAGGATTAAAAATGCAAATACTTTCAGGATTGACTTTAGATGAAATAGAAAAAATTACAGACGCCCTGCATGCCTCAAAATTTCGTGCAAGACAAATTCATAACTGGATTTATTTAAAATCAGTTAAATCAATTGATGAAATGACTGATTTATCTGTAAAATTCAGGGAAGAATTGAAAAAGCATGCCTGCGTAACCGATACAAAGATAAAAGTAAAACAGACGAGTTCCGACGGAACACTAAAATATTTACTTGAATTTTCTGATGGAGAATGCGTTGAGACAGTGTTAATGAGATTTGATAACCGCGCCAATTTAACAGCGTGCGTAAGTTCACAGGTGGGCTGCGCTGTCAACTGTTCTTTTTGCGCGACAGGAAAACGCGGTTTTATAAGAAATCTTACTTATAAAGAGATTATTGAACAGGTGTTGACAATTCAGCGTGATACAGGTTTAAAGGTTACTAATGTTGTTTTTATGGGGCAGGGGGAACCGCTTTTAAACCTTGAAAACGTGCTCAAGGCAATGGAGATATTTAACGAAAACCTTCAAATAGGTGCAAGACGTTTGACAGTTTCAACAGCAGGTATTATACCGAAAATCAATGAGCTTGCCAATCTTGATATGCAGTCAACTCTGGCCATTTCACTCCACGCACCTAACCATGAAATAAGAAAACAAATTATGCAGATAGAAAATAAATATCCCATGCCGGAGTTAAAAAATGCATTGAAAAATTATATTGAAAAAACCGGCAGAAGAATTACAATAGAATATCTGTTGATTAAAGATTTAAACGATACACTTGATAGCGCAAAGCAACTTGTGCAATATTTACATGATTTGAAATGTAATATCAATTTAATTCCTTATAACCCGACTGCAGAGAACGATTACAAGCGGCCTTCCAATAATTCTATTATGCGTTTTAAATCACTTCTGGAACAATCCGGTAAAAAAGTTACAGTAAGACTGGAACGCGGAGCGGATATTGATGCGGCCTGCGGTCAGTTGAGCGGAAAAGTATTATAAAAAATAATAAAAAAAACCTCGGGGGGGCCGAGGGATAGAATATATTTATATATTACTCAAAAATAAAAATTAATCAAGTGGCTAATTGACTTTATTCTATTACTTCATATAATGTTGCGGCTTCCTGAACGCTGACATTATTTTGCGGAATATTTATAACGCGCACTTTAACAGTTTTATTCGCATATTCAATACTTATTTCATCACCGATTTTAAGCTGTTTTGCGGCCTTTGCCGGCTGCCCGTTTACACAAACCCGTCCCATATCAGAAATATCATTCGCAACTGTGCGGCGTTTTATTAATCGTGATACTTTCAAATATTTGTCTAATCTCATTTTTATGTCTCCTCTTTGTTACATTTTAACATAGAATGATAATTTGTGGTATAATTCACCTGTCAGAAATATAAACGGGATATTTTAAATGAAAAAACAACTGATAACCTTTTTATTCTCGCTAATTGCTCTAATAGCAATACAGACAACGGCAATGGCAAATGATATAAAGTTTGTTCAGGTCACAGATTCACATTACTCTTCAGGTAATGAATTTAAAAGAAATGTGCTTGAAAGTACAATAAGAGATATAAATACTCTGAAAGGCGTATCATTTGTAGTGTTTACAGGTGATAACATTGATAAGGCAAATCCTGAATATTTAAAAGAATTTGTAAAAATAGTCAACAAGCTTAATGTACCTTATTATATGGTAATCGGGAATCATGAGGTGTTTAAAAGCGGAGATTTGTCTAAACTCAGGTATATGGAAATCATCAAAGAGAATAATATATTCTACCGGCCGTCAAAGCCGAATTACAAATTTACCAAAAACGGATTTATGTTCCTGATTGTTGACGGCGCAAAGGAAGTTATCCCCGGTGCAAACGGATATTACAGAGAAGATACTCTTGAATGGGTAGATAAAGAATTAACAAAGCATTCAAAAATGCCGACGGTAATTCTTCAGCACTTTCCGCTTGTAGCGCCAAAGGAGATGGCAACACATAAAACATATCAGGCAGAAAAATATCTGGAAATGCTTGATAAGCATAACAATGTAATAGCAGTTGTTGCAGGTCACTATCATATTAACGGAGAACAGATGAAAGACGGTATTTACCATATTTGTACTCCAACTCTGTTAAATGAGCCGTATCAATACAAAATTATTGATATAGTTACAACTAAAGGCTTTTCTCCAATGATTTATACGCAGCTTCGCGATGTAAATATTCAGCCTTAGTAATAAGCGGTTGCATTTTTTTATAAATAATATTATAATTGTCAATAATAAGAGAAGGATAATAAAATACATATATGCATGAGTCGGGTAGTATATTTTTTAACTTATTTATAATAGCGTTTCTACTGTTTGCAAACGGATTTTTTGTTGCATCTGAATTTGCGATGGTAAAGGTCAGAAAGACTCGTATTGAACAGCTAGTAAAAGAAGGAAACGGCGTTGCTAAAATTGCACTTGAAGCAATAAAAGATCTGGATAAATTTATAGCCGCAGTCCAACTCGGTATAACAATATCCAGTATCGGTTTAGGTTGGGTCGGCGAAAGTACACTTGCACGTATTATAGAACCAATATTTGCATTTTTGCCGGGTGCCGGCCAGACAATCGCAACGCATACAGTTTCAGTATCTATTGCATTTGCACTGATAACTTTTATGCACGTTGTAATCGGTGAACTTTTACCAAAATCAATTGCGCTTGAGTACACCGAAAAAACAGCCTTGATAGTTGCAAAGCCAATGCAAATGATTACATTCGTGTTCAATCCTTTCATCTGGGTGTTGAACGGATTTGGAAACTGGCTTTTAAATCTTTTTAAAATTCCGCATTCACATAAGGCATCTCTTGTTCATTCAACAGAAGAACTGGACATGCTCGTAAACGCAAGTTACAACGGCGGTGTTTTGAATGAAACGGAAAAAGACATGCTTCATAATGTATTTAAATTCTCTGATTTAAACGCAAAACAGGTGATGATTCCGAGAACAGATATGATTTGTATCCCGAAAGACATGCCGATAGAAGAGTTAAATGCGCTTGCCGCAGAAAATCAATACACAAGATATCCGGTTTACGAAGAAGATATCGACCATATAATAGGGCTTGTACATGTTAAAGATTTATTCCAGCTGTCAATAAAAGACGAAGTTTGTCCTGTTGAAAAAATACTCCGTCCTGTGCTTCTTGTGCCGGAAACCATAACAATGGACAATCTTGTTCTGGAATTCAAAAAACGTAAAGGTCAAATGGCAATTGTTGTTGATGAGTTTGGCGGAACTTCCGGTCTTATAACTCTTGAAGATGTGCTTGAAGAAATCTTCGGCGAGGTTCAGGATGAATTTGATGAGGAAGAAGAAACTGATATCAAAGAAGTTGCCCCGAATACTTATCTCACTAACGCAATGATGAGACTTGATGAATTTGCAGAATTCTTTAACATGAATGAAGAAGAAATTGATGATGAGGATGTCGATACAATCGGCGGGCTTGTAATAAAAGCTCTCGGCCGTCTTGCACAGGTAAAAGACGAAGTGACAATTCATAACCTTAGATTTATTGTAAAAGAAATCGACGGCGCAAGAATTACAAAACTATTGATTATTCGTGAAAAAGAACCTGAAAATACTGAAACAGAAACAGATTAGATTTCCGGATTAAATTTATAAAAAAGGAGTGTTTAGCGCATAAATAAACACTCCTTTTATTTGTTTATTTCCGTCTTACCCATGCCTGCTGCTAGTCTATTCAGTACACACTTTATAGTTTTTTCCTCTTTTTAAATGATGTAGTCAAACTTATATTGTATAGAATATAAGTATGTCAGAAGAAAAGAATTGGGAAGGTTAATGAGCCAGAGTATTGATTTTACATCTTACAATAATATAAAACGGCTTTCTGAAAACGAGCTTATAAATCTATGGCAAAATTATTTTAATGATAAAACGAATAAAGAAGTCAGAGATACCTTAATTGTTCAATACATATATTTAATCAGATATGTAGTAGGCCGTGTCAGAGTAACTCTTCCTGCAACAATCGCAATAGAAGACATCGCCGGCTATGGCGTCGAAGGACTTATAAATGCAATAGAACGATATTCCCCGCAAAAAAATACACGATTTGAAACCTATGCGCTTATCCGTATCCGCGGCGCAATTCTTGACCGTATCCGCTCTCAAGATTTTCTGCCGAGAAGTGTAAGGAAGAAAATAAAAGAAATAAAAGAGGTACAAGAAGAGTTAAAACAAGAACTCGGCCGTATGCCGACAACAAACGAAGTTGCCGAAGCTATGGAAATGGATCCGGATAAGGTTACTCAAATCCTGTCAGAAGACATGACAATGACTTCCATCTATGACAAAAAAGGCAATACAGAAGAAAGTCTTGAAATTATTGATACAATAGAAGATACCCACAAACTTACACCGCATGAAGAAATGGAAGAGAAAAACGTTAAGCAGGAACTTGAAAAAGCGCTTAAACGGCTTCCTGAACGCGAACGTATCATAATGGTTCTTTACTATCAGGAAAACATGACCTTGAAGGAAATAGGTGAAACAATCGGAATGTCAGAATCAAGAATTTGTCAGCTTCATGCTCAGGCAATTATGAAACTGAAAAACATCCTGAGCGAAAATCGTACATCGCGCCTCCGTCAAAGTATTGTTTCATAACCAACAACACCGGATACATTAATATACAAGCATAAAAGATTTTACACTGCGTCCGCCACCGTCGCCGCGGGAGGTAACTTCAATTTTATTTTTGTAATTCATTGATGTTGAACTGCCGCCGTCAAACGCCATTGCACGATCAAACCCCATTTCTTTACACAATTCGTGCACTTCATACAAATCCATAGGGTTTTCATCCGTAATAATAAGAATATGCGCTTCCCCGTTTTTCAATCCAATAATTGTTCTGGACGTCTTATGCAGAACTGACGCACTTTCTCTAACGACTTTGCTATCTTTTTTCTGTACAAAAAATTCTTCTTCCAGCTTGAGATCCGGATAAACCAGCGGGCCGCCCTGCGCTGAATTTTCGATATGGCATGCAAAATCTACAGAACTTTTGTGCGGTGTAATTTCATATCTCCATGAATTATCGTCATCACACTGAATTACACGGAATTCAGTACGGTTAATAATCTTATCTATATTTTGACGCAGTACAGGATCACGCATCAAATTTTCATTAAACAAAGGATCATCAGCGGTCTGCCTGTCTGTCACAATATAGGAAATAGTTTTTTCATTCTTAGGGTCAAAGAATCCGGCGTTCACAGTTAAACGCGGTCTTGCCATTTGATGCATTTCACGCGCAGTAACTAAATGTTCGCTTGAAACGAATTTTATACGCTTTTTGATTTTATCACCCTTTAAAATTATATGATAAATCCCGTTTTCGTAATCAACACGTATCGGCGGGTCGCCAAACGCATAAACACCTGATGTAAGACAAAATAAAGCGAGTAAACTTAAAACTATTTTTTTCATTATAAATCCTTAGACTTGTAAAATCCTATAATAGCTGCCAAAAATGCCAGAGGCGGGAACGCTGCCGTAATCAACGGATGCAAAACACCTTTTTCTGCAAGCAGATCAAAGAATGGCAGTGTTATATAATACAAAAATATACACCCTATAGCTATAGTAAACCCGATGAGTCTTTGTTCGCGCGGCTTGCTAAAGCCGAGCAATGTTCCCATTATTGCAAGTAAAACACATACAAACGGGTGGAAAAATCTTTGCAGGTATTTGTTCAGCATATATCTGTATTCTTCATCAAGCCCCTCGCGTTTAAGTAAGTCTATATACTTTTTCAAATTAGCGTTTGTTATCTCACGTTCTTTTTTCATTGAATATGTCATAAGAATATACGCATCTTGCGCGGATGTACCTTCTTCCAGAATATTCATAGCAGGAATTTTTTCAATGTTTGTAAATATACCGTCACTGTTAATTTTGTAATGCGATACATCATTCAACACCCACTTGTCCTGATAAGTCGTACCTGTCTTTGCAGAATAAATATCTGAAAGCTGATGAACATCATTATACAATTTTGTAGAGAAATCCAGAACAATAATATTTTCCATATAATTATCGCGAAAATGCGAAATAACAACCGCAAGTGTCGGGACATTATTTTTATCTTTCTGCGTGTAAATATACTGTGTAGACGGATGCTTATCACGTTTTGCAACAGAGTACGGAATAAGTTTGTCATAAGTTACAAAACACATACCGGTCACAATAAAACTCAGAACGAGAACAGGCGCAAGAATTCTTTTAAAAGACAAACCAACTGCGCGGAAAATCGTCAATTCTGAATCCTTACTCAATTTATCAAATGTAAAAAGTGTTCCGAGTAAAAGCCCTACAGGAAACGCTTTTCCCAAAATTTTAGGCAATTCAAGCACTAACACCCAGACCGCTTCTTTTGCTGTATAGACACCTTCAAGAGTCTTTTTAATTGTATTCAGAAGCATTTCCGGTGCAATCCACACAACTGTAAACAATAAAATTGCTACAAAGGTTGTAATCAACACCTGATTAAAAATATATTTGTCGTAAATTGATATGCGGAGTTTCATTATAGCGCGAAATCCTTTCCGAGATAAAATTCTTTAGCTACCGGATCAACAGCAACATCCTGACTGCGTCCCTGAATCTTGATTTTTCCGTCAAATATAACATACGCACGATCTGTAATAGAAAGTGTTGCTTTTGGATTGTGGTCGGTGATTAAAACACCAAGCCCCTTATCTTCTGATAATTTACGGATGTTGTCTTTAATTTCTCCTATTGCAATAGGGTCAATACCCGTAAAAGGTTCGTCAAGCAGGATAAAATCCGGACTTGCAGCAAGCGCCCTTGCAAGTTCAACCCTTCTTCTTTCACCGCCGGAAAGAGATACTGCAGAATAGTTTCTTAATCTTGTTACACCAAACTCATCCAGAAGTTCTTCAAGTTTCCTTTTCTTTTCGTTTTCTGTCAGTTTGTCATTCATCTGCAAAACTAATTTGATATTATCTTCAACCGTTAATTTCCTGAAAATAGAAGCTTCTTGCGGCAAATATCCGATGCCTGCTTTCGCACGAATATTCATCGGCCATGCAGAAATATCCTGACCATCAAGTAATATCTGGCCTTTATTAGGCTTTACAAGACCTACAACCATATAGAATGTTGTGGTTTTACCTGCACCGTTCGGCCCTAAAAGACATACAACTTCGCCTTTATTTACATCAAAAGATACGTCATTTACAACGCTTCTGTCGCCATATATTTTGATTAAATTTCTTGCCTCTATTCTCATTTCATATCCCCTCTGTTTATTCAACATTCTATCTGAAAAAATTTTACCTTGCAACCAAATATAAATTTTTTGTGATATTATATTTGGGAAGAAAGGGTAAAATTATGACAGAAAGAATAGTATCAGGAATGAGATCAACCGGTAAATTACACTTAGGACATTATCTCGGTGTAATACAAAACTGGGTTAAACTGCAAAAGGAATATGAAAGTTTCTTTTTTGTAGCTGATTGGCATGCTCTGACAACAAAATACGACAATACAGCTAATCTTAAACAGGATGTAAAAGATGTTGTAATCGATTGGCTTGCGTGCGGGCTGGATCCTGATATTTCAACGATATATGTTCAATCACTTGTGCCTGAAATCGCGGAGTTAAATGTATATTTAAGTATGATTACACCGCAAAACTGGGTTGAGCGAGATCCTACCCTGAAAGATATGGCAAAAATTCTCAGAACAAAAGAGGGTGCTAATTCTCAGGTAAGTTACGGCTTACTTGGCTATCCTGTTTTAATGAGTGCAGATATTATGATGTTCAATGCAACGGCTGTACCGGTTGGTATAGATCAGGTGGCACATATTGAAATTACACGTGACATTGCAAGAAGATTTAATAACATATATAAAACAGATTTCTTTAAAGAAGCAAAACCTCTTTTAAATCATTGCTCACTTATCTGTGGTCTGGACGGCAATAAAATGGGTAAATCTTTCAATAATGACATAAAAATTTCTGATACCGCAGAAGTTACCGCCAAAAAGATTATGACCGCAATAACCGATAGAAGCCGGCTGAGAAAAACAGATTTAGGGCACCCTGACCAGTGCGAGGTCGCGTTCAAATACTGGGAAATCTTTGGTTCACCGGAGTTGGTATCTAATGTAAAATCAGAATGCGAACAAGGCTTGCGCGGCTGTGCCGACTGTAAACGCCAGCTTGCAGAAGTTATCAATGAATATTTTGCTCCGATAAGGGATAAACGCCATTATTACGAAGAACATCCCGAAGAAGTTAAAGAAATTATTCACGACGGTTCTGCCCGTGCACGAGAGGAAGCACAAAAGGTGCTGAAAGAAGTACGTAAAATTATAGGAATGTACTAATAAAGCGGCTAAATCATTAAGTATTTATAAAAATCAGGCAACATAGAAAAATCTTGTGTTGTCTGATTTCGTAACTTTTGTCTGGTAATTATATGAAATCTTTTACTTCTTTTGAAAGAAATTATCATTTTTCTGTTTTTTACCATCTCCCGATATATTGCAGTTTTGTCGCATAATTTTTTAAACATCGTCATTTATAATATATCGGGTAAGGAGGAACATATAATGTCTAAAAAACTTTTAAAAACCATTGACAAAATTATGGAGTCAAGCCAATCTGACAAGATTACTGTTTTTACAAGCCATTTGAAAATTGATGGCTCTGTATTTAAGGCTGAAGGGCGATGTGATGAATGCAATGACGAATATTTAACTCTTGAAAATGCTTTAATATGCCGGCTTGAGGACTACTGTGCATGTGATGATCAGGCATGTGAATGTAATGATTATATATGCTTCCGCTATGATTGGCTGAACATAAATATTGATGATATAGTAGCATTCAGTATTATTCAATAGAATTGAAAAAGGTGAGTTTTTAAAAACTCACCTTTTGTGTTATATGATATGGGCTAAAGCCTGAACAACATCGTTGTCCCACTTGCTTCCCGCCTCTTTTTGCATAATTTCCAGCGCCTCTTCTTTTGACATTGCTTTTCTGTAAGGTCTGTCTGATGTCATTGCAGAAAATGCGTCAGCCGCTGCGATTATCCTTGAACCGAACGGTATAGATTGACCTTTGAGACCTTCCGGTGTGCCAGAACCGTCAACACGCTCTGTCTGATAGGTGATATACGGAACCACTTCTGATAAGAAGTTTATATTCATCAAGAAATGAACACCGATATTTGAATGGTTTTTAATCCGTTTTAAGTCTTCAGATGAAAGTTTGCCGTTAGTCGCAAACATTCTTTCCGGTAATGCTATTTTACCGATATTTAATAACAGACCTGCATAATATATCAAATCGGTTGTCTTTTCATTAAGACCGAGTTCCCGACAGATTTGACGCGCAAGATTTGCTGTATTTTTAGAGTGTGAAACTTTGTAATGACCTTTTGCATCAACAGCGTTGGCAAGTCTTTCAACAAATGCCTGCTGATAATCGCATAAATCCCCGATTAATGCTGTTAATTCCGCTCTGATATGCTGCAAATCTCCTACTGTAGATGTTTCATCATCTATAAGTTTGTTTGTTATATCAATTTCACTTTGCAGTGTAATTGAAGTCGCAAACAGAGCCGCGATGCTTTCAACAAGTTCAATATATTCTTTCTGTATTGTTTTTTCTGAATACAGTGTAATAACGCCTATTGTTTGCAGGTGACTGTCCATAGGAACAGCTGTAATATTGTTCGCTGATGTTAAATCTTTTGTACTAAACGCAATTTCTGCTATCTGATACATTTGCGGCAGTTCTTTACCGCAGGAACCTGCAAGAGAAAGTTGTTTATCTGTTTTTTCCAGTCCTTTTGCAATGTCTTTGTTCAGATATATCTGACAGCTTTCGACTTCAAGCATACGGGCGATTGATTCTGCAATTGATGTGTATATTGCATAGTCCTCTTTTTTATCAAAACTCAGTACGCAAAGAGTATTTTGCAGTGAATATATCGAAATAAGTTCAGATAACTGGTTTTTCAGTCCTGCTTTCTTATCCTTTACATTGGAACTTATTTTCTTTGCGAGATCTTCAGAAATAAGATGTTCTGAGATAAAGTCACCAAGGTTAAGTGCAAAAATCTCCTCAATAGGATCTTGTCCCATGAGGTATTCAGACTGTCCGAACAGTGAAACGCCATTTTGCAAATCTTTATTGTCCATGAACTTTTATTCCTTCTCTACTACATGCTTTTGTATATATATACGGCATGACATCAATAAAACTTTAATACTTTTTGTAAAATTTCATACTTTAGTTGGAGAATTTTGCATTTCTTACATAAATTATTAGCATAACGGTAAATATTCTATAAAGTATTTTACAAATTGTAATAAAAACTGTTACACTAAAATCTGTGTTATAATCTTATTGTAGCGGTTATACTCAAGACTGAGGGAAGTTATGAAAAAGATTTTAATTGTAGATGACGAACAGGATATTGTAGAAAGTCTTAAATTTGTATTGGAAACATCAGATTATCAATGTTTTTGCGCCTATAACGGTGAAGACGGTCTAAGGCTTGCAAAAGAAATAATTCCGGATTTGATTATTCTGGATGTTATGATGCCGAAAATTAACGGTTACAAAATAAGCCGTCTTTTAAAGTTTGATAACAAATATAAAAATATTCCGATACTCATGCTAACAGCGCGTTCTCAGGAGGCGGACAAGCTCATCGGCGAAGAAACAGGCGCTGATGAATATATTACCAAACCTTTTGATCTGGATGCGGTTCTGAAAAAAGTCGATGAATATTTAAAGTAAGGATAAAAAATGGAAGCGGTTACTAATAAAACTCTGGAAAAATTAAAATATGATCTTGTGCGTGCAGGACTTGTTCAGTATGAAACTATAGAACAGGCAGAAGAAATTGCTGCAGCGCAGAATATAAATATAGGTCAGGTTTTGATTAACTCCGGTGTTCTCACAGAAGAAGCTATCCTTAAATTTTTGGAAGCTAAGCTCCATATACCTTATGTTAATCTTGAAGATTATACTTTAGATAAGAAATGCTTGAAATACATAAATTTTTCTGATGCAAAAAAATACAGGATTATCCCGCTGTTCAAAATAGAGGACACATTGACTGTTGCAATGGCTGATCCTTTGGATTTGTTTGCTATTGACAGAATAATCGAAAATGCAGAGTGTTCAATTGAACCCGTTATTTCATCAGAAGCAAGTATTAATAAAAAAATTGATGAGTACTATCAGACAGATATTACTGTCGGAGAAATATTTACACAAAATCAAGAAGCCGGCTATGATTGGCGTGATGAATTACACAGCGAAGATTTGAGCGATAACCACATGCAAAAAATAATCCGCGCAATTCTTAAACAGGCAATAATGGAAGATGTTCATGAAGTTACATTTCAATGTGAAGATGAAGGCTTGTGTGTGAATTTTAAAAAGCAGGGTGAACTCTTAAACAGAGGTACAATCCCTTCTGTTCTAACAGCATCGTTTGTCGGTAAATTGAAAACTCTCGCGGAACTTGATCCATCTGTCAGCGAAGTACCGCAGCTCGGCAAATTGAATTTTAAAGTGGATGATATAGCGCTTATTGCGAGTATCTCTACATTCCCGACAATTATGGGCGAAAGAATTTTCCTCAAAATTTATAAGCCGCCTAAAAAATTGAATCAAATAATTAAAGATGAAAAATTTCTGTCCGTAATTAAAAAGTCACTTGATATACCCGGAATTATTATGGTTTGCGGCTCGCCTTTGAGCGGTAAAACGCATATTATCTATTCTTTATTAATTGAAATTGCCGCAAAACATAAAGATAAAACCATAATGACGCTTGAAAGTATCGCGAAATACAATCTTAATCATGTAAATCAATGCGAACTTAACGAAAATGTCGGATTTAATATGGATAAAGCATCAAGATTTATTGAGTTTCAATCACCTGATGTGATTTATACAGAAGGGATTAAGACAAAGGAAACCTTTGATTATTATGCAAGCCTTGTTTATGATGAAAAAATTATAATCATGGAATTTCTTGCGAACAACATGGAAGATTTGCGCAACAAAATGGCTTTTTCAGACTTTGAAAGTTTGAAAGAACTCATTAGCTGTATGATATTTATTCATTCAAAAGACAGCATAGAAGTTTTTGACAAAAACACTGTCCAGAAATATCTTGCATAACTTGTTTGATTATTTTATTTCATTCTTTACAATTGCGACCATTGTCCAGAATACAAACTGGATTTGCGGTCTGAAAAATACAGTGTCAACAAGCCCGTGAACCATAACAGCGCAAATAGAAATTATTGCAGCTGAAACAAATATCACCTGTTTTGCGTCTTGAGAACGGATAATAAATTTAATGGCATTTTTTATAAGAGTTATTGCAAATCCTAAGAATGCAATGAGAGCAAATATGCCGCTTTCTACTGCAATTTCAAGAAAAATATTATAAGCTGATAGAGCATCAAAACCTGTTTTCATATATAATCCGTAAATTTCGCGGAAATTCTGGTTGCCGATACCTATTCCTAAAAGCCAGTTATCTTTGAACATGTCAATTGAAGAATGATAAACATTAAATCTGAAAGAGTTTGATGAATCCTGTCGCATTGCAAAAATAGATAAAACTCTTGCGCGTAATGAGGTTACGCAAAGTATAGCAAGAGTTATAAATGTAATGCAGGCTCCGATAATAGATAAATAGATCTTTTTGTAATTGTGCCAGAGATATTTGGCAGAAACAGCAAATATACCGGCAAGAACAACCATTAACCCGATATATGAGCCGCGGCAGCCTGTTAAAAATAGCGTAATGCAGGACAGTATAGCTAATGTACCCCATATTAAAGTATTTTTATAATTCTTTCCGGTAAAACTGTAAGCTGAACAGGCAAACAATGCAGGAATTCCGGCAACAAAATACCCCCCGAGAAGATTCGGATTAAGCGGTTTTAATGTTCCGTATACCCTTGTCATAACTTCTTCAGGGTTGAGTTTTGAAACATCCTGCCATGTGGAAATTTCAGATACCTGTGCAAAATTCTGCATAAATCCTACAATACTCTCAAAGCTTACACACAATCCTATTGTGCCGAGGATAGCAGGTATATGGCGTTTGTTATCTTTCAGGTAGTTCGCAACAGAAACATAAAATCCAAGGTATGTAACTGTTTTCAAAAATCCTTTTAAACTCAAATAAAACAATGTTGAACCGAAAAGGCTTATTATAACAATCATAAAGTATGCAAGCAGCCAGAGGTCAAAGGTTTGAGCCTCCAATTTAGCACCTTTGCGTGTCAGGAGCTTTATTATTGTTAAAAAGGTTGTAATCAGAGCAATAAATCCGATAACATCAGATGATAACATTGTTGAGGATATAAATACACCCAATATTGACAGGAAAATCAGTTTGTCGATGTGTTGCAGCAACAAACTGTTTTCGTATATGTAATTTAATTTATTTTGGGAAAGCGTAAATAATTTATTAAACATTGTCTGCCGTATTAACTGATTGAATAGTTTTGTTTAATTCTGCATTTTCTGTTTCATTCATTATCTGGATATCGGCAACAGTACCGGTAAATTTGTAATCTCGGCCTTCTAAAGTAATAGGCAGTCCGATTTTAACTTTGTTACCGCCGACAACGGCGCCGTCTTTTGTGATTTTTGCTGTATCTGTAAGGGTTACGGCTACATCATAGAGGTATGCCTGTGATACATCATCGGCAACCATAACTTTTTTATTATTCATAGTAGGTAGAACAACTTTTCTGCGGTCAGCTGTTACATTAACTATATCGAGGTCTGAATACGGAACATTTCTGATACTGATAAAAGTTTTTTCATTTGCTTTAATAGGCATATCATTACCGGTATATGTAATACCGCGGATAAAAACCGTGAAAGAGATTTTTGAAGTCGCCTCAATCTGTTTATCTGCTGTCTGGCGTATGTGCGTAAATGTGAATAATCCGACGCATAACGCAATTGCAATACCGATAAAGATTATTAAATCAACTTTGTTCGGTTCTTTTAACAGTTCCAGAAATTCTAATAATTTTTCTTTCATAAAATTCTCCTATTTGTTAGAGTTTAGCGGCAGCGTCAAGAAGTTCGGCTTCTGTTGTTGTTGCACAACCGAATTGTCTGACAACAATGCTTGCTGCAATATTGCCGATTATAGCTGCATAAACCGGATTTGCTCCTGCTGCAAGTGCAAGTGTATAAACAGCAGTAACAGTGTCTCCGGCACCTGTAACATCAAATACTTCTGATTTGTTGAATACAGGGATCTTTGTATACTTTTGGTTATGTTCGGTGACAAACATACCGTCAGCCCCGCAGGTAATAAGTATAGAGCCTGCATTTGTCTGAGCCAAGAGTTTGTCGCCGGCTTTTTTCATATCTTCTTCGTTTTCAATAAAAAATCCGACAGACTTTTGCGTGTCCGGAAGATTTGGAGTCATTGATGTGACGTTTTTGTATTCTGATAAATCTCGTTGAGCATCAACAACGATAATTTTCTTATATTTATTTGCAAGTTCAATAGTTCTTTTGATAATTTCAGGTGTAATTGTACCGATATGATAGTTTGAGAGTATAACGGCATCAAATTCCGGTATTGCTTTTTCAAGATTTGCCAGCATAAGTTTTTCTGTTTCCGCTGACAAAAGTTCATTTGTTTGTCTGTCGACTCTGACTATCTGCTGTGTTATAGAGGTTGTAATCGAACCTGAGATGCGGGTTTTTGTTGTTGTTTTTCTGGTTTTGTCTTTAATCAGATACTTGCAGTCAACATTAGCTTTTTCAAAAGCTTCAATAAGCAATCCGGCCTGATAATCGTCTCCGATAACGCCGCAGACACTAACCTGACCGTTGTTTAATGTTGATACGTTGTGGGCAGCATTGGATGCGCCGCCTAAGATTAATTTTGTATGAGAATGCTGCAATATTAACACAGGGGCTTCCCGTGAAATTCTTTCAGCATCGCCATATATCATTTCGTCAAGCGCTAAATCACCGACAACAAGAATTTTCGGCTCTTTGAGTTTTTTTATTAGAGAAACTAATTGTTCTTTATTAATATCCATAGCAATTCTCTGAAAAAGTAAAATCCTTTATAAAGAAATTTTAACACAAAAATATTAAAAAGTGGCAAAAAATTTTTTTTGGTGCTTTTATGTTTTTATAATCTTGTTAAAAGGAGACGAACATGTTTGTATCAAAAATAAATGCAGGACAGAGTTTTTATAAAGCAGTTTTCAGCGGAAACGAAAACAAACAGCCTGATTTGAATAAGATGTCTGATACAGCGAAATTGGATCTGCTTGTCAAAAAGATGAATACATTGCAAATGGATGTAGAAAAAATGCGTGCGCGCCAGATGCTTGCAGACAGAATAATAGCAACCGGCGTTACAAGCCTTATGGGCAGAAATGTACAAAACCGCACTCAGGCTGATGATTATCGCAAAATGCAGGACAATGTAAAATTGCTGAACGAACTGGCATAATTTTTATCCGGAGAGTGTATGTATAAAAAGTTAATAGAAGCGATTAAAAGCAAAGATACTTTTTTGAATATATTTTTTTCAATTAGTGTAGCTTTGCTTTTGTCATGTATTTTATATAAGATATTGTTGCCTGTATTCGGTTATACTAATCTAAAAGATTTTTATGTGGGTTCAACTCTTTATTGCAATTATAATAAATACTTGATATTTCCGGTATTTTTATTCTATATTCTGGTATTTTATATTACTTATTTTTTTAATCAGATAAAGTTTCCTCAATTAAATTTTAATTTAGAAAAATATGAGCGCTGTATATACTGGGGAATCGGTATTTTATTTTTTATTTTAATGAGTAAATATGCACTTAATTTTTCTTGGCCGTCCGTGCTTGACGATCATCATTACGGTGAAAAATTTGCAGCCTATTATGCTCATTCACAATTCAATATGAAATATTATTCTGACATAATGCTTGTGCATGGATATTTGGATATTTTGCCTTCGTGGATTGCAGACAATATTTTTGGAAATTTGACTTTTTTAAGTGAACGTATTGCTTCAGGGCTTATAACTTATCTGTTTTTATTTATTAATCTGGTATTGTCCGTCTTGATATTTCGAAAAAACTTGCTTTCCGTGCTGGTTGCATCTAATATTTTTTTCTTTCTGCTGCCTGCTGTGGATTTTACTTTCATAACTACTGTTACATTGGTATATGTATTTTTAATCCAATATAATGATAAGCTTAATTCTGTATTATGGTTTATATTATATTTTACCGCTACAATATTTTTTGCAATGTATAAAACAACCATAGGTATGTCAGTATTGGTTGCATCTTTACCGCTTCTTTTTATTCAGATAAAAGAGCATAAAAAATCAGGGTGTCTTATTCTTATTTTAGCAGCAGGAGCTGCTTATGTTTTGTTAGGAGAAGATATTGCTGCTTTTTTGCAAAAATCACAGTATTATGTTACATCGAATTTGTATGCTTTTGGTACTAATTTCCCCGGATTAATAAATCCTTATAAATTTATGATAGGAACTTTTGCTTTTTTGTTCATGCCGGCATTCCTTCTGCAAATGTTAACAACAACAGATAGAAAATCACAACATACAATAATTTTTGTTGTTCTTACAACATTATTTATGTTTAATTATGCATTTGGCCGTACTGAACAGCGTACATTTATTCCAAGGGCATTAGAGTGGTCAATTGCGGTTATGACAGTTGTTATTCCATATATTTATTATCGAATGAAATCTAAAAATTTATTTAATGCAAATATTGTTATAATATCTTCTCTGTTAATTTTTTCTATCTGGCTTATGCAGCCCGTCTTTAGATTAGATGGTGCAGGATCAAAAAGAGGAGATTATCCAAAACTTACCTCAATGCAGAAAAATCAATCGAAGAAAGCCTATACAGAATACATAAGATCTGTTACAACGAAGGATGATTTATACTTAGATTTGAATAATGCCGGTATGATGTATTATTATACTGAACGAAAACCGGCTATGCCGTATACTTCTTTTTATAATGTTGTAAACACCCCACAGACAGAAGAAATTCTGGAACATTTAAAAAGTAATCCGCCAAAGATAGTTTTTCTTTATGCGCCGGAAATTTTTATGGGCTTTGATGATATCAGAATACCGCAGCGGATTAATAAAGTTTATCGATGGCTGTTTTTGTCAGGGTTATATGAATACAGACAATATGAAAACGGTCACTTCCTTATTTATAATCCTGATTATACAGGCGAGGCGGATTTTGAAGAGGCTGATGTTATAGGACAGCCGGATTTAAAATATCTTCCTGATGTTTGGGGCGCTTCACTTAGCACACTGCCGCTTGAAAGTGTGGTGGCTGATATTGAAATTGAGGACAATACTGTTCATATAAAAGACGGTGTAAAACCTGAAAATACTGATTTAGTATACGTTGAATATGAGGCCGAAGGTGAGGTATGTATTAAAATGCAGGTGAACGCAATTCCCACACAATTAGAATTGCGTTCAAAGAAAAGAAAATTACTTATACCTTTAGACAATTACCCTTCCTGGTTATGTGCTGATAATATTTTGAAAATCACTTTTACATCAGATAAACCATTTAAGATAACTTACGCAAGTTTGTATAAGAGAAAATAAATCTTTTTTATACGTGTCTTTGAGTCGGATGTAAAAGCAGTTGCGCGATTTTGTCGCGGCCTTCAAATGTTCTCTGCATTAAAAGTTCAGCCGCGACTTCTCTGTCATAATCAAGAAAACGGTGTTCAATAGAAAAGCCGCCGTTTTCAATGTTAGCGATTACATAACATGCTTTTGCATCTTTTGTCATCGGACGCCCTACGCTTCCGACATTTACAATTGTCTGTTTCTTATTGGTTTGATACCCGCAAGGAATATGTGTATGCCCGCAGAAGGTTAAATCGGCAAGATCCTCTTTAAATATCTCTTCTATTTCGCTTATCGGCATATCAGGAAAAATATTCTCATTATTCCGGCGAGGTGAGCCATGAACCATCATTATTCTTACACCTTCTATTGAAAGTATTTTATTTTCAGGAAGTGTACGTAAATATTCTTTTTGTTCATCGCTCAGATATAAAATTTCTTCTGCCAGAGCGTTTGCCATAATCGGAAAATGTGACTTTACTTCTTCCATATATTCAGGACAAAAGTCACCGATGAGTTTGTCAGTGTTCCCCTGAATTATTTCCCAGTTTTTTTGTTCCTGAATAAAATCTATTGTCATACGCGGCTGAGGGCCGGCCATAGCTAAATCGCCAAGACAGAGGATTTTTTCACATTTTTGCTGTTTCGCATCTTCTAACACACTCTCTAACGCCTGCATATTACCATGGATGTCAGATATTACTGCTATTTTCATAAAGTACACTCCTTTGTTTTTCTTGTGCTAAAATAATACTATGATAAAAAGAAGAAAATCAAATGGTATAAATATAGGAAATATAAAAATCGGAGCCGGTGCCCCGATAAGTGTTCAATCTATGTGTAACACTGACACAAGAAATATTGAGGCAACTGTTAACCAGATACAGGAACTTGCTGACCACGGATGTGAAATTGTACGTCTTGCAGTTCTGAATAAAGATGCGGCTGAGGCAATAAAAGAAATCGTCAAACGCACATCCGTACCGTTGGTTGCAGATATCCATTTTGATTACCGTCTTGCTATACAGTGTATAAATAACGGGATTAATGCACTGCGCCTTAATCCGGGGAACATTGGCAAGCGCGAAAATGTAGAAAAAGTCGTATCACTTGCAAAACAACAAAAAATTCCTATTAGAATTGGGGTAAATGCAGGTTCATTAGAAAAAGAATTGCAGGATGAAGATATTCCGCTCTCAGAAAAAATGGTTAAAAGTGCCCTCAAACACGTCCAAATTCTTGAAGATCTGGATTTTGACCTGATAAAAGTTTCCCTGAAATCCTCAGATGTCTTAACAACAATAGAAGCATATCGTTCTATTGCGGAAAAAATCCCTTATCCGCTGCACTTAGGTGTTACCGAGGCAGGCACATTGCGCGGCGGACTCGTTAAATCTTCTGTTGGTCTGGGAACTCTGCTCGCTGAAGGTATCGGAGATACTATAAGAGTTTCTTTAACAGAAAATCCTGTAGAGGAAGTTATTGCAGGTTACGATATTCTGAAAAGTTTAAATCTTCGCAGGCACGGGGTAAATTTTGTTTCCTGCCCGACCTGCGGCAGAACTCAAATTGATCTTATCGGTCTGGCTAAAAAAGTTGAAGAGAAATTTAAAAATCTTGATCTGCCGATTACTATTGCGACTATGGGGTGTGCGGTTAACGGCCCCGGTGAAGCAAGGCATGCTGATTTTGGTATTGCCGGCGGCATAAATGAAGGGTATATATTCAAAAAAGGTGAAATAGTCGCAAGAGTTCCGGAAGATCAATTATTAGAAAAGTTAGAAGAAATTATAATAAAATCCTCCAAATAATCCATGCGGTTTTTATGTAAAGAAATTATAATGTTTTTGTAACTGTTGTAAAAAGTATTATAATTGATACTGACAGAGGTGGACATGAAAAAAATATTATTAACTATCACAATACTTGGTTTATCGACATTGTGTGCCAATGCTAAGGAATTTACCGTAGCAGATACAGTTTCTCAGGATTATCTGATAAATAACGGATATTCAAGCTCTGCTGTTGAAATAGTCGGCAGAAGTAAAGCAAGAGCTATGGGTGAAGAATACAACGGATATGTTGATCGTTCTTTATTCAGAAACAGAGCCGGCTGGTTCGGTAAATTCTTGAGATATACTGATCCCTCATTGGACGATGATTCGTTTATGAACCATGATATCAAGTATTATCCTTCAATTTATGATTTGTAGAAACAAATTTGTCACTCTGTTAACAATATTATTTCTAATGATATTGTTCCCTGTTTGTTCTACATACGCTGTTCAATCCGGTAATATTGAATATAATGCGGCTGCGCAATTGTTTGATTATTCCAAACTTGATATTACTCCTGTTCTGGAAGAAGCTGATTATTACTTTGATATTGCCATGCAGTTAGAAGAACCTCAGGAAAAAGACCGATTTATAAACCTTGCTATGGGCAAATATTATCTGGCTTCAAAAATTAACCCTGATGATGAGAGAATTTATGTTCAAATAGCAAGGATTTATGATGAATTAAAAAAAGATTCACTTGCAAAATCAAATTTTTTTCATGCCACTAATCTTGTCGCAAATGACCCGTATGCAAATTTTTGGTTTGGAGAGTATTATTTTAAAAGAAGGGACTTTAAAAGAGCATTAAAACATTATACTATTGCCTACAACAACGGATATGCAAATAATTATGATTTGAATTTCAGGCTGGCAACAATTTATGAAAAGTTTGCAGACTTAATGAACGCAAAAAAATTCTATGAAGCAACTTATTCACTAAAGCCGGAAGATACAGAATTACAGGAAAAAATACAGTCGATAAATGATATGGGATATGACAAATCCGAGTATTATCATCTTATCAGGGAGTAAAACATGAAAATAAAAAAAATATTGATATTATTACTGACATTAATGCTTACGACAACGCTTGTTTATGCGGATAACAGCAAGCAGTCTGATGCGCAGGTTGAATCGCTTGAACCGTTGTCATCCTCTATATCAGAAAGCATTATGAATAATTTCTATTCTTCGCCTGTTTTCAAGCCCTATACTCTATCGACCCATGAAGTGCAGTTCAGTTATACCAAAAATTTAATAAATGCAATAGATCCGACGCCTTCATCAAACCGTATGGCAAGCCATCTCCCGGGGACCCGCGGTACAAACCAGCTTGTCATATATACACCGTTTTACGGTGCAAGAACCAATACAAACGAATACGGGGCAGAAGCTATTGTTGTAGGTAATACAGTTACCGAATTGTCAGGCGCGGATTCTCCTATTCCGCCGGACGGAATTGTCATAAGCGGACATGGACGCGCTAAAAACTGGATTAACAACAGTATTAAAGTCGGAACAAAAATATATGTTGACCTAGATAAAAAATTGGTTTACACCTATACAACCTCTGAAAGTTACATCTTTGAATCGCAGAAAAAAATTACAGAAGCTGAACAGATGATAGCTTATTACAGGGAAAATTATACGGATTACAACTGGAAAGTTCCGACAAGTTATATAGATGACGCTAAAAACTATCTGAAAAAAGCACGTAAGAATCCGGAGCACGTACAAAAATATTCAAAACTTGCAATAGAAGCCGCAAATGATGCTTTAAAAAGTGTTATTCCATATAAATACGGTGAATTAAAAGGTATCTGGCTCCGTCCGACAGAAAAAAATCCGCAGGATATAGTAAAAACCATTCAACGGGTTAAAAATGCGGGAATAGATACAATATTTCTGGAAACTTATTTTCACGGAAAAACAATATATCCGAGTCAAGTTATGAAAGATTACGGCGCAACAGAGCAGTATGAACATTTTAAAGGTTTTGATCCGCTTGCTGTATGGCTTAAAGAAGCGCATAAACGGGACATAAAAGTGCACATCTGGTTTGAAACATTTTATGCCGGAAACGCAAATATAAATTATAATCCGCATAGTATTATTGCCATGCATCCGGAGTGGGGAAACCGTATGAGAAAAGATGCGGATTCCACACAGCCTACCCGTTCACAATCCGAACACAATGGATATTTTCTTGATCCTGCAAACCCGCTTGTTCAGGATTTTGTAATGAAATTGATTAAAGAAGTTACGACAAAATATAAAGTCGATGGCTTAAATCTGGATTACATAAGATATCCGCAAATTGTTTCTGTAACTGAAGATACAAGCTGGGGGTACACTGAATATGCAAGGAGAGAATTTAAAGCGCTTTATAATGTAGATCCGGTAGATATCAGAGTATCAGATCCTATGTGGCTAACATGGTCTAATTACCGCCGCGGAAAAATTACTCAAATGGTCAAAAAAGTAAATGCCTATTGCAAGCAGCGTAATCTCTATCTTTCAGCCGTTGTATTCCCTAACAGGCTTTCTGCTCTGAATACTAAAATGCAGGATTGGAAAACATGGTCTGACAATCATTATGTGGACGGATTAACACCTCTTTTCCTCACCTGTGATTCTAAAACAGCTAACTCAATGATGCAGGATGTTTTAAGAGCGACATCTGCCGCAAAAACCGATATCTATGCCGGTTTGTTCGTTACGTTTATGGGCGGGGCCGAAGAAGATTTGATAAGACAAATTCATGAGGCAAGAAAACTTAATACAAAAGGGGTTATTATATTTGATTACGCCCATTTTGCAAATAAGTACGCAAAAACGCTTGCAACAAGCGTCTTTTCAACAAGGTCTGCCGCAAAAACAATTGTACAGCAGCCGCAGCAGGCACAGTTAAACAACAAAACAATTGATACAAATAAAAATAAGCCGCAGCCAAAAAAGAAGAAAAAAGGCTTTTTATGGTGGGGTAAAAATTAATTATAATCAGGAATGAGAATATTTTTAGGGACATTAGTACAAAATAAAAACTTTTTAATGTTGATAACTTCCCTCGCATTTATGTGCGGGATTTTGTCATACTTTAACAATATAGAAATTTTTACCGCAACAGTAATTTCTGTAATATCTATAATTTTTGTTGTATTTAATCTTGTGTCGCCGCGTTTGATATTAATATGGATAACTGTATTTTATTTAGGATTTTTCAACGCATATTTCAGAGTGGCATCGAGTGATGAGCTTCTTACCGTTGCGCCGAAAGATACTGTTTTGACAGGTCAAATAGTATCAATTCCGGCGGATTCCGCAACCGGCGGCAAGAAATTTTTCTTTGAAGTTAAGGAAGCTGATAAAGAAAAATTGAACGCGAAAACTTTTGTAACTATTAATCCTGATAAAACAGAATTCCCTGATTTAAAGATTGGTGATGATTTGACGATAAAAGGTAAATTACGGGTGCCTTTTGACGCAACAAATCCTTCTCAATTTGCGTATAAAAATTATCTGAGAAATTTCAAAGCGTATACAACATTTTATGCAAAAGCCGCGGATTGTGAGGAACTTGATACTAAACTTTCATTAAAATGGAAGTTTATGCGCGGACTTAACAATCTTCGCGAACGTATTCTTGCAACACATGCGATGTTTTTGAAATCCCCGAATCTTGAAATACTCGGCGGAATTGTGTTTGGAGATGATGCAGTTACTCCGCCTGAAAATATAAAAGATTCCTTTATTAATTCAGGTATTCTTCATATACTTGCAGCTTCCGGCATGAACGTAGCTTTTATTTACGGATTCTGGTGCTTTTTTATGCGCCGGTTTCGGGTTCCGTTCCAAATTTCTGTCATCAGTGGTATGGGAGTAATTATACTTTACACTCTTATGACAGGACTTGGCGCGTCTGTAATTCGTGCAGCGCTTATGCTGCTTTTTATACTTGTAGGGAAATTAATAGATCGTGATGCGCACAGTGTTTCCTTGCTTGCTCTGGTCGGAATGTTAATGCTGATTTATAATCCCGCATATATAAATGATGTAGGATTTCAACTATCATTTCTTGCCACATTCGGAATTTTAGTCACCGGCAGTGTACTTTTTGAGACAATAGAAGATTGGAAAATTCATCCGGTAATTACAGGCGCTGTTCTTGTACCTGTTGTTGCGCAAGCATGGGTTGCACCTGTCCAGATGTTCTATTTTAATACATTTTCACTATATTCCGTTCTTGCAAATATTGCGATAATGCCGTTTTTGAGTGTTGTAAGTTTTGGCGGCTTTGTGAGTTCGGTTCTTGCTATCTTTATGCCTTTTACAAAATATCTATGTATGGCGCTTGATTGGATTTGTAATATCTCGCTTGATGTTCTGGTAAATATTTCTGTTTTTGTGTCAACTCTGCCAAATTCTCTTATAACAACTTCTCATCCGAATGTATTCCAGATTTTGCTTTATTATGCAATATTGCTCGGGTTGACGCTAATGTGTAAAACCGGCTGGCACAAGAAAATTTTTATAACTCTTGCAGGCATGCTTGTTTTTCTGATACTCACGACAGTCACTATTCCGAATAAGAATTTAGAAATCATAACATTCGATGTTCAAAACGCGGATGCATTTTTGATTAAAACTCCGGAAAACAAGTATTTCATTATAGATACAGGCAAATATTCTTATACAAGTAAAAATTCACAGGCAAAAATTATAATGATAAAATACCTTATTGACAGAGGAATAAAAGATATAGAAGGAATGATTGTCACCCATTTTGATAACGACCACGCCGGCGGCGCAGAAGATATTATGCGGAATTTAAGAGTTAAAAAGGTTTATATTAACACATATAATGCCGGAACAGCGACAGCAAAACATCTTTACGACACGGCAAAAGAATTGTCAATTCCTGATGTAATTCCAAATAATGGCGAAGTTATATATTCAGAACCGGAATTAACTATGACATCTTATATGTCAGGTTTAACAGACAGCGATAACGAAAATTCAATTATTACAATGTTAAAGTATAAAAACTTTGAAATGCTATTTATGGGTGATGCAGGTGTTAATGCATTTAACAGGATAAGTTCAAAACTCCCGCCAGATATAGAAGTTTTGAAAGTAGGACATCACGGTGCACGCGGGGTAGTAAACAGTGAAATGATGAATAAATTGAATAGCGAAGTTTCTATTGTTTCAACCGGCCCGAATCCTTTCGGACATCCTGCACGCGGCACTCTTGATGTGTTAAGAAATACTGATATTTATAGAACAGACAGAAATCATTCCATAAAAATAGTTTCTGACGGTAACGAATACAAAACGCTTACATTTGATAACATAAGTAAGAAATATATTTTGCAAAAAAAATATTCCGTAAGAACAACTTCCAAAACCCGATAGTTTTATAAAGTTTTGGAAACGCACTTCTAAAACTTTAAATTTCTGCATACTTTTGGAAATTGACTTCCAAAAGTTGACAATTACATGACAATTTTTTAATTTTCTGTTTTTGCCTCAACAGGAAGGACAAATTTAAACGCCGATCCTTTATCCGGTTTACTTTCGCACCAGATAGCCCCCTTATGCGTTTCAATAAGCTGTTTAGCAATAGGCAAGCCCAATCCTGTACCGCCCACTTTTCTTGACAGTGAATTTTCTATCTGCGCGAATTTGTCAAATGCACGCAGCAAATTCTCCTCAGAAATTCCGATACCTTCATCTACGACACTCACCATTATATATTTACCGTTGAGTTTGCTTAAAATATCCCTGAAACAATTGTTTTTATCTATTTCATCTGCATTTACAAGTTCAGATTTGATAGTAATATTTTTCCCTGCCGGTGTAAATTTTATTGCGTTAGAAACAAGGTTTGTCAGCACCTGTTCCAATCTTTGCGAATCTGCCGTAATTTGCGGAAGTGAAGGTGTTTCTTCTGATATTAAATTCAGACCTTTTTCTTTGGCCACATTCAAGAAAGTTGATTTAACATAATCTATCACGGCATGAATATCGGTTTGAGTAAAGTGGAAATCCATTTTCCCTGCTTCGATTTTTGATAAATCAAGAAGATCATTTATTATGCCGGAAAGCCGCTGCACATTTCTTTGAGCCATTGACAAAAACTTATCGGCGGCCTGTGGTACTTCTCCGCAGCGCCCGCTGTGCAATATATCCAGCGAATTTTTAATAGATGTCAAAGGTGTCCGCAATTCATGTGATACAATTGATATAAACTCGGATTTAAGCCGCTCAAGTTTCTCTAACTTCTGGTTAGTTTCTTTTATTTCCTGATATAAAGTTGCGCTTTTTAACGGTAATGAAACCTGCTGTGCAAGAGTTTGAAAACATTTGGCGTCTTCTGAGGAAAATGGTGTTTCCTTAAAAATTTCAATACAGCCAAAGAAATTTTTGCCGAGTGCAATAGGGGCAAACATATTGTCATATTGAAATAAGTTAAAAGTAAATTTACTTGCCGGATATTTTATCGTTTTTATTACTTTTAAATTATTTTCGTCCAGTTCAAACGGTAAAGTTTTATTATTAAATAGTGATTTGTAATTCAATATTGTGCGTAATTTAATTGCGCTTAATAACTCATCAGAGATGTCATACAGAGCGTTTAAAATCAGAACAGGCTGTTCTTCCGTGCAAAAAGAAAGCGTACAGGTGAGCGAGAAACTTAGAGATTTATCCATGCCTTCAATCATATAATTGATAAGTTCTGTTTTGTCCAGCGTACCAGCAAATTGAGAACTTGTACTGTATAACGTGTTCAGCATATAAAGGCTGTCGGCAAGATCTTTGTTAGAATTAGAAAGCTGCTCTAAAGAGTTTTTCATCCTGAGATTAACATTTACGGTAGCTTCTATAAGCTCTTTTGACATATCATCGGTAATGAATGCATTAGTGTGTTTTATCAGATCTTTTTCTGTTTTTTGACCGGTGACGAGAATTATTATAGGATTTTCAAGAATCTGTTTAATTTTTTTTATAATGTTTTTAGGTTTAAAGGTATTGGAGAGGGTGTCGACAATAATTATATCAGGCGGATTAACCGATATCATATCGGTAACAGATAATTCGTCTGAAATACAGTAGATATTTTCAGTTTTTTTGCCGAAAATTTCTTTTATAAAATTAATTTTTTCCTGCCTGTCTGATATAAATAAAATCATAGTAATATTTTAGCAATTATATATAATAATGCAAAATCTTAAAGATATTTAACTTGAGGGTCTGCTAGCGCTTACAGTCATGGAATTTTAACAGTTCCCATTCTTCTATAGCGAGACTTTCGGCAATTTTGTGTATAGTTTTTAAAGTGACATTTACTTTACCGTTTTCAATATCACTTACATATCGCGTACTCATTGCGATTTTGTCAGACAGAGTTTCCTGAGTCATCCCTCTTAATAATCTAAAATATTTTATTCTGATGCCAAAGTTTTTGGCAAATTTTGAGATACCGCAAGGCAACGGCACACGCAAGACGCAGCGAAACCGCTGCGGTATGACGGAAAGGCATTGGTGAGTCGCCACTTTGCCATCTCCGAGGGGGAGGGCAGAAACACTTAACGAACGTAAGTGAGTTTTAGTGTTTCGGGTGGGGGTTGGTTCGTTGAATCCACGCAATTGACCCCCTCCTAGAATTTCTAGCCTCACTGCGTTCGGCAACAAATTCTTTTCCTCCCCCTTGGAGAGGGTGGACACAGTCTACTTTTACATACTGGATGCCCGTAACTTTTGCGTGGGCTAGTGTATAAGAGCAGACTGTGTCTGCCTTTAACGGGTGTCCAGTATGTTGATGCAGGCTAGCCTGCCGGACTACGTCCGCCCGTACGCAAATCCGCTTGCAATGACATGCTTGTGAAATTTTCCACGTTGCCTTATTTTTTGTAAAGAACTTATTCCCTTATTTCCCTGTCTTGGATTTGCTCCACGCTCACGGAGACTCGCCTGAGGAGCGTTGCTCCAGTCGGCTCGTTCCGTTCGCTATCCGGACTCGCTTCGCTCCGTCCGTCCGCAAATCCGCTAATCCCTTATTCCCTTCTAAAAAAATAATTTGGTTCAATAAATTGCACCCTACATTTACTCCTTAGTGCCTTTTGAAAAGGTAATGTGTGATTCCCCGCGTTGCCTGTCTGTTAAGTAATAAATGATAGTAGTTTCTGATTCGTATAAAAAAAGAGGATGCATTGAGCATCCTCTTTAATTTATATGAGCAAATTCTTATGCTTTTGCAACGCCTGATTTTTCGATAATTTCTTTTTCGATATTTGCAGGAACCTGTTCATAGCATTTGAATTCCATTGAGAATGTACCGCGTCCCTGAGTTTTTGAACGGATGTCTGTTGCATAACCGAACATTTCTGCCAGAGGAACGATTGCGTTAATCTTCTGGATTCCGGTACCTTCTATAATTTCCATACCTTCAACACGGCCGCGGCGTGATGAAATGTCGCCGATAATATCACCTGTGTTTTCTTCCGGTACTTCAATTTCTACCTTCATCATAGGTTCAAGAATACAAGGTCTTGCTTTACGGCAGCCTTCTTTGATTGCCATTGAGCCGGCAATTTTGAACGCCATTTCTGAAGAGTCGACTTCGTGGTAAGAACCGTCATAAAGTTCAACTTTTACGTCGATCATCGGATAGCCGGCAAGAATACCGCCTTCAAGCGCTTCTTCCATACCTTTTCTTGCAGGTTCAATGTATTCTTTCGGAATTGCACCACCGACAATTTTGTTTTCAAATACAAATCCTGCATTTTCTTCTGCCGGTGAAATTTTGATTTTAACGTGGCCGTATTGACCTTTACCACCTGATTGACGGATGAATTTAGAGTCTTGATCAGCGTTGCCGCGGATTGTTTCACGGTATGCTACCTGCGGTTTACCAACGTTTGCGTCTACTTTAAATTCACGTAATAAACGGTCAACGATGATGTCTAAGTGAAGTTCACCCATACCGGAGATGATTGTCTGGCCGGTTTCGTTGTCTGATTTAACTTTGAATGACGGATCTTCTTCTGCAAGTTTTTGAAGTGCGATACCCATTTTATCCTGATCAGCTTTTGTTTTAGGTTCAATAGCAACGGAAATAACCGGTTCAGGGAATGTCATTCTTTCAAGGATAATCGGTGATTTTTCGTCACACAATGTATCACCTGTTGTTGTGTCTTTCAAACCAACAGCCGCGCAGATGTCGCCTGCATAAACTTCATCTTCTTCAATACGTTGATCAGCGTACATTTGAACAAGTCTTGAAATACGTTCTTTTTTGCCGTTAGTTGCGTTAAGCACATAAGATCCTGATGTTAATTTGCCGGAATATATTCTCAAGAATGTAAGACGGCCTACATAAGGGTCTGTCATAACTTTAAATGCCAATGCTGAGAACGGTTCTTCATCTGATGAATGTCTTTCAACTTTTGTTCCGTCTTCAAGTTCACCTTCAATAGCTTTTACATCAACCGGTGACGGCATCAGTTCTACGATTGAATCGAGAAGTAATTGAACACCTTTATTTTTGAAAGCGGTACCGCAGGTTACTGGAACGATTTTGTTTTCACAAACACCTTTTCTTAAACCTTTTTTCAATTCTTCAATTGAAAGTTCTTCGCCTTCAAGGTATTTCATCATAACATCATCGTCGCATTCTGCAATCGCTTCAACAAGTGCTTCTCTGTATTGTTGAGCTTTTTCAAGCATATCTGCCGGAATGTCTTCAACTTTAATATCAGTACCCAAATCGTTGGTGTAGATATATGCTTTCATTTCAAACAAGTCTATAAGACCTTTGAAGTCAGCTTCTGCACCGATAGGAAGTCTGATAGGGTGAGCGTTTGCACCTAAACGGTTTCTTATCTGGTCAACTACACGATAGAAGTTAGCACCTGTTCTGTCCATTTTATTAACAAATACCATACGCGGAACTTCGTATCTGTTAGCTTGACGCCAAACTGTTTCTGATTGTGATTGAACACCGCCTACCGCACAGAATACTGCAACTACGCCGTCTAATACACGTAATGAACGTTCTACTTCAATTGTGAAGTCAACGTGCCCCGGGGTGTCGATGACGTTAATCTGGTGACCTTTCCAGGTTGCTGTTACTGCAGCGGATTGGATTGTAATACCTCTTTCACGTTCTTGTTCCATAAAGTCGGTAACAGCAGCACCATCGTGTACTTCACCGATTTTGTGTGTTTTACCGGTATAGAACAAAATACGTTCGGTTGTAGTGGTTTTACCGGCATCAATGTGAGCGGCAATACCAATGTTTCTGATTTTTTCTAATGGAGTTTTTCTTGCCATTTCTTTTTTCCTTTTTACATTAATTATTTAGTACTTTGCTATTATATATTTAGCCATATTTTAAGTATCACACAAACATGAATTTTTACAAATATTGAATGTGAAAAATGTTAAAAAATATAATCATTTTACCGCGGCGGTTAATTTGCAGCGGCTGTAGAGGTTGAAATTTTATCATATTCCGCATTTAGCAATTCACCGTTAACATACCAGGTTTTGGCGCCGGTTATTTTAACATTTACAAATTCTCCGGTTAAATCCTTATCGCAAGGTATGTGTACTATTTTGTTGTTACGTGTGCGTCCGGTGATTACGTTTTGACCTTTATGGTTTTCAAAACCTTCTATCAGAACTTCCATTTCGCGCCCGATGAATTTTTGGTTTGATTTAAGACAGTTAATTCTCACCTGTTCGTTTAATCTGGCGAGTCGCTTTGTTTTAACATCTTCCGGAATATATTTGTCGACCCATTTTGCGGCAACGGTTTTTTCGCGTGGAGAGTACGCCGCGGTGTTTGAGTAATCAAGTTCAAATTCATCAATTGCAGTAAGGGTTTCGACAAACTGTTCTTCTGTTTCACCCGGAAAACCAGCTATAAAATCACTTGTTATAGTGACATCTTTAACTCTATCCCGTACTTTTTTAACAATAGCCGCATAGGTTTCGCGGTCATAACGCCTGTTCATTGCTTTTAATACAGGAGTGGAGCCTGACTGCATCGGGATGTGAAAATACTCACATACTTTATCCAATTCAACCACCGTATCAATCAATTCATCAGTAATATCTGTCGGATAAGATGTAACAAACCGGATACGGAAATTACCTTCCAGCGCATTCAAATCTCTCAGAAGCTGTGCCAGTCTGTAACTTTTATCTTTAAAATCTTTGCCGTAGCTGTCAACATTCTGTCCGAGAAGTGTAATTTCTTTAAATCCCTGATTAAGCGCATCTTGCGCTTCTTTAATAATTATTTCGGGTTCACGGGAGCGCTCGCGGCCTCTGGTATAAGGAACTATGCAATATGTACAAAAATTGTTGCAGCCTTCTGTTATCGGAATCCACGCATTAACACTTTTTACGCGTTTAATCTCGTAATCTTTTTCTTTATCAGCTTCGGTTTTGTGTGTTTCTTCGCATTCACAAACACGTTCCCCTTGATTAATTCTTTTTATAATATCCGGAAGTCTGTAAATAGTATGTGTGCCGAGTACAAAATCAACATAAGGACAGCGTTTAAGAATACCTTCTGCTTTTTGCTGGGCAACGCAGCCGCAAAAACCAATCTTTAAATCAGGTTTGTGTTTTTTCCATTTTCCCCACAAGCCTATTGCGCTGAAAGCTTTATCTTCACTCAACTGCCTTATGGAACATGTGTTAATCATCAACAAGTCTGCTTCGTGAGGTTCTTTAGTCTCAACATAATTAAAGTGTGCAAGCATGCCAAGCATTCTTTCTGTATCTGATTTATTCATCTGGCAGCCCATTGTTTCTATATATACCTGTTTCATTTGTTTATCCTGTAATTCCCTAATCCACTATTTCTATTATAATACAAATATCTTTATATCTTGACTTTTGTGTATAGAAATTATATTCTATTATCAGGACAGTTTTTAGGAGTAAACCAAAAAATGGGATTGAGAAAATACAATGCTTTAACACTTTTGGAAGACAGAACAAACAATTATGCAGACAGAGTTGCTCTTGGAATTAAAAATCAACTCGGCTGGCGTGAATTTACATACAAAGGCTTGAGTCTTTTATCCAAAAAAGTAGCCTGCTACCTGATGGATGAAGTAAAAGTTCAAAAGGGTGATTGTCTTGCAATACTTTCAGAATCTAAACCTGAATTCGGAGTTGCTGTTTTTGCGTCAATAATCTCAGGTCTTACAACAGTCCCGCTTGATGTTAAACTTACTAAATACGAACTTAGAAATATACTCTCTGACTGTCAGCCAAAAGTCATGCTGGTTTCTATGGCCAACATAGCTAAAGCTGTTGAACTCCAAAAAGAAATTCCATCTATCAGAGAAATACTGGTTATGGATGAACCGCCTTGTACAAGCGGCTTAAAGAGTATTTATGAACTCCCTAATAATTACGAACACAAATGGGTAATGCGCAGTTCTAAAGCAACTGCATTTATTATTTATACATCCGGCACAACCGGTTCTCCTAAAGGCGTTGAAATAAGTTTCGCAAACATGTTTGCGCAGCTTGACGATTTAAGTGAAGCTTTCAGCAGTTTCCTCCCAAATCGCCCGATTAACATTCTTTCGATCCTTCCAATGAACCACTTATTTGAAATGACTGTCGGATTTTCAACATTTATGAATTTCGGTTTTTCAATATATTACACGCAAAGTCTGAAACCGCGTGACATATTGAGCATAATGAGAGAAAAACGTGTTGAATTTATGGTAGTTGTACCGGCATTTTTGAAACTTTTAAAAACAGCAATAGAAAGTGATATAGCAAGCAAACCGCTGCCTGTGCGCAAAGCGTTTAAAACTATGCTTGCAATAGCAAAATACATCCCGTTTGCAACAGTAAAAAAACTTATGTTCAAACCAATACATGCCAAATTCGGCGGCTGCTTTATGGGCTGTATGTCTGGCGGCGCTCCGCTGGATTTATCCGTTGGTGAATTTTTTGAAAGAATCGGTATAAAGATATATCAGGGCTACGGATTATCAGAAGTCAGTCCGGTTGCCTCTGTTAACACAAATAAATCCAGAGATCTGGCATCAGTCGGGCCGCTTTTAAAAAGTTTTCAGGCAAAAATCGACGAACAGACAGGCGAATTGCTTTTGAAAGGGCCTGCTGTTATGAAAGGCTATCATAATCAGCCGGAACTTACAGCCGCAGCATTTACGGAAGACGGCTGGCTTCATACGGGCGATATCGGTGAAATCAGAAGAAACGGACATTTATATATTACAGGCCGCATAAAGAATATGATAGTCCTATCCGGAGGTAAAAAAGTATTTCCGGAAGAAGTAGAGGCAGTTCTTGAAAAAAGCCCTTATTTCAGTGAAGTTTGTGTTCTCGGGGTATCAAGAACCTTCGGAGCAAAAGACGGTACAGAAGAAATTGTTGCGGTCGTCGTTCCGTCAGAAGATGTTGAAAATAAATATGATAGAGATACAGTCAATAAACTCATACGTGATGAGGTCAAACGCCTTTCACTCCAACTAACGCAGTACAAGCGTCCGGTAAATATTGTAGTATCACATGAACCTTTACCGCGTACTGCAACCCGAAAAGTAAAACGTAAAGAAGTTAAAGAGTTGGTGAAGGCATAAATCAAGCCTCCTTTCTGCTGGATACAAGCAGGCGGGCGCGAAAGTTAAACTTTCGCGCCTGTTCCTTAATCTATAAAATTATAAAATATTATTATGAAAAGTATCTTTTCAATAAACCGTCAAAACCTTTGCCGTGACGTGCTTCATCTTTAGCCATTTCGTGAACTGTATCGTGAATAGCATCATAACCTAATTCTTTAGCGCGTTTAGCAATAGCTAATTTACCTTCGCAAGCGCCGTGTTCAGCTTCTGCACGCAATTCAAGGTTTTTCTTAGTTGAATTAGTAACAACTTCACCGAGTAATTCAGCGAATTTAGCAGCGTGCTCAGCTTCTTCAAAAGCGTATCTTTTGTAAGCTTCTGCAACTTCAGGATATCCTTCTCTTTCGGCAACTCTTGCCATTGCAAGATACATACCGACTTCTGTACATTCACCGGTAAAGTGTGCTCTCAAACCTTCCATAACTTCTTTATCTTCAACCTGTCCGTCGCCAACATTGTGTTCACAAGCATAAACTTTTTCGCCGCCGCCTATTTCTTTGAAAGTAGTAGCGCCGCAAAGCGGACATCTTTCCGGAGCCTTGTCAGCTTCTGTTGACCAACCACAAACAGTACATACGTATTTCATAATTAACCACCTTTCTTAATTTACATGATAATGATAAAACAAAAAACAATATTTGTAAAGTGAGAATAATTATTAGTTTTAATATTTCTTAATAAAAATATAGGAGTGTGTACTGAAAACTCACTCTATTCTCATTACTTATTTTACTCTCTTAGTCTGTTTTAATTTCCCGTGTACAGGCGTATGTAATTCCAGTATGTACGAAACACTTTTTTCACATAATTTCGCGTCTCTGAATACGGAATCTGTTCCACAAATTCATCAGTGTCATTATAATTAATCGACTGGCGCCAGTTCCATAAAGACCCTATTCCGCCGTTATAGGCCGCAATTGATGATACATCACGGCCTTCAAGCATGCTTTTTAAATATGCGTAATAATAATTTCCGAGTTTTATATTAAAAGAATCATTAAATAAATCTTCAGCAGATGTCATACCTAAACCGTAACGCCGGCTTATCTCAAATGCAGTGGCCGGCATTAATTGCATCAAACCGCTTGCACCGGCTGCACTCTGTGCCAGAGGGTCAAAATAACTTTCCTCTCTTATGACAGAAAGCATCAACGGCAGGCTTGTTCCGGCAGCATCAGAATATTTTTCCACTGTTTCATAATAATTCACGGGATATACAAGACGCCAGCGTAGATCATATTTTGGCGGTTTATCTGATATTTTCTCCATGGCATCACGCGCTACAAGCATTGAATGTGCATAATCACCTTTTTTATAAAGCACCCAGCTTTTTATAAAGTCGTCATCACCATACAGTTCGCTTATTACATCAAAATCTTTTAATTCAACAAGCTTAACGATTATATTCTTGCGCGTGTATTTATACGGATAGACAACAGGTTTCGGGGCAATATAATTTGTAATAATCGGGCCTTCAAGCCGGTTAAGGTGGAGATAGGCTCTATAAGCATAATATGAATCCGGATATCTGGTTATTACATTGCTGTAGTAGTTGTTGTATTGCCTGTAATCATTCAGGCGTTCATATAATTTTCCCATCCAGAACATAACCATAGGGGTTGAATTTGCGTCAGGAAATTTTTTAAGATAATCCAGCCCGACTTTTTCTGCATCAGTGTATTTTTGCTGTTTGTATTTTGCAAAAAATATGTTTGATAATGCATCTGCCGAAAACTGCCCCTGCGGGTATTTTAAATAAAGCTGACTGTAGCAGGCCGGTTGATCAACGGCTTTAACCTGAGTACATTTTATATGCATAAGATAATCATTGCCTTTTTGCGGATTGAGAGTAATCAAATGCATAACTGTTTCAAGTTTATTTTTATCAGACATAGCAATGTATTTGTCGACAACGTCATGGATTTCATCGTCGCTTACATATTGCGTATATTGCTGCAATCCGAGTTCTGTTAATTTTTGGGCTCTGGAATAATTTTTCAGTGCATAAGATACAAGAACATCCGTTGCCCAGCTTTCTGAAATTTCTGTTCTGGCAAGCAGCGATTTTGCTTTGTTGTAATCCCCGAAGAGATAATAGGATTTTGCCATAAGCAGATAATCATCTTTGTTAATTTCTGTTTTTAAGCCGAGCCAGTTTTCACAGGCATTAATTGCCAGCCTGCCTGTCGGGGCTTTTTCAAGATAATGGCGGAAGTAGTTTTCTGCATTAACCTTTTCTGACTGCGGAAACATTTGTTCGTTGTCATGATATTTATTAATAATCATGACGCCGAGATAGTATTCTGACGCAATACCGTAATCCGTATGCGGGTGCTTGTTTACTATTTCTTCAAAGTATTTATGAGCGAGTTTGGGGTTTTTGAAAATAATTTGCTGCGCGGTGAGGTATTTAGCGCGTAAACTCAGGGCGTGTCCGGGGTAATTGTTGAATAATAACTGATATTGTTTAACTGCGGCATCATCATCACCGAGTTCATGCGCGGCCTGTGCCTGATGAAAAATCGCGATTGGTTTAAGGTTGGACAAAAAAGAGACTTTAGAAAACTGATAATATGAATTTGAAAAATCTCCTTTTTGTAAACTTTCAAGTGCCTGAGAATAAATCTCCATAGTTTTAGTTTCGGGCTGATATAATATAGCGGCTGTTACGCCTGTAATTAATAAAGCGCCTGTAACACACCCAACAATTATTTTCTGTTTGAAACTTAACCCGTTCATCTTAACTCTATAATACACAAAAAAGCAATTTCAGGCAAATTATTCAAAAAAGAGGCATAAAGCCTCTTTTTTTATACAGACCTATAATAACCTCTGACAGGTGTACCGTCGGATCTGGTATAAGGTCTGACATAAATAGTTCCACCACGGCTACTTGCAGAGTATAACTCGTTATTTGTAGGTATGCCAATACTTTGCATTTGTGCCATTATTTCTTTTTCATTTTGTAAGTATTCATCCGTAGTCATAGAAGCAATATCTTCTCTGGAATAAAGTTTCCTGCTTCCCGTTGCAGGATTAATATAACCGGAGTAATCTTTTTCCTGCTGTGAAGGTGGTTTTATAAGCCCGTCCTTTAATTGTTGTTCAATTATCGGCAAATATTTTTCAAAATCCTCACGGGATAAATTACCTATTTCTCCGGAGTAAAGATATGATTACCATATCTATCAACATTTTTGTTTATACCAACTTTAAGTGTAAGTGGCGCACTTTTTGATTGAGTTTCTGTACTTTTAAAATTGTTCTCCGCAAAAGTTTTAACAGCTGTTACTCGACTGTTCCAACCTTGTAAATACCTTTTTTGATCTGGATTATACTTGACAAATTCATCATATTTAGCCCGTCTCAATTTTTCAAATTGCTCAGGGTCGCCATTAGATTGGTTTAAAAAAGTTTTGGCTCTTGAAACTCCCATATTTACAGCAGTATCAAAAACATAAGCTGCAAGCTTTGGATTAGACAATTTATCGGCGCCAGAAGCTTTATAATAATTGTTATAATATATATCCCTTACTTCATTATCAGTAATATATTTTACACTCTGCATGGGTAAACCTTTACTCTTTCTATATGTATTATAAGTATTGTGAGTTATCCCCTTGTTTGTTTCACCTCCCAAATCGTGAGGGTCATTAACATAGCCCCTTCACGTTGAAGTATAAACTGTAATGTTTTTTCAAAAATTTCGTCTTGCATAAGCTTTATTCTCCTTAGTTAAAGTGTCTCTAAGTAGAATAAATTTAATCATTATATATATTAATATATTCCTTTAATTTTAAAGCACGCTGTTTAAGAATGTCTGTCCGCAGCCCTTCTCTTACATTTGAATACATAGTACCTTGCTTATAAGATATAATTTTATCTATCAATTCATATTCAGCTATTTTGTATTCATTCCATGCCTGCTGAGATTTTTCGATTACGGCATAATCATCTTCCGTCAAATTCTTTTTCAATGTATCAAGACTGTTTTGTATCTCCTGTTCCCATTTTTTTTGTGCTATTACACTGCACCTGTTCATCTCGTATGTGGAGCTTGCCTTAGCTATACATTCTTCCTCAGCCCTGTCTATAGGGTTGCTGCTTGTTGTTTGTGTTGTGCAACCACTAAAAACAACTGCCATAAGGATTAATAAGACTATATTTTTAAATTCTTTCATAAATTTATTCTATTATAAAAATTTAAGTTTTATCATGGTAAAATAAATTTATGAAAAGAATTATAGACGCAAATTTAAACAGAGGAACAGAAGCTTTGAGAGTGCTGGAAGAGATTTCAAGGTTTCTGCTCGATGATAGAGAATCCTCTCAAACACTTAAACTTATAAGACATGAACTTAATGCCCTGCAGGAGCATGATTACGACGCACTGTTAAGTGCAAGAGATACTGAAAATGATATCGGAACAACAATAAAAAATCCTGATTTCCGTACTGATATTGAAAATATTTTTAAGGCAAATATTAAACGTTTGCAGCAGGTTTTGAGGGTTCTTGCGGAGTATGCACCGGAACATGCTTCTACTTTTGAAAATTTGCGCTACAAATCTTACACGCTGGAGAAAATTATGTGGGATAAATTAAAAGAAAAATATAACAAGTTAATTTTAGGCAATAAAAAACTTTATTTAGTCACAAATTCAGATAAATTTGATTCTGACGATGCGTTTTTAGATGCAGTTGCTTCTGCTCTTAAAGGCGGTGTTGATATTTTACAGTTGCGCGAAAAGAACATGCCGGCAAATAGAATAATAGAACTCGGCAAAAAAATAAAACTCCTTTGCGCTGAATACAATGCGACATTTATTGTAAACGACAGGGTTGATATTGCGGCAATACTTGAGGCCGACGGGGTTCACCTCGGACAGGATGATATGGATGTCGCATCTGCAAGGAAAATTCTTGGAAATAACGCTATAATAGGGGTTTCCACACATGCTCCTGAACAAGCACAAAAAGCGGTTCAGGATGGCGCTGATTATATTGGTATGGGGCCTGTGTTTACCACTCCGACCAAACCCGGACGAAAATCCGTTGGACTTGAATATGTTGAATGGGTAAGTAAAAATATTGATATTCCTGCGTTTGCAATTGGCGGAATTGATCTGGATAATGTGAGTGAAGTGATTCAACACGGCGCAAAACGCATTGCGGTTGTCCGTGCAATTATTAATGCGTCAAGTCCTGAAAATGCTGCACAGCAGTTTTTAGACAAGATAGAAAATAAATCCGGTGCCTCTTTAACAAATGACACTGCTCCTGCAACTACACAGGAAGAAGTAGTAGTTGTCACTCCTGAGTTAAACAAACCGGTGGTGCGTCCGTGGGGATATTATACAGTTATTGCGTACGGAAAAGGATTTTTGACAAAAATTATCCATGTAAATCCGGGGCAAAAGCTTTCTGTCCAATCCCACAACCATCGCAGCGAACACTGGGTTGTGCTGACAGGCATGGCAAAAGTTAGTTTAGAAAGTAAGGAAATGATTTTGAGTCCGGAGCACAGTATTGATATTCCTGTTAAGGCAATACATTCACTCGAAAACCCTTATGATGAAGATTTAGAAATTATTGAGGTTCAAAAGGGTGATTTGCTCTCAGAGGATGATATTATCAGATATGCGGATATTTATGGGAGAGCGTAAATCCGGTTAAGTGGTTTGTCGCGCAGTATATTTTTATTCTTAAAGATTTCTTAACAAAATTGAAGAATTGGGCACGGTATGCTATGCTAAAAAAGCTGTCATAAAGACAGTACGAGTCAGAGCCTGTCTATGCTACGGTATAGCGGGGTGTACTCTTTATTTATCTCGTCGGCGGTGCTTGGTGCCTGACATCAAGCAAAGCTCCGGAAACGGAGGTCGGTAATTGGGAAAGAGTCTTTTTTATCGATTTAGAATCCGTCGTTCTTGGCTACAACTACTGGTCCAGTGAGGAGAACAATGCGAATAACGCGTACAACCGGAACTTCAACACTTCCAACACGAACGGCAATGACAATAACTGGAACAACAAGAACAACAGCAACAACCGCGCTATATGTCTCGGGAGATAAATAGAAAATTCAGGGATTGTGTTTAATGCAATCCCGTTTTTTATATTAGCCATTCGGCCTATTTTTTTTATGTAATTATCATTAATCAGCTTGACTTTTTACTTTTAAGGTGGTAAATTTATCTTTGTTAAATGTCAGATATTCTGAATATTAATTATATATAAATTTACATAAAGCACGAATTGATTAAAAGTGGGGATTTATGGCACAATATCATCACTTACCTATTTATAAAACAACATACGATTTACTGCTGGAGCTTATGCATTCAACAAAAGATTTTCCGAGAGAGTTCAAGTTTTCGCTGGGTGAAAAGATACAGCTTCATATTGTTGATCTCCTCGTTGATATATATCGTGCAAACAGTGCAAAGGACAAGAAAGAATTTATTTTGTCCATACAGGAGCATGTTCAGTTCCTTAATTTGTTTTTACGAATATCATTTGATTTAAGAATTTTGCCCCAGGCGCGTTACTGCGCTTTTATAGAAAAAACTTCTTCCATTGCCAAGCAGTCTCAGGGGTGGCTGGCAGCAATGTCGGTTGTTGCTGAGAATGCAGCAGGAAGTGTTTAACGGATATTAGTATTTCAACTGCTGTAAAAAGCAGAACTGTAATTACGCACCGGCTTGTCCGGTGTTTTTTTTGCTTGATTAACACTTGTAAATGTTTTATTTTTGTTTTATTATGTTTTTGCAAATTTTATTTTATAAAGGAGAGTTATTATGTCAAGAAAACCAATTATCGCAGGAAACTGGAAAATGAATCTGTTAAGAGCAGATGCTGAAGCTTTATTTGAAGGTATTAAATCATTTGTAAAAGATTACAGTGCAAAAGATTTACCGACAGTAATCATTGCGCCGACTTTCACATCATTATCAGCAGTGCACGCTGAAAAATGTGACTGTGGATGCGGCGGCAACAGAATTAATATCGCGGCTCAAAACTGCCACTGGGAAAATTCAGGTGCTTACACCGGTGAAGTTTCTGTTGAAATGGTAAAAGATGCAGGCTGTTCTTATGTAATCATCGGCCACTCAGAAAGAAGACAATACTTCTCAGAAACTGATGAAATGATTAACAAAAAAGCAAAAGCAATTTTAGCAGGCGGCTTAATTCCGATTATCTGCTGCGGCGAAACTCTTGAGCAAAGAGAATCTGGTGTTACGGATGAACACATCGCATCTCAAATCCGTGCGGCTTTATCCGGTATTTCTTCTGAAGATGTAGCTAAATCAGTTATCGCTTATGAGCCAATCTGGGCTATCGGAACAGGTAAAACTTGTGACAGCGATGAAGCAAACAGAGTAATTGCAATGATTAGAAGTGTTGTTAAAGATGTTGCAGGTGCTGATGCTGCAGATGCTATCAGAATCCTTTACGGCGGTTCTGTAAAACCTTCCACTATTGCTGAACAAATGTCAAAATCTGACATTGACGGTGCATTAGTAGGCGGTGCATCACTCAAAGCTGACAGCTTTAATGAAATTATTGCAAACACAATGAAAGTTGCAGTATAAGAGCATTCTGTGAACAGTGAACGGTAATCAGTTCACTGTTCACTTGAAAATTATTTTTTGACCGGAAAATATAAAGGGAAAAATTTATGTCACAACAATACAATGCGCAAAACATCAAAAAAAGAATTTCAACATTAGTATTCTTAAAAGGGTCAACAGCCCCTTTGGTTTTGTATGTTGAAAACCCGCAGGATCTCTATGCGGAGCTTACGCAATTGATGAAGAGCACATCAGCTGTTCTTGTAGAAAAAGAAACTCAAGGGCCTTTGAAAAAGGTTTGTTTTGTCTCAAACCAGATAGCCGCTGTCGCTCTGCAAGAAGAACAGTATGTTTAAAAAGGAGAATAAGGAAATAGGGCAATAGCGGATTTGCGTACGGATGGCGCGAACGAAGTGAGCAAATCCGGATAGCGAGCAGATTGAGCCGACTTGTGCATAAGCACAACAGGCGAAACTCTGCGAGCGTGGAGCAAATCCAAGACAAGGGAATAAGTGATATAGCTTTATTGATTTAAGTAAACTTTTAAATAATTATTAATGCACTTATTCCCATATTCCCTTAATCCCTTATTGCCTTGTCTAAAGAGGTATTTAAAGATGTCTGCCATCATAGCCATAGACACAATCGAAAATTCAAAAAATAAGACTATTACCGTAGATTTTGATGAAAAAATTGACGGTATAGATTGCGTTGAACCTATTAAGGCGCATTTAACCCTTGAATCCCTCGGCGAGTTTATTGAAGTCAAAGGAAATGTTAAGGGGATTGTTAAGCTCCAATGTGACAGATGTTTAGAAAATTTTGATTATAAACTTGATTTTGATATAGATGAAATGTTTGCAAAACAGGCATTATTAGAGGATTACGGTCAGGAATATGAACTTAAAGAAGGACAGTTCGTAACCGATTTGAACGGTAGTGATGAAATTGATATTTATGACTTATTGTATCAATCTGTAATATTAAATTTACCAAATCAGAAAGTTTGTGGTATAAATTGTAAAGGGAAGCATTTCCCGACTGAGGACAGCATGTCCGATCCGCGTCTGGATGTTTTTAAAAATATTCAGATACAACCGAAAAATAAATAGTAGTTAAAATAAAAAGGAAAAAAGAAAATGGCAGTACCTAAGAAAAGAACAGGACATTCCGCACAAGGACACAGAAGATCTAATTGGAAAGCAACTAAACCGGAAACTACAGTTTGCTCAAATTGCGGCGCAACAGTTTTAACACACACTGTTTGCACAGCTTGCGGCTACTACAAAGGAAAACCGGTAAGCATTAAAGACAGAGTTGAAGAAGTTGTAGAAGAAAAACCTTCAAAAAAATCAACTAAAAAAGCAGAAGCTAAAACGGAAGAAAAAGCTGAAGAAGTTAAAGAAACCGTTGTTGAAACTCCTGCAGCAGAAGAAACTAAAGCTGAAGAAGTTGAAGTTGAAAAAGAAGAAACTTCAGAAAAAGAAGCTGAGTAAAAATTAAAAGAACCGTCACTCTGGATTTTTTACAGTAAAAAGTGCGGGTGACGGTTTTTGTAAATAAACAACAATAATAAGACTTTGAGAGGGAACTATGACAAGAATAGCAATTGATGCAATGGGCGGAGACCATGCCCCACACGAAATCGTAGCAGGTGCAGTCTGGGCAGCACAAGAATACGGGGTTGCTATCGAATTGGTCGGTAAGCAGGATAGGATTGAACAGGAATTAGATAAAATATCTAATGAAGGTTTTTATTCAGATTGCGGAAAGGCCGGTAAGCAATATAAGCTAAAAATTGATACCAGTAAACTTGATATAAAAATTACCCACGCATCAGAAATTATAGAAATGGGCGAAGCTCCAGGACAGGCTATTCGAAAAAAGAAAAAGTCTTCAATAGTTCTTGCTGTAGATGCAGTAGCAACAGGCAGTTCTGACGCTGTAGTCGCAGCCGGCTCAACAGGTGCCGCTATGGCTTCAAGCTTATTCGGTTTAGGCAGAATCCCTGGAATTGACAGACCGGCGATTGCCGTTACACTCCCGACTATCAAAAAACCTATTGTTGTAATTGACGGCGGTGCAAACAGTAATTGTACACCGGAAATGCTTTATCAATTTGCTATTATGGGCGCAACTTTTTCTAAAAACGTTCTCGGTATAGAGCATCCTCGTATCGGTGTTCTGAATATCGGAGAAGAAGCCGGTAAAGGTAATGAACTTGCGCAATCTACTTATAAACTTCTGGAAGAACACAGCGGCAAGTTGAATTTTGTAGGAAATATTGAAGGTAAAGAAATATTCCTGAGTCTTTGCGATGTCGTTGTATGTGACGGTTTTGTCGGCAATGTTGCATTGAAAGTTACGGAAGGTACTTCTTCAATGCTTTTCAGAATGTTGAAACAAGAATTTAAAGCTGATTTGATGGGCAAAATAATCGGACTTCTTGCAAAACCGTTTATGAAAAGAATTTATACAAAAATTAATTATGAAGAATTTGGCGGTGCGTTATTGCTCGGGGTTAAAGGTATAACCGTAATATCTCACGGAAGAAGTAAGGCTTATGCAATAAAAAATGCAGTAAGAGTTGCGAAAAATGCCGTTGAAACCGGCGTTAACGAAAAAATCGCTAAATTTTATGAGGAATAGTTTAGATGACAAATAATATTATACCGTTAAGAATTGCGGGCGTTGGATACAGTTTACCCGAAACAGTTATTACAAATGATGATTTGACAAAATTGTATGATACATCAGACGAATGGATTTATACCCGTACAGGTATAAAAGAAAGACGTGTTGTATCTGGTGAACAAAATGCTATAGATCTTGGATTTGAAGCTGCTCAAAGAGCATTGGAAAAATCTAAAATGCAGCCGGATGATATTGACTTAATCATTGCAGCATCATCTGCTCCGCCTGATTTATATCCGGCTATTGCCTGCCATATTCATCAGAGATTGGGTATAAAAGAACAGATCCCTGCATTTGATATAACAGCAGCTTGTTCCGGTTTAATTTATGGTTTAAGCATTGCAAAAGCATATATCGGTACGGGCATGTACAAAAATATTCTGATAGTTGCGACAGATAACAACTCAAGACTTGTTGACTGGACAGACAGAGGTACATCTATTCTTTTTGGCGATGGTGCAGGCGCCATGGTTGTTACACAGGCTGAGGATGGCATTGATGATGTTATTGCGATTGATATTAAGGCAGACGGAAATTACGGGCATTTAATAGAACTTGCCTTTGATGGTAAAAACTGTCCGCTGGTTGAACAGTATCAGGAAAAACCAAAAGGTATCAGAATGAATGGCCGCGGCGTTTATACGTTTGTTGCTAAAATATTGCCGCATTATGTGGAAAATTTAATTTCAAACGCAGGTTTAAAACCGGAAGATATTGATTATTTGATCCCTCATCAAGCAAATATCAGAATTATACAGGCAGTGCAGGAAAGACTTGGCTATCCTGATGAGAAAGTAGTTACAAATATCAAATACTATGGCAACACATCAGCCGCATCTATTCCGATAGCATTGGCAGAAAGCGTTGAAAAAGGCAATGTTAAACTTGGTACAACAGCAGTGCTTTGTGGTTTCGGGGCAGGCATGACCTGGGGCGGGGCTATAGTTAGATTACGCGAAGGTATTTGCTAGAAAATTTATGAACAAGTGGTTGGAATTTGAAAATTGTTTAAAAAATACGGATGAAGTATTTTTTTGGTGGCGTGATGACGATGTAAAAGCCAGAAAACCAAAATTAATCAATCTTACTTGCTTACGTTATCAGAGTCGGCTGATAAAAATGTTAAAACTTTTAGAAAAATATAATATTTCTGGTATTTTTGCCGTTATACCTGATAACTTTTTTAAGTGGGGGCACCCCCTAATTAAAATACTTAAAAAGCATAATGTTTATATATCTTTACATGGTATTTACCATATTAATAACAGTAATGACAATGGCGTTAGTAATGAATTCCCAGATGGTTGTAATGTTGTGGAATTAACCAGGATAATTTCGGATTATCAACACCAATTTAGTGAAATATTTGGTAATAGACTATTACCAGTATTTACTCCGCCTTATAATAATATATCAGCTAAATTGGAAGAAAGTTTGCTTGCTGTAGGCTTTAGATGTATTTCGAAACGCAATACAATTAATACGGCACATAATAATTATAATGTGGATATTGATATAACAGATTGGCAAACTGCACGTATGCGTAGTGAAGATGCTATTTTAGATGAACTTATACAACTGATAAACAGCGGAGTTCATTATATTGGAATAAACGGACATCATAATTGTGTTCGAAAAAAAGGATTTCAATTTTTAGATAAATTTTTCAAATTGACAACACAGCAAAAAAATATTAAATGGGTCATGCCGTTTGAAAACACAGGAATTTTTGAATATCATAAAAAATGATTTATACCGATTAAATAATTTACTTTTATCTTGTTTAATGTATAATTAATAAGGAAAAAGAGGATATGTTTATGACAAAGAAGATAGCGTTTTTATTTCCGGGACAGGGCTCACAGGCCGTCGGAATGGGAAAAGATTTATATGACAATTACACTGCAGCTAAGAATGTATTCGATACTGCTGACAAAACTTTAGGTAAAAGTATTACAACATTGTGCTTTGAAGGGCCGGATGAAGATTTGAAACAAACTGTTAATACCCAGCCTTCAATCGTTACAATGTCTATCGCCGCACTGGAAAGCTTAAAATCACAACTTGATGTTAGTGTTGATTATGTTGCCGGCCATTCACTCGGCGAATACTGCGCTATGTATGCGGCAGGAGTTATGTCACTTGAAACAACTCTTAAAGCAATACAAAAACGTGCAGATCTAATGGGCGCGACAAAAGGCGGCGCTATGGCGGCTGTTTTAAACGCGTCTGAAGAAGCTTTAAAAGAAAGTTTGAAAGAAGCATCAGAAGTTGGTTATGTGGATGTCGCAAACTACAATTCACCTGCTCAGGTTGTTATTACCGGTGATGAAAAAGCGGTGGCTAAAGCAGGAGAATTGTTGCTTGCAAAAGGCGCAAGAAGAGTTGTTCCGCTTGCAGTTTCAGGGGCTTTCCACTCTAAATTTATGGAAAATGCAGGTCACGAATTTGAAAAATTCACTGCTGATTTGGATTTGAGTAATGCTGAAATCCCTGTTATTACCAATGTCGATGCAGAACCGACAACTTCTGCCGCTGATTTTAGAGTAAAAATGCCGAAACAGATTTACTCATCTGTTCACTGGACTCAAACAATAGAAAAAATGGCTGCTGACGGCGTTGAAATTTTTGTAGAAATTGGCCCAGGTAAAGTTCTTGCAGGTCTGAATAAAAAAATTGTGCCTGAAGCTAAGGTTTATAATGTATTTGATAAAGCATCACTGGAAGCAACTCTGGATGCTTTAAAATCAGAATTAATAATGGTTTAGATTAAGACGGAATAGGATGACGTTGCCGGCATTTTATGCCGGCATTTTTTTTATGACTTATAACATTTTGGATAGTATATATATTATTTAATTGCCGGCGCTACTTGATTTGTAATATCGTCTCCGCCCAGTAATACTATATTTTTAGGTAAAACAAGGTTATAATTCATTGAACGCGCTTTTTCTACAACTGCGTTTCTGATATTTTTATCTATTGCATCAAATTTTGCATTATATTCCTGTTCCATTGCTTGCTTTTGTTTGTTTATATCATTGCGGTATTTCTCTTCAAGTGTTTTGATTTTTTCAGGATCTGTTTCTTTTGCGATGTCAGTACGCGCTTTTTCCAGAGTTGATTGCATAGTCTGCATTTTCTTTTCTTGTTCTGCTTTTAATTTTTTTACTTCATTGGAATTTGCAACAAGCTGCTGTACATCTACAACCGCTATTTTATAATCGGTATCTCCTGATATCGCCTTGTTATTCAATGAATACCCGCCGGTAAATGCCAGTACTGCAACTAACATTGTGATAATATGTTTTTTCATTTTTACCCCCTTTTGATAACCCAATTTAGCGTAAAATTTTAGTTTTGAAATTACCTGACAGTATAATTCTGCCATATTAAAACAACGTTGCGTAAAATTTTTGTTTTGTGTAGAATTTATTTGCGAAGTTTTAAATAAGGAGAAAACTTATGAAAAAATCAATTAAAGACTTAGGAGACATTCAAGGAAAAAGAGCATTGGTCAGAGTTGACATCAATGTACCTCTGGATGCAGACAAAAACGTTACAGATGACACAAGAATACAGGCAATTTTGCCTACAGTAAACTTTTTGAAAGATAAAGGTGCAAAAATCATTTTGATGGCACACTTAGGCCGTCCGAAAGGTGAAAGAAATCCTGAATTTACACTTGCACCGGTTGCAAAATATTTATCAAAAGTTCTGGGTGAAGATGTATTATTTGTTTCTACCCCTGTTGGCGAAGGCGCTGAAAAAGAATTAGAAGCGCTTAAAGACGGTCAGGTTGCATTATTGGAAAACATCCGTTACTACAAAGCAGAAGAAGCTAAAGATGACGATATGAATTTTGCTAATGAACTTGCGAAACTCGGTGACTTCTATGTAAACGATGCATTTGGCGCAGCACACAGAAACCACACATCAACTGCTAAACTTGCAAAAGTTCTTAAACCGGCTGTATCAGGCTTGTTAATGGAAAAAGAATTGAGATGTTTGTCTCAAGCACTTGACAACCCTACACGTCCGTTTACAGCAGTTGTTGGCGGTGCAAAAGTTTCTTCTAAAATCGGAGTATTAGAAAACTTGTTAGACAAAGTTGACAATATGATTATCGGCGGCGGTATGGCTTATACATTTGTAAAAGCTAACGGCGGCAAAATCGGTAACTCTATTTGTGAAGACGACCAGTTAGAAGTAGCAAAAGCTATTGAAAAGAAAGCTGCTGACAAAGGCGTTAAGCTTGTTATGGCAACCGATGTACTTGCAACCGATGATTTTTCAGGCAATGGTACAAACAAATTCGTTAAGATTGACGAAATTCCTGACGGATATGAAGGCGTTGACGCCGGCCCGGAATCAAGAAAAGCATTTGCAGAAGTGCTTAAAAATTCAAAGACAATATTGATGAACGGCCCTGTAGGTGCGTTTGAAAATCCGGCATTTGCAGAAGGTACAAAAGCAGTTTTGAAAGCTATTGTAGAAGCTACCAAGAATGGTGCAACTTCTGTTATTGGCGGCGGCGATTCAGTTTCAGCAGCTAAGAAGTTCTTTAAAGCCGAAGACTTTACACACGTATCAACAGGCGGCGGCGCATCACTTGAGTTTATTGAAGGGAAAATCCTTCCGGGTGTTGCAGCACTTGATGATAAGTAATTAATAGTGAACTTGTATAAAAACGGGGCAATGCGGATATTCCACATTGCCCGTTTTTGTACCTGAGAGATAGTTGCAATGACGGTGTTGGACACAGTCCAGCAGGCTAGCCTGCACCAACATACTGGACACCCGCTAGAGGCACACAAAGTGTGCTCCTGCACACTAGCCCACGCAAAAATTACGGGCATCCAGTATGTAAAAGTGGACTGTGTCCACCCTCTCCAAGGGGGAGGAAAAGAATTTGTTGCCGAACGAAGTGAGGCTAGAAATTCTAGGAGGGGGTCAATTGTGTGGATTCAACGAACCAACCCCCACCCGAAACACTAAAACTCACTTACGTTCGTTAAGTGTTTCTGCCCTCCCCCTCGGAGATGGCAAAGTGGCGTCTCACCAATGCCTTTCCGTCATACCGCAGCAGTTTCGTTACGACTTGAGGGTGTCGTTGCCTTGCGGGCAGACGAAGTCTGCTCTTATACACTGGACATCTGCTAAAGGATAACGGCGTTCGTTACGTCATCCCGCAACGTGGATGTATGCGTCCGACTGGCATTGTTACCTTGCGGGATCTCAAACGAAAAACTGGTGCATCAAACTATGTGCCCAATAGAGATACCGCAAGGCGTCGACACCCGCGAATCGTAGCAAAACTGCTGCGGTATGACGGATAAAAATCAGGCAACGTGGAAAATCCCGCATTGCCTGATTATATTAACGAACTTATTCCCTTATTCCCCTATTTCCTTATTCCCTTCGAACTAAGAGGCTTCTGGCCTCTTAGTTCGACACACATATAGCGCGGCGGCGGCTGCTGTCCTTGGCGTTCCAGCCAGTGTCATTGCCGTACGTGTAGGAAGTGCGGAAGTACCGGTGGTACGCGTTATTCGCACCGTACTCCTCACTGGACCAGTAGTCGTAGCCAAGAGTAAGTGGAGGGTTATCTTTGTATTCGTCCTTTACTTTTAGGTTACTTTTGTTTTCGTTCGCTCCTATTGTTACTTCATTGCCGCTGCTATCTACGTATAGATTGCTTGCTAATTGTGCCAATTGGGCTCTCGTCGGTAATTCCATGCCTTTATCTTTACATGCTTTTATTGCTCCTGCCCAATAATTATTTGCACAATATGAATTTGCTGAACCATTTGGGTCGTATGTTGTGTCATCACATGTATTTATTGCTGTATTTGCAGCAAAGTCAGT
>CALVEB010000011.1 GCA_944326465.1 Candidatus Gastranaerophilales bacterium | reverse complement strand
GGAATGACACAGGAAGAACTAGCCGGGGAATTGAATGTTACCCGGCAGGCACTATCGAATTGGGAGAGAGATGTTACACACAATGCACATGATATATAATATTAAAAGCCCGAAACCTTTATGGCTCGGGCTTTTAAAATGGAGGAGGAGGTGGGATTCGAACCCACGGAACGCGGAAACGTTCGACAGTTTTCAAGACTGCTCCAATCAACCGCTCTGGCACTCCTCCATTCCGTTGTTGGATATACTTATATCCTATCTAATCAAAATTTTTTGTCAAGATATTCTATTCGTAAAAATATTTTTCATTACTTTACAATTTCTTTCTGCTCTTCTCTTTTTTATTATGTGGACCGCGCTGTTCTCGTTTAACTTAATTACGTTATTCATTTAATAACTTTAAAACACGCAATACTATATTTTTACGTTACCTTAAGGTTTTAGGGGTATTATGAACTTATTCCACTTATTCCCTTAAATACAGTCATTACAGCATATAAGCGTTGGCTGTTTTATTAACAACAATTCTTTATTTATTCTTGCCTACTTTAAAAAGTTTTTTAATATTATGAATAACCTTTTCTACAAATTTTTTGAGTGAAAATGCCTCATCCTCCGGCATTGGAATTTCCTTTTGAAAGTCTAAAATATCGTATTCGGGTCGTTTCGCAAAAAGACTTTCATATTTCTGCTTTTTCTTTTCCTGCTCGCCGACATCCCGCTCCATATAACCGAGATTTCCCCCGCTGCCGCCGTCGTTTTGCATGTTCGCGGCCGCTTTGATTATCGGCTTGGTGCTTAATACATTTACATCAAAACTCATTGTCCTTTTCAACCGGCTATCCTAAATCTGACGATCTCTAAATCGCCGGCTGCCTTTCTTTATTTTTTTCCCTACTTATATAAAGTATTTTTCATGAAGAAATGTTACAAAATAAAGATAATTGTAAAGATATCTTTACAAAATGTTATTCGTGTGAAAATACTATAACTGACTGGCATTTAAAGCCGAGTTCAAAAAGATCGCGTTTCCTTAATGCGCAATTAATATCTGGCAAGCCGCCTTCTAAAGGGTATAAAATAAATTTAACAATATTATCAACAGCGTCATATTCAAGTTTGATATTTTTTATCTGGTGTTTATCGCCTCTGACAAGCCCGTCGGCAAGCTTCAAAATGCCGCCAAGACGTTTCACCATTTTCCTTTCCTTTTTCTCTAAATCCTTATAGATTTCATGTTTTGTTTTGTCGGGCAGGCTGCCGCGGTGATACCGGCAAATACAGCCGATAATTTTTAATTCCCTACTGTCAAAGCCTTCAATCCCCTCATCCTGAATCATTTTAAGTGTATGTTTATTGTGTTTTTCTGCACTTACAAAATACCCGATATCATGTAATAATGCAGCGGCTCTCAGATATTCACGCTCCCGCGGTGTAAGTGGATAAAGGATTTTACAGGTTTCGTCAAATATCATCATCGCAAGTCTATTCACTTCCTGCGAGTGTAAAACCTTTATTCCGTATTTAGATAATAATTCTTCAGAGTTAAGTTTTTTCATAAAAAAAATCTAGCAAAAAAAAATTCTGCTTGCAATTTTTATGTTATAATATTTTTTGTACAGGTAGAAGTTATGGGTGATAGTTCAAATTTAGAAAATATAAGTTTTGATTTTTCCGACGAAATGCTGGATGAGATACAAAAAAACATTCAAAGTATTATTGAAGGTTTTGATGTACCTGATGCCAACAAAAACGATGTCATAAAAAAGATCAATTTTATGTATACTCAGACAAAGCATTTGTCTTTAACAGACGGACTCACAGGACTATTTAACAGGCGGCATTTTGAGGCTAATCTTGAGCGTGAATTTTTACGCGCAAAAAGGTATAAAAATGATTTGAGCGTTGCGATGATTGACGTTGATTTCTTCAAAAAAGTTAATGATACCTATGGCCATGCATGCGGCGATTATGTGTTAAAAGAAGTCGCATTTTTGATAAACGAAGCGTTTAGAAAAACCGATATGGTTTTCAGATACGGCGGAGAAGAATTTGTGGTTATACTCACTGAAACTAACGCCGAAAACGCATTGATACCGCTTGAAAGATTAAGAGCGGCTGTTGAAAACAATCATTTTAAATACAAAAATCAGGATTTAAAAATTACTATCAGTATTGGCGTAACATCAGATTTAGATAAAGCACAAACACCGTGGGAATTTTTTGATTTTGCGGATGATGCACTGTATAAGGCAAAAGAAAACGGACGTAATCAGGTAAGAATAGCCGATTAAGCTATTGATTTTCAATTCAAAATGAGGGATAAAAAAATTATGAAACATTTAATTAAATTTTTAGTTGTCATTTTATCAATTTGTTCAATTGCAGTGGCACAGGATTTCACAAAAGTAAGAGCAAAACATATTCTTGTTGACAGTGAAATTGAGGCGATAAATTTGAAACGCGAACTTAATAAAGGTGCTGATTTTTCAATATTGGCGATGAGATATTCAAAATGTCCTTCCGGTCAAAACGGCGGCGAACTCGGATATTTTGGCCGCGGACAAATGGTTCCGGAATTTGAAAAAGCAGCGTTTGGTACACCTGTAGGTGAGGTTTCAGCCCCTGTGCATACACAATTTGGCTGGCACTTAATACTTATAGAGGATAAAGAGTAAAATTTATTAGCTTTTTTGTTAATGTAATTTGCGGTTGTACAGCTTAAAATAGTATTGTGTAAGATAAAGAAAGGAAGTATTATGTCATTACTTATTTCGTGGCTTTTGTATGCACTTGCAATTATATTTATAGCATGGCTTGTTCCGGGAATTTCTGTTGAAAATTTTTCCAGTGCTATGCTTGTGTGCGTTGTGATTGCCCTGATTAATATTTTTATCAGACCGGTTATTCAGCTTATAACATTACCTATAAATTTTTTAACACTCGGAATATTTGGTTTAATCATAAATGCTTTGCTATTTATGCTTGCTGGATATCTGGCGCCGGGGGTTCATGTTGACGGATTTGTGAGTGCATTTTTAGGCTCAATCGTTTTATCGTTTTTGAGTTTAATAATAAATTCCGTTGTCTGGAAATAACAGCAAAAAGCTCACCCATCGGGTGAGCTTTTTTTAGTAAAGTTCGGATTTTAGAACAGAACAAATTATTTTAAGAGCGCCTTTAACAGGTTCGGTTTCAGATAATGCATTCAGCATCATAAAATCGTGGATTGTGCCGTTTATTCTGACATTTATAACATCAACGCCAGCGTTATCGAGTTTTCTTGCGTAGGCTTCACCCTCATCACGCAAAACATCGTTTTCCACGGTGATGATTAAGGTTGAAGGTAAACCTTTAAGGTCTTCTAAATCCGCATGCAGCGGCGAAATGTATTTATTGTTTCTGGCGGCATCTTCCGGTACATAAGAATTCCAAAACCATTCCATTGCTTTTTTAGTAAGCCATGGGCCGTCTGAAAATTTTTCGTAAGAATCTGTATCCATATCAGCGTTTGTAACAGGATAAAGAAGAAGTTGAAATTTAATTTTCGGGCCTTTTTCGTCTTTGGATTTTAGAGCAAGAACAGTTGCCATATTTCCGCCTGCGCTGTCACCCATTAGTGCAATTTTATTTTTATCAATATTTAATTTTTCAGCGTTGTTATATATGTAATTTAAAACAGAATATGCTTCATTAATCTGTTGTGGATATTGCGCTTCCGGCGCCGGAGAGTATTGCGGAAATACTACGACAGTATCTGAACAGTTTGCAATTTTTCTTATCAAATTATCAAAAACATACTCATCTCCCATTACCCAGCCGCCGCCATGAAGATATAGAACTGCCGGTAATTTTTTTGTCGTATCAGTCAGCGGTTTTACGACAAATGTTTTTACTCCTTCTATATCAATTTCCTCAATATCGGCATCAATTTTTTTGAAAGTTTTTGACTGCAAATTTTTCAAAAAATCTCTTGCCTCCTGAGGAGTAAGTTCATATAAAGGTGTGGTATTTTCGCTTTCAATTTCATTTATAAATTCTTCGGTGTCTTTGGTTAAATTTGGTAATCTTGATGATGGTTCTGTCATAAATTTTTTCTCCTTGTTACACAAAAAATTTTAAATAATTTGAGAAAAATTTTTATCGCTTTTGTGTTATTTGAACGTGACAATTTTTATTTTTATTAAAAAAATAGTCTGAATTTTTATCAGACTATTTTAGTTATTTTATGCATTTTTTTTGTCGTCTTTTTTCTCTTTTTCTTTGTGAAGTTTTTCTTTCACATCATCTGCTTTTTCAGCGATTTTTTCTTTAATTTTGTGTGCATCTTCTTTAACGTGTTCTTTTGCATCGTGCATTTTTTCTTTGACTTTTTCTGCACCTTTTTCTACATTTTCTTTTAATTCTGCAGCTTTTTCGTGAGCTTTTTCTTTCAGTGTTTCTTTTTTATTTTCGTCTTGACGCATAGTAAAACTCCTTATCTTTGTACACCAATAATTATGAGTGTTTTTAATCGTATTTTAATCAGCAGAAAGTGTAATTTATGGTATAATTTTTTGCAGGAAATGGTAGTGTGATGAAGGAAAAATTCATGGCAACTAATTTTGATTTTTTGAAAAAAATTGATTACGATTTATATGAAATTGCGGCCGATGCAGAAAAATTATACCGCGATGAATATTTTGAGCAATCCATGACGCAGACAAGAAGATTTGCAGAACAAGTATGTAAAAATGTTCTCGGTGATCGCAGAAAAAATGAACAGACTTTTGACGATATGCTTGCGACTTTAAAAGATAAATCATGCGGTTCAGAGGAAGAAAAAGAATTTTTGGATGATCTATATTTTATAAAAAAGCATGGAAATATTTCTGCGCATTCTGCAAAAGTTTCTAAGGACGGAACAAAGGCTCTTGAATGTTTGCAGCGTGCGTTTGAAACCGCAATAAATTATTCGGTTTATTACAAAAATTCTTCCAAAAATATTTTGAATTTGCATTACGATATTGAATTGCTTGTCACAGGGGAAAAAGATGAAACTCTGGAGGAAAAATACAAGCATGCCAAAAAGAAATCTTTAACCGAAAAAAATATAAAAAAATCAGAGAAAAAATCAAAAAATAAACAGGTTTATTCTAAAAAAACTTCGCAAAAAAGACAGGCCAAAACCCGCACTATATCTATATATTGGCTTTTGGTAGCTGTATCTGCTGTCATATCTTTTTTAATAATTTTATTCATGCTTACTTTATGAAGAAATTTTAAAAATTTTCATAATTTTGATTATAAATGTAATATAAAAACATATATTTAGAGGATGTTTAAATTTTTCATTTTCTTTAAATTATAGGTACAACTTAAAAGAGGAGACGACATTCATGAAAAAAGATTATGAGCAAATTATCAGCAGCTACAACGGTGGAGATTTAGATCTTTCAGGCTGCACAATCAAACATTTGGAACTCGGCAACATTGAAGGTAATTTAAACCTTTCAAAATGTACAATTGACAAATTGACAATCGGCTGGGTTAGCGAAACATTAAACCTTGCAGGTGCGGAAGTTAAAAACTTTGCATGCCCGATTGATGCAAAAGTTGTTGACATGACAGCAGCAAAATTCAAAAAATTACCTTCTCACATCGGTGCAGATTATTTAACTCTTGAAAAAAGCACTGTTGAAAAATTGAACAGCGACATCAGAGTAAACACTTTGAACATCAAGAGCACAAAAGTTGATGCCTTGCCAAAAGACATGAGAGTTAACAGACTTATTGTTGATTCAAAAGTTGCAAAAAATATTTCACTTTTAGCAATGAAACAAGCAGCTGACGTTGAAATCGACGGTTATAACTATGCACAGGTTTCATCTGTTGAAAGTTTTAACTTTTGCAGTGTAAATGCTGAAGCAAGAGTTGAAGATTGTTCTTGCGCTTGCTAAGAATTTAACGATTTTAAAAGCAAAAAGCGGTCTAACAAGACCGCTTTTTCGTGTCTAATTTTATTTGATTTATTTAATTTTTTTCAATGATGAAATAAAGTTGTTGCGCTGTACATCGCCGTCAACTTTTGTGAGGAATACCTGACAATCTTTTTCATCCGCATCAATTGGAGGCAATTGAGAAAGTTCAGCTGCATAATAGTTGCTGTCGTTGCGGCTGTTGAGCGGTATTCTGTTTGCGAGACTGTTGAGTGAAAAATTTCTCAAAGCGCCTGCAAAACCTTTGCCCTGATTTGAAAATTTTGTATAAATTCTCAATGCCGCATCGCCGCTTTCAAGTTCATATCTTCCGACAATAAATGCGCTTAATTGTGATGCGTAAGATTTTATTTTCATCATTTCTATAACATTGTCTTTCAGATACAATTCGCCTGTGATTTTGTCAAAATTTCCTTCAGGAATATTGACCATATCAGAGAATATTGCAGGGCTTATCATTGCAACAGGGTTTCTGAATATAGAGGCGAATTTCAAGATATATTCAACCAGTCCGACTTTTTGAATTGTACCGTCTTTTACAATGAATTTTATAGAGCCGTTTAGTTTCAGACTTTCATCTGTATTGAGCGAAATAAGTCCGCTTGCTTTGCCTGAAATTTCACGTTTCAAATTAAGAATTGAGGTTGACATTATATCGGAATTGACATCTTTTATTCCCAGAACAATGCTGTATTTGTGTTTCTTCAAATCGCAGTTAATGTTTGCGGATGTATGACCTTCCGCTATGTCAAATCTGTTTGAGAAAACTTTTAACAGACTGTTTTTATCAAGTGTCATTTTGGCTTTTACATTGCTAAAATTAATGTCTTTGTATTTACCTTTTACAACATGAAGAACACAGTTTTCAATGATTAAATTTGAAAAATCAAATGTTGGTGCAGCACTGTCATCTTTTTCTATATCTTCTTCTGACTGAATAGTTTCGATATTTTGTTCTTTTTGTGCTTCATCAACAGGAGTGTTCATTGTTGCAAGTATTCTGTCTATATCAACATCATCCAGCGTTAAATTAATATCTTTTATAACTACAGGGAATTTAATTGCGTTATTGATTTTTCCTGAAAAATCGTATCCTGTGCGGCGGTATTTGCCGTTTGCTGTAATGTTTACTGTTCCGTTATTTGTTGAAATGCTGCCTTTTTTAAGGAACATACGCTGTGACGGTATCAGTATTTTGTCAGCTTCAAGATTTCCGCTTAAAACAGGATATTTTCCGTTGTTATCGTAATAATGCATGTTGCCGTAAAATTGACCTTTTCTAAACATTCTTTGTCCGATTAAAACATTTAAAAATTCACTCGGAAGCGGATTCGGAATTTCAAATCCTATATCAAGAAGTTTGTTTTTAGCGATATCAAAATTACCTTTAAGTGTTAATATCGGTTTTAGTTTTGAATTTTTATTTATATCAGCCGCAATATAATAATTTATATCTTTTATATTGACAATATTGCCTTCGCAATGAATATCCGCCTTTACGGCTCTGTCATAGCCGGTTGGACTTAATGACGCGCCGTCAACAAGTATGTCATCACCTTTGGCTATTTTTCCTGCAAGCATAACATCTATTTTGTTGTAGATAGAATTTACAACGATTTTGGAATTCGCATTGCCGACAAGTGTAATCGGGATACCGACAAGTTTTGAAAGATATTTTTCCGTGAAATCATTTGTCAATTTCGCATTCATATCAATTTTTGTATCAATTGATTTAAGGTAATCATCCACTGTACCGGTAAAACTGAATGTATTTGATTTGTTATTGTCATAATATCCCTTGAAATCAGTCAGGGTAATTGTTTTTTCATCAAGTTTAATTATGCCGTTAGTAAGATTTGCCGGTAAATTTGCAAGCGGAACAAGTTTTGTTGAAACTCTGTTAACTTTGACCTGTCCATCCATACCTTTTTTGTTGAATTTTAATCCGAAATCAAAGTCGCCGTTCAACCCGTCAAAATATACAAGAATATCGTTTATATTGTTTTCGACAACATTTGTTTGCAATAATTTGATAACATCCGGTATGAAAAATCTTTTTGCATAAACAAGAATTTCAAAATCTTTTTTACCCGCATAAGCATTAATAAACATTTTGGATTTATTAATGTTCAAATTGCAGTTGTTTATGTATAAATGTTTATCTTTTATGATAACTTTGTTTTCATCAGCAATAGCAATGTTAACGGTTTTGTTATTTTTTACTATGTCAATATTAATATCAAAATGAACAAAGCGTTCTACTTTTAAATTGTTATTTACGCCGAGTTTTTTTGCGTTAATTTTTATTGTGGTATCAGGATTAATTTTGTAGACAATGAAACTGTTTTTAAGATACAAAATTGAATCAAACAAATCCACATTCCACTCAGACGGTTTTTGTTCTTTCTTTTCAGTTTGAGCAGGGAATAATTCACTTAATTTTGTAAAATCAACAAGCAAATTGTCCGCTCCGAATTTTCTTACAACAATTTCTTTTGAAAATAATTTTTCGAAAGAAATTACAGAGTCAAAATTTTGAGCAAAAAGTAATTTTTCATCACCTTTGTTTAATTTGATTTTTTCTATTTTAAAACCTATCACAGGATTGAAATTTGTTTTTAATTCAGGATTAATTATTTCCAGTTCAACCCCGAGGGTTTTATGAAGATATTTTTCAACCTGATTGATAACTGTTTTATTTGAAACAAGTGCAGGTAAAACACGTATATATAATGCCATTAATATTAAATAAAGTAGTATCAGATATATTGCTATGCGTGCAATTATTTTCATTGATTTTTTTATAACCATAACTATTCCCTATCAAAAATCATACACCTTATATTTTTATGATATCATGTAATTATGAAAAAGTTACTAATTTTTATCAGTTTAATAGTATTATTTCAAAATCTTAATATAGCAGTAAATGCCGGTGAAGTACCGCTTGTGTTTACGGAAGATAATAAGACTTTTGGATTGAAGAATGTCAATAACACTGTTATTGTGGAGCCTGTTTACAAAAAAATGATTAAGCTTGGCGATTCAGCTTTTATCATTATGAATAAAAAGAATAAATACGGTTTGATGGATTCATCCGGCAGCATTCTTATTGAACCGAAATACAGACACGTTGACAGAGTTCTCGGGAAATATGCAAAATTAGGCAATACATCAGATTACGGTCTGTATGATGAAACAGGCAAGGCAATAATTCCGCCGGAATACGATTCTCTTGATTTATTATTTGGCGGCATGATTTTGACTTATAAAAACTATCATTACGGGGTATCTGATTTTTCCGGAAAAGTTTTATTAGATAACCTGTTTGAAGATATTTATATGCCAAAACCAAATATTATGCGCTTAAAATATCAGGGACAATGGTATGAAATCGAACAGGTTAGTGCAGATACTCTGACATTGCCTGAAGATATACATACAATCAAAACCAATGAAAACTTTAAAGTTACCAATCTTGTATCAAATACAGGTGTTGTGTCAGGATATTCTGTTTTAACATTTACGGATTATTTGATAAAAGTATTTTCATCAATATCTCCGGCGCATGAGGCCACAATTGATGAACTTATGCTTTCTCAAGGCGCTGATACCGTGAATATACTTTTAAAATTCACCTGGCTGCCAAAATATCCGTTTACTTATGCCAAAAATTATTACAGAACAATTCGTAACCCGAACAACGGCCCTTTGTCTGATGTCAGAACAAATTTAATCAGACAGATTAAATAAGGTATAAGCTATGAAAAAGGTTTTAATTTCCGCTTTATTAATATTCTTTTCTTTGACCTGTGTTAATGCGGAGGATTCCCCTGTATATTTGCAGCTGGATAGCGAAAAATCATTTTCTCCTGTTGTTCAAAATTACAGTAAATCAACTGACTTTAAGCCTGCCGGAAATTCTGAATCTGACAATCTTGAAAAAATTCTTTTCTATAATGAAGATGACAGATTAAAATCAAAATCTTTTTCAAAAAGCGTTGAAAAACAATTTGGCAGAACAACACTTGGAACAACTTTTTCAAACGATGTTAAACCTGAAAATATGAATAATTCTTTTACATTATTTTCAAAATATCAGCGTGAAAAGTTTTCGCTAAATTCTGCATATAAACAATCCCGAAATTTTACCGGCGGGCGCCCTGCGGCCGGTGTATTTTCAATCACGCCGGAATACCGTTTGAATGATTATTTTACTCTGCAAAATATATATTCAAGTAATTTCTCCAACGATCAGCGCAAAAACGAAGTTGTACTATCGGTTTATCCTATGAAAAATGACCGGATGAACTTTAGCCTTGGTGCCGGACAGATTTATTACAACGACAACCGCCCGGGCAGTTCACAGTTTAATTTCTCTACGGGGATAAAATTCTAACCGGTATCAATTAAAATCTCAACGGAATTTTTGACCGGTTAATTATTTTGTTTCCATAACCGAAATTAGAGAGCATACGACAGGTGCTTGTGTAAAAAATATTTTCATTCAGTGTAGGCCCGATATTTACACAGTTCACGGTCTTTTTTAGAAATTTGTATTCAATATACGGAACAAACAACCCGTTTTTCTCAAATATTTTTGTCTGTTTAAAAGAACTTATTTTGAAATTGTTTATAAAAATAATACGGTATTCTTTTTCGTCTTTAAAATGCGGGTTTTTGAAAAACAAACTTATAATGCTTAAAATATCAATCAGTTCGAATAAAATATCCAATTCTTTGTCTGTATTTTTTTGAGTTTTTTTTGATTTTTCAACACGTTCAAACTGTCTGTTCCATTTTTCGAAAATCTGTTTCAGAACTTCTGTCTGGGTGGTTTCTGAATAAATTATGTTGCCGTAGACTGAATGAAATCCCTGTTTTTCCATATCATTAATCAGTTCCCGCTTGCAAAAACCGATGTTGTAACCGGTATAACTCTGCCCTTTGGAATAATTGTTCCACAAGATTAAGTTATCACCGTCTGTAGAGAAAGAAATTGTGTAATATTCATATTTGTAGTTGAAGTTATCTTCACCGTTGATAATATTTTTGTACTTGCTGTCAAAATGTTCACGCACTTTATCAAAGAGTTTCCGGTTTAATTCCGGCATGTTGTCAATTAGATTGACAATTAATTTGTAGGAATATGTGACTTCTTCTTTATCGTTAAGATAAAGCGCATTAGAAAACCTTATTGTGCCGGATTCAAGAATACTCAAAAGTTTTTCCGGCTTTGTATAGTGATACAAAATGCTGTTTGAGCCGTCATCAAGATACTTTTTGACCTTAGGAATTTTTTTCAGCAAACCGTCATAATCAATCATATTTTCAACTCCCGTCAGAAAACAAATCTCTATTTACATTATAACATATTTTTAGGGTAAATATTAACAAATGTAAACAATTGTATCAGTAAAATGCAAAAATTTATTTTTACAGGTATTAACATGCATGCAAAAGTAACATTTATCCTGATGGAAGGTAAATATATATGATTCAAAATATACTCAATTTTGGATATGCATCAAATATTTCCCGTACAAATAATCATCCGGTTATGCAGCAGCCAAAACCGGTTTTTACCCGTGGCCTTACGAGTGATACAGTGTGTTTTACCGGCATGTCGCAGCCATCCTGCTACAAGACTGTTTTTGAATATCTTTCTGCCGAAATTCTTAATAAAAACAAAAAATACCAGATTGACGGCAGTTTGCTCTCTTCAAACAATATTAAAACCGGTATAGACAGACTGTTTAAACTCAACAGGGTTTACGGCCCGTATATTGAAAGTATTACTGATAAAATCAAATGGAAAAACTATATTCCCGAAGATATTCGTGAATATTCCGTAAATAAGATTAACGAAGCCCGCGTTGCAAGATTACACCAGTGGCATACATTTCTCGAAACCCCTGAAAAATATCCGCAAACTGATGAAACAAAAATTTTGTCACGATATTTCCAAGAAGATCCGTCTATAAAATTCCTTATATGGCACTCTATAAACAGCGAATTGAAAACAAATAACAGGCATATTCCTGTTCCATTTGATGCTAAAGCACTTTTGGAAACTCTCGTCGGGTTTGAAAAAATTGACCCTAAAGACAGAGCCGTAAGATGCGCATCTCCTTCATTTTTGGAAATTTATACCCATAGACTCCGCGATAACCTTCTTGTAGATAAAGATTTGTCAAACAATTCAGAAGTCTGGGTAAAAATTCCGTCAGTAAAAAATGACCCGCTTCACAGGCTTGAAAATATTCACTCTCTTGAGATTTTGAGCAACAAAAACTGGTGCACACGCTCAAGCGTGGACAAAGCAGAAGCAGCGCTGGAAGACGGTGATTTTTATATCTACCTTGAACGTGACAAAAACAAACTGTGGCAGCCGCAAATCGGTATGACTACCCTGAAAGGTAAAATAGATCAAATTCAAGGCGGTGAAAACAATAATATAATCCCGCTTAATATGCTGGAAAAAGTTAAAACTTATATTAAAGAAAAAAATCTTAAATGTAATTCTGATATTATACCGGAAGGTCCGAAAGCCTTACAGCAAATTTTGATAAGCGAAAAATTATCAGAATACAGTGACGCTCTTGGCAAAAATTTTGAAAAAGCTATAAAAGAAAACGATAATTTTGCAATATTTAAATTTTTAGATAAAAAAGTATATCAGCAGCCGGATGGAACATTTGCTATAGATTCTTACAAGCCAACCTGTCTGATTAATGCAAAAAGCGGTATATCAGTCCCTTATTCAATGCTTGGTATAAATGAAGATTTACTGCTTTCAAATGTAAGCAAAATCGCAGGCGATTTAACCCTGTGCCATAAAAATCCGCTGTTTGAATCATCATTGAAGGTGTTTCCGCAATCACTGCAAAGTGTATCCGGAAAAGTTATTTGCAATCTTGAACAGTATAGCCGATTTGAAAAAGATATTCTGAGAGTTGTAAATAATAATCCTTACAAAATCATAATCCGACAGTAGTATTTCTCACAAGAATTTCAAAATTCAGATATGCAGCAAAAACTGACCATAACAGGTATGGAATAAGCAGGTATGCCGCAGGTTTTGAAAACCTGTAAAAGGTTATGATAGTTAGAACAAGGAATACAATTAAAGCTGCCAGAATTATGTATGCGGCTTTTATATTCTGCAACCCGAAAAATACCGGTGTCCACGCAAAATTCAGAAGCATTTGTATAATAAAGAAGAAAAGCGGGAGAATTTTTTCTTTGCTAAACCCGTTTTTTAAGAACAAAAACAGTGATAAGGCAATTGTTATATAAAGAATTGTCCATACCGGAGCAAATACCCAATCCGGCGGGCTTAACGGAGCTTTGTCCAAACTGTGATACCATGCCATATTTTTCATCATAAATTGATAATATAAAATTTCTGTATCTATTACATTCAACCGGAGGGTAATATTTCGGATTAGTAAAATTAACCGGTGCGCCAAACGCCGCACCCTGCAAGATTTAGTAACTGTAGGGTGCAATTTATTGAACCAAATTATTTTTTTAGAAGGGAATAAGGGATTAAGGAAATAAGGGAATAAGAGTTATCAATTATTAGTCAACGTGATATGCTCACATAGCCTAATTATGTGTTATTGCGAGCCTTTAGGCGAAGCAATCCAGCCACTCCATGTAGGGCGGATTTACTAATCCGCCATAAAATCAATCGGCACGCCAAATGACTGTTCATTCCTTATTGGTGGGCACGCTATCGCTTTGCCCACCCTACGGGCTTCGTTCGCGCCATCCGTACGGAAATTCGCTTTGTCCACCCTACGGGCTTTTAATGGCTAATACATACAGTAAGTTCGTCGTAGTAGCGGCCGTTGTAGTAGTACGTGTACGTGTAGTCAGAGTAGAATCCACGTACATAGGCGGCGTAGCCATCAGACTCCTGTCCTGACCATATAGCGAATTCTGAATTACCGTATACGGCATTAAGGATTGATACGTATGGCTTTGTCTTGTCCATGGTTAAGCCTGTTGTTGTTTCATCGTTAGCGCTACTAAATCCATGATCTCCATACAAATCCGTTGCTATCTCTGCTAGTTGTGCAGGTGTCGGCATGTTCTGGACTCCGCCGCAGTGTTTTACTGCTCCTGCCCAGTAATCGTTGTCATAATGGCATTCTTTTATTCCTAAAGTACCTTCTTGTACAGCCTGTTCACATTCTGCAAGTGTCATTGGTGTTGGCAATGCAGGATTTGTATAACATGTTCCTGCTACTTCAAATGCGCATTCTATTCCGCCTAAAGAAAGAACTTTACCGTTTGCGCGAAGGTCTTTGCCATAGCTGTTTGGATTCTTTTTGGCAGAGACATCATATAATATTGCCACGCAATTAGAAGCCTGAATCTGGTTATTATACGGATCTTGAGTACAATTCGGGTCATAAGCTATTAATGCATCTATTCCGTTTGCAAACTGTGCACCTATAACTTCTGTCCCCCAGTCATCCTGTCCCATGTTTTTAGCGCTTTTAATATCCTTTTCTACATCTATTTCTTCCTGCTCTGCACCCCAAAAGACTTTTTCAGGGAAACATTTTGTTAATTCATCGTTATCGCATATTCTTGTTATTTTGATGTGTTTCTTTAGTTCTGTAACAAAGTCTTTGGTGTTTGAATACCCTGCTAAGGTTTCCTGTGTATTCATGACACGGGCTGCGACTTCAAGTCGTTTGTTAAAGACATCTGCTGCTGTATCCCATGCTTTCTGGTTGTTGTTCTGCATAAGATTTGGAATTGTAAGCACGGCAACGATGCCGATGACAACGAGGGTGATCAGGACTTCGGCGAGGGTAAACGCTGCGCGTTTACTACAAGGGAATAAGGGATTAAGGAAATAAGGGAATAAGTTCTTTACATGAATTAGTCCCGTATTCTGTTGTTCTAATCCCGCTTTTTCAATAGGCTGGATTGCTTCGCGTTCGCTATCTTGGATTTGTCCACCTTTAGCGGGCACCCGAGTGTAAGAGCGGACTTGTCCGCCTGGCGTGCACTCCGAGAGTGTGAAGGCGGAACGGTGCGTCTTGATAAATCCTTTCTTCATATCTTCTCCTTTTGTAGTAATACGTTTATTTTTTGCTAATAACATGTAGTAATATAACATATTTTATATTTTTGTCAACATGTTACTCCATTTATTAGACCAAAAGTTGTAATAACATGATTACAAGGAGCTTTTATGACAAATTTACGCAAATTACTCGGCAGACGACTTGTAGAAATTCTTGCTAATAAAAAAATGAAACAGCGTGAACTGGCAGACAAGTTAGATATGGATCCGCAAAGTGTCAGCAGAATGGTTTCAGGAAAGCACTTTCCAAAAGTAGAACATCTGGAAAAAATTATTGATGCCTTAAACATTCAGCCGGAGGAACTTTTTACATTTTCGCATGTGGCTGATGACAAAGAACTTATAGCCGATATTAACCGTTTAATCACTAATGCTCCAAGCGCCAAAATCCGCATGGCTCACAAAATTATTACTGCTCTTTTTGAATAGCAATACCAGCAGCATTTAAAAATAATTGTAGTGCAATCTTCCGCAACAATAAACTTTATCGCAGTACAGAAAAGTAAGAGTTTATTATAAAAATGCTATTGCCCTCTCATCGTTACTTACAAAATATCTAAGGGGTCGACATCAATGGAGAGTTTTATGTCTTTAGGCATTGTTATTTTGTTCAGGAAGCTTGATATAAAATTATGTCCTTTTTCATCCAGCTTGTTTTTTATTAAAATTTGGAATCTGTACATACTGTTTATTCGCTCAATTACACAGGGCGTAGGGCCTAAAACTTCTAAGCGTTCGGAAATACCGTATTTTTCTATCATTGTGCAAAGCCTCAACGCAATTTCCTGCGCGGATTTTTCTGCACGAAAATTATTTTCAGCACTTAATATCAACCGGATAATCTGGCTGAACGGCGGATAATCAAATTCTTCCCGCGCAACAATTTCAGTATTATAAAATTCACCGTAATTTTGGGACTTCGCACTTTCCAGAGCATAAAAATCAGGGTTATAGGTTTGGAAGAAAACATTTCCGGCAAATGCGCCGCGGCCTGCTCTGCCCGCAACCTGCGTTAATAATTGAAAACCGCGCTCAGACGCTCTAAAATCCGGCAGATTGAAACTTGCATCGGCAGAAATTACACCAACAAGGGTTACATTCGGATTATCCAACCCTTTGGCAATCATTTGAGTTCCGACAAGAATATCAATATCCCCTTTTTGAAACCGTTCCAAAAGTCTTACGTGCTCACCTTTTCTTACCATAACATCACTGTCGACACGTTCCACTTTATAGTCAGGATATAATTCTTTTATCAGCATTTCTATTTTTTGAGTGCCTGTCCCGCTTGTTTTTAGGGCATCTGAATGACATTCAGGACAAAAATCAGGGAAAGGTTCTATATGATTGCAGTAGTGGCATTTCAATACCCTGTCTTTAGCATGCCATATCATAGGGATGGCACAGTTCGGACATTCAATTACGTGCCCGCATGCCTGACACTGTGTAAATGTCGAAAATCCGCGGCGATTTATCAAAAGAATCACCTGCTGCCCCGCACTAACGGTTTCAGTTATTGCTGTCTGTAAGGGTTTTGAAATAATATTACGATATGCTGCACGTCCGTGCTCCTGCATATTAATAACCGTAACAGGCGGAATTTTAGCATCATTATATCGTTTTTTCATCTCAAAAAGATTACCGCTGTTTACCGCTCTGTAGTAAGAAGATATATCCGGTGTTGCAGAACCTAAAATCAGCGGACAATTATAAAATTCGGCAAGTTTTCTTGCTACAACACGTGCATCATAGCGTGGAGCAGGATTTGTTTGTTTATATGCACTTTCGTGTTCTTCATCTATTATAATAAGCCCTATATTTTTAAGCGGGGCAAAAACTGCCGAACGTGCGCCGGCAAGTATTTTAATTTCATTGCGATAAAGTTTTTGCCATACATCATATCTTTCACCTTCTGATATGCTGCTGTGCCAGATTGCTACATCTTCCGTACCAAACTTTCCGGCCAATCGTCTTGTTAATTGAGAAGCAAGTGCTATTTCCGGAGCGAGAAAGAGAACATTTTGGCCGGACTTTATCGTGTCGTCAATAAGCTTGAAATAAACTTCTGTCTTGCCGGAAGCCGTGACACCGTGGAGAAGGATTTCTTTATTAATCGGGTGTTGCGCAGGGACAGATATTTTTTTCTTTATCCCTTCATAAACCTTTTGCTGATCGCCGGAAAGTTCAAACAAAGGCTGACGCTCTGAAATTCGTAAAATATCCAGCGGGTTTCTGTATATATCCTCATTTGTAAGCCGAATACAGCCTAAGATTTCAAGTTTTTTGATAGTTGCCCTTGTTGTTTTGGCCATTTTTTCAAATACAATAAGCGGACATTTCCCTGTATTTTTAAGGATTTCCAGTACTTGAATTTGTCTTTTAGTCGCGCCGTCAAATGTTACAAATTCAATGGACTGTTCGGTTTTTGCATTTTTTTCGATTAGTTTTAACGGTATTGCCGTATTCAAAACAGTTACGAGATCTGTGCAGTAATAATTAGCGACCCACTCCAAAAGCTTTAAATATTCTATAGAGAAAAGCGGATTTTCGTCCAATATTTTATTAATTTTTTTTGCCCTGATATTATCGGGAAGATAATCTGAAAAACCGACACAAAAAGCATTAATAAGCCCTTGTCGTCCAAACGGTACGAGGATAGCCTGACCGATTTGAATTTTATCTTTCATATTTTCTGGAATAAGATAGCTAAAAGTCTTTACACCGAGACCTTTGATATTTACAAGGGCTAATGCATATTTCACTATTCAGCCTCAGCCATAAATTCTTTTTTTGCATCTTCTATAGCTTCTGACAACAAATCCAACTGATCAGGAGTAAAAGTAACGCCTTTTTTAGTCGGTATCCAGCTTGCGCCATCATCGGTTGTATAGAAAATTCTCATATTTAAATAGCTTTTACCTTTGTATTCGCTAACAGAAATTTGTAATTGTTCTGTTGGTGTTCTTGCAATAGTTGCTAAAATTTTTGCATCTGCCATAATTAATTCTCTCCTTCATATTAATATTCTACTGAACTATTATATCACAAAAAATTGAAAACTTATTTCGCGAAACACTGTGATGTATAAAGCAGTTTACTATTAACAACATTTCTGTCATTATTTACTATGAGACAAGAATTTATAATTCCTCTTTTTACCCACCCTAAACAGGAGTAGAATTAATTGTGCTCATAACTTAGTATCAAAATATGAAACGAATTGAAGAAGCAGAGTTAAAGCAGCAAATTGGAAAGTTAATTGTAGCAAGACGTAAAGCTAAGAAACTATCTCAAGAAGCGCTTGCTGAAAAATTACAAATTAAGGTAAGAACTTTGAGCAAGATTGAAAACGGGCATGCATTTCTTTCTGCGTCCACATTATGCAAACTCTGTAACGAGTTCAAACTTTCTCCAAAATCGTTTTTTGATTTTGAGAATTCTGTGAACACTGATGCCGGAAAAATAAGTGATGTTATAGATAAGTTGAGTTCCGGCGGTAAAGACAAGATAGATTTTTACTATGAATTAATTAACCTTGTTGACAGTAAATATAATGGATAACACACAAACTACTATTGGGTATTACAAAAGAAAAATAGGGGAAAATATTGCAAAATACCGCAAGGCAAAGGGGCTTTCGCAAAAAGAATTTGCTAAGTCTATAGGAATAAATGCTCAAACATTATCCTGCATAGAAACAGGTATTAATAATCCCTCTTTCATTGTAATGCTTAAAATAGCACAAGAATTAAATATCCCTCTGGCCTACATGTTTACATTTGATGACAAGATTTACAACATTGAAGATAAGGAACTTTTATTTATGGCTTCTGAAGCTTTTAAAGGACTTTCTTATGAACAGAGAAAAATTGCTTTTAAATTAATCGATTGCTTCAAAAATGAACTTTAACTAACTATCCTTGTACTTCTTTCTTGACAAGATTCCGTATACTTTTAGCGTGGCTAACCATATATTTCAACATATTGTTATCAAAATTTTTAACTTCTTTATACAGGTCAGAAATAAGCTTGTCATCGGAGCGTTCCATACTGTATTGTTCTTTAAAGTTAAACAATTCGTCATAATCTACACCTAATTTGTCTGCCAATATTTCTACCGTAGCAAAAGACGCGGCGCGTTGACCTATTTCAATCATTCCGATGGAGTTTGTTTGCATATCACATAACTCTGCAAGTTCTTGTTGCGTCAAGCCTTTGCTTTCTCTTATCTCTTTTAATTTTCTACCAAATAGCTTGCTTAAAGTCATAATTTAAGGTTAACTTGAAACAAGGACTTATTCTATTGACTATATGAAGATTTAAAACATCTACTATTTGTAGATAATATAGACTTATGGGTAATTGAATAATTGTGTTAAAAGTCTATTATTGAAATATAAAGATATAATATTTGTATATTTCAAAATAAATAGGAGGAATGCATGTCTTTAATTCTGCAAATTGCGAAATCAAATAATCTTCAGTTAAAGCTGAAAAAGATTAAAATTATGAAATGGATTTTAGATCTTGAAAAACATGATATTGACATTTCTGAAGCAGAACTTCAGAAACAAATAGACCAAATTGCCTATAAAAATTTTACTTTTATACCAGTACTTATCTCTCATTTTGAAAAATTACCGCAGATAATGCGTAATGCTTTTGATAAATTAGTATATTGTAAGGATAAAAGTTCGTACGATCAAGTCTACAGACAATTTCTGAAAGACTTAGAACAAAATAACGAATATCAAGAATATAATATGTATCTGCTTACTGATATAGCCAGATATAGTATAAATTCAACAGTTTCCATGGATATAGATTACCTTTCTGAACTATTTATGAAAACAAAGCAAATATATTATGTTTTAGTTTATAACATTGTGTCGGGATTATTCCAAGAACAATTTAGATACAATATGGAAGAAATTATATATACTTATCCGCTACTTTATAAGTGGGTAAAAGAAAATAAATATAAATCTCTTGAAACTTTAACAGACGATGATTGTGAAGTAATTGCAGGTCTATTTTATGGTTTGAAACCTAAAGAAATGCTGGAATTAAATTTAAGAGCATCTAATCAAAGTGTAGAAACTATAAAGCTGATTATTCAACAATTGCCTAAAAAATTTCATGTTGAAAATGTTACACAAGTAATTTTCAGAGCACTTTTGTTAAAACCATTTTTATGGAGTTTACCGCGGCATGAGTATATTGCTTTAGCGATTAAAGGGTTAAAATATGTATTGCCACAAGATTAATATCGGTTTAACTGCTCGCAAATAACAACTGCGGGTTGTTGGATTTTATTTTCCTGTTGAGCCAAAGCCGCCTTCGCCGCGCGCGGTTGCTGTTAATTCTACTGCAACTTTTATTTCCGCCTGTTCAACACGCGCAATTACCATTTGCGCTATGCGTTCATCCGGCTGGATTGTATACGCTTCGTTTGACAGATTAACCACAGGGACGCAGACTTCCCCTCTGTAATCCTCATCAATCGTTCCAACGCAATTAATCAATGTTATTCCGTGTTTTATAGATAAACCCGAACGCGGACGCACCTGTGCTTCATATCCATGTTCAAGTTCTATTTTTAACCCCGTCGGAATAAGTTTACGCTCCAAAGGCTGCAATGTAACAGGTTCTGCTATTGCCGCGCATAAATCCATGCCCGCTGCCCCTTCTGTCTTGTATTCAGGAACAAAACGGTTATGCGGAAGTCTTTCAATCTTTAATACTGTCATATTTTTTTCTCCTTAGTTTTTATATTTTGTAATACAGTTGCGGTGTTATGTTATAAAATCTGTGCAATAATGACATCTCGCTTGATGCAAGAATCAATATTACAGCTATTATTATTGAGAATTTAACCTTTTCATAATCATATTTTGCAACGGAATTTTTGAAAATCAAACACAGCGGCAGCATCATCGGAATAAAATATTTTCCGTTTAACCCGAGCACTACACTGTTACCAACAGGCGACCACATTATATAAAGACTTGTATATGTGATTACGGTTCCTGTAACAAGTACCACCCAGATTAATACCTTTTGCCACTTTGTCAGTTCAAAATTGTAATTATCAGCGCGCACCGCAAAATACATCAAAACAGGATACATAATATAAGTTATCCAGTCAAGTTTTGTGTCCTGCCAGCCCAGAACTCCGATCATAGTAATCAACAGCCGCGGCGTCTTTACAAAAAATGTCTTGATAAGCACAAGAATATAGGCAAGCGGATGTGTCTTTATAAATTCAATTTGCATTGCAGAGTTTGCAAAACTGTCATTCATATCAAGACTTAACCCTTTTATGCAAAAAGACCAGAATGCAAGTCCGGCAAACGCAACTGCCAGTATCCCGAATACAGAAATAAAATAATCACGCCGGCTATTAAAAAGTTTTGGCGGCAGCAAAAATATTAGCGGTAACAGCAAAATATAAGATTTTGACAGCGCAATCAAAAGTCCGAGAATCGCAAGCATTATTATCCATTTATTTGTAAATTTTACGGTTTGTGGCAGCGTCATGGTTTTTAAAATCACAGCCATCCATAAAAAATTCAGGCCTAAAACCGCAACATCGCAGGTATATGACCCCGCAAGCGACAACGACATTGGCATCAGTGCAAGTAAGAACATCGGGCATTTAAAAAACGGTGTAATCCTGAGCGCAAAAAATACAAGCAGGCAATATGCAATTAAATTACTCAAGCGTCCCAGATAATAAATTCCGCCAAGCGAAAGTTTTGCAACTTTACCTGCAATAACTCCGGTAATCTGGCTTATATAATAAACAGGCGAATAAAGCGCTGTATTTGTAAACTGTGTAAATTCCCGTCTATCCTCTTCAACCTGCAATTGAAAATTACTTTTCATCTCTGAAAGATTAGTCTTTTTATCAATATTTTTTATAAAAGGTACGTATTTATCATAAAAATCTGACAATGATGAGGGTATTTCATCCCCGACTTTGCCGTCAATTTTTTTCGCGGTCAAATGACCTTCTGATATCTGATAAGTTCTGAAAAAATGCATACCCTCATCCACAGATTGAAAAGGCGGCAAAATAAAGACATACAATATCCCGAACAATATAGCCAATAATACAAAAATTTTTTCTATAGATAAATTAATTATATTTTTTATCATAGATTTATCTTACTATAAAAATATCTGTTATCCTAATCAAAAAAAAGCGGGATGAATACATCCCGCGTCCCTCACTATATTTCGTCTTCAATTTTCATTAAAATTTCATCCAGCTTTGAGGCATCTTTTACGCCGCCCTGAGCAAAATTCGGACGTCCGCCGCCGTTTGCACCGGTAAAACGCGCTATTTCTCCGACAATTTTACCTGCATTTATACCTTTTTTGACAAAACTGTCTGAAACTTTAGCCGCAACCATTCTCGGTGAAGCCAGTATAATTATGCTTTCGCCAAATTTTTGAGCAAGGTATTCAATACCGGCCTTAATCGCGTCACCGTCAAAGTTTTCGATTTTTGTTATAAACAGTTTGCCGCCTTCTATATCCTTTGCTTTAGATAAGAAGGATGCGAATTTTGTCCTTGCATTTTCTTCCTTCAACTGGGTAATTTGTTTTTGGAACTCTTTATTTTCTTCAGCAAGTTTTTCAACGCGTTCAAAAACTTCATCATAATGCGTTTTAAACATCAAAGAAAGTTTGTCTATTTCTTTAACTTTTGCATTCATAAAGTCAAATGCAGCTTTAGAAACAACCGCCTCAATACGTCTTGTTCCAGCCGCAATCGCACCTTCTGAAACAATTTTGATTAAACGCAAATCGCGAATATTTCTTGCATGAGTGCCTGCACAAAATTCTTTTGATATACAATTTTTACCGTCAGTTATAGATACGACTCTGACAACATCGTCATATTTTTCACCAAATAATGCCATTGCACCGGTTAATTTTGCCTGTTCAATGTCCATAACATCTGTTTTGACATCATAACCTTCTGCAATCCAGTTGTTCATAATATTTTCGACTTTTTCAAGTTCTTCAGGCGTCATTGCGCGTGAGAAGGTAAAGTCAAAACGCATACGGTTTTCTTCAACCTGAGAACCGGCCTGATGTACTTCATCACCCAGTACTTTGATTAAAGCGGCTTGCAAAAGGTGAGCAGATGTATGGTGAACTCTTATTTCTTCACGTCTTGGAACATCTATAAGAGCTTTCACCTTTTCACCGATTGTAATATCTCCGTTGATAATTTTTGAGCGGTGAACAAACAGATTGTTAACTTTAAATGTTGTCAAAACTTCTGCTTTAAGGTTTTCGTTTTCAATAATACCGCTGTCGCCAACCTGACCGCCGCATTCTGCATAGAAAGGAGTTTTGTCTAATATAATATCAACAAATCCGTCACCTTCAACAGTTGCAAGAATTTTTGCGTCTGTTTCATTATCTGTATAGCCGACAAATTCAGTAGAACCGACTTCTTCTTCGATTTTGGCGTATTTAATATCACCTGTCACACTGATTTTTTGAGTTGCGGCTTTTGCGCGGTCTTTTTGTTCCTGCATTGCGGCTTTAAATCCTTCTTCATCAACATTCAGATTGTTTTCTGCCGCAATTTCTTTTGTCAATTCAAATGGGAAACCGAAAGTATCATAGAGTTTGAAGGCACTTTCGCCGTCAATATCTTTTTTATCTGCAATAAATTCATCCAGCATTTTGTAACCGCGGTCAAGAGTTTTTGCAAATCTTTCCTCTTCTTTTTTGATAGTGTCAATGATTTTGGCTTTGTTTTTGATTAAATCAGGGTAAGCTTCACCATAGAGATCTACAACAACATCAACGAGCTTGTAGAGGAACGGTAAATCCATGCCAAGAATTTTGCCGTGACGCAGAGCGCGGCGCAAAATCATTCTCAGGACATAGTTTCTGCCTTCATTGCCAGGAATTACACCGTCTGAAATGAGGAAAGTTACACAACGCGCATGGTCAGTGATAATTCTCAAGGAGATATCTGTCTTTTCTGATTTTTTATAAGGAACGCCGCTCATTTCAGAAACTTTGTCTAAAATAGGTTTTAACAGATCTGTTTCAAAGGTTGAGGCAACGCCCTGACAAACCATGGTAATACGTTCAAGCCCCATGCCTGTATCAACGTTTTTATGTTCAAGCGGTGATTGATTACCTTCTTCATCCTGATAGAGTTCTGTAAATACGAGGTTCCAAATCTCAACCCAACGGTCACATTCACATGTATCAATACCGCATCCGCGCGGATCGTTGCATTTGTATTGCTCGCCTAAGTCATAGTGAATTTCAGAACACGGACCGCAAGAGCCGGATGCCCCCGGAGGGCCCCAGAAGTTGTCTTTTTTACCTTTTCTTTTAATGCGTTCAGCCGGAACACCGACACTGCGCCAGATATCATAAGCTTCATCATCAGTTTCAAAGATAGTAATCCATAGACGATCTTTGTCGAGTTTAAGAACGTTTGTAACGAAATCCCATGCCCACGGAATAATTTCTTTTTTGTAATAGTCTCCGAAAGAGAAGTTTCCGAGCATTTCAAAGAAAGTATGGTGACGCGGGGTGCGTCCGACATTTTCGATGTCGCTGTCTTTACCGCCTGCGCGTGCGCATTTTTGACAGGAAGTTGCGCGTGCAGGGTCATAAGGTGATTTGACGATACCTAAAAATATCGGCAGGAATTGTAACATGCCGGCTGTAGTTAAGAGAACAGTCGGGTTGTCCGGTACAAGACTGGAGCTTTCTACAATTGTGTGCTGATGTTTATCTTTAAAATAGTTTAAGTATAGATTTCTAATTTCATTTCCGGTTAGCATAATATCTTATTCCTTATATTTTTAACTAGCTTCTTAGAAGATTATATATTAAACATAAAAAGGGGTAAATGTAATGTTAAGCGAAAGACAATTTTTGTATCCTCTTGAGTTATGAGGCAGATGAAATGCTAAATAGATAGGGAATATAGGATTAGAATAAAAAATTTTTGATTAATATTGCAATAAAAAATTTTTATGCTAGTATGAATTATGGAGGGAATATACAGATACCCCACAAACCGAAAGTCTGTTTAGACCCTCTGGATCCTAAGCCCTGGTAGCTCAGCTGGATAGAGCAACCGCCTTCTAAGCGGTAGGTCATGCGTTCGAATCGCATCCAGGGTAAATAATAATAGGACAGGATTTATTCTTGTCCTATTATTATTTACTTTGGTATAGATTTAAATGCGTTTGTGCGTTCGGAGGATTTTGGCAAGTGCGCCGTGTGAGCACAGCGAACCCAGCACGTCCTAATGAGAAAGTCTACGAAACGATAAAATTGCTTTGCAATTTTGGAGTTGAGTACTAGACTTTCGAATTGCCAATAATCCGATTAATCGCATGATAGGTTATTCCCATCCTGTCTTATTTGTTATGGATAGCGATGAGAGCGCTTTTTGCGTTCGAGCGGATTTCCGTACGGAACGCGAGGCGGCAGAGGGCGAAACGGCGACGCGTAGGCGGCGTTGTAGACCCGTTAAAAGCGAGCGACCAAGACAATCGCATCTAGGGTAAATTATGTCCTATTAATTTATATCACTTTTTCTCAAACCCGGTGTCAATTTATATTTATAACAAATAAGGTTTAATGAGACATTTGAGTTGTAGAATAATAGCCTCAATTAGGCAGTATGTTTGAATATTAGCGGTATTTTTTAAATTGACTGTAATTACTCAAATTGGTCTTTTGCTACTCTTTTTGTCTCTCAAAATCCAACAAAAATTCAAATAAGCTACCTGAAATTTAAGCACTGATAAGGTTATAGCGATTTTAAATAAAGGACAAAAATGTCCCATTTAAAAAGTCCAAATTTAAGTCGGAACAAAGTCGGAAAGGTTTAAGCCTTTAAATAAGAGTAAATCTTTAGCAAAACCATATTACAAAAAAGAAAATTTTTTCCTGAAAATATCTAATTTTCAGTCAAGAAAAACTACTTAACTCTATATTAATGTAATGTAATATAATTTGTAAATTAGTGTAAATTCGTTATAGCAATGCTTTTGAGTCTTGATAAACCATTACATGAAATCCTAAATCCTAATATAAAAAATCAAACTGGAATTTTTGAAAACAGTTTCAAGGTATGACAAATAAAAATTTAGTTATATAGAACATGAGCAAACTCTTAATAATTTGATAAATATTATAAAAAAAATATTGCCATATAAACAATATTTACTTGATTTTGTTTCTTTAAAAGGTAATTTAAGTGATTTTAAAATAAATAACTTAGAAAAATTACCGGCTATAAAATGGAAGATTAAAAATTTGCAAAAATTGCAATCGATGAATATTAAAAAATTTGAAGAACAGTATAATCAACTGTACAAATATTATGAGGTATAAATGTAAACCACAGCTTTTTGTTTACTTTTGAAAAATAATTTTGTAATTAATAATATATCAGCTTCATCTTTTATTTTATCCGCTTTTTGAAACCTTTGCTATTTTGCATAACATAGATATTGGATAATCTTTTATTGTAGAGATCATTTGATGCTTAAGTTGTTGTTTTACTCTGAAGATTATACAGAGCTTGTAACTTTTTTAGAATTTTATTCTTTCTTATTTCTTTATCTAAATATTTCATATTTTTTTATTAGAATATCTTTCTTCAAATTTTCAAGCTCTTATGCGATTATTTGGAGTATGCTTACCTATAATTTTTAAATCAAATCCGGCTTTTTGAAAGATTTTATTTGGAATTATACCTTCATTTGCTTCTTTAAGTGCCAGTTTCTTAAATTTAGAAGTATATTTAATAGTATTAACTGTTACATCCTCTACATATTTGGATTTGCTAATAGAATTTCTATGTCTTCTTATGTAAATTGTTTTAATCTTTTTGTCATTTCTGTACCTCTTGCTTTTTCTATTAAGCTATTTAATCTCTCATTATCCACTTTTATGGGTACTGCCCATCACATCCATGTTTGTGATAGTTTAATAATAAAGGAGCAGAACCTTGTTAGACGAAATATATGCAAAAATTGAAGAAACAATAAATGTATATAAATATTCAAAAGACAGAATAATTTCGGATTATAATTCTGAAAAAAATGCAGTAAAGGATTATAAAGGAAGAGAGTTATTTGAACTAATACAAAATTCTGATGATGCTCAAGCTAAAAAAGTATATATAGATTTAGATATCAAAGAACAAACATTAACAATATCAAATGATGGCAAGCCATTTAGTTTAAAGGGATATAGCTCAATATTTTTGCATCACAACAGTGCAAAAAAATCTGAAGAATTTATTGGAAATAAAGGTTTAGGATTTCGTTCTATTTTATCATGGGCTGATGAAATTACAATAAAATCAAATGGTTTTGCTTTGGTCTTCAGTAAGGAAATTTCAAATAAAATACTTCATGAAAAAATAGATATAGATCCAAGCATAAAAGCAGCAACACTAGTTTTTCCCAAAGTAATCAATGAATGCTCTTGCGAAAAGCCGTGGGTAACACAGGTTATTATTAAATTTAATCGTTCAAGTTTAAATGATATAAAAAAGCAACTTTTAGAATTAAATGATACTAAATATTTATTGGAGTTTCTAAATAACATTGAAGAACTATATATTAATGAAAATGTAATAAAAAAGGATAATGATAAATGTTATATTTTTAAATCAAAAAAAGAACAATTTCCTGATACTGCATCATTTATTACAGAAGAAGATATTTATAAAAAATATGAAATTAAAGCTATTTATTCTGAAATGGATGACTTTACGAAAGAACCACTATATTCATATCTTCCAACAAAGGTTAGGCTTTATTTACCAGTTTTAATTCACGCAACATTTGAATTAGATTCAGCAAGAAATTACATTCCAGCTACAGATAAAAATAAATATATATTCGATCAAATTATCACGTATTTAAAAGAAATAGTTATAGATTATACGCAAAACGAATGTAATTGGATTCCATATGAATTATTAAACTATAAGCAAGAAGCTATTGAAATTGAAAAAGATTTTTATTTTTACTCTAAAATTAAAATACTTCAAAAATCTTTAAAGATTATACCATGTTTAGATAATGAGTATCGAACAATAGATAAGGCTATATTTTTAGAAAAGGAACTTACTGAATATCTAGATAAACTGCAAACTGAATATCACATAGAATTACCTTCAAGTTTTAACAGAGTAGCTAAAGCAAATTCATATAATTTAAGTAGCGAAAATGAAATTTTATTAGAAGATATTTCTAAGCTTAGCAATAATATTTTAGGTCATAAAAATGAGATAGAAATTAGAACAAGTTTAATTTATTTATTAAAAGATAAATTAATCTCATTATTACCAGAAAATCTAGAAAATTATAATGAATATTCATTATTTATAGATAATAATAATACTGTAATCAAATATAATCAAAGAATATTTACCCATAAAACACTTAAAGAAGAATTAGTTGTTCCGTCTTTTGTTAATATTACTTTTTTATCATCAAAACTACTGAATTCATTGTTAACAAAATATGAATGTAATGATGATGATTATTATAGACAATTACAAAGAATTCTAAAGGATATTGCTCAAATATATACATATGAACCCGTACCAATAATTGAGCAAATTATTTCGGATACCAGAACTGTTATTAAAAAAAATAAAGAATATGCTTTGTCTAATATAAAAGAAATGATAAAAGTTATTTCAAAAATATGGAGTCCTAATACTGCTGCAATAAGAGTAAGTGTGCCACTAATATCAGATGACAATAGAATAATTTCCACAGATAGTGGAATTTTCTTTAATTCGTCATATTTGAATGGTTATATGACTGAATTTTTGTGCAAAGATTATGTTAAAAATACTAATCAAAGCTTTATTCTAAACAAAGAAGAATGGGCTGGATGTTGTGAAGCATCAAATATTGAAGAATTCTTTAAATGGCTAGGAGTTAAAGAAACTATAGAACCTGAACTTTTTAAAAATAATCTAGAAAATATTATTAACAATTTTTCATTAGAACAAACAATATTGTATTTTTCTAAAAATATAGGACTTTTATATGAGGATAATTTAAATTTAAAAGAAATCATTTGTCCGCATTACCATTTAAACAACTTTGTTATTAATTGTAAAAATCTACCTTTTATTAATATTGATTTTAAATTAGACAAAAAGCTGCTATTTAAAATTTTTGATATTGAAGAATATACTATAAATAACATATTAAAAGAATTAGGTGCAGCAGAAACAATTGAAGATCTATCTAGTTATGAATTAGGTGAGATTATAAAAAATAAATTACCTGTATATGATACAGATGGACATTATGCACAATTATTATATGAACAACTTATAGAAACTAATAAGGCAAATGGAGATAATTATCACTTGCCAAGATGTAAACTGTTTTCCAAAAATAAACAAAATTATATTGATAGTGACAAATTATATTATTATGATAATAGGTCCTTACCTAAAAATATAATACAAAGCTATCCGCTTATTGACATCCCAAGAAGAAGAGGTTCTAAACAAATAAAAAATATTTTTGGTGTCAAAACATTTGACGAAATTGAGATTAAAGTTGTTGAAAAAAAAGAAATAAAATCTTTAACAAAAGAATTTATGGCTTATTTCAAACAATTGCGTCCTATTTTTGTAGCATATCGTGCATTAGGGAGTGATAAGAATGTCGAGGAAGCAATAAATGAACAATATAAAAAAATTTGCGATGTAAAAATAGAATTGTGCGAAAAAATTTCTTATCAAAAAGACTTAGTTCCTCAAATAGTGGATGATTTTGAATTTATTAACGAACAGAATAATAAAAACAAATATTATATTAAAATGCCAGATGATATTGTAAACTTAAATGATTTGTATACAAATAATGAATATAGGATTAAAATAGGAGAATTTATATCTGAAATAATATCAATAACTTTTGGGCTTAATGACGGTGATAGATATGCAGCTATTTTTAAAGATTTCGATATACAATATTCAGAAAAAATGTTTGAAGAGAACTATCCGTTAAAAATTCTAATGCTTGCAAAGAATAAAGAAGGATTATCGTGCCCAAAAGAAAATTTTTGGCGGCGCTTACATAAAGTAACCAAACAAACAATTTCTTTTGAAGAATGGTATTATAAAAAATCTTTAAAAAATAAATGGGATTTTGATTATGAAAACTATAATGATATAATGGATGAACTTCTTGATGATTATGAAATTAATGATAAAAAACAATTTTTTGATAATTTAGATACTGTAAATTTCAAAAATTATAATATCCAAAAATATAAAAATATTTATGAAAATTTATATGAAAATGAGTTTATTCCTATATTATGGACTAATTGTCAAAATGATAAAAAGAATTTTGACAATTATAAAACACAATGTAACTGGAGTAAAATCATTAACCAATTTGAAAAATATATTCCTGTAAATCAATATGAACAAAATTATGAAGAACAAATATGGAAATATGTATCATCTTTAAATTTAGGCATAAAAAAGAAATCAGATAAATCAAAAACTAAAGAAGAAATAGAATATATATATAATCGTAACCGTGAAAAATATAAAGACTATATAGATAATATAAATGGCAATGATAATTTGGCTAGTATTTTATTTTTTGAAGATACTTCTGAAATTGATCAATTTTGTTCAAATATAGTAAATAAAAAAAACATGGACAAAGAAATAAGCCCCGACGAAGAATTAAAACCTCTTACAGAAATTAAGGATTATATTCCAAAATACAAATTTGATCCTAAAAAAAATAAACAAAAAGCATCTCATCATTCATTTTCAAGTGATAAATTAAAAAAACAAATAGGAAATATGCATGAGAAAATGGCTAAAGAAGAATTAGAGAAAAAATATGTTAAAGTTGAACAAGTTAATAACGATAGCTTAGGATATGATTTAAAATGTTATGATGATAAAAATAATGTTTTTTATTATGAAATTAAAACATTGTCCGGCAACGGCTTCTTTTTAACTGCAAATGAATATGAAACTTGTAAAAAACAAAATGAATATCTACAAACATATTTTATATTTTTATTTATTGATAATTCACATTATACAATCATAAAAGATATTGACACTAAATGCTTAAAAAAAGATGATACATATTTTATGATTTTAAAATAATTTAGTTTAATTATTTTTTCAAAATCATTTTCAAATCCTCTAATATTACCAAGTTCAATATTGTATTGTTTGCCTACTTTATCAAATTATGTTGCAAATCTACTGTTTTATCAGCAAACTTGTTCTCCCATAAATAAATCAGTAGATATATTTCTAGAGTTTTTAAAATTAAAATCTTAGTCCCAGTTTAAGAATAATTATTCACTCCATTCGATAATCTTTTTATTATAAAAAGAATCTAAATCTACATCATTAGGAACAATAAAACTTACACTATATCGTGCTCTTGTTATAGCAATGTAGAGCTTTTCTTTTGCTTTCTCCGGAATGCTACCATATTTAAGAAAATCCATAATTTTTTCTGTTGGCTTTATTAAAACCCTATCAAAAGTTAATCCTTTTGATATTCCAAAATTCATTGTCTTTATATTAGGTTCTAAATCATTGCATGAATTTTGGCAATATGCCAAAACAACTGGCTTATATCGATTTAAGTATTTTTTTAAATTGTCATTTTTTACGTAAAATAATCCATCATGTTCTGTTGTAATTTTATTTTTAGATATGGATTTTGGCAACTCTGGATATAAAGAATCTGCAATATCACAAATATGTTGATTGCAACGCCAAGTATTATTCAAATAGTTTAATTTTGCGAGTTTTTTATTTTCTAAAAACTTAAACCATTCTATAATGTTTTCAGCATATTTTTTATTTTTCTTTGAATAATGCGTATCAAAAGTATTTTGCCTTTTATCCGCCACAATAATTGATTTTATATTTTTAGATTTTAATATTAAATTCATAATTTCAAAATCATATCCGGCAAAATCTTGAGCCTCATCTACGAAAATATAGTCGTAGCATTCTTCAATTCGCTGAAGCATTTTACCTTTTACCATTTTATGGCAATCATCAGCAAATTCAGATATTTTGCAAGAATAAATTCTACCATTTGAAGTTAAATAATATCGCTGAATATCATTACTTTTCTTTATTGTGTAATAATATTTACCATTACTACTTACCTTCAAATGCGGGTCCTTATTTGTAAAATGAACTTGATAAATTCTATCTTCAAACCCCATAAGATTTTGATATGGTCTTATGCAATTTTTAAGCAAAAATGTTTCCCAAGTTATAATTTCTACATTATTGGGAACATAGCCATTTAATTCAACAAATTTATTTTTAATTTCCTGAATATTATTTCTTGTATAAGTTGTTATTAAAATCTTTTTATTCGCATTGTTTAATGCAACTTTTACCAGACAAGTTGTTTTACCAGAACCTGCTGTTGAGTGTATTAAAATATTATTTTTTAATGGCATCTTTTATATACTGTGGAAAATCGACAGCTCCTTTTTCTGCATCAAAAATAGTTAATGCAACTTCTGTTTTGTTGTTTTTCGATATAAAAAATTTTTTAAATTGTTCTTCTGTATCGTTAGTTGGTCTTGTAAACAGAGACTTTAATTTATTATATCCATTTGCTGCATACATGTTTGGCTCTAAAGTATTAAGACTTGTATCTGTTGAAAAACATATTTTTATGTTTTCTTCATTTAAATAATCACAATATTTTTCTTTTAGTTTTTCTACATCACCATCGTTGTCTGTGACAACAACCGTATTAAGTTTTAACGCTTTTGCGATTTCAAGAAATCTCTTAAATGCTAAAGATGAAACAGCTATTACATCTGTACCTTCTTCTATTGGCAACTTATCGTATGCATCATAATATGCTTTTTGGACAATTAATTCATCGGATGGCCCTTCTACCAAAATACTTTTAGTTGCAAGGATCATTCGCAAAGTATCATAACCAGACAATTTTTTAAAATATTTATATGTGTCTGGGGATAAATCACCAATTTTAAAACTTTTATTCTTGTTTAATAGAATTAATTTATCAATACCGGTTTTATTTGCGATAAAAGAACTGTGAGTGCTGATAAGCAATTGTTTACCAGCACATGCTTTAGAAATAACACTTACTAATTTATTTAAATTTGAAAAAGACAAACTTGTTTCAGGTTCTTCAATCATAATTATATCTGATTGTTCAAGCTTTTCTTTTAATGCCAATTTTATTTTTACAGAATTTTGTTCCCCTTTGCCGATAAATTTAAAAGGGATATTATCAAAATATAATGATAATATAGAATCCCAAGAATTCTTCGCAGATATGTCAATTGAAATTTGGACATTTTTATCTGATATTGGTGTTCCTGTACTTTTAAAATCATCATTAATATTTTTAATTTTTTCATCGCTTGTGAATTCTTCTTTTAATTGTCGATATTTTAAAGCAAGTAATGATTTTTGAGTATCATCTAAATAATCTCCAACTAGTTCAGCTATGTATTTATCTGGTCCTTGTATATAACGATGCTCAACATTTCCAATTAGATGAGATCTTACAGGTAATTCTAAAAATCTAAATGTATTACTTGCAAAACTATACCATTCAACTTTATAGTATTCTATGGGAATTTCTTTTACTTTTTCCGGTTCAATTATATATTTTTCGTACTCTTTTTGAAAATCACTGTCAAAACATATTCTTAAAGAGACACCCGCACAATCTTCTTTTAATGAATTTATGCTTCCCTTAAAATCTCCTCTAATATCGTCAGTAAAGTATATCTCAATAAGTATTTCAGGCAGTTTTGCGGTTTTTGCATTCTTTTGCAAATCCTTCAAGTATAAATCTCTTGCATTTAAATTAAAAAGATATGGCGTAAGTTCTTGTGCAATCATTCTACCATTGAGCTTTTGTGTAAGCCCAAGATTTATAGCCTCAAAAAGAGTTGTTTTACCAGCCTCATTATTCCCAACTATTATGTTAATATCAGGGTTCAGTTCAAGACTAAAATTCTCAAATTGTTTGTAATTTTTTATTATAATTTTTTTTATCATAATTCCTCTTTAAATATTTCTATTGCATATATTGGAATATCTATAAGACTATTGGTTTTCTTATAATCTGCCATTGACGTTCTTATTGCATAATTGGGTTTAAATTTTTCCATATAAACCTTCAAACTTTTAGCTTGTAAGTTTCTTTCCGCCTTTACTTCAACAGGAACAACATCAGATTTTATTTGGATAACAAAGTCAATTTCAGCCCTGCTGGTTTCATTAGACCAATAAAAGACTGGTAAATCTTTAATTGTCTTAAATTGTTGTAAAACATATTGTTCGGCTATGGCACCTTTAAATTCTTCAAATATACGATTACCATCAATAATCGTATCTGCTTGTAAATCTGTCATTGCACCTAATAGGCCAACATCCAGTACAAATAACTTAAATGAGTTGAAATCTTCGTAAGCAGTAATTGGTAAATCAGGTTTTGTAATTTTATTTACTCTGTATACTAAGCCACTATTAATTAACCAAGACAAAGCAGCTTCAAAATCTCTTGCACGAGCTCCTTCCTTTGCTGCTCCATATATAAATTTCTTATTTTCTTTACTTAACTGTGCCGGAATAGATTTCCATAATAACCTTATTTTAGCAACTGTATTAGTGGTAATATGTTTTGTAAAATCTTCTTCATAAGCAGAGAGAATTTCTTTTTGCAGATTTCTAACACTTTCAAAATCTTTGTTTTCAACAAAATCTTGTACAATTTCAGGCATTCCTCCAACATAACAATATTGTTTTAAGAGCTTTTCATACTTGTTATTAAATAGTTTTATTGTTTTAAAATCTTTTTTATTTAAAAGTTCAACAAACCTTCCTTCTCCCATTGCTAATAAAAATTCTTCAAAACTTAATGGGAAAAGATTCATAAATGAAACCTTACCAACAGGGAAACCCGTCCCTTCATGACAAGCAACACCTAACAAGCTTCCTGCAACTATAATATCGTATTGAGGAGCATTTTCTCTAAAATACTTAAGTGAAGTTAAGGCTCTTGGACATTCTTGAATTTCATCAAAGATTATCAAAGTATTTTCCGCATTAATTTTTGTCTTTGTTGCAAGACCTATATCCATAATTAAACGCTCAGTATCATAGTCGACATCAAAAATCTCTCTGCTTTTTACATCTACATCAAAGTTAATATATGCAACTTGCTCATAATACTTTTTCCCAAATTCCTGCATTAACCAAGTTTTACCAACTTGCCTTGCGCCTTGTATAACCAAAGGTTTATGATTTTTTTTGTTTTTCCAATTAATCAGATGTTTTAGTGCGTATCTTTGCATGCTTAAATCCCTCATTATAACATAAATATTCTAACACAAACTGTACATTTTTTACAGCACTTTTGATATATAATTACACATTTTTTACACGACTTTTAAAGTTTATTTACACATTTTTGACAGAACCTTAAATCATTAATAATGTAATTTTCTAGTCCTAGTTGCTGTTTTACCTTATAAAAATCTTTTCTAATTCTTCGTTTTAGGATTTCTTTTTTATTTTCATCACCTGTTAAAAGACTGTTTAAGGGCTGTTTTGTTATAATCATTTTCTCAACCAATGGTAAAAGATAAGGATAGCGATTCTTTAAAACCCGAAATAATTGCTTCAGTTGTTTATTGGATAGTATTTGGACATCTCTTTTTGATATATTTTTCACTCTTTTGACTTCAAAACAACAAGTTTTATCAATAAAACCTTCTTTTTGAAAGTGTTTAATTATTTGATTAAGTAATGTCAAAACATTTTTTATTCTTCTTTCTGTTATCCCATTTTCTTTCATGCTCAATTGAAACTGTTCAATATCTTGTATTGTTATATATTTTAATTTGTATTTCTTAAAATATGGAAGTATTTGAGAATTAATAAATGATTTATAAGTTTTTTTAGACCAAGACGATAGTTTACAATTTTTTATTTCCATAAATAAATTTATGGCATCAATTAAAGTTATATCAGAATTTTGGGATAAAATATTTTTATCAATTATTTTAAATGTTTCTTCCTTTTGTATTATTCCAACATATTTAAATTCGTTTTTGAATTTTTGAATATTATCAGACTGATCTAAAAAATTTCTAACTGTATCAATCTCAAGTCCTGTAAACATAACAATATCTTCAAGAGTAAATATTTTGAGTCTTTTGGCTATTTTTAAAATTTTATCAGTCATCTAAAAACCTCCTGAATTATATTTTTATCAATCAATTTTACTCCATTTACTAGAGCGATATTTTCTAATGTGTTAATCATTTCAACAATCTTTCTAAAACTTTTTGCTTTTTGATGAATAACGCTTATTACTTCTTTTGTCATATCAACTTCTGAAATTTCGTCTACAATTTGCTTTATATCTGAATATTCAAATTCTGTATATTGATAAATCTCTGAAATTCTATCAAATAAATGCGTATGCTTTTTTAACTTGTGTTTAGCTAAACTCATTCCAACCAGAACAATTGGAATTCCAGTCTCATCGTGCAAATCTCTTAATGTTTCTATTGTCTTAAAGTCATTTAAAAGGTAATCAATTTCATCTACTATAATCATTTGAGGCTTATTTTTTAGCACATTTACACATTGTCTAAAAATATCAGCAGTAAAAAATCTTGGAATTTCGTCAAGTTCTTTTGCAAGTTCTTCTAAAAACCATTTTGTGGTCATTTTATTAGTTGCTCTGATATAAATTGAATCAAATTGAAAAGATAAATACAAAGCTGTTTTTGTTTTGCCTAATCCAGCATTACCATATACCAAACCAATTTTTGTAATATTTTCCGGTTTATTTTTTAAATCTTGAATCAGGTTTATAAATCCTTTAACATTCTTAGTCTGTACAAATTTTGGTTTCATATTCCAAATACTCCTTAGATTTCTTATAGCTTGCAAGCCAAGCTCTATCATCATTACAATTGCACCCATATTTCACTAGATATTCATATTTTTCTCTGCTAGTTCTAAATAATGGTTTAACTTTTGGATTATACTTTTGAGGTTTTTCTTTTGTTTTCTTAATTTTTGAAGATACTACTGCGGTATGTACTTCTTCTTTTCCTTCTGCATGTTTACTCTCAATAAGGTTGCGCGTAGCATTTTTACTACTCTGGTCATAATCCTCAATATCACACTTTAAAATTTCTAAATCTTCAATTTTTAAAAATTCCTTACAGGCTTTTATTGTCTTGTTTTTAAGTTGTTTTTGCTTTTGTATTTTTTGTTTGTAATCTTCTATGTCTTCTATTTCACCTGTATAATGGGCTAATGGGTGTGTCAAAGTAATTCTATCCGCTCGGCACAAAAATTTACCTGATATCGTATAAACACTGATATAGCTTAAATCAAAAAGACTGTATTTTATGATTACTTTTTGTCTTATTCCGTACAAAGCATCATTAAAATACCAACTGTTTAAAAATCGTATTCCTTGACTTGAAATTGTTTTTATTTCTTGAGCTAACATCAAATCATCTAATTCGTTGTCATTTATTTTATCTTTATTAACACCGTTAAACATTTCTTGAATAGTTTTTGATTTATCATTTGGGCAAGGCAAAGAATTTTTATACAAAAGCCAACTATTAATCATTTGAATTGTTTGTTGAATTGTAGGGATAAATTCTTTATGAATTGCACAATGAAATTTCTCATTCCTTTTTAGCCTTGCAGGCTTATTTTCTATACTTGTTCCAATGTAGCTTGGTAAGAGCTTTTCAAAACTTTCCTGCATTTCAAGAAAGAATCTTTCAATAACTTTAGTCCTTGCATTATATGGGTTTGCAAAAATTGTTGTTATTCCAAGTTTTTCATAAATTCCTTTTAACCCTATTTCACAGAATGCAGGACTACCCATAAAATATTTACCCCTGAAGGCTCTGCCATTGTCTAAATAAACAAATTTTGGTATTTTACCTAAATTTAAAATTGCGTTGCGAAGTGCTGAAGCAATATTTTGAGTATTTTCTTCAAGCATAATTTCATAGCCTACCAATGCAGTTGATTTCCAATCCAGAAAACCGATTAAAGTCGCTCGACAAGGCTTGCCGGTAAAAGGATTAATTACTTGAAAATTCAATCGTTTGCCATCAGCTACTAAAATTTCACCGACTTCTATTTTTGAAATATCTCTTTTAATATGAGGAATAACCTGTTCTTTTAAAGCTTTTTCACCATCACGTAAAAGAGTCCATCTGTCAAAATAATTTGACTTATACCAATTAGCAAATCTTCTAAATGTCGCAGGAGCAGGGATATATTCTCTATTGTGCGTTTTTAGGACATATTGGGTAAGTGATATTGCTTTTCCTATACTGAATTTATTAGGATTAAGTAAAAATTTTAGAAAAATTTGTTTTTCATATTCATCAAGTTTAGTTCTTGAATAATCCTCATAATGATACCCTGGAATTAAAAGCTCATAATTTTTACTGTTGCCTAAAACTCTTTTCCATCTTTGAAGGGTGCCTATTGAGACTTTTCCAATTTTTGCGTAAATTTCGGGATAAAGAGTATTAGAATTGTAAGCACTTAAAAAATCTGAATCAAATTGTTTTTTGCCTGCCTGATGTTTTCTTTGATCTCTCCATAAATTAACCAAATCAAACCTTGCAAGGGCAATTATTTTTGCTTTATCCGGTTTATGAAAATCGGCTATAATCGGCAATTGTTTTATTGGCGGGATTGAAACAAGTTTAGAATAATATTTTTCCTGTAAATCCTCTTCTATACTCGATAAAAGAATTTCAAAACTTTTTCCGCCTTTAACTTTTATTTCGCGAGTTTGATATTTTCCCTTTGAAAGTCTAATCGCTCTGGTGCTTACACTTTTGAGTTCTGCTAATTCTTGAATTGTAATATATTTTTCTTCATTCATTGTACAAACATCTATCACTCTAAACTCGGAAGAATGGAAGTGTTTTCAATTAAAATTGCATCATTCAGACACATATGATTAAAATCCATGATAAAATTATTTTATGGAAAAGTTAATTTTAAATACTATTAAAGAATATTTCAATATTAACTTGGAAGAAAATGAACAGATAATTTCTGACAGTTTCTCTAAATACCCAGGAGAAAAGAAAAAGAAAATTACTGTTTGTGGATATGGAATTTTTAAAGATAATATTGCAAAACGTGGTAGCCACAGATATTTTTTGGAGATCCAAATAAACAACATTAGCAATAAAACATTAACAGCATTTATGTTAAATCCATCAAACTCATTACCTAATGAGGGATTTGATCAAACCGTAAGAAATGTTATCAGAATTGCATATGTAAAGAACTATTCAAAAGTTGTTATATTAAATACTTTTTCGCTAATTAATGGTAAGGGACAAGATGCAATTAAAAATTATAAAAAGCAAGCAAAAAATAATAATGACTTAAATAGGAAAATTATAAATTTTTATTTGAGAAATTATTCTACTGACTTAATGATTGCTTGGGGTACGCAAATTCAAACATCAGATAAAAAATATTATCTTGAACAAATTAAAAACATACAACAAAACGAAAATAAAAATATTAATCTTATTGCATATGCGTGGAATAAAAAAGCAAATTGTCCATATCATCCAAGTCAACAAGTTGATAATAGCAAAAAGAATATTGATATAGATGGTGATGGAAGAGTGTTATCTTCTTTTTTGGAAAAGAATAAAAACTTTAAACTCTTAAAAGTTAACAATAATTTTGAATTGGAATTTACAGGTAAATATTTATAACTTGATGTTTCCGCAAAACGAGTTAAAATGTGTGTACCCCAATGCTTACTCAAACTAATTTTAAGGAGTTTTTATGCGCAAAGAATTAAGAAAGCAGATTGAACTGCTTGAACAAAAAATGTCCAAATCTCCAAACAATGGAGGTAGTAGATTTTTGTATAAGCGAGAGAAAATGATAAGATTTCAACTTTTAATAAGGAACTTACCTCAAAAGCAACTGGCAAAACATTTGAAAATAACTGAAAGCTATCTTTCAAAATTAATCACAGGAGAAAGATACAGCCAAGAGTTTGAAATTTTTATTACTAAACATCTTGAAATAAATTATTGTTTTATATAAATAATAATTTAATAGGTTGCGTAATTTAATAAAATTTATTTCTTGTTATTTTCACTATTATAAGATTCAACTATTTTGTATATATTTTCTAAAAAATCAGTAGCATCCTTACCATTTTTTAGTTGTTCTTTTTTCAAATTATACTCATTATTTATTCTTTGTATAATATAATTTTTATAATCAGGACTTATCCAAGGATTTTGCATAACTTGTTGTATTGCTTGATTATATTGAAAATCAGTTGAATAATCTAAACCGCTAAATAAAGCTTTAAAAAAATTAAAAATATCTTTATCTTGCATATACACTCCTTTTTTTACTTGTAGCTTCCGACTTTTCTGCCGTATTTGTCGTATTCTGTAATTCTACCTGATGAGTCTTTTTTGAATGAACCTACTTTTTGACCGTATTTATTGTATTTTGTTGTTACACCGTTAGAGTTTGTTTTGTAACTCCCAGTTTTCTGACCGTATTTGTCGTAGGAATTATACCCGGATGAAGTCTTTTTGAAACTTCCTGTCTTTTGTCCATATTTGTCATATTTATTATATCCAGAGTAAGTTTCTTTATACGAGCCAGTTTTAGAACCGTATCTGTCATAAAAATTATATCCCGATGATGTTTGCTTGTAAAAACCTGTCTTTTGACCATAACAATCATAAGAACTAACTGCAAAAGCTATATTTGCAGAGAACAACATTAATAATAAAACTAAGAATTTTTTCACATTTATATCTCTTCAACTATTTTAGCACTACTATTTATTTTATTTAAAAACTATTGTTGCAAAAATAGAATTTTCTATTTTTATGCTATCATAAAAATAGCTCTGGAGGTTCTTAATGGCTTGTAACAGTACAGATACTAGGTTTTTTACAAATTCTGATGGTTCTAATTTGTATGAACGTTTTAATCATACGTTGAAAAATGCTCAGTATTTTGATGCTCTGGTGGGTTATTTTCGTACAAGCGGTTTTCATAGATTATATAAATCTTTTGATAAAGTCGAAAAAATAAGAATATTAGTTGGAATCAATGTTGACAGGCAAGTTTTTGATGCCATTGAAACTATTAGACAGCAAAAACTGGATTTTAATTCTCAAATTAAAATAAAAGAACAATTTAAGGAAGAAATAAAAAGAGAATTTGAAAATTCTGAAGATACAGAAAACGTTGATTTTGGTGTAAAAAAATTTAAAGAGCTTTTGCAAGCTGGAAAGTTAGAACTTAGGGCTTGTCGTGAAAAAAATATCCATGCAAAAGTGTATATTACAAGATATAATGAGGATATGCCAATATATGGTTCTGTAATAACAGGTTCAAGCAATTTTACTGAAAATGGATTAAATGCCCAGTATGAATTTAATGTAGAGTTAAAAGATACCCCTGATGTAAAATATGCCTTAGAAAGATTTGAAGAATTATGGGAAAAAGCCATCCCGATATCAGATGATTATATCGATACTATTGAAACAAAGACTTGGCTAAATGAAAAAATAACACCGTATGAAATTTATTTAAAATTTTTATATGAATATTTTTATGACGAAATTAATATAGAGAACATTTTTACAAAGGATGATTTGCCGGATAACTACTTGAAACTTGATTATCAAGTAAATGCAATCGCAAAGATTGACAAAATTGTGAAAGAATATAATGGCATATTTATTTCAGATGTTGTTGGTTTAGGTAAAACTTATATTGCAGCTATGTATGCTAAAATTTTAACAGGAAAAATTTTAGTTATAGCACCTCCTCCAATTATTCCAAACTGGATAGGTGCATTTAAAGATTTTGACATAAAATCTAAGAATTACGATATTGAATCAAGCGGAATGTTGCACAAAATTGCAAATAGAATTGAGAAAGCAGATGCTTGTGGTGAAAAGTTATATGATTATATCTTCATAGATGAAGCTCACCGATTTAGAAATGGAAATAATACTCAATATGATTTAATAAAAAGAATTTGCCTAAATAAAAAAGTTATTTTAATTAGTGCTACTCCTTTAAATAATACATTTTTTGACTTTTACCATTTGATTTCACTATTCCAAAATCCTGTTGATAGTGATATCCCTGGTTTACCAAATTTAGAAGCATTTTTTGCGAATAGACGAAATGAAATTAAAACTATAGAAAAGCAATGCGGAGGTAAAGATTCTCCTGAATATATAAATACCGTAAAAAGAGTTTCTCAAGAAGTTAGAGATAAAATTCTTAAATATTTAATGATAAGAAGAACCAGAACGGACATAAAGAAATATTTTCAAAAGGATATAAAGAAACAAGGTTTATTTTTCCCTGAAGTTCAAACCCCAGAAAGACTTGTTTACGAATTTGATACACATACAAATGAAGTATTTGAAAAAACTATAAAAACAATTGGAACTAAAGATACACCAAAAAACAAAAAATTAACATATGCAAGATATGCTCCAAAAACATATTTAACAAATAAACAATTAACGGCTTTTGAAGAAACTCAACAAAGAAACAATGTGGGCTTTATGAAAAGCCGTTTGGTAAAAAGACTTGAAAGTTCCAAATATGCGTTTGAAATGACATTAAAACGTTCAATCAAGTCTCATGAAAAAATGATTAAAATGTATGAATCGGGCTCAGTCTATATTAGCAAAGATATCAACGTTTTGGACTATATTGATGATGATACAAAAACAATAGAAGATTTATTGGAAAAAGGCAAGGAAAAAGAACTTGAAATATTTTCTTCAGCTGATTTCAGCAAAGATTTTATAAAAAATATTAAACAAGATTTATCTTTATTGAAAGAGTTATCATCCGAATGGCAAGCAATAAAGCACGATTATAAACAAGAAGAATTTGTAAGTCAGCTGCATTCGAATAAATTATTAAAAGATAAAAAAATAGTAATTTTTACAGAATCCGCAGAAACTGCTGCAAGCTTATATAATATTCTAAAAGATGAATATGGAGATTCTGTATTATATTATTCTTCAGGGCAAAAAGATGAATTAAAAGATGTTATAAAATATAACTATGACCCAAATCAAAAAGAATATGAACAAGAAGATAAAATTAAATTATTAATAACAACCGATGTATTGGCAGAAGGTATAAACCTGCATCGTTCAAATATTATAGTAAATTATGACTTACCTTGGAATCCAACCAGAGTCCTGCAAAGAGTAGGGCGTGTTAACCGTGTTGGGACAAAACACGACAAGGTCTATATTTTTAACTTTTTCCCAACATCAGAAACAGATAAACAATTGGGACTTGAAAATAGTATTGTCGCAAAAATTCAAGCCTTTCATAATGCTTTAGGTGAAGATGCAAAATATTTAAGCGAAGAGGAAGAAGTTGAATCATATAATTTAAGAGGGGAACAGTTATACAGGACTCTAAAATCCAAAGAAACATTTAATGAAGATGATGAAGAAAGCCCAGAGTTAAAATATATTTCTATATTAAGAAATATAAGAGATAAAAAAACTGACTTGTATGCAAAAATAGCTGAACTTCCCAAGAAAATAAGAACTGCAAAAGATTATGATGATATTTCTTCTGATTCCTTAATTACCTTCTTTAGAAAAGGTAAATTACGCAAATTCTGTATTACAAAGGGAGATGCGTCTGTTGAAATACCTTTTGATGAGGCTGTTAAATATTTTGAATGCGAACCTAATGAAAAAATGAAACAACTTCCAAACAGATATTTTGATTTTCTTGCTAAAAACAAAGAATTATTTGGGCAGCCTATTGATACTGAACCTATGATGGTAAGAAAGGGTCGCTCTAAAATGGACAAAATAGTTAAAGATTTGAAAGGACTTTTAAATTGTCCAAAATATACACAAGATGAAAAAGTTTATTTGCAGACTGTAATCAATGCATTTGGAAACAGAAAAATTGCAGATGCAATAGCTAAAAAGTTAAATAATTTCTTTGAAAATGAATTTGACGATATTAAATTACTAGCAGGTATAAAATCAATTGTTCCTGATATCTATTTATATCAAGATGAGAAAAACAAGTCCGAAAAAACTTCTCAAAAAAGAGAGATTGTGTTGTCCGAATTTTTATATAAAAAAGGAGAGTAATGGTAAACACTGTTAATGCAACTATTGTAAAGGATACTTTTAATAAAGAATATAATGAAAATGATTTTAAAATATTTATTTCAGAATTACTGCCAAATGCCGACTTGAGTTCTGAAATTGAACACAGAATTCAACTGCCGCAAACTTATAATGATTTTATCAGAAGTGCAAAACGAATTGCAAAATATAACTACATTTCTCAAGAGTATAATGAAGAAAAAGTACTTGATGTATTAGTTGTAAAACTCAAAAAAGCAACTTCTATTGATAGAGCAAGAACTGCACAACGTAATTTTATAGCAAGATATCTAAACGGGAGTAGAAGCTACCAAAAAGATGCAGCATTGGTTGCTTTTATATCAGAAGATGAAAACGGTAATATCTCTCCTGACTGGCGTTTTTCATTAATCCAAATGAATTATGTGACAGAAATAATTGAGGATGCTAATGGCAAGAAAAAAAGAAAAACTTCTGTAGAGCTAACTCCTGCAAAGAGATTTTCCTTTTTGGTAGGTGCAAATGAAGATACTCATACTGCACAAAAGCAATTTTACACTTGCCTTGAAAAATCTTCAAAAGGCGAGCCAATTACGATCGAAGATTTAGTCCAAGCATTTGATATCGAAAAAGTTTCAAAAGAATTCTTTGATAAGTATAAAAATCTTTATCTAAAACTTAAAGCTGAACTGCAAAAACTTAAAGATACCGATAAAGAAGTTTTCGAAGATTTTAATAAACATAATATAAATCTTGATGATTTTGCTAAAAAAACATTAGGACAACTTGTATTTTTATACTTTATTCAAAAAAAAGGTTGGCTTGGTGTAAAAAAAGATGAAAACTGGGGACAGGGTGATAAGAAATTTCTTAGAAATCTATTTAACAAAAAATATTGCGAATATGATAATTTCTTTAATGATGTCTTAGAACATTTATTCTATGAAGCATTGGCAACAGATAGAGGTGTCGGGGCTTGGTTTGACAAGCTAAATTGCAGAATACCATTTTTAAATGGCGGTTTGTTTGAACCGGTAAACGGATATGAATACGAAAGAACAAATTTAATAATAGACAACAATTTATTTAAAGAAATATTTGATACTTTTGATTTATATAATTTTACGGTAAAGGAAGACGAGCCTTTAGAAAAAGAGGTTGCAATTGATCCTGAAATGCTTGGTAAAGTTTTTGAAAACTTGCTTCCAGAAAACATTAGAAAAGGTAACGGGGCTTTTTATACTCCTCGAGAAATCGTTCACTATATGTGTCAAGAAAGCTTGATTAATTATCTATATAACAAGATTAACATTAAAGAGGTGCCTTTAACTACAGAAGAAAAAGAACAACAATTAAAACTCTTAAAAACAAAAAAAGAAAAAGAGCAATTAAAATTAACTCAAGAAGTTTTAGAAGAAATAATTTCAAAAGATGATATCAATTATTTAATAAAAAAGGGTGATTCTATATATTCAAATAAAGATGTAAATGCTGAATTACCTGAATCTATTAAAAAGAATGCCAAAATAATAGATGATGCTTTAAATCATATTAAAGTTTGTGATCCTGCAATTGGTTCAGGGGCTTTCCCTGTAGGGATGATGAATGAAATTGTTAGGGCTAGAGCAGCCTTGAATGATGTTTTAAATATTCCTGACAGACCAGCTTATGCACTAAAAAGAAATGCTATAGAAAATTCCATATATGGTGTAGATATAGACCCTGGAGCAGTCGAAATTGCAAAATTAAGGTTTTGGTTATCTTTGGTTGTAGATGAAGAGGATATTAAAAACATAAGACCACTACCTAATCTTGACTATAAAATAATGCAGGGTAACTCGCTAATTACAAGCTATGAAGGTATTGATTTTGATGAAATAGTTGTAAATCAGCTAATAGACAAGCAGCTTGGTTTGTTTACATTAAAAAGTGGAAAAATAACTGAAAAAATAACTGAAAAACAAAATGAATTTTTAAAAACCCCATATGCGACAAAAAAAGGTGAAATAAAACAAGAAATAGAAGATTTAATTGTTGAACTTGTTAAAACAAAATTTGAAGAAAAAGCAGAAATAGAAGGCAAATCAAAAAAATTCTATGAAGAAAAAATTAGAAATTTTGCACAAAATAAAGAAAATAGGAATTTCTTCCCTTGGAGACTGTTTTTTGCAGATGCGTTTGAAGAAGGTGGTTTTGATGTTGTTATAGGTAATCCTCCATATGGAGTTTCAATAAAAGGAGATTATAGAAAAAGTGTTGAAATCGAATTGGGCAAAGTTCCAGACTATGAAATATACTATTATTTCATAGAGTTATCTAATAATTTATTAAAAAATAGAGCAACACTATCCTATATTATTCCAAATACATGGTTATTTAATACTTTTGCCGAAAAATACAGGATTAAATTATTAAATACTTGGTCTATAAAAGAAATTCTTGATTGTTCAAAATTTGAAATTTTTGAATCTGCAACGGTAAGAAATACTATTAACTTATTTCAAAAAGGAATCTCTAACGAGGTAGGTTATAGAAAAACAACGAATATTCTTTGTTTTGCAGATTTGATAAAAAATCCTTTATTAAAAATATCTACTAAGTCTATTTTAGGAATGAATCAAAATTGGAGCTTAGCATTTCTATTGGACGAGAAAATAATTAAGATAATTTCAAAGATAAAAGAAACATCCAATAATTTAATAAATTATTTCCCTGAAATTAGTCAAGGTTTAATTGCTTATGATAAGTATAGAGGACAATCAACGGAAATTATTAAAAACAGAGCATTTCACTATACTTCCAAAATTAAGGAAAATTTAAAAAAATGGCTTTGGGGTGCCGATGTAAAAAGATATATCGTAACATGGAATCGGCAAGAATATATTGATTATTGCGAAGGGATTGCAAATCCTCGTGATCCAAAATTTTTTGTTGGTAAGAGAATTTTAATTAGAGAAATAACAAATCCCTCGATATATGCTGCGTTAACTTCTGAAGAATTATATAATGATCCTTCTATACTAATAATAAAAGACAATAATAATATGGCAGAAATCCTTTTGGGAATATTAAATTCTAAATTAGCAACATTTTATCATTTTAATAATTCTCCTAAAGCAGTAAAGGGAGCATTTCCAAAAATATTAGTTAAAGACATAAAAGAATTTCCTTTACCTAATATAAGTTCTGAGTTTGCAAATAACATTAAAATAATAGTTTTAAAGCTTTTGTCTTGTCTTGAAGCAACTGAAAATAATGAGTTACAAAAGATACAAGACTATGAAAATCAAATAGATATTTTGGTTTATAAACTCTACGATCTTACGTATGACGAAGTCTTAGTAATTGATAAAGATTTTTCTTTATCGGAGGAGGAATATAATAATTATAGGGTTTAAAGTATTTTATGACACAAGAAAATAATAATGACCTAGAAATTCATATTAAAAGAATACAAGAAGCAATTAATAATAATTATAATCTTGCTATTTTTGTTGGAGCAGGGGTTTCTAAAAATTCCGGAGTGCCAACATGGAGTGAAATAATAAAAAAATTTACAGATGACTTAAATATAGCTAATGTTTCACCAGCAGATTACATTAAAATAGCTCAATGTTATTTTGATGCACACCCTAGGAAGTATAAGAGAATTTTAAATGATGCATTAAATAAAAAATGGGAAACAAATATTATTACAAAATTATTATTTGATGAATTTAGTCCTAAATATTTCATTACTACGAACTATGATTGTATTTTAGAAGATACAGCAAATGAATTAAAAAATAATAGTTATAAAATAATATGCAAGAACAAGCATATTCCCTATATAAAAGATAAAGCTATTATAAAAATGCATGGTGATTTTGAAAATAAGAATATTGTATTTAAAGAAAATGATTATAATGAATATTCTTTGAACTTCAAATTAGTTGAGACTTTTATAAAATCTATCTTTGCAACAAGTGTTGTTTTGTTTGTTGGATTTTCGGCAGATGATCCAAATGTAAATCAAATTTATCAATGGGTTAAGGATATTTTAAAAGAAAACAAACAGCCTTCATATTTAATATTGTGTGACGAAATAAAAAAAGATAAAAAACAAAAAATATTAAAAAAATATTTAGAACTTAAGGATATATTTACAATTAATTTTTATGAAATTATAGACATTATTGATAAATTTTATTCTCAAACAATTTTAGATGAAATAACAGAAGAAAATATTAAAAAGTTACCTAAAAAAGGACAGGAATTATATAAAACATTATATTTTTTAAAACATTATATTTTAGATCCAATACATACAATAGATAATAAAATTAAAATTGTCAGAAATTTTAATTTTATTAATCCAAATGAATTATATGAATTTTTGTTTGAGGATTGTTTAGCTAGATATAATGAATATGAAAAGAAAGTTATATTGTATAGTAGCAAATTAAATAATTTTATAAAAGAATTTCATGAGTTTACCAATAATCATAAATTTAAAATATTAAAGGAATTTCTAATAGAAAATAATGTGAATGTAATTGAATATCGTAAAGGAAATAACAGTTTGGAGATTAATGTTGGGAACATATAGTTTACTGGAGAATGTAATAAAAGATGATGTAATAAATCAAGCTAGTATGTTTGATTTTGTTTCCTTGCAAAAATTATTAAATAAACTAAATGCCAATTGCCAAGATGTAAATATATTTAAAAAAGCTTATATTTTTTTTAAGTTAGATAAAATATACGAGTCATATATAGAATTAGAAATTATTTCAAATAAATTTAGAAATAAAAACAACCTGCTATTTGTTATTTCAGAATACAATAGGCTGCAAATGGGTTTAATCTTAATAAATCATCTTTGGGAAACAATTGAACAAAATTATGGAAAACATGAGATTCATCGGATTGCTAATTCTGTTAAACAAATAAACATTAATTATTTACTAGAAAATTATTTAACAAATGATGAACAAAATATAATCAAAAAGAAATTAAATGGCGATAATTTCATATATTACAAGAATAAAATATTAAAGTTAACTGACGAGGTTAATAGTAAGACAATCAACGCATCAGGTATTAATCAATATCATATACTTTTATATGAGGATTATATTTTAAATTATTTGTTTATAGAAAATGATAACTCATTTCGTGAAATATTTTATTATGCTATAAAAGCAAATTTTATAGATAATCAAAATATAAAAGAAAATAACGATCAAGATTGCATTACTAAATATCACTCTTTTATAGAAGAAATAAAAGAACGTGAGTTTTATTATTTTGATATGTATTTAATGATTGAATACTTAAATATAAAACAACTCAGCGATGTAATTAGTACAATAGATATAATTTTATTATCTGATAAACAAAAACTTTTATTATCATATAAAAATTTAATTAGTTCAATTAATAAATTCAAATATCATAACAATCGTAAATTTATAAAATATCTCAGAAAGTTTTTCATAATTTTTTCAAAAATAGACCTTGATAAATCTGAATTTTCAGAAATAATAACCTTTTATTTAAAATTTTTAAAACATTATAAAATATGCTCAAATGATATTGATTTATATAGATATTTAATGGATTTTATAATTATTCAATACAATGATTTAAGTAGACGACAAAATATCCATGTCGAAAGTTTAAAACTATTATTGCTGTATATCTATAAAAAAACTATAAAATGTGTAGATGAATATAATTATATTGTGAGGAATTCATTATGTCGAGTTATATACAATTTGTCTAATATAATTCAATTTTTTGACAAAGACTATATTATTGACATTGAAAATATAAATATGGTAGAAGATATTTCTTATTTGCAAGATTTTTATATTCCAATGTATTCAATTGCAAATAAAAAATTAAAAAGAAAAATTAAAAAATCAATTATTGTGTTTTTAAATGCAAATTTTAATATTGAACTTTTTTACGAAGCAAGTATGAAGGGTATTATTTCGTCAAACATTCAATATGAAGAACTTTTATTGCAACAAACCGAATATAGAATAAAAAATTATTTCAATTTAAAAGGAAATCCTAGAACAAAAGAATATGATGGGAAAATTTGGAAAATATCACCTACAAAGGAAAAACGAGAGGCAGAAAATGCAATAAGCATTATTGCAGATTTGATAAATTTTGGAATAATTAAAAACAGTAGTCGGTATTTAAATTTATTGCGATACACGTGCTTTAAAGGAGTAGCATATCTATCTTTTGTTAGTAGTATGAAAAATTTTGATTATAATAACTTTGAGGTTTCTTATATACATTTCCTTACGCCACAGAAAATGAAAGAACTCAAATCTTTGGTCAAAAAAGATAAAAATATTAGAAATATTATAAAAGAAAAAGTTTTAAATCTAATAAATATAAACAGCAAGTATAATGATATTTTCATGAAAAATAAAATATTTTCTATATTATTTGGTGAACCTTAAAAAACCGTGATCAAATTCTGTTCAAATAGTGTTTTAAAAAAATGAATTGTGTCTGAATGATACATTTTTAAACACTTTGCTTGATATTTAATTAGCATAGAGCGATTAATGTTATTGCTGATAAGAGGTAACAATGATTGAATTAGGCAAAAAATACAGACTCAAAAAGATTAAAGGTTTTAAGATCTCTGATAATGAGTATTACAAAGTAATTGGCTTCTACAATTTCGACACTGTAATTTGTGAAAACACTTGCGGAGAAAGATTTGTGTTTATGAAAGAGTTTTTAATAGACCCACAAAAGCCTGATGATATCTATTCAGATTTGATACTTGAAAGGAAAGAATGATGACAGAGAAAGATTATGCACTATATGGAACAAAGGTTTTGAATTTAAAAACACAAGAAATCGGATTGCTGATTTGTATTTGGAAAAATAAATTTGTAGATGCTGAGATAGATTATGCAACTTGTGTTGATAAGCAAGGCAAAAGATACAATATAGAGCTTGATAACATACGAGGGTTTGAAGATGATTTTGAAAAATAAACTAACAAGAGAAACCTTAGAGATATCATATTCTGAATTTAGAAATAAGTTTGCAAAAGAAATCAGGATAGCTTTTGAAAGTTATCGAAAAACACAATTGAATAAATATTCTTATAACTTTAAAGATGATAACTCTATGGAATACAATTTCTATAACAAAGGAGCGAATAAAAAGCTAAACTTGTTTAGGCTTTTTTGAGCGAGTGCGTTAAAATGGCGAAGCCATTACTTTCAATTACAATGGAACTTTAATCATTTTAAAAATTCTAATTGGTATATTGAAAAGATGTAATTTTTGAACATTTATTAAACAGTTGTTAAACGGCATTTAAATACCGTTTAAATTTCTCTCATTTTTCAAAATCTTTTTAATAATAAGTATTTTTTGTCAAAAACTTTCCTACTTACATGGCAAACTTGCGATACTTTTTCTCAAAATCCCTGACACACAACATTCCTACTTGCATGTCAAACTCGCGATACTTTTTCTCAAAATCCCTGATGCATTGTAATGGAGAAAACTTACAAAATGTCTTTAAAATTACACCATCAAAATATAAATGCAAATTAATATAATTATTGTGTATAGCTTCCGACCAATATGTCAAGGTCCCGGTATAAAATGTCAAAGTTCCTGACACACCTTAACAAAAAGACAATTACTAATGTAATTGTCTTTTTGTTTTGGAGGTTAGGAGATTCGAACTCCTGACCCTCTGCGTGCAAAGCAGATGCTCTACCAGCTGAGCTAAACCCCCATAGGTTTATCTATTCATTTGTCACAATATTTATTCTACATGCTGATTTTTTTTTGTAAACCCCCTTTTAAAAAAAAATTTTTCTTTATCCTAAAAATTCTCTATTTTTCCCTTAATTCACCTTATCTTCAGTACTACTAAACTTCAATTCTCCATTAAAAAATTCCTGCAGCCGCTCAGGTTTTTCTTTATACCACCAGCCGATTAAGACCTCAAATGCCGTTGCCGCACGGTATTCTGTCTGGTTTGAACGGCGTCCCACAGGTATCGGTAAATTCCTCCCGCGACGCGCCAAATCCTGTTCTGCCTCCGTTAAGCTTTTTGCTATTTTATGCAGTAATTCAGCCTGATATGACGCTTTTACACGCTCCGTCGTTATTTTATGCAAATGTTTCGCGTTTGAAGTTAACTCTGTTGTATGTTCCCGAATATATAGTTCCCATACCGCATCACCTAAATATGCATAATTTCGTAGTTTCATTTCTTCCATATTTCGATTTTACTATAAAAAGTTAATAATTTGATATTTTTTTTATGTTATGTAAAAATACTTCTATAGGAGAATAGTTATGAGAAATTTCTTGTTAATATTAGTTTTAAGCGTGTTTATATCATCACCGGTTGTAGCGGCTGATGAACAAAATACTTGTCCTAACTGTAATGTAACTGTTTCACCAAATGAATATGATACACCAATATCCGCTGAGAAAATCATGCATTCCGGAAAATGTGCAGAACTTGTGGATAGAATCTTTGATGATAGAGCCGCAACTTATAATGTGCTTAATCTTACACCGCCGCAAAGAAAATATAAAAGAGAAATAGAAGAAAGACGTTTTCAGGAACTCGATGCGCAAATTAATGTACTTGAACAGGAAATTTATGTCCTGAAAAAACTCCAATGCAATCCTGAGGCAAATAAAACTGCCATAAAAAAACAGCAAAAAGTTATTAAAAATCTGAAAAAAGAGCTTGATAAAACTGCTAAAAAGTATGATAAAGAGTTTAAAGCGCTGCTATCCGGCGAACAAAAATCTAAATACAATAAGATACAAAAAATGAAAAAACGCGACGTAAAACGTTGCGCTCAAGGCAAAGATTTATATAAACGCGATCCGCATTTACAACCTTTTGGCAAACCATATTATTTTGATGAAGATGCCTGTCCTAAACACGGTAAAGTCCACTGGTTTAAACGTAAATGCGATATAACGATAGAAGAGGAACAGCCGCAGGATTAGTTCGTTAATTTATATGATGATTTTTTCAGACACATCATTATAATAGAGGTATGCGCAAATTTTTAGTATTGATATTAATCCTGCTATTACATGCACCGCAAAGCAATGCGGGGCTTTTTGGCGGCCGTAAGCCTCCGGCAGATCAAGGGGCCGGTTACGTAGGAACTCTGCCTGATCTCAGCAAGAGTTTTACCACAACAGAACCTAATAGCACGAAACCGGTCTTTGAAAAGACAGAACAATTTCATTCCGGAAATGCTCTGAAACCTATCCCGCGTGAAGATCCGGCTTTTGTAAATATTATTTTGAAATCAGATAAAACCTCCGAATATATTAACGATTTGAACGAAATGATTCCTGTACTGGAAAAAATTCTGGATTCAATTGAAGAACATGAACCTGTACAGCGATTTGTTGCGCGGGTGTATTTTTTAACAAAAAATGTTGAATATTTAAGAGATAAATATGCAGAAAAGCCCGAAAGTTCGTTTATTTCATTTCAGAGATTGCAGGAAGTCAGCAATCATGCCCAAACTGTTTCCAATCTCAGGGCAGAGGCCGAGAAATATAAACCATATCTCGCTTATGGCGGTGCAGGGTATATTTATAATAACAATAATATCGAACAACAATTGGAATACTTGAGGATAGAAATAGAAGAGGCAATAGTTGTTCTTAAAGAGGCGAATTAGACGAGAATAAAAAATAAGCGTTTTGAAAAATCAGGGTTTATCAAAGTTTTATTGAGGTGTTTAATTAGCGATACCCCATTTTTCTTGCAGCCGGTTAAGGCGTCCGGAGGTTTGGAGACTTTGCAAGATGCTGTTTACACGAATTTGCAGTCTTTGAGAAGATTCGTCTTTTCTAAATGCAATAGCGTAATATTCTTTAGAATACCTTTTTGGCAAAAGCTTAAAGTTTTTGTCATTCAAAACATACCTGTAAAGCAGGGTATCATCAGCGATTAAAGCATCAGCATGCCCGTTTTTTAATGCGTTGTAAGCTTCATCATAAGTTCTGTAGCCGATGACATTTACATTTGGAATACCTGTTCTTATGCTGCGCTCACTTGTCGAGCCGTAAACAATAATGACTTTTCTGCCGGACAATTCTCTCAGAGAAATTATATCACTGCCGGCTGGAAGCATCATAGCCTGCCCTGCTGCATAATACGGTACGGAAAAATCTAAAATACGTTCTCGAGGCTCTGTAATTGATATTGTTGCGACGAGCATGTCAACTTCATGTGTAATAAGTTTTCTTATTCTGTCGGAGGCCGTCACAGGCACAAATTGAACACTTTTTTGGTTGCCAAACAAAGCCTCTCCGATTATATTGGCGATGTCTATATCATAACCGGCATGGTTACCGTTTTTATCTTTAAAGCCAAAAGGCATGGTGTCAGTTCTCACACCGACAACGAGTTTATTTTGTTTCAAGATTCTGTCAAGATCATCCGTAAATTTTTCCTGTTTTTTGCCGCAGCCGCAAAATATAAAACTCAAAAATATTACCAATAATAATATCTTTTTGTACATACCAAACCTCATACACTTTATCAAATAATAATCTAAATTGTGTAAAAAATCAATCGGAACAAATAAAGGGAAGATGAAATAGCCTTAGTGAATAACCTTTTACGGTAATGTTTCTGACAACAAATAAAGTACATAATCTGGTATAAGTTTGTTTTTTAAAAAATTTTTTGGGTTTTTAGAAAAAAGCCCACAAACACAAGGAGGTAAAAATGACTATTAAAAAACTTACTGTGGCAGCTGCAATTGCCGTTGGAATAGCAACGTGTTCCTTGAATTCAGCAATGGCGGCTTGCCCGTGTGCGACACCTGAAACGCCTGCTCCATGCGCAGAGCCAATGCCTGTTGTAACAGGTCCGGCCTGCCCGTGCGAAACACCTGCACCTACATGCAGCAAATGCAAAAAGACATTAGACGAATGCAATTGTGACAAGGATAAAGATCCATGTCCTCCGGCACAATGCGATCCATGCAATCAAAAGAAAAGTGATTGCGGCTGTCCGGATGAAATAAGCTGCGATAAACCGGCAGAACCGGCATGCGCAGTATGCCCTGGTACAGGTAAACCATCAAGACAGGACATGCGTCAGGTGTATGGCTACCCGAACGCGATTTACGGGACAAACAACTACGTCGGTCAGCCGGCAAACTCTATTTTTTCATCAGAAACAGCAATGTCCGGCTTGCAAAGAAATCTTGCGTCAGATATCAGCGGCGTAACCGTAGCCTCTGATAATACAATTACCGGCGCAGCCGCAGAATTGCCATGCCTGAACGAAGCCCCGACAAGACACAACGGTATCCCTATTCAAAGAAACGAACGAATTATGGACGGCAATAATTGCCCGATAGATTTGCAAACCTCAAACTCTATTGATGCCTTAAAAAAGTCCTTTGTACCGGTAGAATTAAATAATGAAAGTATCACCGGCGCAGCAGCAGGAATGGCAGGCGCATGCGCATTTCCCGACGTCCCAAACGGCTACTGGGCAGCATGCGATATTGATAAATTAGCTATCAATGATGTTGTAGTCGGCTATCCGGATGGCATGTTCAAACCTAATAGAAACATTTCCCGCGCCGAATTTGCGACAATGCTTGTTAAAGGTTTTAATCTTGATTGCGATATGTGCGACACAAGCAGATTCTCAGATGTTCCGTCAGGAAACTGGGCAAACGCAGCTATCGCAAAAGCAGTAGATGAAAATTTGCTGAAAGGTTATCCGAACGGCAAATTTGAACCTAATCATCCTGTAACAAGAGCCGAAGCCTTGACAACAATTGCAAAAAGTATGACCTGCGATATTGACGAATGCAAAGCAGATGAAATTTTGAGCAAATACGCAGACGGCCATACAGTACCAAATTGGGCTAAAATTCCTGTAGCAAAATCACTGCAAAACGGTGCTCTGAAGGATATGCCAAATCCGAATATGATTTGTCCGAATAAAGAAGCATCACGCGCAGATGTCGCATCAATGCTGCAAACCGTACGTGTAGCACTTGGTTACGACACAAACCCTAAAACCGCAAACAATATCTGTCCGGCATGCCCTGTAAATAAAAAGGCATACATGGAACAAGAAGATATCGTAAAGATACCGACCCTGAAAGTTGCGATGATTGACCAGTTAACCTCAAAATCATCCCACGTAGGCCAATACTTCAGAGCAAAAACCCTTGAAGATGTAACGATTAACGGAGTCAACTATCCTTGCGGTTCAACCGTAACCGGTCAGGTTGTAGAGGTTATTAGACCTTCAGGCTGTGATAAAGGCGCTATTAAGCTGTCATTTACAAGCATTAAAAACGGTGATTGCAAAACCAACTTGCCAAAACAGATATTACAGGCACAGGTAAACAAATCAAAACAGGTTAACCCTGTAGCAAGACTGGTAGAAGCACCGTTTACCCTTGCCGGATCATTAGTCGGCGTAGTAGGCAGAACAGCAGGCGGCATCCTGACTAATGTAGGTAACGCAGCCGAAAACGTATCCAATGATGCCGGATATATGCTCGGTCACGTATTCCAGGGTCAATTTGGAGCAGCCGCTAGAAACCTAGGCGACGGTCTGTGGGAAACAGTTAAAGCACCAATAGACGTAACCAGAACAGCATTATCAGGAACAATGGGCTTGTTCCAAACCACAGGCGACGAATTTGCTTACCTTGTAGACCCGCGCGGATATAAGATATCTGCGGTAAATCCAAGAGAACACGTTACTATCGCATTTGGTTGTGCAGAATAGACAGAGAGTCCGCAAGGCAGTTACAGCCGCAGGACAGATAAGGGGAAATTAAAGTTACCCCGCATAACCCAGTAGTTTAGTTCGTTTGCCGGAAGAAGTCTGACATGATTATGTCAGACTTCTTTGTGCGTATTGAATAATGTAAAGTTTCTGTAACAATATTTGAATGAAGTTAAAGTTCTATACAGAAATGACGTAATAAATATAAATACGAAACGATAAGGAATGCAGGTATGACAGACCCAATTTCAAATTTTACGCAAATTGAACCGAAAGGAAAACCGCTATATGATCCCAATGCGGGAAAGATAGATGAGGAATTGCAAAACTGCAGTATCTACAACGTGCAATACAATATATTAGCGGCAAATATTGGGGAAATATCGATATTTCCGCGAAAGTGTTAAGATTATTTTGTAAGCAAAGATCAAGAAAAGAAGTTTAGTTAAGGTTAAAAGCAGCTTTGTAGACGAAAGAGGCGAATTCGTCATCATCTCTGATTTTTCTAATAAGTTCTTCTTTAACCTGATCGAGTTCAGGGTGTTTTCCGAAATAGAAAAGCTGGTGCGGCGGGACTTGTAAAGCACCGCAGATTCTGGTAAGAGTTTCAGCGGAAGGGAAATTTTTTCCGGTTTCGATAAAACTCATACTTCTGGAGCTAATCCCGATCACTTCCGCAAAAATTTCTTGCGTAAGCGATCTTGCCGCGCGTAATTCTTTAATTCTCGCACCTAGTTGTTGTTTCAGATCCATTTCCATAAGATATAAAATTCCTATTGTTATACGGATATTAGCATACTTGCATACGAATATTATCCAAGTGTATTTTTACTTATTATTAAGTAAATAAGGAATTAATAAAAGGAACTGTTAGGTAATATTGAAATAAAATATATTATCTAATGAATATAAAGGGGAGAAAAAGCGCGTAAAATGGGGAAAAAAAAGGAGTAACGGTAATAAAAAAATCATAAAAATGGAGGATAAGTATTCGTATTAAGAGACAGAGAATGCCAAAAAACCCAGCTATAGCACACCAAGCTGGACAGATGAATTCTGGTGGAAAGTCCACTTTTACATACTGGACATCCGCGAAAATCCAACGGAACCCGTTACATACCTTCTCCCCTTGGGGGGAAGGTTAGGATGAGGGGTCATAAGGGTACCGAGGAGTCTCGCCAACACCGCTACGCATTCCTCTCCAAGGGGGAGGAAGCATTATGTCCGCCCCTGGAGGGCGGACCGAAATCTTTGATTTCGAGGCGGGGGACGCAAGCGAAGCGCGCGTTTATTATTCGGGCAATTCTAGGTGGGGGGTGGACAAGTCCACTCTTACACTCTTGGTGGTCGCTAAAGAAATACGGTGCCAGCCTATTGTGCGGATCCAATGAATCAACCCCCTCCCGAATTTCTAAGTTCGCAAGCTCACTAAGAAATTCAGCCCTCCCCCTCGGAGAGGGGCAGACGAAGTCTGGTGAACGAAGTCCACTCTTACACACTGGACACCCGCGAAAATCCAACGGAACCTGTTACATACCTTCCCCCCTGGGGAGAAGGTTAGGATGAGGGGTCATAAGGGTACCGTGGAGTCTCGCCAACACCGCTACGCATTCCTCTCCAAGGGGGGAGGAAAAGAATTTGTTAGCGAATGAAATGAGCTTACAAATTCTAGGTGGGGGTCAATTGTGCGCGTCCCACCAATACCTCTACGTCATCCCGCAACGGGAATGATTGCGTCAAGCGTGCATTGTCACCTTGCGGGATCTCAAACGAGAACTGGTGCATCAAACGATGCACCCTACAAATACTAGACAGCGGGTTCAAAGTTAATGAAGATAGTGCTTTCAGCCCAACAAAGGAGATAATACAAAGGGATAAAAATCAACCTATATAGAGGAGAATAAGAAAACTCCACCTAACGCATTCGCTTGAAGTGTTTAAAAAAATGTTGTATAATATAAAAGCATAGTTGAAAGCAACGAAAAGAGATATATTATAAAGCATAGTATAATAAAAAGAGTTGACAATATTACCTAATGTATATTAAAATGACTACATAAAGAAATGTAAAGAGATATTACGAGTCGTTAAGAGCATAAAAAAGGAAGTACGAATTGTCAATACGAGAACAAGCAACAGCGAAACAGATAGAGGAAGTAATTTATATGGGGCACCCGCGAAAATCCAACGGAACCCATTACACAATCCTCTCCAAGGGGGAGGAAAGAAATTTGTTGCCGAACGCAGTGAGGCTAAAAATTTCAGGAGGGGGTCAAATGTGCGTATCTGACGAACTAACCCCACCCGAAACACTAAACTCACGTTCGTTCGTTAAGTGTTTCCGCCCCTCCCCCTCGGAGAGGGGCAGACACCGTCCACTTTTACACACTGTACATCCGCAAAAGGGTAACGGAAACTGTCACGCATTCCCCTCGGAGAGGGGTGGAATTCGTTTGCCGTTGGGGGATGGTGTAGAAAAACATGTCAGATCTACCGGCCAAGCAGCGCGGGGCATGCCAAAGGCATGCCCCGCGCTTTTCTCGTCTTATTCTATTCCCTTTACATCATGTTTTTTCTGATTTTTTCTTTTGTCTTGTCTAATTCTTTGATTTTCTTCTCGATATCCTTAACCTGTTTATTTAGTGCGTCGCGTTGCTGTTTGATTGAACGGTATTGCGCATCTATTTCGGCAAATTTTGTCTTGCAGTCTAAAAGCTGGTTTCTTACATCAACTTGCGCATTGTCTAATTGTAAAATCGCATTTTGCATGTTTTCGTTGCCTACCTGCTGCGCCGGCTGGATTACGGTTGCCGGCTGGATGCCGCCTGCAGGCGCTGTTTGGGTTGTGGTCACTCCATACGCTGTGTCGTCAAAATTTAACGGTGTAAATGCGTTTCCGTCAGCAAATGCAATAGTTGAGCATGCCAAAAATAATGCTGTTGAAAAAATAGCGTTTTTTAAAATTTTGTTCATTGTCTGTATCTCCTTAAACTATCCGCGTTGGATAATGACATTATAACCCATGATATTTATTTTCCCCTCATTCAAATTAATGAGATTTAGCGGGAACATTTTGAGCATGTGTAACATCTATATATAAAGAACTGAGTAATCAGGAGAAGAGATTAAGAAATGTAAAGGACGCATGATGGCGTAGTTATGCGGTTCATGAAAAAAAGTGGAAAAAACATGTAAAAATGTTATTGCAATTAGTTTTTTTTAAGAATAGTATTAAAGATGTGCCCGATACAAAGACCGGCACGCCGAACATTAAAAAATTTACACATAAGTCGAGATAAAAATCATTAAATACCACTTGACAATATTTTTTTTAGATATATGATTAAGGATGTGCGAAAAACACAAATTGAACTTTAAAAAAAGATTGTTAAGAAATTTTAAAAAGGTACTTGACAAAATAAATTGAAGTAATAAGATTAAAAATGTTCGAAAGAACAATGAACTTCAAAAACCGAAATATAGATTGTTAAGAAAATTTAAAAAATCTTTAAAAAAGACTTGACAAATAAAATTGAAAGAATAAGATAATAATTACCGCGAGTTAAACAAGCGGTTGCGGATAAAGGAAACGATATCCGGTTTTAAAAGGCCTTAAAATGATGAATAATCTGCCTTGAAAACATTAGCCCCTGAACGCTTAGTTTGTGTTCTGCAAAACTGAAGAAACCTTTCTGGGAATAAGGTGGCAATTATCTTGAACTGAACATTGAAAACAGAATAGCTGAAAACTTGAATGCGAGCTGAGGGCGAACAGGCTTGCAGAAGTGCAAGACTGTGCAGACCCGTTAAACGCGAGCATTCAATAATTGACGAAATTAATACTTGTTAATTCAACTAAAAATGATTAAGGACAAGAACTTAACGCGAAGCGAAAGCCAAGCGATAAAATAAAGTCGAGCAGTTTATATGCTAGCCGCATATAAACGATGGACATAAACTTTCTGACAATGGAGAGTTTGATCCTGGCTCAGGACGAACGCTGGCGGCGTGCTTCATACATGCAAGTCGAACGAGAATCTGTAGCTTGCTAGAGAGGAAAGTGGCGGACGGGTGAGTAATATGTAGGAAATCTGCCCTAGAGAGGGGGACAACAGAGGGAAACGTCTGCTAATACCCCATATGAGCTAAGCTGAAATGCTTATCTTGAAAACTCCGGTGCTCTAGGATGAGCCTGCATCTGATTAGCTAGTTGGCGGTGTAATGGACCACCAAGGCGACGATCAGTAGCTGGTTTGAGAGGATGATCAGCCACAATGGGACTGAGACACGGCCCATACTCCTACGGGAGGCAGCAGTAGGGAATTTTGCGCAATGGGGGAAACCCTGACGCAGCAACGCCGCGTGATTGAAGAAGCCCTTCGGGGTGTAAAGATCTGTCAGTGGGGACGAAAGATGACGGTACCCACAGAGGAAGCACCGGCTAACTCCGTGCCAGCAGCCGCGGTAATACGGGGGGTGCAAGCGTTGTCCGGAATCATTGGGCGTAAAGAGTTCGTAGGTGGTATGTTAAGTCTGGTGTTAAATGCAGGAGCTCAACTTCTGTTCGGCACTGGATACTGGCAAACTAGAATGCGGTAGAGGTAAAGGGAATTCCTGGTGTAGCGGTGAAATGCGTAGATATCAGGAGGAACATCGGTGGCGTAAGCGCTTTACTGGGCCGTAATTGACACTGAGGAACGAAAGCCGGGGTAGCAAATGGGATTAGATACCCCAGTAGTCCCGGCCGTAAACGATGGATACTAGGTGTTGCGGGTATCGACCCCTGCAGTGCCGTAGCAAACGCGATAAGTATCCCGCCTGGGGAGTACGCACGCAAGTGTGAAACTCAAAGGAATTGACGGGGACCCGCACAAGCGGTGGAACATGTGGTTTAATTCGAAGCAACGCGAAGAACCTTACCAGGGCTTGACATCTGAGGAACTTTTGTGAAAGCAGAAGGTGCTCTTCGGAGAGCCTCAAGACAGGTGGTGCACGGTTGTCGTCAGCTCGTGTCGTGAGATGTTGGGTTAAGTCCCGCAACGAGCGCAACCCTCGTCGTTAGTTGCATATATCGGTATACTGATATAGTGCTCTCTAGCGAGACTGCCGGTGACAAACCGGAGGAAGGTGGGGACGACGTCAAATCATCATGCCCCTTATGCTCTGGGCTACACACGTGTTACAATGGCCGGTACAACGAGCAGCCAACTTGCGAGAGTGAGCAAATCTCTAAAAGCCGGTCTCAGTTCGGATTGCACTCTGCAACTCGAGTGCATGAAGTCGGAATCGCTAGTAAACGCAGATCAGCACGCTGCGTTGAATACGTTCCCGGGTCTTGTACACACCGCCCGTCACACCATGGAAGTCGACCACGCCCGAAGTACGTGAGCTAACCTTTTGGAAGCAGCGTCCTAAGGCAGGGTTGGTGACTGGGGTGAAGTCGTAACAAGGTAGCCGTACCGGAAGGTGTGGCTGGATCACCTCCTTTCTAGGGAGATTGAGGTAATGCTTATGCATTTTAAAATTTGCCTCCATCCCAAGGTCGAAGCTGTTGACAGCACCGATTTTTTATCTTATTATTTTATTCGGTGAAAGAGGCTTGATTAACAAGTATGTTTTCAGTCTGTTCTACTTTCAGCGTTTAGCTGGTTGTACTTTGAAAATTGCATAATATTATAAGCGTATCGAGATAAATTGTTATTTATTAAGATATACGTAATCATCAATGATAACTAATTAAATATTAGGTAAAGCTACTAAGAGCTAATGGAGAATGCCTTGGTACTGACAGCCGATGAAGGACGTGTAAAGCTGCGATAAGCTACGGGGAGTTGCTAAAAGACCTTGATCCGTAGAATTCCGAATGGGGAAACCCTCTAAGGTTAAAACCTTAGAACCCGTAACTGAATACATAGGTTACGAGGTGGAAAGCCTGTGAACTGAAACATCTTAGTAACAGGACGAAAAGAAAATAAACTAATGATTCCGAAAGTAGCGGCGAGCGAAATCGGAACAGCCTAAACCCTGTGTACGTGATAGACTGCAATCGTTGTGCACAGAGTGTTGTGGGACTTACCGAAGTATTTGCAGATACTTCAAAGAGTTACAAAATTATTTGTTAGTTGAATTCAACTGGAAAGTTGAGCCATAGCGGGTGATAGCCCCTTAAATGAAAACAAATAATCTCTTGTAAGTATCCCGAGTAAGGCGGGGCACGTGAAACCCTGTCTGAATCCACCGGGACCATCCGGTAAGGCTAAATACTAGTCAGTGACCGATAGTGAACGAGTACAGTGATGGAAAGGCGAAAAGAACAGTGAGAAGCTGAGTGAAATAGACCCTGAAACCGTTAGCTTACAATCAGTCAGAGCACTATCAATAGTGTGATGGCGTGCCTGTTGAAGAATGAGCCGGCGAGTTATCTTATGTTGCAAGGTTAAGGAGTTAATATCCGGAGCCATAGCGAAAGCGAGTTTGAATAGAGCGTTAAGTAACCTGAGATAGACCCGAACCTTGGCGATCTAACCATGACCAGGATGAAGCGTAGGTAACACTACGTGGAGGTCCGAACCAACCGATGTTGAAAAATCGGTGGATGAGTTGTGGTTAGGGGTGAAATGCCAATCGAGCCAAGAGCTAGCTGGTTCTCCCCGAAATGCGTTTAGGCACA
>CALVEB010000010.1 GCA_944326465.1 Candidatus Gastranaerophilales bacterium | reverse complement strand
ACTATCCAGTCCAACATGCTTTTACGTCATCCCGCAACGTGGATGTATGCGTCCGACGGGCATTGTTACCTTGCGGGCAGACGAAGTCTGCTCTTATACACTGGATACCCGCTAAAGTTAACGGGCATCCAGTATGTAAAAGTGGACTGTGTCCACCCGCAAGGCGCCGACTCCCGCAAATCGTAGCAAAACTGCTGCGGTATGACGGATAAAAAAGAGGCAACGCTTAAATTTTGCATTGCCTGATTAAAAAGACGTTAAGACTATAAGACGTTGAGACGCTAAGTTCGTTACAAAAAGCGGTCTTGGTAAAATTCCACTAATAACCGCTTTATTAAAGCACTTAATGAAGTCCTAACGTCTTATCGTCTTTAATAACGAACTTATTCCCTTATTTCCTCATTCCCTTATTCCCCTAAAAAGAGGCAACGTGGGGAATCTCACATTGCCCTATTTTGAAATCCTCTTAATCACTTAGTCACTCAATCACTTAATCACTTCGAACTAAGAGGCCAAGCCTCTTAGTTCGACACACATATAGCGCGGTGGTTGCTGTAGTTCTTGTAGTACCAGTTATTGTCATTACCGAGCGTGTAGGTAGTGCTGAAGTACCGGAAGTACGCGTTACCCGCATTGTACTCCTCACTGGACCAGTAGCGGTAGCCAAGAGTGATAGGAGGATTATCTTTGTATTCGTCCTTTACTTTTAGGTTACTTTTGTCTTCGTTGTATGCTATCTCTACTGCATTGCCGCTGCTATCAACGTAAAGATTGCTTGCTAGTTGCGCCAATTCTTCTTTTGTCGGAAGGCTCATTCCCATGTCTGAACATGCTTTCTTCGCTCCTGCCCAATAATTAGTTGAACAATATGAATTTGCTGTTAGCTTGTCATCCCATGTTGTGTCGCTGCAAGTGTCTATAGCTGTTGGTTGGAAATCAGTGCTAAAGCACATATCTCCTATTGGATTGTCGCAGTTGGAAAGAGATATTTGACCTTTCAAGGCTATATCATCGCCAACTCTATTCGGGCCTTTCTTTCCATTAACATCCACCATAAATCCTAAGCAAGATACCTGACTTCCTGTATCCTCTATTGGATCTGCATAAGCGCAATTAGGATTATATGCCATAATAACAGTTGTGCCATCTGCTATAACAAAACTCATGGTATTAGTTCCCCATTCGGAATTACCTAAGTTTTCTGCTGTTTTTAGATCAGATGTTTGAACTTCGATAGGTTCAGAATCACTGCCTGTTTGTACTATCTTTGGTGAATAACACTTATTAATGTCGCTGTTGTCGCAGGTCTTAATAACTTTCATGTAGTTTTTGAACGTATTCATGAAATCCTCTGTAGACTCATGACCTGTCATGACTCCGTCAATGTTCATTCTGCGGACTGTTTCAGTAAGTTTCTTTTCCCACAAATCCTTAGCAGTAGACCATGCTTTTTCATTGTGGTTCTGGATGAGCCCCGGTAATGTAAGTGCGGCCACGATACCAATGACTGCTAAAGTGATTAGGATTTCTGCTAATGTGAATGCTTTTTTAAATTCTCTCATACTTGCTCCTTTAAATTTATAAAAGTATTACTTAATTAATAAAATAATACTTTTAATAATGCAACAATTCTTTTGTTTTGTCAATATAAATATATTGTTGCCTATATAATTTATTTATTATGCAAAATCATTTATTAGAGAAAATCGATGCACGCAAAGAAGTAAAAATTATGCTTTCGAAAAAAGCATGGACAATGAAAATGCTGGCTGAAAAATTATCTGAAGTCAGCGGAAAATACTACTCACCTCAAAATCTGAACTACAGACTCGGACAAAATAAACTCAAACTTTATGAAATGGGATATATCTGCCAAATTTTGGGCTTCAAATTAGAATTTACAGAAATTGCCGGCAGATAAATAGTGTTAGAGATTACCACCGTTAAAACTCTGAATATAATCTTTGAATCCTCTATCCCCTTAATGTCTTATGCAGCAGCGTTCAAGCTTACGCACAAAACGCGTCGGGAAATTTTCTGTTTTAGCGGTAATTGAATCAACTAATATTGTTTTGCAGCCAAGTTTTTTCCCGCACCAGATATCTGTCAGGGGTCTATCGCCTACCAAAACAGCGGTTTCGGCACAAATACCGTGTTCTTTCATAAATTGTGCGGCTTTCACGGAAGATGGTTTATTCGCATCAAAAAGTATAGGAAAATCAGATATTGCCTGTACTTTTTTTATGTATTCAGGATTTTTGTTATTTGATATAACTCCAATGAAAAAATTCTGAGCAACTTTATCAAGCCAATCCAATGTTTTAAGAGTATAGGCACCGGATTTTGACGCCATTAATGTACTGTCTAAATCAAACAGCATAGCCTTTATTCCGATTTTTTGTAATTCTTCTAAATCTATTGCGTATATGTTTTCTACATTATAATCCGGTTTAAGAAACATGCTGTTTTACTCCTATTGTGCGGGCGAGAGCATACTTGTAATCTACAGGATTTTGTGAAAATTTCATATAAATATCATCGTTCGTATTTGCAAGTTCAACTTCCTCGCCCTGATCATTTTTAATCGAAATGACTTTGGTTTTAAATTGCTCATGCGGGGTTATAATTTCTATTTCATCATCTAGCAGCATTTTATTTTTAATTTTAACCAGATAGTAATCGTCATCTGTTTTAAAACCTTTAAATTCACACAAAAAATCTGCTCCGGCAAGCCCTTTTGAAATATCATAACTGTAACTTTCGCCATTATTATCGCCTAAGGCAAACCCTTGAGTATAACCGCGATTTCCGACTTTTTGAAGTTCAACAAAGTATTTATGCAAATCATCTTTTTTACCTGATAAAATTTCGTCAATCGCACCGCGATAAGCTTTTGCTGTAGCTGAGACATAATACAGACTCTTTGTTCTGCCTTCTATCTTTAAAGAATCTACGCCTGCTTCAATCAATTGCGGCAAATATTCAACAAGGCATAAATCTTTAGGGCTCAAAATATGTGACCCGCGTTCGTCCTGATTAATCTCATAATATTCATCAGGGCGTGTACTTTCAACAAGCTTATAACTCCACCGGCAAGGCTGTGAACAGTTGCCGTGATTGGCTTTGCGTTCGCCTTTTGAAAAATAATCGCTCAAAAGGCATCTTCCTGAAAATGACACGCATTGTGCCCCGTGGACAAAGCATTCAAGCTCAATATCCGGCACCTGCCGGCGGATTTCCGCAATATCTTTTATCGGCAGTTCCCGTGCAAGAATGACGCGGCTCGCACCTAAATCACGCCAGAATTTTACGCTCTCGTAATTCAAAGTGTTGGTTTGTGTGCTCACATGTACAGGTGTTTGAGGCATATATTTTCTTACAAGATTAAAAATTCCGAAATCACTGAGTATAACAGCATCCGGCGCGGCTTCTTTAAATTTATCAATACAACTTTCCAAAAGTTTTATATCATTATTAAATGCAAAAATATTCAGTGTCAAATAAGCTTTTGCGCCCAGTGAATGTGCAAGTTCTATTGCCTGTTTTAAATTATCCGGCGTTATAAGTTCACCTTTTCGCATTGCGCGCAGACTAAAATCTACAACGCCAAGATATACTGCATTTGCACCATATTTTATTGCATATTCAAGTTTTTCCATATTACCCGCAGGTAACAACAATTCTACTTCTCGCATAACTGTATAATACCTGAAAGGTGATAAATAATCAACCGAATAGGTGATGTCTGTTTTTGATAAATGTGGACAATATAATTATCAAAAGATTTTATGGAGATAAAAATATGCAGACAATAGAAAATGCAGCAACAACTATTAGAGAAATATGGGAATACCAGCATCCATTAATGCATCTTTGGTTCGGAATTAGTGCATTATCTTTATGTTTTATGTTTGCATTGATATATTTTATTGTTTAACATAGCAAATTTTTTTTTACCACCGGTTTTTATTATTCATCAGAAAGGTTCCCCCGATGAGTAATATTAGTTTTCTGGCAAATTATATAAAACCGGTATACATACAAAAACGAGACGAAAACGATAATTTACATCCTTATAAAACCTCTATGGTTGAAATTGACAAAACATCACACAAAGACCGTATACTTTTAGATACGCTTTCTCACAACTGGGGTGTCTGCAATTATATTTCTGACATTTATTATGAGATGGAAGATTCGTTATTATCAGGCAGAATATTAGATAAAAAGCATATTTTTGCAATAACTTCCCAGATGAGTGACTGGAGCAATATGCGTCCTGATGATGTTCTGGCGGTTGCGCAGTTTGCTGAAAAAGATGATATGAACGAGCTTGAATATATTCAGGTTAACCCAGAACACGGCTATGTTAATTTCAATTCCTCTTTCAAAAATATCGGCTCCGCAATGTTAAAATTCCTGGCAGATACGTTTCCGGAAAAACGCATAAAAGTCTTTCCTGCTCCTAACGCAGTTGAATTTTACAAGAAAAACAATTACAAACCATATCCTGAAGAAAAAAGAGCTTTATGGAATGCTTAAACATTTACGCGTTCATTTTCCAGATGCTGATTTGCCCCGATAACCTGTGAATACAAATCCACCCCTACAAAACAGTTTGATGAAACTATACTGTCTTTTATTTTGACATTGTCGCCGACTTTTACGTTATCCAGAATAATAGAATTTTCAAGTACAACATTCTCACCAAAACTGCAATTACATCCGATAGTACAATTCCCGAGAATTTTTGCGTTAATATTAGGAGTGGCCGTAATATACCGTCCGTTGTCAGTCTCATTTATTTTTGAATGACTAAAATGACATAATCCGTTAAACAAATCCTGTGTGGATTGTTTATACTGCTGCAGTGTTCCAATGTCACTCCAGTACCCTTCTATCTCAAAAGTATTAATCTGATTTATTGAAAGCAGTACGGGGAAAACATTTTTGGCAAAATCATAAAATGTATTTTTCGGAATAAATTCAAATATTCTGTAATTAAAAATATAAATTCCGGTATTAATAAAATTGCTCTTCGCCTCTTCAATCGACGGTTTTTCCTGAAACTCTGTTATAAACCCGTTTTCATTAGTCACAACAACTCCGAAATTCGGAATATCTTCCATCGGAACTTTCTTAATTCCGATTGTCGCAATAGCGCCGGATGCTCTGTGAATTTTAATACCTTTTTCCAAATCCGCATTAGAAAGTCCGTCTGCTGAAAGTACAACAAAATCTTCATTTCTATCAAAGAAAAACTGACATTTTTTCAAACCGCCGGCTGTACCGGACAGATTTTCTTCTCTAATATAATTAAACTCAACTCCATACGGATTTTTCGAATACCTTTTAATAATCTTGTCCGCGAGATAATAAGTATTGGCAATGACTTCCTTGACGCCGATTTGAGAAAGGTTTTCCAGAAGTATGTCCATAACCGGCCGGTTTGCAACAGGTACAAGAGGTTTAGGTATACTCTGGGTTACAGGATCTAATCTTGACCCGACACCTGCTGCCATTATCATTGCCTTCATTAAATAGTCCCTTCTTTTTGTAACTATTATTATTCTGACACAAAAAAATATATCTTGCAAATTGTTTGAGGATTATTTACTTGATTTTTCTTTTTTTAGGTGATATGCTAATTGTTGTGAATAATATAAATATTAAAGGCTTTCGGGTGTGTGGCGCAGTGGTAGCGCAGTTGACTCTTAATCAATTGGTCGTGGGTTCGAATCCCACCGCACCCACCATACTTTTTTCTTTACAAAGAAAAAAGTAGGCAAAAAAGAAAATCGAACACTGACGTCCCTACAACAGAAAAAGTTAATCCAAAAGAAAACCAGATAAGAATTCCCGACAAAATAGGCAAAAAAGAAAATCAAATTATAAAAAGTTGTAAGTTGGGGGGCTACCCCAATAAAAATATTATTAATCTATGTCTGTATATATATTATACTCTTTATTCAATAAACCTAATTTTTCACCAAGTTTTCTATACTGTTTGGCAATAAATTTTTTCACCGGATTCTGTTTTCTAATGCTGCCCCGCTGTTCCATTAATTTTATCTGATTATCCAGAGATTGATACTTTAATTCATCTTCTGATAATTTAGTTGAGTTGGAAATTAGTTTCATTGTTTGTTCAGAAAGTTTTGGTATTCTGTGATTACAGACCGGTTCACACTTCATATACAGGCTCCTTTAATTTTTTCTTTTAAGATAGCGTAAATAAATATATTTAGCAAATACATTTCGATGGATGTATTGTAATCAAGACTTTAACTATAAATATACGTTAAACAATCAAATTAATGGTAGAGTACAATTTTTTGCACCTAATTGTTCTAATTTGCCGGTAAATTTAACCTGTGTATCGTTTCGACGCACCGGTTAAATTTACGGGGCAGTCCTCTTAATGGCTAATACATACCGCGAGTCTGTCGCTAAGACCACGGTAGCCGGAACCACCGTTGTAGCCCAAGTACGTAGAGGTAGAATTGAAGAAACGATTGTACGCACTGTACCGACTGTACTCTTGACCTGACCAAATCGAGAAAGTTCTGTCAGAGATTCCTGCCATGTCGCCGTATATGGCATTAAGGATTGATACGTATGGCTTTGTCTTGTCCATGGTTAAGCCATACGTTGTTCCATCGTTAGTGCTACTAAAACCATGATCTCCATACAAATCCGTTGCTATCTCTGCTAGTTGTGTAGGTGTTGGCATATTCTGAACTCCGCCGCAGTGTTTTACGGCACCCGCCCAGTAATCGTTATCATATTCGCAAGTTTTTATTCCTAATGTGCCTTCTGCTACAGCCTGTTCACATTCTGCAAGTGTCATTGGTGTTGGCAATGTAGGATTAGTATAACATGTTCCATTTACTTCAAAAACACATTCAATACCACCTAAAGAAAGAACGTTACCATTTGCACGAAGGTCTTTGCCATAGCTGTTCGGGTTCTTTTTGGCAGAGACATCATATAATATTGCCATGCAGTTTGATGCCTGTATCTGGTTGTTATATGGGTCTTGGGTGCAATTCGGGTCATAAGCAATAAGTGCGTCAATGCCGTTTGCAAACTGTGCACCGATTACCTCTGTTCCCCAGTCATCCTGTCCCATGTTTTTAGCGCTTTTAATATCCTTGTCTACGTCTATTTCTTCTTGCTCTGCGCCCCAGAATACTTTTTCTGGGAAACATTTTGTTAATTCATCGTTATCGCATATTCTTGTTATTTTGATGTGCTTTTTAAGTTCTGTAACAAAGTCTTTGGTGTTTGAATATCCTGCTAAGGTTTCCTGTGTATTCATGACACGGGCTGCGACTTCTAAGCGTTTGTTAAAGACATCTGCTGCTGTATCCCATGCTTTCTGGTTGTTATTCTGGATAAATTTTGGGATGGTTAACGCGGCAACGATGCCAATAACTGCTAGAGTTATTAAGACTTCAGCTAACGTAAAAGCTTTTTTAAACATAAACATTTTCTCCTTTGATATTTAATTATAATTATATGATAAAAATATCATGTAATTATAAATTTAGTACATTGTATAATAAAAGTCAAGCATTTAATATGATGTTATGTTCAATGAAAAATTAAAAAAATTAGGCAAAACAATAAAAATCGAACGCATTCGTAACGACTGGTCGCAAGAAGATTTAGCAGAAAAACTCGGAGTCTCAACAAGAACCATCAGTCTTATAGAAAACGGTTTGCAGCATCCTAAATTTTTTATGGTTGTAAAAATGTCGGAATTATTTAATGTTGACCTGAAAATATTTACTTAACGGCGCCTTCATTTTCACCGGAGATGAAATATCTCTGCATTGCAAGAAAGAATATTATAATCGGGATTGTTGAAAGTATAGAACCGGCCGCGATAAAACGCCAGTTTGAACTGAACATTCCCTGCAAATTATTAACCCCGACAGGCAGTGTGTACATCGCCTCTTTGGTCAGAACAATACTCGGCCATAAAAATTCCCCCCACGAGCCAATAAATGTAAATATTGCAAGTACGGCAAGCGACGGCTTCACCATGGGCAAAAGGACTTTTAAAAACACTTGAAACACATTACAGCCGTCAATTATTGCGGCTTCTTCCATTTCTTTAGGTATTCCTAAAAACGCCTGCCGCATCAGAAATATCCCAAAAGCGCTTACCGCAAATGGCATTATAAGCCCCACAAATCCGGCAAAATTATTCACGCTGTCAACCAGATGTAATTTTATTGTTATCAAATAAACCGGCAGCATTATTGCCTGAAACGGTATCATTATTGTAGCGAGTATCGCAAAAAAAGTTATCTTTTTCCCCCTGAATTCCATTCTTGCAAGCGGATACCCTGCAAGTGATGACAGGATAAGATTTAATAAAACTGTTCCGCCGGCAACTATCATACTGTTTACAAAATACCCGATAAAATCAACTTTATCCCAGACTCCGGAATAGTTAGCCCAGGTAAAATCCTGCGGAATAATATTCGGCGGGTAGGCAAAAATATTCTCGGCATTTCCCTTTAAGGATGTTGAAATCAGCCAGATAAAAGGAAATATTGATAGTAGTGATACAAAAATCAATACAGAGTGAATCCAAAATCCTGATATATGTTTTTTTATACTGTCTAACTTCATATCTGATACCTGTTCTTTTCAAAACAAAATATATTAACAAGAGAAAACGCCATAACAATAACAAGTAAAACAACCGCCATGGCTGATGCTAATCCTAAATCAAGATTTTCAAATGCTTTTTCATAAATATAATAAACTATAGTTTTACTTGAATTTAGCGGACCGCCTTTGGTCATAACATAAATTTCTGCAAAAACTTTCATCGCTGAAATCGCGCTGATTGTTGTGACCAGCGCAATTGTCGGCATTATATGCGGAATTGTGACGGTCAGATGTTTTGTCAAAAAGTTTGCCCCGTCAATGTCGCAGGCTTCATAAAGCTCTTTAGGTACACTCATTAATGCCGCAAGATAAATTATCATATAATATCCGATACCTTTCCAGATCGTGACGATTACAACTGAAAGGAGCGCCCATCTTGTATCCGTAAGCCAGCCGATTTTTTCACCCCCTAAAGATGTGACAAGGTAATTCAAAATTCCCTGATCTGCATAAAGCCACTTAAACGCTATGGCTGCAACAACAATAGATACAATTACCGGTAAATAAATGAGGATTTTGTATAAAGTTATTCCTCTAATTTTCTGGTTAATTAATATTGCAAGAAACAGCGGTACTACAGCAAGAACCGGCACTGCAAGAATTAGATACAAAAAAGTATTTATTAAAACTTTGTAAAAAACAGGATTATGAAAAAGGTTTATATAATTTTGTAATCCGCATGCAACAGGTGAATAAATATTGTTTGAATAATCCAGAAAACTCAGGATGAATGTTTGAAAAAACGGGATGAAAAAGAATACGAGTAAGACTATTCCCGCGGGCAGTAAAAAAAGATATGGTGCGTATTTCCCGTAATATTTAAACATTTATTTTACTCCATAGGCGGCAGGAATACTCTTCCTCTGTCCTGTGCTTCTACATAATCTTCATCAATATCTTCTAAGAATATTTGTTTAGAACCGCAGGTTTTCAAGTTCTTTAGCATAGTTTTATCAAGTTCATCAGCAGAAACCAGCCGGCCGTCAACGTAAGTAAGATTTTTATCCAGAAGTTCGGCTTTATCAAGCGCTTCAACAAAGTATTGAGAACCTTTTTGCTGCATATATTCCCGCGTAACATCATTCATAACATCAAAAATATATCGCTGACGGTTGGTTGCTCCCTGACTGTCTGTAATTAGAGAGGTTGCTTTTTCCATTTCATCAAGCGCTTCTTTGTAGTATTTTAAATGCCTTAAAAGAACGGCGAGATTGTAATGCGCTTCATAACTCATCGGAGAAAGCTGGATTGCTTTACAATAGGTCAAACCAGCATTGTGGTAATCCCCCAGCAGGTGATAGGTAAGCGCAAGGTTGTATCTTGCATCATAGTCTTTTTTGAGAATTTTAACAGCATTTTTGTATGCATTAAGCGCATCTGTTAAATATTTATGCTTCAGCCCCCAGTCATCTTCGGCCAGATAAAGTGATTTTTGCTTGTAAGCAATACCCATATTGTAATAAGCGCGGCCCTTATTTATTTTTGTACTTCTTCTGTTGTTATAAATAAAAGGTATTGATAGCAGGTGGCGTTTTGTTGTAAGGATTGCGTTATATTGTTGAATTGCGCCGTCAAAATCACCTAACTTTTCAGCTGAAACTATTCCGTAATTCATTCTGGCTTTGACAAATTTAGGATTGTGTTCAATAGCCTGTTCATACGCATCAACCGCAGAATAATAATCCTCAAAAACTACGTACAGATTACCTAAGTTACACCATGCACTATAATGCTCCGGATAAAGCTGCAGCCCCTTGTTGTAATAGTCTATAGCTTTTTGGAGTTTCATTTTGCGATATGAAACATCTCCCTTGTGCACGTAATACATGCCCTGAATTTTGTGTATCTGCCGTTCGAAAAAGTTCGGGAACAAATACACAAGTCCTGCAATAAGTGCGCAAACTATTATAAATGCTAAAAATGAAAGAAATTTCTTCAACTTTTTAACCTCTTCTTATAATATAATAGCGGCAACCCGTATAACTGGCAAATATGTTAAAAAACATCAAGTTATGCGCTGTCAGGACAGTTGTTTTACGGTGAATGTTACGAAAACTTTACAAAAAATCTATTAAGCGCAATTTAGCAGGACGGAATTTGTTTATATAAGTAAGGTAGGTTAAACTCAATTTATTGGAGGTTAGGTTATGTCAGGTGAAAACATTGGCGCAATCGGTGCATACGGTGGTATGAATCCGTGGATGATGAATATGTATTCAAACCAGATTGCGATGAATGATATGTTTGAAGATATGTACATGACAAATCCTATGAGCATGAACGGCAGTTTATTTAGCGGTATGGGAATGTATTCAATGTTTCCTTCTTTTACGGGAATGAATAATGAGCAATGGATGCAGCAGATGGATAAATGGCAGGATTATTCAATTGATCGTCGGGTAAGATATCAGGAAAAATCAAGAAGTGCTGACTTGCGTCTAAATTCTCCGATGGAAGGTATAGCAGAAGCAGCAAGAGTCTTGAACGAAAAAATCCATAAAGATGAGCAGGAACAGATTCTTCCGGCATTGTCACATTATGTAGCAGCAGTAAAAGCAGCTTATCCGGACGGAACAGATGCCGATGTATTGAACCGCGCAAGAAGTATGTATGAACAGCAATTCCATACAGATCTTGTAGATGACATCCGTGCAAACGGAAAAGATGCATTTACGCAAGGTTTTATTCAGGCAGTAACATTGGGATTGGCAGATAATAAAACAGCAGAAGAAAACATTGCAGATATTACAGGTCAACCGGTCGGCCGTGGCGATCAAACCAAAAAGATTTTAGGCCGCGCAGCAGGTGGTGCGGTATTAGGCGGAACAGGTGCGTATCTGTTGAGTTTCAGTAAATATTTCAAATTCCTCGGAAAGAGCAAGCCATTGCTTGTCGCTGCAGCAGGTGCAGTACTTGCAGGATTGGCAGCATTAGGCGCAGGACCTAAAACAAGTTTAAATAAAGATGTTCATGCAGAAGGTATACAAACCGGTGATGCAGCATCACATTAATCAGTATAAAATAATCAGTGTGAATATAGTGTGTAAGAGGTTCTTAGCAACCTCTTTTTTATTGATAATTCGTCTTCCCGTATAAGCCGGTGCGGTAATGTATTATTTTTATAAATGATATAAATTTTCAGATAGAGTGAGGAGCTTTATATGATTAGATTTATACTGATTTTAGTTTTATTGCTTAATGTTCAGCACGGATTTGCAAAAACGCGTTATGTAACAACTTATACTCCTGAATATCCCGGGCAATATTGCAGTTTTGCAAACCAGAATCGTAACATATCGCGGCTTGAAAATAAAATTTTTAGCCGGACTTTTGATACAGATACACCGGAAGAACGGGTTACAAGACTTGAAGAAGAAATGTTCGGTGCCGCGCAATCAGGCGACTTGCAAAAAAGAGTTGCAACTTTAAAAAAAGCAAGCTCTAAAATAGCGGCTCAGGCTCCTGTTTATTCATACGGGTATTCCGGCTATGATAACTATTACACGCCGCCAATAGTATCAGGCAGCGGTTGGAAAAGCATGCTGCATTCATTCGGGAATTATATGATGGGTGGAGTGCCAACCGGTATAACACCGCAAATGGATCCTGCATATATGGATTATTTTGAAGCTGAAAGAAACGCAATGCGGCTTAATAATGCCGGCAGATACCGTGATATCAGGACAAATCACGGCTGGCGGCGCCATAACACACGTCGAGGCGCTACAACAGGCGTAACAATTATTGATTAATATTCTAAAACTGCAATTTTTAAATTTTTGTAGTATTGTATAATTATAAACATTGTGCTGTCTTAAAACTAAGGAGAAAGATTATGATTAATGGCATCCAACCAAATTTTACCGGCGTACTGCATGTTCACGGCGACATTTCGCGCTGGAATTTTGCAAACAAAAACAGAAACAAAGATTACACTCTAAATCCTGAAAAAATCATCAGAACTACACAATTTAGAAAAAATGTTGTAAGAGTCTACACTGATGACAACATTATTTATCACGTAAGAAAAATTGACAAGAAAACTTTTGATGAAGCATGGAACAAAGCTTTGACGACAGACAATATGATTGATTTACAGGCATAAAATAAGCGGCAGGTTTTATAAAACCTGCCGCTTTAATATTTATTGCGTAACTTCTTGCTCTTCCGGCGGATTTTCTACCGGTTCGTTTTCTGTTTTAGTTCTTGAACGTCTTGTTTTACCGGCCTTTTCACAGGTAATCTTGCCGTCAACAAGTGTCAATCGGATAGTATCGCCTGCAGTGTACTTACCGGAAAGAATTTCTTCTGCAAGCATATCTTCTATCTTGCGTTGAATTAATCTTCTCAGCGGTCTTGCACCATAGGCTTCTGAATATCCTGCCTCTGCAAGATGATCTTTAACCTCATCTGTTACCTCTATTGACAATTCACGTTCCGCAAGACGTTTGAACAAATCTTTTAACATCAAGTCAACAATTTGTCTGATTTCTTCTTTGTTCAAATGAGAGAATACGATTGTTTCATCAATACGGTTCAGGAATTCCGGTCTGAATGCTTTTTTCATTTCTTCTGTAACGGTTTCCTTAAGTTTTTCGTATTTATCCTTGCTTTCATCACTTGATGTTGAGAAGCCAAGACGTGATGTTGTTGTAATCATGCTTGCCCCAACGTTAGAGGTCATAATGATGATTGTGTTTTTAAAGTTAATATGACGTCCTTTAGAGTCGGTTAAACGTCCGTCATCAAGGATCTGCAGCATTATATTGAACACGTCCGGATGAGCCTTTTCAATTTCATCAAAGAGAATTACTGAATAAGGTTTTTTACGTACGAGTTCTGTCAAATGTCCGCCGTCATCATAGCCGACATACCCCGGAGGAGAACCGATAAGTTTTGCAGTTGAATGTTTTTCCATAAATTCTGACATATCAACTCTTATCATATTATCTTCAGAGCCGAATACAGCTTCTGCAAGTGCTTTTGCCAATTCAGTTTTACCAACACCGGTAGGTCCGCAGAAGATAAAGCTTCCGATAGGTCTGTTTGGCGATTTCAAACCTACTCTTGCGCGTCTTATAGCTTTTGAAATAGCCACAACTGCATCGTTTTGTCCGATTACACGTTCGTGTAAAGTTTTTTCAAGATTAAGCAGTCTTTCGCTTTCTCCTTCTGTCAATTTAGTAACAGGAACACCGGTCATTGTCGCGATAACTTCAGCCACATTTTCCGCTGTAACAGTCGGTTTGTTCGCTTCGTGTTCTTCTTTATAACGAAGAGACATTTCGCGTATACGGTCTTTCATTTCGGCTTCTTCGTCACGCAATTGAGATGCTTTTTCAAATTCCTGATTACGAATTGCATCTTCTTTTTCTTTTATTAAAGCGCGCAATTCTTTTTCTAATTCTTTGCCTTCAGGAGAAAGAGTAGAAACTTTCAGACGAACTTTAGATGATGCTTCATCAATTACATCAATTGCTTTGTCCGGCAAAAATCTGTCAGTAATATATTTACTTGATAACTGAACTGCAGCGACAATCGCCTCATCAGAGATATTTAATCCGTGATGTTCTTCATATTTAGAACGCAGCCCTTTGATAATCTCAATAGATTCATCGACAGACGGCTCTTCAATAATTACAGATTGGAAACGGCGTTCCAAAGCAGAATCCTTTTCAACATATTTTCTGTACTCGTCAAGAGTTGTTGCACCGATAACCTGAATTTCACCTCTTGAAAGTGCCGGTTTTAATATATTAGCTGCGTCAATTGCGCCTTCAGCTGCACCAGCACCGATAAGTGTATGCATTTCATCGATTACAAGAATAATATTTCCGGCCTGACGAATTTCGTCCATGATTTTTTTAAGACGTTCTTCAAACTCACCGCGGTATTTTGTTCCTGCAACAAGCAGCCCCATATCAAGCTGAATAACTTTTTTACCATCCAGAATATCAGGAACTTCCGCATTAACAATTCTTATAGCTAACCCTTCGGCAACGGCTGTCTTACCAACACCGGGTTCACCGATTAAAACAGGATTGTTTTTTGTGCGTCGTGCAAGAATTTGAATTACACGTTCAATTTCCTTTTCTCGGCCGACAACAGGGTCAAGACGGAGTTCCTGAGCCGCCAGTGTGAGGTCACGGCCAAATTCATCCAGACTAGGAGTCTTTGTTTTTCCGCCTGAGGAACTAGAGGAAGAACTTGAAGAGCCTGATGAAACAGTTTGAGGTTTTGATTCTCCGAGCATTTTAACAACATTGCTTCTGATTTTATTTAAATCAACCCCGAGATTTTCTAAAACGCGGGCAGCAACGCCTTCACCTTCTCTGATAAGACCGAGAAGTAAGTGTTCTGTGCCAATATAGTTGTGTCCTAATTGTCTTGCTTCATCCCATGAAAGTTCAAGAACTCTTTTGGCGCGCGGGGTGAACGGGATTTCTACAGCAACAAAACCTGAACCGCGGCCTATTATTTTTTCAACTTCTGCTCTGGCATCCTTTAAGGTTACCCCCATGGATTTAAGGGTTTTAGCGGCAACTCCGGTGCCTTCACCTATAAGCCCGAGAAGAACCTGTTCTGTGCCGACAAAGTTATGACCTAATCGGCGTGCCTCTTCCTGTGCGAGCATTATTACTTTTATAGCCTTTTCCGTAAAACGTTCAAACATTAAATGACTCCTGTACTCTACTTCTTATTATATACATATTATACACAAAAAACAAAAACTTTCAAGGCGTTTAAGGGATTAAATTAATCTTTAAATAAATCAACAAAATCTATCTCAAAAAAATTAGCAATTGCAATAAGCTTATCAAGTGACGGGACAAGTCGTCCTTTTTCTACCTTGCTGATATATGAAGAATCGCAGCCGATTAGTTCAGAAAGCTGTTTACTTGTACAGCCGTAACGCTTGCGTAAACCGGTCAGATTTTTCTTAAAGGTATCAATAATTTTTTCATTCATTTAAATATAATCTAATATATTTTGTTACATGAATGGATTTTAAATCCATTTTTAGGTATAATAATTATTGGAGGTAAAATTTATGAAATATATTAAAAATTTAAAATTTGCGTTTACACTTGCAGAGGTTCTTATTACCATTGCAATTATAGGAGTAGTCGCTGCATTAACAATTCCTGGAATATTACAGCAATACACAGAAAAAATGACCGAAGCAAGGCTTGCGAAATTCTATTCAATGATGAATCAGGCAATACAAATGTCAAAAGTTGACAACGGAGCGCCGGAAACATGGGATTACTGGGTGACAGACGAATATGATGATGAAGATAATTTAATAAATCAATCAGATGCAACAGATGCTGCCTTCCAAAAATACATTGCTCCATATCTGAAGGGCATTTCTAAAAAGGAAGTAATTGATTTTGAAGGGAATAAGAGATTTTTATATTTTTTCCCGGATGGCAGTGCTTTTGCATATGTATATCATCAAATACGCGATTGGGAGTTTTTCCCGTATAAAGCTGAAAATTGCATTACCTTTGCAGAAAAAAAAGAGCGTCTGGGCATTTGTTCTTTTGCATTTGAATTTTATCCTGTTAATATCTCAATGTCATCAAATACTGATTGGACATGGAAGTACTTAATGGGAAAAGGATTAGAGCCGACACTGCATCGTTGGGATGGTGAGGTTAAAAGTTTATATAATGATCAGGACAGAGGTTGTAGTATATCAAGTGCAAGCGGGGGCTACTGTACTGCAATAATTGCCAAAAACGGCTGGAAAATTCCTGATGATTATCCGAGAAAAATAAGGTACTAAAGCATTATTGTATTTCTTTTGCAAAAAATAAAACAAAATGGTTGACATTTAATTTTGGTTATAATAAGATAAGACTTGTGAAAGAAATATACATGCTCCCATCGTCTAGAGGCCTAGGACAACACCCTTTCACGGTGTAGACGGGGATTCGAATTCCCCTGGGAGTACCATTAAAAAGACGCTTTATAAAAGCGTCTTTTTAATTTATACATAAATTAGAAATTGATTTTATGATTGTTAGATTAAACGCCTTTCCCACTAAGGCTTACAGGCATAATTGTAGATTTGTTTGTAATACTTTTTCTTGCTGACAGGGACCAATCGGGCAGTGTCAGCAGACTTAACATCTGGCGCACTATCAAGTTTGCGCACTCCTGAAAACGTTGATTCTAAGTCTGATTTTTTAACTCCTATTAACTTTTGAGCGCAATCTATCTTGCATTCCATGAGTTTTGCCATCGGAATATGCGGAATAAATTCAACAGCATTAAAATAAATATAATTTTCCTCTTTGATAAAATTTTTCTTATTTGCTGCGTATAAATACTTGTTTATTTTACCATAATTACATAAATCAACAGGCATTCCATAAACATTAAAATCAAAATTAAATTCAATAGTTATCTCATTCACATCATATTCTTTTGGAAGCGGACGGAATTTTTTGAGCTCTGATACTGCCCTTATTGCAGATATATCTGTTGCTGGTAACCCTGATGATTTCTTGAGTTGAATTGAATGAATATTTCCTTCTTTATCTATCGAAAACAACAATGTTACACGGTTGCTTGTGCTATCTATAGGCGGATGCCAGTTTGACTTAATAGTCTTTTGTAAATCCCTCATATAATCATCAAAATAAGTCAGCTGCTCCTCGGTAGGTTTCTCTACGTCTTTATTAGTGATTGGGGGTGCGACCAGTATATATGACTCTTTGCCTTCTATACGCGGAAGCCTTATCTCGTCCGCCCTCGTGTATAGATAACAGCACATAAATATAAAAATAAATAAGATTACTTTCTTTTTAAAATTCACCATACAATACCACCAATATCTTAGCTTTTAGATCTTTTTATTAATCTGAAATCCGTTTTTCAGAGTAGCAACCCCTTCTGTTCCGGCCGGAATACTAATCGGTTCACCCTCTTTTAGTCCAACAACCCAGCCAACCGGATTCCAAATCATAGCATGCCCTATTATACCGGCCCACTGGCAGCGTTTTCCTGAATATTTTTTCCTAAATGTAATTTCACGCAATATACCTGTTGTGTCATTTATATATCCATTTCTAAAAATAATATACCCGCCTTTTCCTAAATTTCTTGCCGGTTTTACAGATTTCACTATCAAAGACCCTTTGCCGCCCTTCTTAAACACAAGAACACCGCTAATGTAAATATCTTTTGCAATCTGAATTTCAATTTGTTCACCCGGATTGACTTCCTCACTTGAACAATTTTCAGTAATTATAAAAGGTATCGGGTAATCTTGCGGGACAGATACAAAATTATTTGTAGACGGTTGATTTTGCGTTTGAGGTTTAGCTGCATAACTATGTTGTTTATACTGCCTGCTGTAAGCAGTTGAAGAAATGCGTGTATCTGTCAGCGCTTCTGCACTCAGGACTCCTGTAAGTATTAAACAAAAAAACATCACCCAAAATCTTTTTTGCATTATTTTCATCATTACCTCAATTTTATTCAACATTGATATTTATATCACTATTATTTTAAAATATCAAGTTATTATTGAAAATTACTTACAATAGATGTTAGTTTACTCCTTTTGTGACTTTGATGTACTATAGTGTATTTTCATTAAAAAGTTCATATATTTTGCCCCTACGTACGTAAAACACTCGTCATCATCACTCTGACACTTATTTGTTTCATTTAAGATTTGGTTAAGCTTAATATATGACTTTTTATATTTTTTCTCTAATTGCGAAAACAAATCTGCCAAATCTCCATATTCATTCTTCAAACTTTTTAAATAAATAAGCGCGATAATGGATTCTTCTTTTGCAGTGTTATCTTTATAGGATAAATTATACCATTTTATTGCATCATCTAAAAAAGTCTGTTCTCCGGAGTCCATGTAGGCAAGCATTGCCAGAAAGCCCAATATATTGTAGAAATGATCCGGCATTCCTTTCTTTTTTATATATGCATTCATATATTTATAAAACATCGCAGAATTTCGCTGGTCTGTCGCAAACTGTGTAAACTCCTCAAATTTATCAATATCAAGCTGTGAAATCATAAATTCCGTCCAATCAACTTTTTGAGTATTAATTACAACCGGAGCATTCATTTTTTCAGCATAAAATGAATTTGGAAGAGCAAAATTTATATTTTGTGCCTCAGAAGGGTCTAACAGTGAGGTTATAATGCCGAGTAATTTTCCTTGAGTATTAAATAGCGCCCCGCCGCTGGAGCCCTGAGACACAGGCGCTGAAAATTGAATATAATTATTGGTAAACTGATTTATAATCCCGTCAGAAAGTACAAATTGTAAAGTCTGCGGGTTAGATATTGCATATATTTTTTCGCCAATCTTTATATTATTGGAAGGATTTAGCGAAAATGGGATAAATTTACGTTTAGTATCCAGTGTTAATATCGCCACATCGGTTTTGGGATCAAGATATCTGTATCCATTAACATAATATATTGCACCATCTTCTGATTTAGCGAATATATAGTCTGCATTAGCTATAACATGAAAACAAGTAACAAAAGTCCCGTCATCTTTAAGAATTGCACCGCTGCCTGAACTATCCTGAGTCGCAATAAACAAGACAGAAGGGACTTTTTTCTTATATAGCTCTGAAGCCGATAAAACATTACTACTACCTGCAGCAAATGCAATTTGACCTAAAAAAATAATAAATAAAAATCCCCACAGTGCTTTTTTCAGCATAATCAATTTCACCTTTCCAAACTTTAATAAAGCATAACATATTTTTAATAATTTTGCAAGCTTTGTTCTTTAAATATTTAAGTTAACTAAATTTCCAGACGACAATAATCTTATAAATCAGAAAATAATAAATCAGGTTCAAGCAAACGCCGCCCCAAAAATATGCAAGTGCAAATTTATTATGCCTATATTCCTCATTGAATTTCCAGACGAATTTTTTGCGGATTATTATTTCCAGAAAAAAGATATTTGGTAAAAACAGAAGCACAAAAAATACGAGATATGAAAAGGCAAAGCTCTGAGCTTCAGTCCTGAACATAAGAGCCGAAGCAGATGAACAATAACTGATAATGTGCGTTAACGCCACTACATATATATTAAATGCATAAATATTAAATGTTAAATTTTGACTTATTTTGAAAGGATTCATAAAAACATTAAACCACAAAAAGCTTAAGAGTAAAGATTACTTCCTCTTTTTTAACTTATAAACACAGTATGAGAGAAGTGAAATGATTAAAATTCCATAAAATATTACACGAGCAACAAAATAACTTTCTCTAAACAACAGTTCGCAAATAAACGGCGTCAGGAAGGTAAAGAAGTTGGCCCATAGTCCGATATAAAAGTACATAAAAGCACGTGAATTATGCTTGTACTCTTCATTAAATCCCCAGCACAATTTTCGCTGAATTAATAACCGTAAGATTAACTCTAACAAGACAAGCACTACAAGCACGCCAAGAACACCTAACAAAATCACCCAATGTACGATAAGTGAAATCCAAAATCCAGTAATGGCAGATCCGTCTTCTTTCTCAATTTGAAATAAATCAAAATAGACAATTATTGAGACAAAAATATGGGCAACCAGATTTATCCAGCCAACCAATGCTGCTATGTTTAGAGTTAGTGATTTGTTTATTTTTAATACGTTCATAAATTAAGTTTAACATGAGATTTAATAATATGACATAGAATTTATATCAACATTGCAATTATTATATTATCAAAAACATATTTGCAAAAATAAATATGTAACAATATACCATAAAAAAAATATGCTTTTGAAAACCAACTATTACTATACTCTATAGTAAACTTCCATAAAATTTTTTTATTTATTATGATTTCTAGAATAAATAAAAATATAATACAAGGATAAAAAATTATTAAACAAATGATAGGTAAAAACGATAAGAACATTGAATCCATAGATGAATACTTACAATATGCAATGTCTAATAGACTCAATACACCCAAAACATAGCCACTGAATGCAAAAATATTGAATGTTAAATTTTGATTTATTTTGAACGGATTCATTGATAAAATTTAGCACAAAAATTAATTCCAGTAAACAAATATTAGAATTGGTCTTATTATTTCTACATACAAAAAACAATAAAAACAAATATTTAATATTAGGCTAAACAAAAAATAACTTTTTGCAAATAGATTATTACTATATTCTACATTGAATTTCCACAAAATTTTTTTGTTAATTATAATTTCAACAATGAAAACAATAACAAAAATAATATGTGATATAAGTACATACAATATAAAGATCTCAAAAAAATATAATGAATATCTGTGATTATATAAAAGCAAAATTAATATTAAGGAAACATATCCATTTAGTGCATAAATATTAAATGTTAAATTTTGATTTATTTTGAACGGATTCATACAACAATTATATTACAAAAATAAGGAGAAAATTATGGATAAAATAAAACTTTATGAAAACCTAGAAAAATTATCTATACATGTATACGAGCCGAATAATAAGCCTATCCCGCAAGGTTGGTAGTTGTTTCAAATAAGAGGCAATTCTGTGCAAGATGTTACGCAGCAGCTTAAAAATATTCTTAATCGCTACCGCTAATCCTCTTTACAATTTTTTTTCTTATGGTATGGTAAAGATATGATTAGATTAATCCAATACCGACGTATATGCAGAGATTTTAAGAAAGGCTTGTTTATTCAATAAGTCCCGCTGCTTACTGTCGGAATAGAGATTTAACAAGACCTTTCAGAAAGAAAGGTCTTGTTTTTTGTAAAAAAACGTTAAAATAAGATTAAAATTCAGCAATTATTATTTTTACAAGTTTTATAAAGAAAGGTGTAAGGCAAGATTATGAAAAAAGAATTACGACGAAACTCAATCATAAAGGCGAATGCCCCGATCGTCAGATTACAGAATTTAATCTGGGGCTTGTAGTACACAGATTGAGGCGGAAAACTTTTTCCGCAGAAGGTTAAGGATAAAATGATACCAAAACTTACAGCAAGCGCTATATATTCAACATTAGGAAATAACAGTTCATTAGTACCCCTGGCAGTCAAAGATGTCGCAAACAGTCTCGGTTTAACAGCCGGTTCTTATGTCACAGGCGACTCTTTAGAAGGCAAAGACAGATTTTTAGACGAGTTCGGTACACAGGCAATATGGCTTTTCGGACTCCCTGTTTACAAAACAATTACTGACCTTACACTATACAGAGCTTTAAAAATTGACCCTAAAGTCGATGTCAGAATGCTGAAACATCCTGATTTACTTGACAAAGCAATCGAACTTTCACCGTATGTTGTTAAACAGGGCGCAAGACCTAAACACGATATACTCAAAGAAGGTCTTATTGCCATGAAAAATAATCCGAAATTCTCTAAAACTCTTATGATTAGTAAATTCGGTATTGCAACCCTGTTGACGATTTTCTCTTATGCAAGCCTTACTAAATACAGACACAAAAAGACAAGAGAAGCAGCGAAAAAAGAAATTCTGGCACAAAGACAGAGAGAACAGGCGGCAAAACAGTTCCCGCTAAACAAACCTTCTTTGCAGTCATTTTTGAACAACGCACAACCGGCGGACAGATCTAAAGAACATTCACCTGCTTTTACAGGCTTTGGAAATTTCGCGGCACAGGCAGCGAATAAACTCCAAAACTTTATGTTTGATCCGGTTCAGAACTTGATGATTGTAGACGGTACGATTACGGCAGAAAGACTTTCTGATTCCAGAAACAAACAGGAATTCATAGGTTATTCAATAAAAGAAGGTGCGACATGGGGATTTATGTATTTTGCAAGCAAGCCTATACAGAAATTCCTTGAAAACAGATCTGTTAAAAAATACAATCATTCTATTGATCTTGATGCAAGAGTTATAGAAAGTGAAGATTTGAGAAAAGCTTTTGCAAATAAGGTTGAGTTTGAAAAACAAATGAAAGCTTTCCCGGTAAACGGAACTGATGTTGAAATATACGAATTTTTACACAAAAATCCTGATAACGTGGTTGTTAAGATGGCGAAGAAATCCGATGAGATTATCACACTGGGCGCATCTGATAACTGGGTTAATAAGGCGAAAAAATTCTTGCATCTTCCATACCTTGAAATTCAGGATAAAGATGCGATTGATACGAGAAGATATCTTGATATCGGCGATGCAGAGGCGAAAAGCGGCGTAAAAGGTATTCATACAAAACTCAATAATCTTTATAAGGAATATTTATCTTCTGACAAGGGACTTGATGAGTTCTTGAATATGGTTAAAAAGCATAAACGGAATGCAGTAAAGATAAATCTGGGAAGCTGCGTTGCTGCATTAGGAGTTGCCGTACCGCTTATTATGATAGCAGTAAGATGCCTGAGCGGAAATAAAGATTTTCAGGTAAAACAAGATCTTGAAAAGGAACTAAATACGCAAGCATAACATTGGAGAACTTGCTATAAGCGGACTGTGTCTGGTAAATGTAGGGTGCAATTTATTGAACCAAATTATTTTTTTAGAAGGGAATAAGGGATTAAGGAAATAAGGGAATAAGAGTTATCAATTATTAGTCAACGTGATATGCTCATCACATAGCCTAATTATGTGTCATTGCGAGCCTTAAGGCGAAGCAATCCAGCCTGTAAAAGATGTTAAGACTATAAGACTATAGGACGTTAAGTGCTTTACAAAAAGTGGTAATGTACGAATTTCACCAAAACCGCTTAATGATACGAACTTAACGTCTTAGCGTCTTAACGACTTATAGTCTTTTAAAAGAGGCAACGCATAAATTTTGCATTGTCCAATTATGAAATCCTCTTAATCACTTAGTCACTCAATCACTTAATCACGTCGAACTAAGGGCAGAGCCCTTAGTTCGATATACATATAGCGCGGAGGTGGCTGAAGTTCTTGCTGGTGCTGTTCCTGCTACTGCTGCCCGTAGTGTAGAAGTTCCGATAGTACGCGAGATTCGCACGGTACTCCTCACTGGACCAGTAGACGTAGCCAAGAGTAAGAGGAGGATTTTGGCTGTATTCGTCTTTGAGTTTGATTCCTGATTTGTCTTCGTTATATGCTATCTCTACTGCATTACCGTTGCTGTCTACGTATAATTCATTAGCTAGTTGTGCTAATTGTGCTCTCGTTGGAAGTTCCATGCCTTTATCTTGGCAGCTTAGTTTTGCTCCTGCCCAATAGTTTGTAGAGCAGTAGCTTCCATGTTGTTCTTCCATATCTTCATATTCGCTGCCAACGCATGTATCTATTGCACGGTTTGCTAGGAAATCTGTTGACCAGCACATGTCGCCTATAGGGTTATCGCAAGTTGAGAAGGCTACACCTGATGATAGTTGAATATCTTTGCCAACTCTATTCGGGCCTTTCTTTCCGTTTACATCTACCATGTATGCCATGCAGCTTACTTGACTTCCTGTATCTTCTATCGGATCTGCATAAGGGCATTCCGGCTGGTACGCCATAATTACCGTTGTTCCGTCCGCAACTACAAAAGACATGGTATTTGTATTAGTTTGCCATTCTTTTAATCCCATGCTTGATGCAGAAGTAAGACCGTCGGTTTCAATTTCTTCTAACGCATCGTTCTTACCTGTTGTGACAACTTTAGGTGAGTAGCACTTATTAATGTCGCTATTGTCGCAGGTTTTAATAACTTTCATGTAGTTTTTGAAAGTGTTCATGAAATCCTCTGTAGTATCGTGTCCTGTCATGACTCCGTCAATGTTCATGCGTCTTACTGTTTCAGTTAACTTCTTTTCCCAGAGATCTTTCGCTGTAGACCATGCTTTTTCATTGTGGTTCTGGATGAGACCCGGAAGGGTTAACGCGGCAACAATGCCGATAACAGCTAGAGTTATTAAGACCTCGGCGAGAGTGAAAGCTTGTCTTGAGTGCATATTTATCTTTTTCATATAATCCTCCTATTCATATTTAACATACAATACATATTATTAGCATGTATTATATATCAATTATTTATATTTTTGTCAAGTAACGCAACTGACGTTACAATTAAAACTATGCTTGATATAAGAGAAGAAATACATTTGTTACTATTCAGACGCGGATTGTCTTTCCGCAAACTGGCTCAATTAATGCATGAGCAAGGGTATGATATTCCTGTTCAAAGCGGGTTATCGGACAGGCTATTAAAAAAGCGCATTCGCTTTGAAACTGTACAAGAAATTTTAGATTATCTGGGGTATGAACTAAAAATCGTACAAAAATAATCACCACGGTAATTCGCTGAACTTTATTTTGGGGTATAATGCATCTATGAACATAAAACAAGCAGCGCAGGCAGGGATTTTTTATCCCGATAATAGAAAAAATTTAGAAAATTTATTCAACAGGTTTGACAACGGGCATGTTGCAAATTACAGTTCCCGCATAATAATTGTGCCCCATGCCGGCTATGTTTATTCAGGACAGACCGCGTTTAATACTTATAAATTTCTTGATAAATCTGTTAAAAATATTTTTATTTTTGCTCCGTCACATTATGAAAGACTTTATGGATGCGTTACAAGCAGTTATGACTCTTTTGAAACACCATCAGGCAGCCTAAATGTTAATACAGAATTAGCTAAAGAGTTTGAACAATTTTGTGATTGTGATATAAATGATGCGGCATTTGAGAAAGAACACAGCCTTGAAGTCCAATTGCCGTTTATAAAATACTTTTTGCCGGATGCTAAAATCATACCTGTTCTCTACGGGTGTGAAAATTTTAAAAATTTAACAGAAAGCATCTCGCGTTTTTATCAAAACAAAGAAAATGCATTTGTAATCTCAAGTGATTTAAGCCACTATTATCCGGAAAAAGATGCTGCGAAAATTGATGAATATACAGCACGTATGATTGAAAGTAATGATATAAGAAATTTTGAAGTAGAGCAGGCATGCGGCGCGGTCGGAATTTGCGGAGCCGTAAATTTTGCCGCGCAAAATGATTACACCTTCATAAGAACAGATCTTACAACATCAGCGCGTGCAACCGGTGACACGTCTCGCGTTGTTGGTTATGGCGGCTGGTTTTTATACGAAGGTGACAAAAATCAATACATAAAAGATAATTATTCGGATTTTTTGATTAAAACAGCCCGCGAAAGTATTCAATCCGGTTTGCAATTAGGAAGTTATCCGCCGAAAAATGTCCCTTGCGTTCTCGAAGAAAACGGCGCCTCTTTTGTAACCTTGGAAATTAACAACAATCTGCGCGGATGTATAGGCTCAATAATGGCTCATCGCCCCTTAATTAACGATTTATATAAAAATGCGCATGCGTCGGCATTTTCAGATCCGCGTTTTAGACCGCTTACTGTAGAGGAATTCCCTCACATAAAAATAAGTATTTCTCTTTTATCTGCCCCGAAACGTGTTGAATTTAAGACAGAAGAAGAACTTCTTGACAAATTACGTCCTGAAATTGACGGGCTGATTATACGCGACAGAAACTATCAGGCTGTATTTCTACCGGTTGTATGGGAGCAGTTACCGGATAAGCATGAATTTTTAGAGGCGCTTAAACAAAAGGCAGGCATGCCGTATAATTATAAATCTGATACTCTTGAAGCCTTTACTTTCCAGACAATTTATATAAAAGAGTAATCGTTGACAAAAAAATAATTTTAAAATACGCTAAAATTACAGAGTAGTTGAAAGGGGACTTATGAAAAGATTTATCCTGATTTTAGCGCTGCTTCTTACAGGCTCAATGGTTTGGGCTGTAGATGATGCTACACTTTTAAAAGAAAAATCCTGCCAGCAATATATAAATGAAATAGGCACAACAATACTTAATGCCAACAAAATAGATAAACATATTATCTTTACTTATAACAAAGACGAATATAAAAAGACAATGAATGATCCGACGATTACTAAACGTCAGATAATCTTTTATAAAGAATATTTTAAATACATAGATAACGACGATGAAATGGCTGCATTTCTTGCACACCAGATCTCCCGTGCCGTCAAATCCTTTAGCGGAGAATGGGGCGGGTTTGTAAGTTCTGCACAGATTAAATTTGCGCCGAAAAAATATGAAATATTTGCAGATAAGCGTGCGGTTGATTATATGGTAAATGCAGGATATAACCCGATCGGGCTTATTACTCTTTTAAACAAGATATATCCGCAAAATGTTCTTGATAAATTGATATTCCACAATCCGCCGACAAGAAGAATGGCTATTGTTTATGAATATATTTACAACAATTATCCGTATTATCTGGCAAATAATCCTTATATTAACAATATAAATTATCAAAATTTTCTTCTTAATTCTGTAGCAAATAGAGCAAAATTAAAAGAAAAAATTCAAACAGGATCTACTAAAAGGATAAAATATGATTAAATATATTATGTTGTTTGTGCTGGCGGTTGTTCTCGGGGTGAACTGCGCGTTTGCAAATACTCCGGTAAAAGATGAGTTTGTTGAACAAACCCTTGCCGGTAAAGAATTAATAAAACCTGAGCCAAATCTGAATTATGATTATCAGGATACCGATAGAGTTATGATACCGATTCAGATAACAAAAAAGATTTCATCAGCCGGTAAATACGGGGCTTATGAAGGTATGCCGCTTGAATTTATAGTTAAAGAAAATGTGTTCTATAATCACAAAATAGTGGTGCCGGCCGGTACAAAAATTAAAGCCCGCGTAGATATAATAACAGGCAAGGGGATTTCCGGTATTCCGGGGGAATTGTTTATAACAGATTTTGAAATACCAAATGTTCCGGGATATCAGATAATGGAACCTATTTCAAAGCGTGGACAAAACAGAACACTATGGATTTTGCCGCTAAAATGGGCGCTCACTCCGCTGCCGCCTTTAGGCTCGTTTACAAATATTATATTCGGCGGTGATGCTGTTATAAAACCTAAACACACTCTAAAACTTTACTATTACCCGAATTGGATCTGATAATTATTTCCAAAAACGCCGGATGCCGCGGCATCTCTTTCGTATGTCCGTGATGACTTGCACAAATTCTTTTTTGCGGTATTATTTATAAAGATACATGTATAAAAAGGATTATGAAATGAAAGTAACTTTAGAAAAAGAACAAGAAAATTTAGTTAAATTAGACATTACAATTCCGGCAAAAGATGCCGTAGACGCTTATAATCAGGCTGTCAGAACAATATCTCAATATGTTAATATTGATGGTTTTAGAAAAGGAAAAGCACCGCGTGCAGTTGTTGAAAGACATGTCGGTGTCGAAAGAATTAAACAGGAAGCTATGGAACGCTTAATGCCAAAAGCTATAAGCGAAGCTATTATTGAAAATAAATTAGATGTTATTGCTCAACCGTACATTACATCTTATGATTTTAATGTCGGCGAAGATGTAAAGGTCGTTGCTAAAGCAGAATTAAGACCGGAAGTAACGCTCGGACAATATAAAGATTTAACAATTCAGGTAGAAGATGCAGTTACTCCTGCAGATGCTCTGGATAAATCTCTTGAAGCTCTGTTAAAACAGCACTCAACCCTTGAGCTTGTTGTTGACAGACCTGCTAATGCAACAGATACAGCTGTTATTGATTTTGAAGGTTTTTCTAACGGCGAAAAAATTAAAGGCGGCGAAGCTAAAAATTATCCGCTGGATTTAGGACATTCAAACTTTATTCCGGGATTTGCCGACCAGATTGTCGGACACAATTTGAATGAAGAATTCGATATTGATGTAACTTTTCCTGAAGAATATCACGATGAAAAACTTAAAGGTCAAAAAGCAACTTTCAAAATTAAAATCAATGAAATAAAAGAAAGAAAAATGCCTGAATTGAATGACGAATTCGCTCAAAAGGTTGGCAATTTTAAAACAGTTGATGAATTAAAAGCTGATATCCAAAAATACTTAGACCAGCAAAAAGAACGTACAAATAAAACAAATTCAGAAAATCAATTGTTTAAAACAGTAGTTGATTCTGCTAAAGTTGATATTCCTCAATCAATGATAGACAGAGAAGCTGATTCTTTAACCGAAGATTATAAACACAGATTGGCGGCTCAAGGTATTGCTTGGGAAACTCTGGTTAAATCCGAAGGTGAAGATGAAATATTGAAAAATATTAAAGAAGACGCTGCTGTAAGAATTAAAAATTCTCTGGTTATAGATAAAATTGCTAAAGAAGAGAATATAAAACTTGAGCAGTCTGATATAGAAAAGAAATTCTACGAATTAGGCAGTGCTTATGGAATGCAGCCGCAGGATGTAATCAAACATTTTGGTAAAAATCCTGATTTTCTGGCATCAATGTCTCAACAGGCACTGAATGACAAGGTAAGAGATTTTCTTGCTGAGCACAACAAAGTTGAATTTGTTGAACCTGCTAAAAAAGAAGAAAAGTAGACTAAATCAAAAAGTAGTTTTATAATGAAATAAGAAAGGGAAATAAATCATGAGTTTTGTACCTGTGGTAATAGAACAATCAAGTCGCGGAGAAAGATCATTTGATATTTTTTCAAGATTGTTAAGAGAAAGAATAATTTTTCTCGGCACACCGATTGATGATATGGTAGCGAATCTTGTAGTAGCACAGTTGCTATTATTAGACAGCGAAAATCCAGAAAAGGATATTATGTTATATATCAACAGTCCGGGCGGAAGTGTAACCGCAGGGTTTGCAATCTATGATACAATGCAGCATATCAGAGCAGATGTTTCCACAATTTGTCTTGGACAGGCAGCATCAATGGGGGCATTCCTTTTATCATCAGGTGCTAAAGGAAAACGTTTAGCTCTGCCGCATTCCCGTGTATTAATCCACCAACCTTTAGGCGGTGCGCAAGGACAGGCTACAGATATCGAAATTCAGGCCGCTGAAATTGTAAGAATTAAAAAATCATTGAATGAAATTCTTGCATCTAATACCGGCCAGTCTTTAAAGAAAATTGAAAAAGATACTGACCGTGATTATATCATGACTCCGCAAGAAGCACTTGAATACGGTATGATTGATAAAGTAATCACGCGCGATGAAATTAAATAATTAATTCTGGAGATTATAAATAATGCCAAAACATGACGACAGCAGACTAAAATGTTCATTTTGCGGAAAGACACAGGATCAGGTAAAAAAACTGATTGCCGGACCTGATGTGTATATTTGTGATGAATGTGTTGAACTTTGTAACGAAATTCTTGATGAAGAATTTTTTGAAGCAAAGGACAAAGAAGGCGGAGAAGAAAACGTAGAAAAGGCAGAAAAACCAATTCCGAAACCGCATGAAATTAAAGCATATTTAGATCAATACATTGTTGGGCAGGATGATGCGAAAAAAGTTTTGTCTGTTGCTGTTTATAATCATTACAAAAGGCTTAAACACAACAAGTCAAGCGATAAAGAAGGTGTTGAGATACAAAAATCCAATATTCTTCTTGTCGGTCCGACGGGTTCAGGAAAAACTCTTCTGGCGCAAACTCTTGCTAAAATGCTGGATGTGCCGTTTGCAGTTGCTGACGCCACAACATTAACCGAGGCAGGTTATGTTGGTGATGATGTAGAGAACATACTGCTCCGCCTTTATCAAAACGCAGAATTTGATTCTGCAAAGGCTGAGCGCGGCATTATTTATATCGACGAAATTGACAAAATTTCAAGAAAATCCGAGAATACATCAATTACGCGTGACGTTTCCGGTGAAGGTGTACAGCAGGCATTATTAAAAATGATAGAAGGTACTGTTGCTCATGTACCTCCTCAAGGCGGCAGAAAGCACCCGCATCAGGAATTTATTGAAATAGATACCAGCAATATATTATTCATTGTCGGCGGAGCATTTGTCGGATTGGAAAAAATTGTTGAACGCCGTGCCGGAGAAGGTACAAGTGTAGGATTTGGAGCTAAAGCTCCGTTGACTCAGGCTGAAAAAGAAGCTAATGCTGTAAAAATGCTCAAAAAACTTCAGCCGGAAGACCTTTTGAAATTCGGTTTAATACCTGAATTTATCGGTCGTGTTCCTATATATGCAGTTCTGGATCAGCTTAATGAAAAAACATTAAAAATGATTTTGACTGAGCCAAAAAATGCAGTGCTCAAACAGTACAAGTGCTTATTGGAAATGGACGGTGTAGATCTGGAATTTGAACCGGCGGCAGTTGATTTGATTGCGCAGGAAGCAATGAAACGTAAGACAGGTGCGCGTGCTCTACGCTCTATTGTCGAAGAAATCATGCTTGATGTTATGTATGATGTCCCGACAAAATCTGATATTAAAAAGTTTGTTGTAACAGAAGAAATGGTCAAAAACCGCAACAAAGCTGAACTTATAAAATTGCCGACCGGTAATGCCAATTCTAACGAAAGCATTGCTTAGTTTTTATACGACAAAAACAGGGGTTAAGATATGACAAAGAAGAAGACTCTTATTCTTATAGACGGCCATGCACTTGCATTTCGTCAATATTACGCATTAGAACGTACATTCATGAGTACTTCTTCCGGAACTCCAAGCTGGGCAGTTTTTGGATTCTTTAAAGCTATATTTGATTTGCTAAAAACAAAGAAAATTTCAACAGATGCTATTGCAGTTGCTTTTGATGTTAGTCATAATACATTCCGCGTTGAAAAGTATAAGGAATACAAATCTAACCGTATGGCTATGCCGGAAGCTATGCGTGAACAGTTAAGGCTTATAAAGGAAGGATTGAAAGCTTTCAGTATCCCTATATATACAAAAGAAGGTTTTGAAGCGGATGATGTCATCGGTACAATATCAAAACGCGCCTGTGAATTAGGACATAACGTATTGATTTTAACAGGAGACCATGACGCATTTCAATTAATAGATAAAGAAGGCCGCGTAAAGGTTATAATTCCAAGCCGCGGTGAATTAGTTACATACGATTGGGATAAAGTTTATGAAAAAATGGGGGTTTACCCTGATCAGATTGTTGATTATAAGGCGTTACGCGGTGATATTTCTGACAATATTCCGGGAATATACGGAATTGGAGAAAAAACTGCGGCTCTGCTGCTTTCTCAATTTGGACATTTAGAAAATGTATTGGCTAAAACTTCTGAAATTACAAAACCTGCATTAAGAAAAAGAATTGAAGAAGGTGTTGAAATAGCAAAGTTGAGCAAAGTTCTTGCAACTATTGTACAAAATGTCGATATAGATTTTGATTTTGATAAAGCATGCATACAAATTCCTGATCTTTCTGCTGTTACTGATTTCTTAAAGAAGATGGAATTTTACAAGTTTTTGAAAAATATAAATAACTTGATGACGATTTTTAACAGCGGCATACCTTGTTCTGAGGAAGATATTATTAAACACAGCGCAGTCGAAAAGACACAATTGCAATTGAATTTCTTTACAGAACAGACGGAAACAAAGACAAATGATATTGAACTGCTACAAACTCAGGAACAACTGGAAGCGGCGGTTAAAGATCTGGAAAAACAATCACTTATAAGCATACATGCGGAAGCTCTTGTGAAAAATATAACAAATTCGCATCTGTACGGTATTGCATTAGGTTATACAAATACTTTAAAATTTGCAGATGATAAAATTATAGTTTGCGAACAAGACAAAGAGCAGGCAAAAATTTATTACATACCTGTTGCGCATACAAATCTTGATAAACAATTAAGTTTAGAAAGTGTAATACAACTTTTAAAACCTATTCTTGAAAACCCTGCAATAAAAAAGACAACGCATAATGCAAAGGCACAATACGGAATCTTGAGAGATATCGGGATTTATACAGAAGGTTTTGTTATAGATATTTTACTGGCCAGTTATGAAAAAAATGCGTCAAAGAAACACGAATTAATATATCAGGCGCTGGAAAATATAGGTCATACAATGGCTGATTATACAGATTATCATGGTAAAAAACGTGAGCAGGTCGTGTTTAGCGAAGTTGATATAGACAGAGCCAAGACATATACAGGTGACATTGCAGAAACTATTTTAGAATTGACAAAATTCTGGGTAAAAAATCTCAGTGAGGCCGAATGGAAATTGTTGAAAGAAATAGATCTGCCGGTATCTTTTGTTCTTGCAGATATGGAGTTTACAGGGGCTGCAGTTGATCTTGAATTATTAGAGAAATATGCACATACTCTGACAAAAAATATGTTCAATGTTGAGAGAAAAATTTACCATATTGCAGGTGAAGTCTTTAATTTAAATTCACCAAAACAAATTGCAGACATAATCTATGACAAATTAAAACTTATAGAGCGGCGAAAACGTACAACCGGAGCCGATATTCTGGAAGATCTGGCAAAAGACCATAAGATTTGCAAATTAATACTGGATTACCGGAAACAGCATAAGTTAAAAACAGTATATGTTGACGGAATTACTGAATTGATAGAACCTTCGGACAGCCGTGTTCATACAACATACAATCTAACAGCAACAGTGACAGGACGTTTGTCCTCTTCTAATCCTAATCTTCAGAGTATTCCAGTCAGAACAGAACAGGGCAGTAAAATAAGAAAAGCTTTTATTCCTGGTGACAGAAAAAATTACCTGATTATGTCAGCTGATTATTCACAAATTGAATTGCGGTTGCTAGCACATATAAGTAATGACAAAAACCTTATAGAGGCATTCAAACAGGGAATTGATATCCATACAATGACCGCATCTAAAGTCTTTGAATTGCCGATGGGCGAGATTACTAAAGAAATGCGTTATAAAGCTAAAGCTGTTAATTTCGGAATTATTTACGGACAGTCAAAATACGGACTTGCAAAAGCACTCGGTATCAAAACAGAAGAAGCTGAATGTTTTATAAAACGCTATTTAAGTACATATCCTAACGTTAAAAAATATATGGATAAAATAGTTGAAAAAACAAAAAAAATTGGATATTGCGAAACACTTTTCGGCCGGCGCCGCTACCTGACAAATGAATTTGAAAGCAGCTTCACTCCAATAAAAGAGTTTGCAAAACGCGCAGCTATCAATTTCCCTATTCAGGGTACTGGAGCAGATTTGATAAAAAAAGCAATGCTTGTCTGCCATAAACGTTTCAATGAAGAAAATTTAAAATCTAAAATGATTTTGCAGGTACATGATGAAATAGTTGTTGAAGTATACAAAGAAGAACTTGATATTGCAAAAGCTATAGTAAAAGAGGCTATGGAATGCGGACAACCATTTAAGGTACCTCTAGTTGTTGATATATATGCAGGAGAAACATGGAAAGAATAATTAAAATATTTGTGACTGTAATATGTTTATTTTGCTTGATACAACCGGCACGATGCGAGCAGGCAATGAGTCTGAGTACCCTTGTCACGCCGCAGAGAATGAATTTGGAGGAATGCAACCGGTTATTCAAAATGCCTGCCGAAAAACTGTTTTACTTTACTATTGCAGGAATTAATGCTAATCGTTTCACAGTGGACGAAATTCAGACAAAAACCGGATATATTTTGTTTACGGCTGTAGAAAAAAAGTTTCTTGCAAGCATAATAAAAATTGACAACAACCGTTCGATACTAAAGGTGACACCTGCAGATAATATTTACTATTTTCAACCCGGAATTGTACTTAATCTGTTTAAATATATTGATTTAAATTCTCTTGAACCTTTGACACAATTACCTGCACGCTCTTAGTTAAGAGTTACAAAAGCCGTATTTACGATATCTTCAATATCGTATGGGATATTATCGCCGGAAGTTGAAAGCCAGACCAGATATTCTATGTTGCCGGAAGGGCCTTTTATAGATGAAAAAGTTAAACCTTTTATACAGTATCCTGTTTGTTTTGCAAAATCTAAAACATTTTCTATAACATTGCAGTGAACTTTTTTATCTTTAACAACACCGCCTTTTTCTACATTGTCTTTGCCTGCTTCAAATTGAGGTTTTATCAGACAAATCATTTCATGAAAATCAGGTGCAAGTAATTTTTTAAGATTAGCAAGAACTCTTGTGAGCGAAATAAATGACAGATCGCTTACAAGCAGATCGGCAACCTGTTCGTTATCTGAATAGATATCCTGATAAGAACAGATTTTGAGGTTTGTTCGCTCAATTGTTTTTACACGGGCGTCTGAACGAATTTTCCAGTCAAGCTGTCCGTAACCTACATCCACTGCATAAACGAATTTAGCACCGTGCTGTAACAAACAATCTGTAAAGCCGCCTGTTGACGCTCCGGCATCAAAACAAATTCTGTCTTTCACAACAACAGGAAACGTATCAAGCGCTTTTTGTAGTTTAAATCCGCCGCGGGACACATAAGGCATTGATTTTACCTGTATATCGTATTCTTTTTGCGGGTTAATCTGGAAACCGGCTTTGGTTATATATTCATCATTAATCTTTACATGACCTGCAAGTATTGCAGCAGATGCCTTACTTTTTGTTTCAAAGTAGCCGAGAGCAACAAGATATTTGTCCAAACGTTCTTTCTTCATTTTAAAATCCAAAAATCCTTTCAGCGTTTTGAGTTGTTATGCCAGCAAGCTCTTCTAAAGACATACCGCGAATTTTTGCTATTTCTTCTGCAACAAATCTTACATAAGCCGGCTGGTTTTCTTTCCCTCTGTATGGTACAGGGGTTAGATATGGAGCATCTGTTTCCAGAAGAAGTCTGTCAAGAGGAATATCTGCCGCAACTTCTTTCATTTTTATTGCATTTTTAAATGTTACAACACCGCCGAGCGCAATATAATGACCTGCTTTAATACATTCTCTCGCAAATTCAACGCTGCCCGAAAAACAGTGCATTATCACAGTAGAATTTTTATTATTTGCCTGAATAATATCGAATGTATCTTTATGCGCTTCTCTGTCATGGATATTTACGGGAAGATTTAGTTTGTTTGCAAGACTGATTTGTTTGATAAAAACATCTTTCTGGATATCATTAAAGCTTTTGTCCCAATAATAATCCAAACCTATTTCGCCAATTCCGACGACTTTTTTACCGGAAGAAACGTGATTTTCTATTTTTTCACATATACTGTCATCCCAATCACGTGCTTCTGAAGGGTGCACTCCAAGATAAGCAAATACATTGTCATATTTTTCTGTTATATCAATAATTCTGTCAATGTCTTTTGGATAAGCGCAGGGAAGAATTACTTTTTCAACATCATTTGCAGAAGCATTATCAAGAACTTCATCAATACTGATTTGTTCAATCATATCAATATGTGAATGCGTATCAATTAATCGAATATTACTCATAAAAAAATTATACCACGCACAAGGTTTGTGTTATAATCAATACGGAGAAAGTTATGAGTCTTAAAATTTCAATTGCGCATCTATATCCGAAACTGTTAAATTTATACGGGGACAGAGGTAATGTTATTACACTTATAAAGCGCTGTGAATGGCGCGGAATAGAAGTTGAATTTGACGAAATTAATACGGGTGACAGTATAAAAGAACACGATTTATATTTCATAGGCGGCGGTCAGGACAAACAGCAGATTGAAGTTGCGGGTGAACTTTACCGGCAAAAAAATAACTTAACAGACCAACGTGACAAAGGCACAGTATTTCTGGGGATTTGCGGCGGATATCAACTGATGGGGCATTATTACCGGCCGTTTGATGCCGAACAACTCAATGGAATTTCCCTGTTGGATGCTTATACTGTTGCGGGTAAAAAAAGATTTATCGGTAATGTAACTGCAGTAACAGACTTTTTACAGCCGGAAACTTTAGTCGGTTTTGAAAATCACAGCGGGCTGACATATTTACAGGGAGAGACACTTCCGCTGGCAAAGGTTTCTACAGGGAACGGAAATAACGGAGATGATAAAACTGAAGGCGGAAGATATAAAAATGTTTTCGGGACATATCTCCATGGGTCACTTCTTCCTAAAAATCCACATTTTGCCGATTATTTAATAGAACTGGCACTGGAAAAACGCTATAATGACAAAATTAAACTCTCAGAGCTTGATGACCGGCTTGAATATCAGACGCATAATTCATTGATAAACAAGGCATATTAGTATATTTAACTATTGCTATTATGTTAAAAGCAAGTTATACTTAGTTTATGAACGATATACTGAGCGTAAAAGATTTATATGTTGAATACCGGACAGATAAAGGTATTTCCGGCAAAAAACAAATAATACATGCTGTAAACGGCGTTTCTTTAGATATAAAAAAGGGAGAGATTCTGGCAATTGCCGGCGAATCAGGCTGCGGTAAATCTACTCTCGCAAAAGCAATAATACAATTAGAACACGCAAAATCCGGAGAAATCGTATTTGAAGGACAAAATGCACTTGCCTTTAACAAACAAGAATTGAAAAATTTCAGAAAACACGTACAAATGGTTTTTCAAAATCCATATTCAAGCCTTAATCCAAAGATGAAAATTATTGATACTTTGAAAGAACCTTTACAAATAAATACAAAGTTATCAGATTTAGAAATAGAAAGAATTGTTGAAGAAAAAATAGAACTGGTCGGACTTGATAAAAGCTGCCTTTGTCTTTATCCGCATGAATTTTCAGGCGGGCAGCGTCAGCGTATAGCAATAGCGCGTGCACTTGTTCTTAACCCTGATTTTATACTTGCCGATGAACCGGTCAGTGCGCTGGACGTAAGCATTCAGGCTCAAATTATTAATTTAATTAAAGAACTGAAAGAAAAATGTAATCTGACATTTTTACTCATAACCCATGATATGAGTGTTATAAAATATCTGGCAGATCGTGTTGCTATTATGTATCTTGGAGAAATTGTAGAATTAGGAAACACGTTCAGTATTTTTAACAATCCCAAACACCCTTACACAAAGGCATTGTTGAATGCTGTTCCTAAAATCGGGAAACGTATGAGTCAAGGGAATATTTTGACAGGCGATCTGCCGTCCCCTGAAAACCTGCCTGAAGGGTGTAAATTCCATACCCGTTGCCCTAAAGTTATGCCGGTCTGCCGGAATACAGAACCGCCGGTTATTCAAATAAACAATACGCGCTGTGTAAAATGCTTTTTATATAATAATCAGGATGTCTAAGCTTTTTTTGTTTATGATATTATTGTCTTATGGAACGAAAAATTGTAACAACTAACAGAAAAGCCTTTCACGACTACACGATACTGGAAAAATATGTAGCCGGTATTGTGCTGACCGGAACAGAAATAAAATCAATACGCAAAAATGCAATAAATTTGAAAGACAGTTTCTGTAAAATAGAGGACGGAGAAATATTTCTGTATAATTGTCATATCTCACCCTATGAACAGGGCAATCGTTACAACCACAAAGCCGACAGGACTCGAAAACTTCTTTTAACCAAAAAAGAAATTCTAAAAATGCATACAAAAGTTAAAAAAGATAATTACACAATAGTGCCTCTGGAAGTGTTTATTTCCCGCGGTTTTGCAAAAATTGAAATAGGGCTTGCAAAAGGTAAAAAACTCCACGACAAACGTGATGATATTGCAAAGAAAACCATTAACCGCGAAATAGATCGTGCATCAAAAATAAAATGGTAAAAAACTTGCCCAAAAGATAAATATAATTATAAAATACTTAATAAGTAGAAATCAGAGGTTGTAATATTGAGAATTGTCTTACTTGGAAAAGGAGAAATGCTTGCTAACCTTATAGAAGGTGCAATAGAAACCGGTGCTGAAATTGTCGGTGTTTTTAGATATGAACGTACTTGTTTTTCGGCTTTGAAATTGTTTTTTTATGATTTTTTTACAACATCACACGATTTAACCCTTATAAAAAAGTATAAATTACATGAAATAAAATGCCGTTCGGCTAATTCAGAAGCCTTCCGGCGGGAATTGTTAAGATTGAATGCAGAAGTTATGTTTGTGGGAACCTGGCATGAGCGGATTAAAAAATCTGTTTACGACATGCCTGTAATCGCAAGTATTAATGTACATCCGTCACTGCTGCCTGCATATAGAGGGCCTAATCCGTATTTACAAACAATCAAACATCTTGAAAAATATTCAGGTGTAACGTTTCACCTGCTTGAAGAAAATTTTGACACAGGACCGATACTTGCGCAGAAAAAAGTTGATATTTTGCCGTGCGATACAGGTAAAGAGTTGAAAGAAAAAACAGTTTTTGCGGCACGAATATTGATGACAGAAGTTCTAAAACGTCTGCAATTTGATATAATAAAACCTCAACCGCAGAATGAAAACCATGCCAGCTATTATCCAAATATTTCACCTGATGAAATGATGCTTGATTTTACTCAGAAAACTGCATTAGAAATGCATGCACATATAAGAGCACTGCATCCGTGGCTGCCGTGTTATGTGACGATAGGGAATAAATTTTTTATACCTAATCCTTATAAATTACGCATTATAACAAATGTAAAAGCACCTGCCGGAAAAATTATTGCGAAAAATGCCAGAACAATGACACTTGTTATTGGCTGCAAGGATGGAAATGCGCTTGAAATGAGCGGTTTAAAACTTTATAAAAAGCGTTTATGGCGGTAATTATATTCTAATTACTATTCCCTTTAACCCAATTTTCTATGATTCTTAAAGGGGCACGCGTTAACCCGAGCGCCCATGCCGGTATATTTTTAGTGACAACACTTCCGGCTCCGATATTAGCGCCCTCTTTAACCTCGACAGGTGCAACCAGAACAGTGTTTGAACCGATTTTAACATTATCACCGAGCACAGTTTGACTTTTTACATTATTTATCGGGTTAAAATTAGCGGTAATAGTTCCGGCGCCGATATTTACGTGAGAGCCGAGAACACTATCTCCGATATAACTCAGGTGGCCGGCGTTTGTGTTATGTCCGATTTTTGCTTTTTTAACTTCGACAAAATTACCGATTTTGCAATTATCATCAACTTCAACCCCGCCTCTTAAATGTGCGCAAGGCCCTATTTTACAATTCTGGCCGATTTTATTTTTACCTTCTATATATGTTGAAGGATAAACGATTGTATCCTGACCTATTTCTGTATCATCAGAGATCCATGTGCTTGACGGGTCAACTATTGTAACACCGCTGTCCATAAGTGTATTAAGTTTACGGGTATTCATAAGCTTTGCGGCTTCCGCAAGATTCTGTCGTGAATTTATACCGTATATTTCTTCGTTGTTTTCTAAGATATATGCATTTACATTAAGTTTTTGTTGTTTGCCCCAGAATATTATATCAGTTAAATAGTATTCGCCCTGTGTATTATTGCTTGTAAGCTGCGAAAAGGCAGGTTTGATTTTTTTCCAGTCAAGACAGTAAATACCTGCGTTGATTTCTTTTACGGCTTTTTGTTCAGGTGAGGCATCTTTTTCTTCAACAATACATTTTAGAGAATTGTCCTCTTCTCTTATAATCCGTCCGTAATTTGTCGGGTCATCAAATATTGCACTCATAACAGTCAGATCAGAACCGCAAGAAATATGGTATTCTACAAATTTTTTCAGAGTGGTTTCAGTAATAAGCGGTGTGTCGCCGTAAAGAATCAACACAAGACCGTCAAAATTTTCAAGATAAGGACAAACCATAGAGACAGCATGACCTGTTCCAAGCTGCGGAGTTTGCAGAACTGTTTTTGCGCAAGTGTAATTTTTCATCACATATTCGCTGACTTCTTCTGCATGATGCCCTACTATAACGTAAGACTCATTGGCAAGTCCTTTTACATTATCCAGAACATATCCCACAAGCGGTTTATCCATGATTTTGTGCAGAACTTTCGGGGTATTTGATTTCATTCTTGTGCCTTTGCCTGCTGCTAATATTACTGATTTTATTTCCATAATTTGCTCCTTAACTTCCTGTAACTATTTTACCACAAGAATATTTTGTGATATTCTTATGATATGGAAAGTAAGAAGAAAATTGCAGCCGTAGCCTTGAGCGGCGGAGTTGACAGTTCTGTCGCGGCCTTGCTTTTACAAAAACAAGGATATGAAGTAATAGGGATTACCGGTAAAATGGTTAATACCGTAAATGCGGATACAATTTGCCGCAATGCAAAAGAGGTTGCTGATAAACTAGGCATTAGACATATTGTTCTTGACTTAACCGAAAAATTCAAAAAAGAAGTTATCAATTATTTTAAAACTTCCTATGAAGAGGGCAAAACCCCTAACCCTTGTATAAAATGTAATCAGTTTATCAAATGGGGTGACATTTTTGATTACGCAATAAAAGACTTAGGCGCGGATATCTATGCAACAGGTCATTATGCTAAAATTAAATTCGTTGACAATGTTTACAAACTTTATCCGGCCGATGATGAACACAAAGACCAGTTATATTTTCTATATAGACTAAAACAATATCAACTGGCACGTACAGTATTCCCGCTTTCAGAATACCAAAAAGAAGATGTAAGAAAACTTGCTTATGAATACGATCTTCCGCCAAAATCATCAAAAGAAAGTCAGGACATCTGTTTTATCCATAAACCGCTTACGACAAAAAAATATCTGATAGATAAACTCGGTGAAAAACGCGGTGATTTTATAGATATATTGACCGGCAAAAAATGGGGTGAACACAACGGCTGTTACCAGTACACAATCGGACAGCGCAAAGGAATTGGTATTGCTGCCCCTTATCCTCTATATGTTATTGATATAGATGCAGCAAAAAATATCGTCTATCTTGGACGTGAAGAAGATAATTACAAAAAGAATTTGAAAGCAAAAGACTTGAATTTAATCTATCCGCTTAATAAAAAAGAATTTGACGCAATGGTAAAAATCCGTTACAACATGCAGCCTAAGAAAGCACACATTTGCGTGTGCGGTGATTGTCTGGATATAGAATTTTATGAACCTGTTAATTCTATTACAATGGGGCAGGCATGTGTCATTTATGATATTACAGATTCGCACTTAATCGGCGGCGGCTGGATTTGCATGTAACTTTACATTTATTTTTTACGGATTTATCATGAAAGAACAGAGAGGGGAAAATATCATGTATAATCCAAAATCAAAACAAGCCGAAGAATTTATTGATCACGAAGAAGTGTTGGCTTCTTTAAAATACGCTGAAGAAAATAAAAATAATGTTGAAGTTATAGACAAAATATTAGCAAAAGCAAAACTTGGCAAAGGTTTAACTCACCGCGAAGCAGCAGTTTTGCTGGACTGTGATATAGAAGAAAAAAATAAAGAAATTTTTGCACTTGCAGAAAAAATAAAACAGGATTACTATGGAAACCGAATAGTTTTATTTGCTCCGCTGTACCTTTCAAATTACTGTGTAAACGGATGTGTATATTGCCCTTATCACGCAAAGAATAAACATATTCCGCGCCGCAAACTTACTCAGGATGAAATAAGAAAAGAAGTTGAAGCATTACAGGATATGGGACACAAACGCATTGCGATAGAGGCCGGAGAAGATCCTGTAAATAATCCTATAGAATACATACTTGAATCTATAAAAACAATATACAGTGTCAAACACAAAAACGGCTCAATCCGCCGCGTTAACGTAAATATTGCGGCTACAACAGTAGAAAATTACAAAAAACTGCACGATATCGGTATTGGCACATATATTCTGTTTCAGGAAACTTATAATAAAGAAACCTATGAAAGATTACATCCGACAGGCCCGAAACACAATTACAAATACCATACAGAAGCAATGGACAGAGCAATGCAGGCAGGTATTGATGATGTAAGTTTAGGCGTATTGTTTGGCTTGGAACTTTATAGATATGAATTTTCCGCACTGCTGATGCACGCTGAACATCTTGAAGCAACTTATGGCGTCGGACCTCATGCAATTAGTGTTCCGCGTATCAGAAAAGCCGATGATATTGATCCGGCAGCTTTTGATAACGGAATTGACGATGATACATTCGCAAAAATCGTTGCGTGTATAAGAATTGCTGTACCATATACCGGCATGATAATTTCTACACGTGAAAGCGAAGAAGTCCGTAAAAGACTACTGCACCTCGGTGTGTCACAAATAAGCGGCGGTTCTAAGACAAGTGTCGGCGGCTACTTTAACCCTATGCCGGAAGACGAAGATTCTGCACAATTTGATATTTCCGACAGACGTCCGCTTGATGAAGTTTTAAAATGGCTTATGGAATTAGGATATCTGCCAAGTTTCTGCACAGCATGCTATAGAAGCGGTCGTACAGGCGACAGATTTATGGAAGTATGTAAGTCACAACAAATCCATAATTTCTGTCATCCGAACGCAATTTTAACACTAAAAGAATATCTGGAAGATTATGCGTCTGCAGAAACAAAAGCTATCGGCGAAAAATTGATTACATCTGAAGTTGAAAAAATCGAAGATGAAAATATCAAAAAAACAGTAATAGAAGATCTTGAAAAGATTGTACAAGGCGGCAGAGATTATAAGTTCTAAATGTCACCTTGTAATATTTCCGCAACAACGCTCCGGCTCCGGTTCCGCTATGGTTTCGGAAATCATTTCCTTGGAATACTTCTGTACGGGAGAAGGTGACTACGTCCGCCACCGGTGGTATTTGTTTATTCCCCTGTTGTCTACTTCATTTATATGATATTTGATGCAAATAATAAAGTTTGAAAAATCATTCACGACAATAATATTAAACATATTATTTGGAGCGCTCAAATGTCAGAACAGATTTTAACAAGGGCAATATCAGCCGAAAAAAAAGAAAGTAAAGCAAAAGAATCATTGGAAAAAGCAAGATTAGCACACGAACGCTATCTTATCCGCCAGCATCACGATGATCTGGAAGAAGCTATTACCAATTATATTGATGCGGTTAAGCTTGACCCGTCACTTCCTGAAAGCTACTATCGCCTTGCAAGCCTTATGTGGGAGCAGGGTCAAATCAGTGTTGATACAGCCATTGAACAATGCAAAACTGCTATCAGTCTTGCGCCTAAAAACATGAACGCGCATCTTTATACGGGATTTTTTATGAAGCTCGCTGAAGATTACAAAGCCGCTGAAAAAGAATTTAAAGAAGCAATTAAAACTAACCGGCTTAAATCTGCACGTCCGCGTTTAGTGCTCTCTCAAACCATTTTACAGAAAATTAATTCTCAAAATGCATCTGTCGGTGACTATATAAATTTCCTTTATTACTTCCTCTCAGGAAGCCTCATGCTCGCATGGGACAGACCGACAATGAAAATGTTTTATAAAAATTTGTCAGATGATTTTTCCGTGTTTACTTATAATACAGTAGGAAAATTCATGGAAACATTTAAACTCTATCCGGCGGCTGAAAATCTTTATAAAAAAGCCGTTTCAGACACCAATCATAACGAAATTTTCTATAACAAAATGGGTGATCTGGCATTGAAAAATAATGATCTTGAACTGACTGTGGACTGCTACAGGAAAGTTCTTGAAGCAAACAATTTAAACCGCGAAGTTTTGGTAAAACTTGCAACGGTTTTACAGACTTACTTCCCTGAAAATACTGATGAAGCTATTGACTGCTACGAAAAACTTCTTGAGTTTGATATTGATAGCGCTCAAATATATTATGAATTAGGCCATCTTTATTTGAGAAAAGAAGATAAGATTAATTCAGTGAGTGCCTTTAAACTTGCGCTTGAACGCGATCCGGAAAACCCGTTCTACAACAACTCACTGGCTTATGCATACAGTAAAGCGGAATTGTACGACGATGCAATAGAACATTATAAAAAGGCAATTACGATTAATCCTGATGCTGAATGGACTTCAATTGTCTGCCATGCTTTAGGGTCACTTTATGCAGAAGTTAAAGGTAATATTGAGGCAGCTGTTTCAACATATCAGGCAGGTATTATCTTAGACCCGAACAATTACGATTTGTATATTGCACTCGGAGATGTGCACATGGCAGAATACGACTTAGATAGTGCTATTCGGGCATACTGTGATGCAATTACTCTTAATCCTGACAATTACCGCGGTTATTCAAAGGCAGGTATTGCTTTATGGGAAAAGGATTATGTTGAAGAAGCGCTTGTTTCTTATCATAAAGCAATTGAATTAAATCCTGTCAATGAATTTGCGCAGAACAATCTTGGAATAATTTATCTTGACGGGCTCGGTGATGCCGAAGAGGCGCTGGAATATTTTGAACAGGCAATTGAATTAAACCCGAGTTACACGCTGGCTTATTTCAATGCCGGCCGTGCAAGCCAGACTCTTGGTTTTATTAATGATGCGGCAAATTACTATCAGATGGCGATTGATTTGAATAAAATAACACATGATCTTGATGAAGATGATGTAAGGAACAGACTTCATAAGTTGTTTGAAATTTAAAAGATTATTTTCTGCCTGCAATTTTCTTCACAAAAAACGGTTCATGTATAGAGCTTATTTATGATGTAAATGGTGGTAATGGCCCTAATAAGTCAGGGTATGATATTTATACATTTTTATTTTCGCCTGATATAACTGAGCGAAAAAATCATTTTAACACGACAAAATTATACTTCAGTACATACGGCTGGCATGATTCCTATAATAAGGATAATTATCGAGACTGGATTCTTGAAAAGTGCGAAACCAATGCATACTACTGTTCAGATTTAATACGGTTGGACAACTGGGAATTCAAGGACGATTACCCGTATAAGTTATAATTTAATTGGAGAGCGGGCGGAGGTGAAACCTCCGCCCGCTTCATATCTAAAACAAACTCAACTGTTCCTGTTTTGCGAAGTGTTTTTTCAAAAATGACGGTCGGTGATAGGGAGTTAAGCCGTATTTATCAATTGCGTCTAGATGTTCTTTGGTCAGATATCCGGCATTTTTTGCCCAGCCGTATTGCGGATATTCAGCATCCAATTTTTCCATGTACCTGTCACGTGTGACTTTGGCAAGAATACTTGCTGCAGCAATTGCCGCAGATTTGCTATCCCCCTTAATCACATATCGCTGCGGGTATATATAATTTCTGATTAACTTATTTCCGTCAACCAGTGTCAAAATATTTTCGCGGTTATCAGGCGGCAATTTATCTATAACATCAAGGCATGCCAGACGCATGGCCTTGAGTGAGGCGTTTAAAATATTTATTTTCTCAATCTCTTCTACCTCAATACAAACAATTGAATTTACGGTATTTTCAAGAATTATATCATATAAAGCTTCCCGCTTTTTCTTATTCAACTGTTTACTGTCATTGAGCGGTCTCAGTTTTTCTAATAGATCTTTGCCGGGCTGCGTATCAAAACACACTGCAGCCGCAAAAACACCTCCGGCTGCCGGCCCGCGGCCGGCCTCATCTGTGCCCGTCACAAGTTCTCCCTGATTATAATCAAATTCAAAAAGTTGTTTTATGTGCGTGTTATCTGTTTTCATTTGTTTAAATTTTAGTCATTTTCATAGCCGGTGAATTCATCAAGTATGAATTTGCCGATTTTTCCCTCTCTAAAATCGCGTAAAATATATATCGCCGTACGCTCCAGATCCGGCGCTCCTCCGGATATAATCCAGTTGCGCGCAAGTGCAATATCTTCAACCGTTAAATTTTCGACTTTATAATAAGTTTTAATCTGTTCCGGATATCTTTTTTCCAGCAGTGTAAGAAGTTCATTAGCTACAGGAATATTAGAATAAGCGTTTTCAGACACGGCATTAACAAACGCCAATTTTTTGGCTCTTATCTGATCTTCCTGTTTCATCGGGATAATCCCCGGAGTATCAAGAAGTTCAAGTTGCGGGTTAATTCTGACCCATTGTTGTTGACGGGTAACGCCGGCTTTTGCTCCGATTTTAGTCTTAGAAGAGCGTGTTAATTTATTGATAATACTGGATTTACCCACATTCGGCATGCCCACAACCATAACCCTTGCGGGTCTGCGTAAGAGTCCTTTTGCCATTATCGCCTGAATACGCGGTTCTGATAGCTCTACTGCTTTTTTTACAATTGTATTTAAGTCTTTTGAATTTTTAGCATCTGTTGGGATTACCGGAAATCTTGTTTTTTCTTCCAGTATATTAATCCATTTTTGTAATTCTTTTTTATCGGTTAAATCAGCTTTATTAAGCAAAATTAAACGGGGCTTATCGCCTAAAAGCCCCGTTATATTATCATAAGTACTTGATAAAGGTAGTCTCGCATCGACTACTTCAATCACTGCATCAACCAGTGAAAGCTGCTGTTTCAATTGTTTTTCAGCTTTAGCTATATGTCCCGGATACCAGTGAATGTGAAGTTTATCTTTTTTCAATTTTTTCCTTAATACGAGTTGCTTTACCTGAACGTTCTCTTAAATAGTATAATTTAGAACGTCTTACATCACCGCGTCTGAGGACGTTAATTTTTTCAATTCTTGGAGAGTTGAGCAAGAATACACGTTCTACACCAACGCCTTGAAATACTTTTCTTACGGTAATAGTTTTGTTCAAGCCAGCACCGTGTTCTTTGATAACAGTACCTTCAAAAGCCTGAGTTCTTTCTTTATTACCTTCAACGATTCTAACGAAAACTTTAACGGTATCACCAGGGTTTACGTCAGCGATTTCTTCTTTTAAATAAGATTTTTCCAATTCTTTAATAATAGGGTTCATTTTAATTTTCCTTTATATTTTATATTTCGTACTTTAGTCTAAATTCCTTAATCGGTGAAAACGTTTTTCCACACAAAACACACCGACGCACGTTAGTAGATTAATGTTAGTATAAATAATTTAAAATTTCAAGTAGCTTTTAAGATTTTGTAATATAATAAAGGAATGGCAGGCGATTACAAAAAATTATTAAAGAAAAAGAAAAAAGTTTATGCAGATGTAAAAACTATGGGTGTAAACATAGATAAGAATGAGTATTATGAAATAATACTGTCTAATTCCGCGCATCCGGAGAATATCAAGCCCTTGACAAATAACCTTTAGCAGATAATATAAACTTATTCTGGGCGTGTGGTGGAATGGTAGACACGCTAGTCTTAGGAACTAGTGCGAAAGCATGGGAGTTCGAGTCTCTTCACGCCCAGTTATGTAAAAAGAATTTAGACTTTAGTCTTAAATTCTTTTTTTTGTTTTGCGTGACAAAGACGAGAACTCCCACAAGGCTTTGCCTTGTAGGAGTTTGAGCGCGAACGAGCAGAGGGCGGAGGCTTGGCGGCAAAATGGCAAAGCCATTATGCCGCCAACCGTAGACCCGTTTAATGCGAGTGAGCAAGGCGGTCTCTTCACGCCCACCATACTTTTTTCTTTACAAAGAAAAAAGTAGGCAAAAAGAAAATCATACTTTGGTTGCCCATACGACTAAAAAAATAACCAAATAGAAAACTATATTTATCCCTTGTAATAGAAAGTAACCCGAAGAAAACAATACTCTGTGTACTTTTCCTGATTTAATACAACTGTTTTGTAAACTCAGTTTTTTTATGTAATAATAACCGTACAAAACTTAGAGGGAACAGAGCTATAATGACAAATTTTATAATCACAAAATGGATAGAGCCTTATGTACTTCTTGAAAATGCTAAAGAAAAATTCGCTATGCAAGATTATACATTCGACGGCTTTAATAAACAAACTATAAAAAAAGAATTCTTAAAAGCTTTGCAGCAGACAAATACTTTTGGTTTATATATGAAAAACGTCAACAAATTCTATTTGTTTAAATCTGATAGTGCTGTTGATGTTGAAAAATTTTTATCTGAAGCTGTTAACCTTACGGCAGGCGATTTTTACAGATCAGAAGATACAGATGAACCTTTTGATAAGATTGATCTGGGTAAAGCCGAAGCCGCATTTATTACCGCTTAATTTCTTAGAGCTTTGCTTATATCAAAAATGCAGTCATCAGTGGTTGCATCAGTATGGATTTGCAATTTTTTAACTTGAAAATTCGGCAGTTTTTTATATAGTAATAACCCGTCTTTGTCAGTAGTTAAAAATTGCACGCCCTGCTTTATCATAAACATTGTGCGGCGTACCGGTTCTTCAAGATCGTAAATAACTGATGATGTCATCATATATGGAAATTTGAGAGTTTTCTTTTGGTTCTTTTGAAGTTTAACAAGATCAATATGATGTTCGGTTATTTTATATAGCCCGTTTGCTGTTTGCAGAATGTTTTTAGTAACCTTTTTGTTCCTGTTTTGTACTTCAATGCTGACTAAATCCGCTATTTTTTCGTGATTTTTGTTTAAAAAATATTTTTCTTTTATCTGGAATGCATCGCCTAAAACTTTTTGTACCGGGCCTTGAATACAATAAGCAGCATTTTTTCGCATGTAATCTGTAATTGGTTTTATCATAACAAAATTATTAAAACATGCCCGAAAAAATTTTTGCTATTTTGCGATATAAAAAATTAAATTAATTATAAAATCAGCCATTAAAAGATAGACGGTGGATAAAATTGCGGCCTGAGTTGTTGAATTACCGACTTCTTTTGCGCCGCCGCGCGTTTCATAGCCCTGCGTTGCACAGACAAGAGCGATTAAGCCGCCGAATATTGCAGCTTTTAAAAGGCTTATATAAATATCCCGCGTACTTAACCATAACCAGACAGAATTCATATACCGCGCCGGATGAAGATCAATTGTGGCGTTAGAAACCAGCATTCCGCCCAGCACTCCGACAACTTCCGCGATAAGCACAACCATCGGAACAGTTACCACAGCCCCTAAAATTCGAGGGGTGAAATAATATCCCACAGGATCCACTTTTAAGGTTTTTATCGCATCCACTTGAGATGTAACCTGCATATTAGCGATTTCTGCTGAAATTGCAGTACCTGCACGCGCACCTATTGCAAGAGCAACGAACCCGGGGGCTATTTCCCGTATCATTACAATTGCGATAGTACCGCCAATATAAGTATCGGCGCCGGACATTAAAAACTGTTTCGACACCTGTATTGCAATGACCGCCGCAGCAATAAATGCAATGATAAGTGAGATTGACAGCGAATCATAACTTATGGCAGCAGCCTGCGAAATAATTGCTGAAAATCTCACCTGTCTTGCAAATATGTATTTAATACATTTTATTAAGTTTTGAACACAAAGTCCTAAAAAATCAATCATATATTAATAAACCGGCATGCACCATTTTTTGTATTTCGGGACACGTCCGCAAACGACGTCAAAATACAATTTCTGTAATTCTGTTGCAACAGGGCCTACTTTGCCGTCACCGAGTTGTCTGTTATCAATTGAAACAATAGGGCTGACCTGAGCACCTGTTCCGCAATAGAACGCTTCATCAGAGATATATAATTCAGTTCTGTCAATTGCACGTTCTTCAACCTGAATGCCCAAATCTTTTGCCAGTTCAAGAATTGTATTTCTTGTAACACCTACAAGGATGTCATCAGTTGTTTTAGTTGTGATAAGTTTACCGTTTTGGACAATGAATAAATTCATTGCAGAACCTTCGGTAACTTTTCCTGCTTCATCAAGGACAATTGCATCGTCAAAGCCTGCATTATGTGCATCAGTTTTGATTAAAGCGGCATTTGCATAACCGCCGGCAACTTTTGCACGCGGAGGAATAGCGTTATCACTGTTTCTTCTCCAGTTGGAAACGCATATTCTTAACCCTTTTGATGTGTCAATATAATCACCCATTTTGTTCGGGATAATCATGAAGGCATCAGGGTTGTCATAAAGTCCCGGGCCTACTTTTTGCGCTGACTTGTAAAGGTTCGGACGCATATAGCAGTTTTCTTTATATCCGTTTTTCTTTAATAAATTACGCGTGATTTCACAGTATTCTTCAACAGTATACGGACTTTCCATATACATGATTTTCCCGCTTCTGATTAAACGTTCATAATGTTCAGGAGCGCGGAAAATATAAAGCTGTTTTTCATCATCGTTCCAGTATGCTCTTATACCTTCAAACACGGCTGTACCATATAGAAAAGCATGAGTACGTGCAGGTATCATAGCTTTAGAAGCTTCTACATAGTCCCCGTTCATAAAATAAAACTCTGTCATAAGACCTCCTATCTAAACTTATAAATAAATATTAACATAAACAATAATGTACAGAGTTTGTATTTTAAGAATTATAAAGCAGAGTGCTATCTGTGCCTTCTAAAAAGTATTTTCTTATTACTAGCCGGCTGTTCCTGTAAATTTGCACCTGCAAGAAATTTTTTAGCTTCGTTAACAGGGATTGCAAATCCTATACCGATATTGGATATATTGTTGTCAGGATTATAAATAGACTGACTTATTCCGATAACTTCCCCTGATGTATTCAAAAGCGGTCCGCCGGAACATCCCGGATTTATGGAGGCATCAGTTTGAATACGTCCTTTAGTTTTATCAATACGGGAGATTATTCCCTGTGTCAGTGTACCCGCAAATCCAAACGGATTACCTATGGCAAGAACTTTTTGTCCGACTTTTATTTCATCGGAATCGCCAAACTGTATTACCGGAAGTTTTTTATCTGTATTGATTTTTAGTAAGGCAAGATCTTTACCTTTTCCCATAAGAGCGATGACTTTTGCCATATATAATTTGCCGTCGGATGTTTTTACCTCAATACTGTCACTGCCTTCTATAACATGTGAGCCGGTTAAAATTATCCCGTCAGAACGCACAATACAGCCTGTTCCTGCTGAAAATCCGTCCTCAATTTCCGCATCTATCGCAACAATTGACGGATTTATTTTTTCGTAAACATTTATATTAACCTTTTCATCAGGCGCAAAATTATACGCTAATACTGATGAAAAACTTAAAAATACAAATATTACAAAAAATCTGATTATGGCTTTCACATCTAATCTCCTTATTTATCAACATTATTAGCCCTTTTTAATACAAAATATTACCCCCTTTTAAAAAAATAGAGGTTTAGTTGTTGAAATTATTAAAACTTTAATGTATAATTCAGGAAAAAGTTGAAGTGTACATTTTTAAAAAGGAGAATATATATGACAAGAATTGACTTATTCAAACAACATTTAATTGAAAAGAGAGCAGTAAAAGTTATTGCAGGTATCGACAATTTTGATATCGACAATATCAGAAAAGTAGTAAGAGCAGCAGAAACAGCACAAGCAAGCGCAATTGATATTTGTGCTGATGAAAAAATCGTTTCTGAAATCAGAGAAATGACTGATATGCCTTTATTTGTATCATCAATTGTTCCTGAAGAATTAGTTAGAGCAGTTGAATTGGGCGCTGATGCTATTGAACTTGGCAACTTTGATGTTCTTTACAAAAAAGGTACATCATTCACAGCAGAAGATGTTCTTTCACTTGTAAACAGAACTCTTGAATTGTTAGGTGACACAAGAGTATTCTTCTCAGTTACAATCCCTGGTGAAATCTCTGTAGCTGATCAAATAGAATTAGCAAGAAAATTGGAAACAATGGGTATTGATTTAATCCAGACAGAAGGCCACTTCTCTAAAGAAACACCGGCAGCAGGTGTCAGAGGATTAATGGAAAGAGCAGAATTGACACTTTCTAACACTGTTGAATTAGCAAGAAACATCGATCTTCCGATAATGACAGCAACAGGCATCAACCCTACAACCGCTTCATTTGCATTCGCAGCAGGTGCAAGCGCTATCGGATGCGGTTCTTGCATCAACAAAATGGATTCAGAATTATCAATGATGGCTACAGCTAAACAATTGGTTGAAATTGCTTCTAAAAATACTCAACATGTTTTAGAACTCGTTTAATTTATTGATAAAAAAGTTTTGAGGGCGGCGCAAGTTAACTTGCGCCGCCCTCTTATATATCTGTTCTGTAAACACATCTACACAATTATTTACATGTAATAGCTATTTTTTTTGATTTTGTCTAAAATAGTTAATTGAAAGGGATAAGTATGGAAATTATTTTAGATATTTTATACATTTATGTAGCTTTATACACACTGTTTTTTCTTGCGCTTGCACTCAGAAATCTCAACGATAAACCGTTTAAGCGTGAAAGACGATTTTCTCACTATGATGAAAAAGATAATTTAGCAGTTGTGATTTATGCACATAACAATAAAGCAACTCTTGCGCAACTGATTAATCAATTAAAATTGCAGGATTACCCTATAGATAATTTTAAAGTGTTTGTGTTGCTTGATAATTGCTGTGACGGCTCAGAGGAATTATTTCAGCGTGAACCGTTTATCAAAGTTATCAATATAGAAAATGTCGGTACTGTCGGCAAAGATCAGGCGGTCTCAATGCTAGTTGAGCGTCTTACTAATGATCAGAGCATAGATTCTTATGTATTTATTGATGCGGACAGAAGTATTCCTGCTGACTTTTTATCAATTGTCAATGCGGCTCTAACAAGAAACAGTGTTATCAGCGGTGAAACATTAATGCTGACAGAAAATTTAGGCCCTGTAGATAAAATTAAAGCCGCATATCAAAAATACCACATGAATTTTCTCAGACAAGCTCGCTCGCTATTCGGGCTTGCAGCACGTGCGGATTCCGGTGTTTTCATTATCAAAAAAGATATTGTAGACAGAATTGGCGAGGTTAACTTTAAAGATATTAATACTGAATTAAAATACAGTCTTTTACTTTCAAAAATAGGTTTCCCTTGTACATACAATCCTAATATTCAAACCTATGTTGATACACTTAATTACGAATTTAAAATGCCGCGGCTTTCTGCACGTATCAATTTATTCAAGAATTGTTTCAGACAGATAAGACCGAACAACTTTGCATTTGCTGAACATACATTCTCATTGCTATACCCTAATTTCTGGTTAATAGCACTTGTTTATGCGCTGGTATTAAAACATTCATACAATTACTACTTCTTTGTTGATTTCAGAATTGTTTTATTTACCTTTATTCTTTTGCTTGTCGGATTTGGTATAAGCTTGATTAATGCAAAATTAAGTTTTATGGAAACAATCAGACTATGTCTTTATCCTGTATACTCAATATGCCATATCATTAAGCACTTTCCGCCGATACGTGCAATCAGAAATAAAATTGCTAAACGTGAAGAACTTCCGGCAGGAACTGAAAAACTTGCCGTAGATGTTATGGTTCTTGCAGGAAAAAATCAAACCCATATACCTTGCAGACTTGAATTTATTTCAGAAAGCGGGCTTGCAAAAATTAAATTTATCTACAAGAAAAAGAAATACGTAACCCGCAGCCATCTGAGAATGATTGATGCGCTCCAAGAATTAAAACTTAAATTAAATGAATACAACTTTGTTATAAAAATTTGCAGCTGCTGTGAGTATTTCAATTCACTTCCTGACGGCTCTAAAAACATGCTCAAAGGAACCTGCTGCTGTGATTTTCCGAGTCCTGCTCTGAATGAAACAAAAGAAACTTTAATCTGGAATTCCTGTTCTGAATTTAAACCGGGTAAAGTTGAAAATTTTATGTCAGAGATGAGCGAAAATTATCAGGAATAACTTCGTTTAACATATAAAATGATCCGCAAATAATTGTCCAAATATTATTCTGCGGATTATTTTTATATAAATTTTCTAAAGAAACAAATTCTTTTGCCGGCAATTCACATGCAGCTTTCAATTCATCTATCGTGCAGGAATTAGGGTTGTTAAAATGATAAAAATATATTTCATCCCCTTGTGTAAAAAGTATTTGCATCATTTTTTTATAATCTTTATTTCTCAAACATCCGAACACAAATCGGCGCCTTGTATTCTGATAATACATCTCAAGACTGTCACGCAGTGCCAGTGCCCCATTAGGATTATGAGAGGCATCGATTATAAGTTTTTTATCCTCAAACACCTGAAAACGGCATGGATGTTTCACTGTTCTTAAAGCTTCATCTATCACAGATTGCGGGATTTGCGGAAACAGATGCCTTACAGCCGCCAGCGCAAGTGAGAGATTTTCCTGCTGGCAAAGTCCTTTAAGCGCGAGTTCTGTTGTATCTTCAAACGGTGCTACCATAACCATAAGTGCATTTTTTTCATCAGCAGCATCGCGTATTGCTTCATAACCTTCTGAGGTAAAAATCGGACAATTTTGTTTAATTATTCCGGCTTTTTCAAATGCAATTTTATCTTTTGTATTTCCGAGGCGTTCAGTATGGTCAAGATCAATATGCGTGATAATTGAACATAAATTACTCTTAATAACATTTGTTGCGTCAAATCTGCCGCCCAAGCCTGTTTCCAGAACTACAACATCACAGTTCTGTTCTGCAAAATATTTAAATGCCATTGCCGTTAATATTTCAAATTCTGTCAGGTGAATGTTGTTTTTATCAGCAATTTGGCATATTTCGAAAACGAGTTGCGCAAATTTTTCTTCCGGAATATCTTTTCCTGCCACCTTAATTCTTTCTGTGTATTCAAAGATATGCGGGCTTGTATAAAGTCCTGTTTTCATACCGTAGGTTCTCAATATATTCTCAATAATTGCGCAAACAGACCCCTTACCGTTGGTGCCCGCAACGTGTATACATTTTAATTCATCCTGCGGATTGCCAAGCAAATCTAAAATAGCGGAAATTCTCTCCAGTCCGAGGTTGATATAAAATTTTCCCTGAGATGTAAGTAATTTTTTTGCTTCTATATATTTGTTCATATTCATAAGTTATGGCAAAAACCGGATAAAATCAAGTAAAAAAACTGATACGCAGCCGTCTTATCCGCTTAAATCCAATAACATCAAGCAAAAGACTTGAAAAAATTTTCTTTTTCTGTTATTATATTAATACACAATGTACTACAAGTTTTTAAGGTGGTGAAATATAAATGGCAGAAGTTAAAGTTGGCGAAAACGAATCAATAGAAAGCGCTTTAAGACGTTTCAAAAAGAAAATTCAAAAAGCCGGCATTCTTTCAGAAGTTAAAAAACGCGAAAGATATGAAAAACCAAGCGTTAAAAGAAAACGTAAATCTGAAGCAGCACGCAAAAGAAAAGTTTAATTATAAAACGCAAGTAACGCAAAAGAGTCTTTTTTTAAAAAGACTCTTTTTGCGTCTGTCATAAATTTGTTTTAAATATTTATTTGGTTTCAATATAATTTGTATTCGGGATGTAAGAGGAATTACGCTCACTTATTTCAATATTATTTATTATGTTAGCGCGTTTTTTGCGGAACAACATATCGACAAAGGCTTCCAATCTGGTGATAAAGCCTGCTTCGCCTGTCTGTTCATCAATTGTCAAATTTAAAAGCGGCTTGTTAAAGCGTTTTGCCTTGCGCGTAATTCTTTCAATCATAAGTGAATCCGGTCCGCAGCCAAATGCAGTCACAGTAATTAACCCGTCTATTTTATTTTCTTTCAGATAGTGGCCGGCAGCCCCTGTCATTTCATATTCATTTGCCCAGTATAATTCCTGACCCAATGATTTAATACCGTCCTCCATTTGTTCTTTTGAAAGCTGCAAGGATGTATATACCCGCACATCCATTTTTTCGAGCTTATCGAAAATCTTCATAGAAGTACGTTCATCATAAATATTATATCCATGAGAGATTAAAGCAATTGAAATAGGAGATTCTTTGGTTTGGCTTTCAATAAATACTTTGCCTTGCAATGCATAATTAATCGCCTTTTTATAACTCATACCGGATTTCGACATAATATGGAAATTGTTATAAGTTCTCCAGCCTGCTTTTGAAGCGCGTTTTATAAGTGCTTCATCAGTAATGCCAAACGGAGCAGCGCATTCTTTTAAAAACTCATACAAACCTTGATTTTTTTCAGACTTATCAAGAGTCGGCTCAATGAGCGTGAAATCTTTTTTCACAACATTTCTAACTAAATCAGGCAGTCCTCTGATTTTTGAACAGTTATAAATTTTGTGTGATACTGACTGTAAGGAAGGTACAAGGATTTTATCAACACCCTTGTCGATAAGATTTAGAACATGCCCGATAAAGACTTTTACAGGCAGACATGTTTCTGTCACCACAAGTGCAGAGCCTGCTGACATTGTTTGTTTTGTCGTAACATCAGATAGAACAATTTTAATCCCTAAATCAGTGAAAAAACCGTAATAAAACGGATAATTGTGATAAAAGGACATTGCTCTCGGTATACCGATTACGTTTTCATTTGATGTTTTTGTGTTTTCCATAATCCTATTTGTTCCTTAGAGTTTGTTTTCTACTACAATTATAATGTAAACAAGAAAAATTTGCCATAACTTTACATAATTTATTAATAAATTTTTACCCGCACAAATTTCATATATCTTTGCTATAATGATTGAAAAAGGAGTAAATATGCCGCATTTCTTTATATCTTCAAGCAGCAGAAATGACAATAAGATAATAATCTCTGATAATGAAAATTATAATCATATTGCGCGTTCTCTCCGTGCCAGACGCGGCGAAAAGTTACTTTTAATTGATGAAAAACAAATACAGTACGAAACCATAATCACAAATATCGACAAACATAAAATAGAAGTCGAAATAGAAAAAAGTTACAAATCAGAACGCGACTTGAAATTCAATTTATACCTTGCACAGAGTCCATTGAGAAGTGATGCCCAGAATTTTGTTATAGAAAAAGCAACCGAATTAGGGGTACGAGGTATTTTCCCTGTGGTTACAGATAATTGTGCGCTAAACACATCTATAATCGGCAAAAAAATCGAAAAATGGCAAAAAATAATGTATGAAGCATCAAAACAATGTGAAAGAGCAATTGTTCCGGACTGCTTTGAAAAAACAACGTTGGACGCAATACTTAACAGTAAAAAATTTGATAAAATTATTGCGTTTTGTGAGCGCAATGCAGATTTAACCGTTCGGGATTTTTTTAATCAGACACCTGTTAATGAGGGAGACAGTCTGCTTGTTATTATTGGCCCAGAAGGCGGATTTTCTCCGCAGGAATTCTCGCTTTTTGATAAATACAAAATTCCGAAACTTACTCTTGGAAACTTGATTTTAAAAGCTGAAACAGCCGTTACAGTTGCATTAGGAAACATTATTTATGAATTCGAAAATCACGGAAAAAATTAAATCAGACGAAATTTTGTCCCGAATAATCAGGACATTTGATAATGAAATTTATCTGGTCGGCGGTGCTGTGCGTGATTTTTTGCTGGGTAAATCAACTTATGACCGCGATTTAATCGTTCTTGATGAAGATGCAAAAAGCTTTGCTGAAAAAATCGCCGGACTTTTTGATGCAACATTTGTAACTCTGGATGATGAAAATAAAATCTACCGGCTTGTTTTACCTGATAAAACCAACTATCTCGATGTAACAAATCCTATTGAAAATTCTCTGGAAAAGGATTTGATGCGTCGGGATTTAACGATAAACTCAATAGCGGTTAATCTCAAAACTTACGAAGTTGTTGATATGTGCGGCGGTATAACAGACTTGCAGCACGGCGTTATAAACTGTATAAATACACACAATTTTGTTGATGATCCGCTAAGACTTCTGAGAGTTTACCGGTTTCAGGCGCTGTACGGCTTTGAACTAAGCCATTCCGTAATTGAAGCTGTCTGCAAATATTCAGACTTAATATCACGTCCTGCAGTTGAGCGGATAAATTATGAATTAATAAGACTGTTTTCAGGCCCGTTTGCATTCAAAGCTTTACTCAACATGGATAAAACGTGGCTTCTGGAGAAAATTTTTCCAATAGTGAAGGAATTGAAACAGGTACCGCCAAACACGCACCACCATCTTGATTTATTTCACCACTCTATTGAAACAGTAAAACAGTTATCAGGCATCTTTGCTAATTCTTCGTCAGAAGTTAAAGACCACATGAATCGTGTGGATTTTGGCGGGGCAAGCAGAATTGCGCATCTTAAACTCGCTGCCTTTTTGCACGACACAGGCAAATTTTCAACCTGGACAATAGAAGAAGATACCGGACGCCACAGATTTATAAAACACGATGAAGTTGGCGCAAAAATTGCAGCAGACATTTTAAGAAAAATGTGTTTTTCTAATAAGCAGATAGATTATATCTCGCAAATGATAAGGAACCACATATATCCGTCGCAGGTTATGTCAGCGCCTGAAATAAACGAAAAAATAATGATGCGCTATGTCAGAAAATCCGGCGATAACGCTATTGATAACATACTGCTTGCGCAGGCGGACCGGCTTTCGGCAAGAGGCGAAGCTGTATCTGATGAAATGGTTAAAAACAATATTTCAAATCTTAACAGGCTGCTTGATTTTTATCTGAGCGTTCGGGATAAATTAGAACCGCTCCCAAAACTTCTAAGCGGCAACGAAGTTATGGAAATTTTGAATATTCAACCTTCACCAAAACTGGGCGAAATTTTGAATGCGCTGCACGATGCTCAAATAAACGGTGATGTTACAACCAAAGATGAAGCTTTAAATTTTATAAGACAGTTTGAAATATCTGGATAGAAATTATATATAAAATAAAGGGGCCGCCTCGTAAAACGAGGCGGCCCCTCAATAATTGGATTTATTTGTTTGTAGGAATTCTCATTGCATAGAATGAACGTACTACGAATATCAATGCAATTACTAAGAATATCCAACCGGCTATAGGAGCAATACTTCTGAATGATTCATTGATTGCAATTTCCATAGCAAGCAAACCAAACAATGTTGTGAATTTGATAATAGGGTTCATAGCTACAGAAGATGTATCTTTGAACGGGTCACCTACAGTGTCGCCGACAACAGTTGCTTCATGCAGCGGTGTGCCTTTTTCCTGTAAATCAACTTCAACAATTTTCTTAGCGTTATCCCAGCATCCGCCGGCATTTGCCATAAATACTGCCTGGAACAGGCCAAATACGGCAATAGCTACAAGATAGCTTACAAAGAATGCTACCGGTGCTGAAGATGTGCAGTTTGGCGCTGACAGGCAAGCCAGTGCCAGAGCAAATGCAAACAGTGCAATAAAGATGTTAACCATACCTTTTTGTGCATATTGAGTACAAATTTTAACAACTTCTTTTGAATTTGCAACGTTTGCAGATTTTGAACTTTCATCATCTAATTTGATATTGTGTTTGATGTATTCAACAGCACGGTATGCACCTGTTGTAACAGCCTGCATTGATGCACCGCTGAACCAATAAATTACAGCTCCACCGGTCAACAAACCGAGTAATGTATATGGATTTAATGTGTTCAAAATCATTTCCGGTTCAATACCAAGAGTATTTTTAATAACCAGAATAAGTGAGAAGATCATTGTTGTTGCTCCAACAACCGCGGTACCAATTAATACCGGTTTTGAAGTTGCCTTGAATGTGTTTCCTGCGCCGTCATTTTCTTCCAAATACATTTTTGCATTGTCAAAATCAGGAGTAAAGCCGAAATCTTTTTCAATTTCGCCTTTAACATCAGGAATTTCTTCAATTAAAGACAATTCGTAAACTGATTGAGCGTTATCAGTTACAGGGCCGTAAGAGTCAACTGCAATTGTTACAGGGCCCATACCCAAAAAACCAAATGCAACAAGACCGAATGCAAATACAGACGGATATATCATTGTAGTTTCAGGAATATGGAGACTTGCATAATATGCTAATCCCATCAAAAGAACAATTACCATACCAATCCAGAAAGCAGAGAAGTTACCTGCAACAACACCTGAAAGGATAGTCAACGAAGAACCGCCTTCACGGGAAGCAGTAACAACTTCTTCTGTATGTTTTGCTTTTGGAGAAGTAAAGATTTTAGTAAATTCAGGAATTAAAGCTGCGCCTAAAGTACCGCAGGAAATAATTGAAGAAAGTACTAACCATAAATTACCGCCCATAGGAGCCAATAATTTGTAACTTACACCAAAAGTCATTGCAATTGATAATATAGATGTTAACCAAACGAGGTTAGTTAACGGTGCTTCAAAATCAAATTTTGCTGTTTTAGCAGCATAAATTCTGTTAATACCGCTGTTAATCCAGTACGCAACAACAGAGGTTACAATCATCAGGAATCTCATTACGAAAATCCATGTCAATAACTGAACCTGATTGTCTGTACCCATAACAGCTAACAGGATGAATGAAACAAGCGCAACACCTGTTACACCGTAAGTTTCAAAACCATCAGCAGTAGGTCCGATAGAGTCCCCTGCGTTGTCACCGGTACAATCTGCGATTACACCAGGGTTTCTCGGGTCATCTTCTTTGATACCGAATTGAATTTTCATCAAGTCAGAACCAATATCAGCAATTTTTGTAAATATACCGCCGGCAACACGAAGAGCAGATGCACCAAGGCTTTCACCGATAGCAAAACCGATAAAGCAAGCGCCTGCAAGATGCCCCGGAACAAATAACAAAATTGTCAACATCATAATAAGTTCAACAGATACAAGGCAAACACCGATTGACATACCTGCTTTCAGAGGAATATTCATGATATTCAGCGGATTGCCTTTGAGTGAAGCGAATGCTGTACGGGAGTTAGCCAGAGTGTTCATTCTGATACCGAACCATGCAACCGCATAAGATCCGAGAATACCTATTACAGACCAGGCAAGAATAGTCAGCACACCTGATAGTCCCATCTGTTGTAAATAACCGAAGTAAAAAGCGATACACAAACCGATTAATACTTCCAGCACAAGTAAAAATTTACCTTGTTGAATAAGATAAGTTTTACAAGTTTCAAAAATTGTGTTTCCTACATCAGCCATAGCTTTGTGTACATCAAGTTTTTTGATGCGTAAGAATTCAATAAAGCCGAAAATAAGTCCGATAACAGAAATACAAATACCGATAAGCAATAAATTAAAGCTATCCGGACTTGCATCCTTAATGCTCGGAACAATAAGGTCAGCTTCACTTGCGAAGGCAGATGTAGAAAGTCCTAAAAACATAGTTGCAAATAAAGCCGCCAATGTTTTTAGCGAAAACATGTTTTTAAACATAAAAGTCTCCTTCTTAAAGTAACACTACTTAACGAGTGCATTATAATAAAAAAATAAATAATATACAAGTTTGTAACAAATAATTTAAAAATCAATCGACGTTAAAATTTTGTACTAACTGTTTTTGTTGAACAATTAATCTCTTATTTCACAATCACTTTGTTAACCTCAACATCCAGTCTGAGAAATACTTAAATCACTATTTGTCCAACTTTTCACTTTTAATAGAATATATAATTTGCTATGCGGCAAAAGACTACTTAAAACGGTTAATTATACGATTTAAGCTCTATCATAAAACCTAAAATAATTAACACTTTTTTGCGTTGTGCATGCTTTACTCTAATATTTCTTACAGAAAAAATCTTTTCCCAAAATGTTAAATTTCCATACTTTATTCTGGATTGTAACTGTTTAAAAACTTTCGGCTGTAACATATTCTTGCAGATGTTAAAGAATTTATCATACCCTTCATCTGTTGCAATAAATGGATAAACAGCAGTCCAGCAAGCAAGTTGGTATTCATTAAATTCTTTTATAATGTCATCTTTGAACATATTTTGACTTGATAAAAATTCTTTTATACGATTTAAGTTATCAACACATAAATCAATTTTTTCATCATAGAATTTGTTACTGGATGAATTTGCTACTATTCTGTAATTGTATAATACTTTATTTATATAATAAATTTCATTTGTAAGTACAGCAGCCTTGAGTGCAAAAATACTGTCTTCATAATAACGTGTATCAGGAAAATCTATATTATTTTTCAATATAAAATCTCTGGAAAATGCTTTAGCCCAAACATTTGGAGAAGCATATAATAACAATGATTTATTCAATTCCTGCCATTTGAAATGCGATTTTTTGTTTAAATCAATACCTTCCTTTAAAACATCTTTTGCCAGTGATTTTACACATACACGTCCGGTCTTTTCATTATAATCCTGATAGTCAAATTGAATAACCTCAGCCTTCGTTTCTATAAATTTGTTATTTATACATTCTAAAGCATTTTCTTCAAGCCAGTCATCTGAATCAACGAAAACAATATATTTACCACAGGCATTTTTTAATAAATTTTTTCGTACAATTCCCAGACCACAATTTTTTTGTGAATAAACCTTAAATCGTTCATCTAATTTTGCGTATTCTTCAAGTATTTTCAGTGAACTATCAGTTGAACCATCATCAATAGTAATAACCTCAAAATCTTTAAAAGTCTGATTAAGCACACTATCTAAACACTGTTTTAAATATTTTTCCATATTATAAACAGGAATAAGTATTGAAAATTGTGTCATTATTAAGCCCCCTGTGCTGTATACATACATATATTTTAAACTATCATACCCTTTATACTGTATGTATGCAACACAAAACGGAAAAAACGTTACATTTAATAAAACAATTCGGAGCAAACATAAGACAAAAAAGAGAAAGTCTTAACAAGTCTCAGCGTTTACTTGCTTTTGAATATGACCTTGATTCAGGTAATCTGAGCCGCATTGAGTCGGGACAAATTGACCCGAAACTCACAATGCTATGGCGAATATCCGAAGCACTCGGTATTCCGCTTTCACAAATAATTAAATCTCTAGAAACTGAATTAGGCGAAAAATTTCATATTATTGACCAGTGACTTAAACCTTAACCTTTTGCTGGGCACGCGGCTGGCGTTGCATTTTTATTTTTTCTTCCAAACGTTTTTGTTTATATCCGTATCCTACATAAATGGCAAGCCCCATTAGCATCCACAGCGGAAAATATATTGATGAAGTTGTAAGGGATTTCATAGAATAAACCATTAATCCGCCGCAGGTAATTATACCTAAAATCGGGAACAGCGGAGAAAACGGCACCTTGAATGGTCTTTCTCTATCCGGATCGGTCTTTCTCAATATCAGCACGGCAATACAAATAATTATAAATGAAGTAAATGTACCATAATTACAAAGTTCCGCCGAAATATTCAAGTCCATAAATAATGCGCAGACAATTACTACAATACCGGATATCCATGTCAGAACATGCGGTGTTCTGAATTTTTTATGGATTAACCTCAAGGATTTTGGCAAAAATCTGTCGCGGCTCATTGCGTATAAAATTCTTGTTGTTCCCAATTGATAAATCAAAAGAACAGATGTCAGTGCGCACAGCGCCCCGATTGAGATAAGTCCAGCAAACCAATCTTTTCCGATAGCACGCATTGCATGCGCAATAGGCGCCTGAATATCAATATGCCCCGGAGCCACTGTGCCTGTCAGTACAAGAGCTACGCAGACATAAAGTATCGTACAAATAACGAGTGTACCTAAAATAGCAATAGGCAAATCTCTTTGCGGATTTTCGGTTTCTTCTGCTGTTGTTGATATTGCATCAAATCCAATATATGCAAAGAATATCAAAAACGCGCCCATAAATACGCCTTCAAACCCGCCCGGCATAAACGGCGACCAGTTTTCAGGTTTTACATAAAATGCTCCGACAATAATGAATGACAGTATCATAAACATATTGACACCTACCATTATACTTGCAACACGCGTTGATTCTTTAACCCCTTTTATCAAAAGTAATGTTAGAACAAGCACGATTGCAATTGCCGGTAAATTGATCGCTACCGGAATTTTATCAAAAATAAACGGCATCTGCGTATGCGGGTCAAGTCCGAATTTATCACAATATGCAAACATGTATCTGTAATCGTTTCTGAGCCACAATGGAAAATTAACTATAAAATCCGGCAAAATATGTCTGAAACCTTTTAAAAATTGTGTAAAATATCCTGTCCATGCGCTTGCAACCGTAATATTTCCGATAGCATATTCAAGCATCAAAATCCAGCCTACCATCCATGCCATAAATTCACCCATAGTAGCATAAGTGTATGTATAAACACTTCCGGCAACAGGTATCATTGCAGAGATTTCACTATAACAAAGTGCTGAAAATACGCAGGCAATGACCGCTAAAATCATAGAGATTATAATAGCAGGGCCGGCGCCGACACTTTCGGGTCCGCCCTGAATTGCGGTACCGATAATCGTAAAAATACCGGTTCCGACAACTGCACCAATACCAATAATGATTAAGTCAAAAACATTTAATGTCTTTTTCAGTTCTGATTTTTTACTTGTCGCTATTAATTCATCGGGGCTTTTTTTCGATAAAGCGTTTGCCAGTATATTTTTATAATTCATTTATTTTATGAGTTCCTGTTGTTTATTATGTACAATTTCTTTGTGAATTTCGTTTTCGTTTGCGCGGTTGCGCGTAAATCCGTAGTAAAGATAGATCAGAGCGCCAATTCCGAGCCAAACAGGGAATAATAAAGCAGAACTTGATGCTGACTGTAATTTATAAATCATCAATCCGCCGCAGCAAATAATACCCAATGCTGGAAACCACGGTGAAAAAGGTACCTTAAACGGTCTCAGACGATCCGGTTCTGTGTGTCTTAAAATAAGAACAGCAACACAAACAACGATGAATGATGTGAATGTTCCGAAGTTGCATAATTCAGCAGCTACATTCAAATCAAGCGTCAAAACACCGAGGATAGATAATAACCCTACAGTCCATGTCAATACATGCGGGGTTTTGTATTTCGGGTGAAGAGCCTGAAATCTTTTTGAAATAAAGTGATCACGGCTCATTGCATACAAAATTCTTGTTGCAGCCATTTCCATAACGATTAATACAGATGTTAAGCCAGCAAGTGAACCAAGAGAAATCAAACCTGCAGCCCAGTTTTGGTGAGCCATCTTCATACAAAACGCCATTGGCGCCGCTAAAAATGCTGCCGGCACACTTCCGCTTGTGTCCTGCATACCAGTAAGGATTAACGCAACAAGTACATAAACTATTGTCGTAGCAACAAGCGATCCGATAATACCAATCGGTAAATCTTTTTGCGGATTTTTACATTCTTCAGCCGCAGTTGCAATAGCATCAAATCCGATATATGCAAAGAAAATTATAAATGCGCCTGCAAAAATACCTTCAAACCCGTGAGGCGCAAAAGGCGTCCAGTTTTCAGGTCTGACAAAAAACGCACCCACAAGCACAAACAAAGCTATTACAGCAAGTTTTATAAATACCATAATTCCAGCCATTTTGGTTGAATCTTTAGTTCCTTTGACAAGTATCATAGTACTTAAAAGCACCATAACAATTGCAGGGATGTTTATACATACAGGCATGCCGAATAATGTCGGAATAACATCGTGCGGATTAATTCCGTTATCAGTTGCGGTTTTTATAGCAGTATTTACATCACTGACCAGCCACACAGGCGGATTAGCAAGCCATGACGGCAATACATTGGAAAATCCGCTCATAAACTGTACAAAATGATTTGACCATGCACAGGCAACAGCAATAAAACCAATAGCATATTCAAGCATCAAAACCCAGCCTACCATCCATGCTGCGAATTCACCGAGTGTCGCAAATGTATATATATAAGCGCCGCCCGCAACCGGAATCATTGTTGCAAATTCCGTATAGCAAAGCGCTGAAAAAATACATGCAACAGCCGCAATAATCATTGAAAGCATTAAAGCAGGGCCTGCCCCCGGCTGATCAGCACTTCCGGCTGCAGCAATACCTACAATCGCAAAAATACCTGAGCCGATAATAGCACCAATACCGAGTGTAATTAAATCAATTGCGCCAAGCGTTTTTTCTAATCCGGCATTTTTTGCCTCTGCAAGCATGTCATCCGGAGCTTTGATTTTAGTGATTTTTTTTAAAAAATTTCTGCTAAAAGTTGCACGATTAAATTTTACTGCCATTTATATTTCCTTATATTTGTTATTTACAAAGAGGGAACCCGAGTTCTTCTCTTTGTGCTACATACAATTTTGCAACGGCTGACGCCATTGTTCTGACGCGATTTATAAAGTTAATTCTTTCATCTTTACTTATAACACCTCTTGCATCAAGCAGATTAAAGGTATGAGAGCATTTTAAAACATAGTCATAAGCCGGCAATACGAGTTTGGCTTCAACACAATTATCAACTTCTTTTTGATAGAGGTCAAACATAGTGAATAGTGCTTTTGCATCACTCACTTCAAAGTTATATTTTGATTGTTCAATTTCATTTTGCAGATAGATATCGCCATATTTTAGGGTATCATTCCACATAATATCATAAACGGATTCTTTGTTTTGAAGGTACATAGCGATTCTTTCAAGTCCATAGGTCAATTCAAGTGCAACAGGCTTAACTTCCAAACCGCCGACCTGCTGAAAGTATGTAAATTGAGTAATTTCCATACCGTCAAGCCAAACTTCCCAGCCGACGCCTGCCGCACCGAGAGTTGGAGATTCCCAGTTATCTTCAACAAATCTTACATCGTGCTCTTTAAGATCAATCCCCATAGCTTCAAGGCTTCTTAAATAGAGTTCCTGAGCGTTGTCAGGTGATGGTTTCAGGATAACCTGAAACTGAAAATAATGTCCCAGACGATTAGGATTTTCTCCGTATCTTGCATCGGTTGGACGTCTGCAAGGTTCAATCATTGCAGTATTCCATGGTTCCGGCCCCAGCGCCCGTAAAAACGTCGCAGGATTCATAGTTGAAGCCCCTTTTTCAATATCGTAAGGCTGTTGTATAATACATCCGTAATCAGACCAGAATTTTTGTAAATTAAAAACTAATTCTTGAAAATTTAAAGCCATAACCTCTTTATCCAAATATTGTATTGTGTACACTTGTTTGTTTATCCTATTACCAACATAGCATAAATGCAAGGTAATAATAAAAAATGTTACAGAGAAGAATATTAAAAGAGGCAGCGCGGGAAGTAAAAGACGCTAAGACGTTAAGTGCTTATATAAAGGGAATGAGTGAATAGGGGAATAAGGGAATAAGTTCTTTACAAAAAATAAGGCAACGTGTGGAATCTCACAAGCGTGTTTTTAGGGGAATAAGGGATTAAGGAAATAAGGGAATAAGAGGTATTATTTATTAGTCAATGTGATATGCTTAACATTGCCTAATTATATGTCATTGCTAGCCTTAAGGCGAAGCAATCCAGCCACTCCATGTAGGGCGGATTTACTAATCCGCCAGAAAATCAATCGGCACGCCAAATGACGCCCCTACAAGACTATCCAGTCCAACATGCTTTTACGTCATCCCGCAACGTGGATGTATGCGTCCGACGGGCATTGTTACCTTGCGGGATCTCAAATAAATTTTAATTACAAATGTAATGTTCACTTTTTCTTTTTGATTGCGACGCAAAAAGAAAAAGTGAACCGAAAAAGAAAAACACGCGTTTGAAATGAACGAGTAATCAGGAACTACGTTCCCGAACCCTCCTTTAAAAAAAGAGGCAACGCGGAAAATCCTGCATTGCCTGATTCTATTAACGAACTTATTCCCCTATTTCCTTATTCCCTTATTCCCCTAAAAGAGGCAACGCTTAAATTTTGCATTGCCCAATTATGAAATTCACTTAATCACTTAGTCACTCAATCACTTCGAACTAAGAGGCCAGAAGCCTCTTAGTTCGACACACATATAGCGCGGCCGTCGCTGTGGTACTTGTAGATCCAGTAATTGTCACTACCGTACGTGGTGGTAATGTTGAAGGTCTGGCCGTACGCGCTGCCAGCTTTGCGCTCCTCACTGGACCAGTAGTCGTAGCCATTGTATTTGATTGGAGGATTTTGGGTGTATTCGTCCTTTACCTTGAGGCCTGATTTATCCTCGTTTGCTCCTATTGTTACTGCGTTGCCTTCGCTATCTACATATAGATTGCTTGCCAATTGTGCAAGTTGCGCTCTCGTTGGAAGTTCCATTCCTTTTTCTTGACAAGTTAGTTTCGCTCCTGCCCAATAGTTTGTAGAACAATTGCTTCCATGCATTTCTTCCATATTTTCATATTCACTTCCAGCACAAGTGTTAATTGCTCTATTCGCTTGGAACTCTGTTGACCAGCACATGTCACCTATCGGGTTATCGCAGGTTGAGAATGCTACGCCGGAAGATAGTTGAATATCTTTACCAACTCTATTCGGACCTTTCTTTCCGTTTACATCCACCATATATGCCATGCAGGATACCTGACTTCCTGTATCCTCTATTGGATCAGCATA
>CALVEB010000009.1 GCA_944326465.1 Candidatus Gastranaerophilales bacterium | reverse complement strand
AAAATAGGATTAACGTGACAAGCATTGTCTAGATAAAGCCCCCATCTGTACAAATTAGGGTTAACGTGGCAAGCATTAACTAACTCAAGCCGCCATCTATGTATCATACGATTAAATCTTTTTCCTGCTGTTTCAGCCATTAAGAATCCTCTTTTATACTCACATATATATTATAGCGTATTGTTTGATTTTCTGCAACCCTTTTATTAAGCATAACAAAAAACGGTGTCCTGAAAGCGGCACCGTTTTTGATTTTATCCGAGGTTTTGGATCTGTTTATACAATTCGATTTGTTTGGCGGAAATATCTTTTGGTATCACGATTTTTACTCTTGCGTTCAAATTCCCGAAACCGCCGGATTTTTTCGGCAGTCCTAAATTTTTCAATCTTAACATTTGACCGCTCGAGGTTTTTGGCGGAATTTTTATCCCGATGTTTCCGTGTAACGTAGAAATTTCCTTTTTACAGCCCAAAACAGCTTCCGGAGGCGTTATTTCAACATCTTTGGTTAAGTCAATACCGTCTACATCATATTCTTTGTCTTTTATATTTATAACAAGGTATAAATCACCTTTTTGTCCGCGTGTGTCGCCTTTGCCTTCGCCTCTGACACGGACTTTTTGACCTTCTTTTATTTCAGGCGGAAGTTTTACCTTGATTGATTTTTGCTCTGTTCTAATCCCTGTGCCTCCGCATACTGAACAGTAGCCGCCGTTTGGCGGGCACTGATTGCAACGTTCTATTTCGTTGAATTTTACTGTAATCGGTTTTTGATCAAACAGATCTTTTGCTGTTACGTTTAAAGTTTTTGTAACGTCAAGATTTTCGTTCATAGTCTGGGCTTCGCGTGCTGTTTTTGAAGTTCTTGAACTGCGACCGGCGCCTGCGGCTCCTGCTGTGCCAAAATCAAAACCTTCAAAGGCACTTCTTGTGCGGCGGGAAGATTGTCCGCCCATTTGTCCGCTCATCATATCGCCGAATAGTGAACTGAAAAAGTCTGAAAATCCGCCCATATCGCCGCCGAAATTGAAGGTTTGATAGCCCTGTCCGCCGCCAAAGTTAAACTGTTCAAATCCCGGAGGAGGTGTGTATTCGGCGCCCCCCTGCCAGTTTGCACCGAGGCTGTCGTAACGCTGGCGTTTCTGTTTGTCGCCTAATACTTCGTAAGCTTCGTTTATATCTTTAAATTTACTTTCAGCTTCTTTTGTTTTGTTTACGTCAGGGTGGTATTTGCGCGCAAGCTTTCTGTATGCGGATTTTATTTCTGCTTCTGTTGCGTCACGCTTTACACCCAGTATTTCATAATAATCTTTATATTGCATGCTTTTAGTCTCCTATTAATATTATAATAATATATTTTTTACAATAACCGGATTTTTTTAATTATTTTTTAATGAGTTAATAAAACTTTAATAATTTCAAAAAATATGGCAAATTTTTTTTTTCTTGTGTATTATATAATGCATATTTCAAAATAGGAAATGTAATGCAAGGACTTATTGACAAAGAATTATACTCAACCGACAAGATTCTGAAACCTGATTTTAACTCCAGAACAGGGCGTGAATTGCTTGCGTTTTATTTGCAGACTAAATTCCGGCAGATACTGGCACATGACAAAAAATGTGAAAATCCTATTTTTAAAGAGGTTAATCCGGATTTCATTTCAAGATTTTCAAGACGTTTGATTAACAATCCTCGCAAACGGCTTTTGATAGGTATTACGGGTGAATCCGCTTCCGGTAAATCTACGATATGCAAAAAGATAAAAAATATTATCGGACAGTATGAAATGCCGGTTTCTGTATTAAGTACGGATAATTATTTTTCTGATATTTCGGCGTTAATCAGTAAGTACGGCAGTTTTGACAGTCTTGTAGAAAGCGGATATGATATTGATTCGCCAAAGAGTTTTCAGATGGAAATATTGAGAAGCGATCTTGTGGATTTGTCAGACGGGATTGATATCAAGGCTCCGATGTATTTGCCGAACGGAACCGGCGTGTCTGTACCTAATGCTCTGGATATCGCATCAGAAAAAATCATTGTTGTTGAAGGTATTGCAACAATGTATGACGAGATTAAGGATATTTTTGATGTAAAAATTTATGTTGAAGCCGATAATGATATCCGCAAAGCAAGGTTTATGAAACGGGCATGCGAAGAAAGAAACCAGAATTATGACAAAGCTATTCAGCACTGGAATTATCTTGAACATACCGGCTCAAAACATGTTCGCCCTTGCAGAAATGACGCGGATTTTGTTTTAAATGGCAATGCGGATTTAAAATATCTTGCACAGGTTTTGGAATATATCCATACGATTACAAATAATTTTAGCTAATGTTGGTTTTATAAGCTTTTTTAAATTTTTGCCTTTATTTGTAATATATGTTATGATTATATTAGAAGATAGTATTCTGATATTTTTTAATATAAATACACTAAAAAGTTGATACTATTTTATGAAACTTCTATTATAATTAATCCGTATAGAAATAGGTGGCAAGTGATAAAAGACATTATTGAAAAACTTAAAGAAAAGCTAAAAATCTACATAGATAGCGAAAAAGACAAGGTTTGGTACAAACGGCGTTATATGCAGATACTTGTCGGGATACTGGCTGTACTTATTGCGATAATAGGTATTGTAACTTCTGCGCATAAGAATAATGCGTCAGTAGAAGAGTTGGATAATGAGGTACCTGTAGCAGCTGCACCGGAAGAAAAAACTCCGGCAGATGATATAGAGGTTGTCGCTGCACAGCAAAATACCGATACAATGGTCACTATTTCGCTGGAAGATACGGGGCGTGCAGATCCGTTTTTGCCATCTGCTGATTATGAGGCAATAGCAGCACTTTCAGCGCCGACGGCGAAGATGCCTTATTATATGGTTCCGCCGCCGGAATCTGCAGGGTATGACCAAACCGCTGTTGATGTCGTTAAAACAAAGGTTTCAGGTATTATGTATGACAGATACAATCCGTCAGCAATATTGAATATTAATGATACGGATTATCTTGTTCGTACAGGAGAAACTATAAATAATTACAAAGTGCTTGCAATTTCACCGTCAACCGTGACAGTGCAATTGGGCGTAAACACTTATCGTGCAGGTGTCGGTGAGATGTTCTCGGGTGAGGACATGAACTATGTAAACGATAGTTTTGGCAGTGCACGGCGAAGATAATGGTTTAAACAAGAATTAATGATAAAAAATAATAAGAGCAGGAGCTAAAATGAACACAACTATTTTTAAAAAGATTATTGCAGGTATGATGTTGACAACATTCTGTTTGTCGCATCTGTCAGTATTGAGCGCAGTCGGTGTTGAAAATATCGGCACGATTGAAGATTATGTTCAGCAAAATGCAGTTGTTGATAAACCTGCATTGAGAGAAAACAAAGCTGCTTCAATGCGGTTGAAAGGTGATGTCAGATTAACAGACAAAAAAATCCCGATTAACCTCAGCTTGAGAGAATCTGATGTAAAACAGGTTTTGAGAATGTTTGCAGACAAGGCTGGCATGAACATAATTTTCTATAACTCGGTTAACGGCAAAATTACACTTGACCTTGTTGATGTGCCGTTGAACGATGCGTTTGATATGGTTCTTGAAACAGCAGGACTTACTTATGCAAAAGAAGGCAATACAATACTCGTTGCCTCTGCTACCGATCAGAATTTCACTGCAATGAAACAGGAAATGAGTTTGATACCTGTAAAATACGTTGATGCCGCTGCAATTGCTCTGTTCTTAAATAAAAATATATTTACGCTCAAACGCCCGGGATTTTCAGGGTCAGAAATAGCTGTTACTAACCCTGCAAGAAACGAAATTCTTATTATGGGCTCTAAAAATGATGCTGAAATAGCAAAGAAAATAGTTGAAAAATTTGATAAAAAACCGGAAATAGCAACATTCACCGTAAAACATACAACCCCTGCTGAAATGGCGGATATGGTATGTAATACACTGTTGAAGGCTACTGTTGGAACAGAAGGTGAATCAAGTGACTCCGATACAATCGAAACCGGTGATGACAGTGATATTATCGAAGAACCGGATGAAGAACCGCTGACACTCGGCGGCGGTGTTGTTGCCTGCACAGTCGCAACAAAGATTGAAGAAAATAATATCGTATCAGTTCCGCTGCAAAACATGGCAGTATCTTATTACACACAATTAGGTGTAATCAAGGTTGTCGGCGGCTCTCCGGAACAGATTGATATGATAAGAGAATTTATTGAAGATTCTGACAAAAAACAACCTATGGCATATCTTGAAATGTCAATTGTTGAATTGACAGAATCAGGCAGCCGTGAGTTCCAGAACCAGTGGGCTTTCTGGAGTAAGCACTTCTCTGCTAACTTCAATGGTACACAGATACAATCGGCGACCGATTCCGATGGTAATCAGTATCCTATATTTATAACAGGTCGTCCTGAGAGTGTTCCGGGACAAGATAATAAGTTAGCTCGTTCTGGTCATACTGCACTTACATATGCAATCAGATATTTGATAGAAAACAGAAAAGGTCGTGTTGTTGCTAACCCTAGAATTTTAATTACCAATGGACAAGAATCCGTAATAGATCTCACCTCTGACTATGTGAAAGCTGTTCAGGCATCATTATCAGCGGCAGGAGGACTTGCAGGCGGTGTTCAGAGAACATATGAGATAGCTGATGATAATGGTATTAAAATTACTATAACACCGTTTATCAGTCCAGAAGGATATGTAACACTTAATATTGAACCTGATTATGCAACGGTTGCTGATTCTGTTTATGAAGAAAGAGATGGGGTTCGTAATCTCGCCGCAACCTTATTGCAAAGACGTAACCTGACATTAAAGAATGTACGTATCAAAGACGGTGAAACTCTTGTAATTGGTGGTATGATAAGAGAAGAAGATACCAAGCAGGTAAACAAAATACCGTTCTTAGGTGACATACCGGTTGTAGGGGCTTTGTTCAGAAGTTCAAGTAAAGACAGAAGCAAAGAAGAAATGATTATCATGATAACACCGAAAATCGTTATTGATACCGAGGATGCGGCTCCTCAGCAAGAAGAAGAAACATTGTAATGACATAAAATTGAAATGAATGAATTATTATCAAGATTAAAAAATAGTGTCAATCTACAGATACTAAATAAAGTTGAACAATCACTAATGGAACAATATAAATTTGTTCCAATTAGTGTCAGGGATAATTTTTTGTTCGTTGCCATTAACAGTTCTTCTGACAAGTCGTTGATTAATTCTAAATTAAAAGAATATTTTCCGCAGCAGGTTAAGTTTATCCAAATACCTGATCATGATCTGGAATATCTTATCACATCATTCAGAAACGATGACGAAAAATTCTTTCTGGAAGAAGAAGGGGCACAGAAACAGGAAAAACTCGGTGAATTGCTTATCCAGCGCGGATATATAACAGATGTTCAGTTATTACAGGCGTTAGCAGAAAGCAAGCGTTCCAAAACTCCTATCGGTTCAACTCTTTTCAAGCTTGGATTTATTACACTTGCACAATTAAAAGAAATACTGCATATGCAAACCGGTTTGGACATGGTGACACCTGAATTGCTCTCAAAGCAAGAAAAGTTTGTCAACATTCTGCCGGAAGATTTTATCAAAACAAATCAGATAATACCTATATCTTCTGACGGAAAAACGCTTGTACTCGGCGTTGTTCAGCCTGTGCGTCCCGAGGTTTTGAAAGAAATTATCTACCTCACCGGACAAAACCCTAAACAACTTTTGATGACTCATTATGAGTTTGAAACCTCACTGAACACCTTCTTTAGCACCCAGAAAAAAGAAACACAGAAAATAATCAAGCAGATTGAGCAGGAATCAGCCGAGTTTGAGCAGGAAGAATCTCTCTGGGAACAGGTTGACAGTGAATTGCAGGATTCAACCGGTTCCGTTGCAAAATTTGTTAACCAGATTATTACAAACGCTATAGACAGTAAGGTTTCCGATATTCACCTTGAGCCGCGTCTGCAAGGTTATATAGTACGTTACAGAAAAGACGGCATGCTGCAAAAAGTGCTGGATATTCCGCCTAAGGTCGAATCCTCAATTATCGCTCGTTTCAAGGTCTTATCCCGTATGAATATCGCTGAACACAGGCGTCCGCAGGACGGTACATTCTCAATTAAATACAAAAACGCATCTTATGACTTCCGTATAAACACCCTGCCTGTATCCGGCAAAGAAAAAGTCGTAATCCGTGTACTTGCGCCTGCTGTTAGTTTGAATGCTGCCGATAAGCAAATACATCTTGTCGGAGCTTTTGACGACGATATTACAAAAATCAAAGCTATGATTACCTGTCCAAACGGTATTATCCTGACTTCAGGTCCTACAGGATCAGGTAAAACAACGACATTGTATTCTGTATTGAAAAGTTTGAATGATGAAGCGGTTAATATCACTACAATTGAAGACCCGATAGAAATTAAGCTTGAAGGTATTAACCAATCTCAGATTAACCCGAAAGCAGGTATTACATTCGCATCCTGTATGCGTGCGATATTAAGACAGGACCCTGATATTATACTTGTCGGTGAAATTCGTGACTATGAAACTCTTGAAATCGCGATATCCGCTGCTTTGACAGGGCACCTTGTGTTAAGTACCGTTCACACAAATTCTGCGGCCGCAACTGTTACGCGTTTGATTGAAATGGGTGCGAAAGATTATCTGGTATCCTCTACCTTGACCGGTGTCATAGCTCAGCGTCTTGTCAGAAAACTCTGTGATGACTGCAAAGAAGAATACTATCCAACTTACGAAGAAGCAAGTCAGATATTTACAAACGAAGATGATATTCAAGACTTCCTCAAGCAGCCTATCTACAGATCAAAAGGATGTAATAAATGTGATTTTACCGGATACAGAGGACGTCTCGGCGTCTATGAAATTATGCCTATTACAAAAGATATCAAAAAACTTATTGCAATGGGCGCGCACGATTTGGAAATCGAAGAAACTGCCGTTAAACATGGTATGAGAACTCTCCATAATTCTTGTATAAAACATATCCTCAACGGCGAAACTACTATTAATGAATTCATAAGAGTACTTGGTATGGCAAGTGAATAGCAGGTGTATAATTAATGACAATATTCAGTTATGTAGCATTAAAAAATAACAGAGATGTAGTTAAAGGGAAAGTAGAAGCAAATGATTTGCGTTCGGCACGTGAAGCTATCCGCAAACTCGGTTTTGTCCCGACAAAAGTTTACGAAGAAAAGTCAAAGCCGGTCATAGATGAAAAAGCTGTCCGAAAAGAGTTTGATGTAGCAAAAATGAAAAAACTCGGGCTTGGTGATAAAATTAACTTCACCTCAACCCTTCAAATTCTTGCACAGTCTGGTATTCCGATTATCGAATCCCTGATGTTTATTGAAAACGACGCGGCTAAATTGAAAGTGCGTCTGGTTGCAAAAGAATTAAGACGGCAAATCATGGCCGGCTCCACTTTTGCAGATACAATCGCAAGATATCCGCAGCAATTCGGTCAGATTTATGTCGGTTTGTGTAAAGCCGGTGAAGATTCCGGTGAATTGGAAAAAACCCTCGCGCGTTTGTTAGAACTCTTAACCAAAGAAGAAGCCGTAAGAGGTAAAGTAATCGGAACACTGATGTATCCGGCCTTTGTAATTATTCTGGCAATAATCATTGTTCTGGTCATGCTTATGTTTGTATTCCCTGTATTCAAAGAAATGTTTGACAATATGGGCCGGGAGCTTCCTTGGATTACACAAACGCTTATGGACATAGGTGTATTTTTGAAAACTTACTGGTTCTTTGTTCCGTTGATTATCGGGTCTATAGTTGGCGGTGTCGCTTTCTTGTTCCGCTGGGAGCCAAGTAAAAAGAAAATTGATGAATGGGTTTTAAAAATCCCGTTGCTTTCTGATTTGATTCAGTTTGCAAATTTTTCAAACTTCGTTTCTGTATTGCAGGTGTGTTATGATGCAGGTGTTCCGATTATTGAATGCTTGTATCTTTCTAACCTGACCTTAACCAATCATACATTGAAAGAAAGAATTGAAACCGCAACCACTAAAGTTCAACAAGGTCAGCATCTTTCTGTTGCATTACGTACAACACGTGTTATGCCGCGTATGATTTTGTTTATGATAGCAACAGGTGAACAATCAGGTCGTCTTGGTGAAATGTTGTATCAGGCCACTATATTTATTGATAAAAAACTCGATACAATTATTGACACTATGACTAAAATGATTGAACCTATAATGCTTCTCGTTATAGGCAGCATCGTTTTAACTCTTGCACTGGCACTTTATATGCCGTTATTCGCTTCCTATATGATGGACTAAAAAAAGAGGATAATTATTTATGCCTGAAAAAAAGAATATTGTGATAACCGGCGCCACCTCCGGTATTGGGAAGGCTCTGTGTGAACACTTTGCAAAAGATAATATTGTTTATGCAGGTTACCGGAATGAAAAGCTGGTTGAGGGTTTGAAATCTATATCCCATAATATTGTGCCGTTTTATATAGATTTTAAACAGATTGACAGCATTGCATTTGCAGCAAATTTTATAAAAGTTAAAGCTGAACATGTTGATTGTTTGATTAATGTCGCCGGTTGCGTTGTTGCAGGCGCTATAGAAAATATAGATATTAAAAAGATAAAAGAACAGTTTGAAGTTAATACATTCGGCCATCTGGACTTTACACAGAGACTTCTTCCGTTTCTTGACGGCGGAAGGATTATAAATATCAGTTCAAAATCCAGCTTTGGCATATTCCCTTTTGTAAGCCCTTATTGCGCATCTAAAAGAGCTCTTGATATAATGTTTAATTCCCTGCTGCTTGAAACTCACAGAGATATAAAGGTTATTTCTGTAAAACCCGGAGTAATCGCAACTCCTCTGTGGGGCAAATCAATTGAAGAAAATAAAGAAAATATAGATGCAGCGATAGGGTTTGAAAAAGAACTTGATTATATGCTCGACAGTGCACGCAAAAATGAAACTTACGGGCTCGATGTAATGGAAGTCGTTAAAGTCGTAGAAGAAGCCGCTGAAAATCCTAACCCTAAATCTTCCTATACTGTCGGATGGGATGCTAAACTTGCGGAAATAGTATCAAAATTGCCGCAGGACTGGATAAATAAATTGATTAAGGCAGGCATGAAAGCGAAATTCAACCGCGCAAAACAGAACCGTCTGAAAGAACAGGCGGTTAGTGAAAATACTCAGGCTGTTTAATTCTTATTGTTAAATAGTGTGCGCATATAACAAATTGCCTTTTGAAATTTACCATATATAATATATGGTATATGAAAAAGTATGCAATAGGAATTGATTTAGGCGGAACAAAGATACTCACGGCTCTGGTCGACAGGCAAACCGGTGAAGTTGTTGATCATGTCAAAAAAAAGACCAAAAAAGAAAAAGGGCCGGAAAATATAATCCGTAAAATTATTGAGAGTATTAATGAGCTTTTAGAAAACAATCATCTCAAGCAGGATGATATAAGTTCTATAGGTATCGGAGCAGCAGGGCAGAATGACAGGGAAAACTGTACACTTATTGCAGCCCCGAATCTTGATTGCTATAATTTAAACTTTAAAAAAGAATTAAATCCGTATTTTAATATTCCGATTTATCTGGGCAATGACGTGGAAATAGCTGCGATTGGAGAAATGAAATTCGGCGCGGCCAAAGGTTCTGATGACTTTGTGTGCATATTTGTCGGTACCGGTGTCGGATCAACAATAGTAAAAGACGGTAAAATTATAACCGGTGCAACAGGTACAGCAGGTGAAATAGGACATGTAATAGTTGATCTTAACGGGCGCCAATGCGCCTGCGGTGCGCACGGATGTCTTGAGGCTTATGCCTCACGTTCTGCTATAGAAAAACGTATTGTCGGTGCTCTTAAAAAAGGCCGCAAATCCTGTATTCTTGATTATCTTGAAGCTGGTAAAGCCATAACTTCAAGTATGATACGCAAATCTATTGAACGCGATGATGAACTGGTTACGCAATGTGTGACAGAGGCTGCAGAATATCTTTCAGGCGGCATTGCAAGTATAATAAATTTTATTAATCCGAAATTAATTGTTCTCGGCGGCGGGCTTATTGAAGCTGTTGATTTCTTTTATCAATTAACAATCAAAAAAGCGCGCGCAAAATCTCTGCCTGTTCCGGCTGAAAAAATTGAGTTTAAAAAGGCCGCTCTCGGTGATTTCTCCGGCGTAATCGGGGCCGCTTTTCTTCAAGACAGAACGCGTTAAGATATTAATCGCGTAATTTAAAGTTAAAAATTTTAACAAATATACTGCTTATTTGTTAAATTCTTAAAACATGGTGTATAATAATTATAGGATCAGATTGTAATTTTTCAGGGGCAAATGGGTTTTTTCGATAAGATAAAAGAATTTAGTCTTAAAGTTACCGAAGTAGAAAACAGTATCTACGGCGGAAAAACTGATTATCTGGAAATTTATGAACGTAATTTGCAGCTTGAAAAAGAAATAGAGCAGCGCACTAAAGAACTTAATCTTGCAAATAAAAGAATACTGACATTACAGCACATCTTAGATATGATGAACTCTGCAAAACCGCTCCAGAGTGTTCTTGAAAATATAGTTAACAGCTTGCAGGGTGAACTAGGGTATCTGCACAGTAATATTGTCCGTGTTACGTCTGATGAAAAAGGTGAATATATGTATGTGCTGGCTCAATCAAAAGATCTTGCCATACAGCGTGTAAACAGCATTATTCACGATCCTATGCAGACAAGAAGGCTTGCTTATGCGCCTGATAGTTTTTATGCAGAAGCAATAAATGAGAAAAAAATAGTTCAGACTAAAAACTTTGAAAAAGCCCTGAAATTTATTTTGCCTGAACTTGATGAAGAAACAGTTCAAGAAACAATACGGGAAAAACAGAGTAAGTCACTTATTATAATCCCTCTTTATACAAGAAATAAACCGTTCGGGATTTTTTGCGTTTTTTCATCCCGCGAAGATCTTACAGAAACCGAAGCAGATTTTCTCACAACTTATGCACAGCAAATAGAAGTTGCCATAACAATTGCAGATTTGTTCGAAACAGTTAAAGCACAGGCCGTGACAGACAGTCTTACAGGACTTTATAACCGCCGGTATTTTGAAGAAAGCCTTGCGCGAGAAGTTATGCGTGCGCAGCGTCAAAATCAGCCGTTTAGTATTATCGGGCTGGATCTGGACTTTTTGAAAAAAATTAACGATGTTCACGGGCACGCCTACGGCGATCTGGCAATAAAAACTATTGCAAATATCTTAAAGAAAAATGCACGTTCAATAGATATTGCAGCACGTATGGGCGGTGAAGAATTTAATCTTTTATTGCCCGGGATTGATTCCAAAGGCGCTATGATTGCGGCTGAACGTATCAGAAAAGCCATAGAAACAGAAGAAATTGAAACTATCGGACATATTACGGCAAGTATAGGGGTTGCAACTTATCTTGAACATTCCGATAACATTGAAGAAGTTATGGAACTGACTGATCAGGCAATGTATTTATCTAAACGCAACGGGCGTAATCAGGTTACGCTCGCAAAACCAATCACTGAAACAAGCTGGCAGGAAATTGCAGTTAATACCTTCCTTGATATCCTGTCAAAACACAATGTCCCTATTGACAGCACTTTATCTGATGAAATTTGTGAAAAATTGAAAAACGCCAATCAGACAAAAGATATTTTATATTCAGTTGCAGATATGATTAATTCTATTTATAACCCGCTGCATTCTGAAGGTGTAATGAAATCAAAAGTTTTATTGGCCGTAAGTCTTGCAAAACGTTTTGATCTATCTAAAGAAGAGATTGACAATTTACGTATAGCAACTTTGTTATATGATATCGGTAATCTTATGCTTCCGCAGTCAATTTTATTGAAACGCGGTCCGCTCACCGATGTTGAACATATAAAAATGCAGGAGCATCCGCTTATTGCTGCACGTGAAATCCTGAAACCTATATCTTATATTCAGGATGTAATACCTATTATTGAACATCACCACGAAAACTGGGATGGTACAGGTTATCCGGGAAAAATCGCTAAAGAAGAAATACCTATGACGTCACAAATTATCTTAATTGTAGACGCATATTTTGCACTCACCGAACAAAGATCTTACAGGGCAAAATTGAGCCCTAAAGAAGCTCTTGAAATTATCAAGCAAGATGCCGGTAAAAAATGGAATAAGGCTCTTGTAGAAGAATTTGTATCCTTGATAGACCACGATTTAAACTAAGACCATGAAAGAAAAAGAATTTATAAAAGACATTAAAAATATATTGAACTCAAAATATATCGGAGATGACTGTGCAAATCTTCAAAAATTCGGAATCGTAATAACACAGGACAGCCTTGTTGAAGATGTACACTTTTGCCGGCAATTTGCAATCCCATATCAACTCGGCTATAAATCAGTAATGGTTAACATCAGTGATATATGTGCAAGCGGCGCAAAACCGGAGTATTTAACAATTTCCCTGTCTTTGCCTGAAGATATAACAGAAGATTTTATTAATGAATTTTATAAAGGCGCAAAAGATGCGGCACAAGGCGCTGAAATTGTCGGCGGAGATATTACGGGGAGTGAAAAAATCTATATTTCTGTCACTGCAATCGGCAGTACGGCCGGACGCCGGATTTCTTCACGCGCAAATGCAAAAATCGGACAAAAAGTTATTGTGTCAGGTAATCACGGCTCAAGCGGAGCCGGATTAACAGAACTTCTGGCAGGAAAAAAGGAAAGTAAATTTATAAAATCACATCTTATGCCGGAAGCAAGAAAAGAATTTTCACGCAAAATCGCAGAAAATATCAGTGAAGATTACGCAATGATGGATACATCAGACGGATTAATGGATGCACTTTCAACAATTGCAAAAGAAAGTCAGGTGTGTTTATCCGTAGATTTTGATAAAATACCTTATGACAGAGATTTAGAAAGTTTTACGGACTGGCAGAATCTGTTATTTTTTGGCGGTGAAGATTATGAACTCGTTGCAACTGTTCCTTATGAAAACATACAGGGGACTGTTATCGGCGAAGTAAAACAGGGAAAAGGCGTTGAAATACGGTATAAAGATAAAACAGTCTTATATATGCCGGATGACGTTGAGAAAAAATTATTTAATCATTTTAAGGAGGAGAAATGAAGGTTAATGCAATAATACCGGCAGGCGGCACATCGTCAAGATTCGGGACAAAAAATAAACTTATAGAAAAAATTAACGGAAAAGAAGTTATCAGATATACTGTTGAAGTTTTTGAACAGTCAAATGTTGATGAAATAATTATTTGCGCAAATCCTGTTATAATGACAGAATTAGAACATATATTTAAAGATTTTAACAAAGTAAGAATAATACAGGGCGGCGAAACCCGACAGCAGTCTGTGTTTAACGGGTTACGCGCCGGTGAATGCGATTATGTTTTAATTCATGACGGTGCAAGGCCTATGATATCGGTTGATATGGTAAACCGCGTAATTGAACTGGTTGAAGAGAAAAAAGCCCTTACTGTTGCAACAAAAACGATTGATACAATAAAAGAGGTTCAGGACGGGAAAATTATCCGCACTATAGACCGAGCAAAATTATATAATACACAGACTCCGCAGGCTTTTGAATACAGTTTGATTATGAATGCACACTTAAAGCTTATCGGACAGGATTATACTGATGATGCAGGCATGCTGGAGACTCTGGGACAAACTGTCTATATTCTGGACGGCAGCTATAAGAATATAAAGATTACAACGCGGAATGATATTGAAATAGCTAAAATATACCTTCAGCAATCCGAACAGTAGCACTCAGGCATTCAATTATTTTTGGATGATAACGAGATTTCTTGTATGCGCTTCTTCTAACGGCAGGTCATATCTGATAATATCAACAATTTTTGCCTGATATTTTCGTAAAACATTTTTTGCCTCTGATATTTCCTCCTCAACTTTGCGCGATTTGTAGGCTATAAAATAACCATTGTTTTTCAGTAAAGGTAATGCATAGCTGCTTATAACTTTTAATGACGCGACAGCACGCGAGGTTACGATATCAAATTTCTCTTTAAGATTTTCAGCGCGGTCGCATATTGTATGCAGATTGCTTATCTGTAATTCTGTTTTTATATTTTCTATTGCATTAATCTTTTTTCTTATGCTGTCAAGAGCATACACTTCAACCTGCGGGTATACAAGTGCAACGGGCACTGCAGGAAAGCCGCCGCCTGTCCCGATATCCAGAAGTTTTAGACCTGTTATATCTATTTTGTTAAAAAACTTTTCGATAGAAAGACTATCATATATATGCTTTTCCCATAAAAACTTTTCATCGTTTCCGGAAATTAAATTTAACCTTGCATTTTGTTCAAGAAAAACTTCTGTATATTTTTTGAAAAAAATTTTATCTTCCATTTATGTACTCTTTTTCGTATTTGCTATATGCTTCTTCGCCAATACGGGCTTTAATCTCATTAAGGCGTATCTGTATTTTTTCAATATTATCTTTACTGAAATTTGTTTTTGCAACATTATATGCACTCAGATAACTTTTAATGGCCATTTCATCATCTTTTCGGTTAAAATAGAAATCTCCCATTGCTATATCACAGGAGGCTATGTAAAATGGTTCGTTTAACTCAAAGGCGCATGATTTTGCTTTTTTATAGTAGTTTAATGCTTTTTCTTCGTCGTTGCTCAGATATAATTCAGCAAGTTTCATTGCTGAGATATAGATGCCGTTGTAGTTTTTAGCCTCCTCATCTATTGTCAGACTTTCGAGGCAGTATTTTCTTGCAAGTTCGGAATTATCCATTTCATCATAGATTGTTGCAATATTTGATAGCGCCGAGGATAGATAAGTGTTAACTTTCGGGTTTTTGTCGACTTCTATGCATTTTTTATAACCTTTTATCGCAAGCTCAAAATCTCCCTGTTCATCAAGCATAAGCGCAAATTTGAAAAACAATTCTGACTTGACCGGTTTTTCTACTGTATCATCAACAGTCTCCATTGCTTTTTTGTAATAATTAAAAACAAGTTGAGGGCTGTTATTTGTAAGATTTGCAAGCAGCAGATAAGATTTGACTTTAAGATTATTAGAAAGAGTATTGTTTTGCAGGACTTCATTAATCAGGTCTTTTGCTTTATCCCGCTTAAACGTTATATAGTAAATCTCTGCGATGTGCCATTTCATTTCACAGACTTTTTCTGTATCGCCTGTTGAATTAAAAAATTCCAGAGCCTGCTCGTAATATTTCATTGAATTGTACCAGTCGGAAAGATTTTGATATGCAGAGGCGATTTTGGTATAGATAGACGGTAAAAATGTATAATAATCGTCGTCATTTTCACGCGTCAGAGCTGTTTGGTACAGTAATGCAGCACGTTTGTAATTGTAATTTAATTCTTCACGTTTTGCCATATTGATAATTTCGACAAGCGGAAGATTAACGGCTTCTTTTAACTCTTCATCTTTTTTGATTTTGTTAGATATAAAATTTTCAATAGAGTTTGCAACATTGTTCAAGAATTGATGTTCAACTTCTTCGGATTCAAAAATAAAAGACATTTTCTGAAGTTTAGTATCGGTTTCTTTTTTAGATACCGGCTGCTGTTCTTCTGCTGGAACAGACTTTTTGAGTCCGCGCTGAAACTCCAGAAATTCTGCACCGGATACAGCATGTGAAGTTATTTCCGGTTTTTTAGGTAAGAACATATTGTGATATTCAATTTCCTTACGCATTGTCTGTCTTGAGATTAATAAATCTCTGTCAAGCGGCTTTAGCGGCAGCTGGGTATTGTAAAGCTCAATGCAGCCTTTGTGAAGCTTCACTGCAATATTTTCGGTTATTGAATTAGCAGCAATTATCTTATAATAGTCCTGTAAATATAGATATTCTCCATCTTGCGTCAAGACAAGATTGTCGACAAAGAATTTGATTTTTTCTTCATTATACAGATGAATGGTTTGCAGCAGCTTAATGCTTACCGGATGCCGCATAATCGTCAGAAATCTGAACAGATGCCCGCTGACAGGATCAATCAGTGATAAGCCTTCACGTATAATGAAGTCGTTATATGTTAGAAAACTTTTATTAAAACCTGATAAAAAATCAACGAGGGTTAGATTTCTCAGTTTCATGATTTTTAGAGAAAGTGTTACATAGAAATAATATCCCCGCGTGTATTTATACAGTTCATCGGAGAGCGGCCCGATTTGTTTTACATCGTTTGCACGCAGATATTTTTCAAAGATTGATTTGTCAAGTGCAAGTATGGATATTTTTTCATAGTTAATTTTGTCGGCAAAATCCGTCATATTAAATGTTCTGGATATAAGAATAATTTTAATTTTGTCATATTGAGACAGATGCTGTATAAAATCCAGAATTTCCTGCTTATTTTCTTTAAGAATTTCTTCAAAAGAATCAAGAACAACAATTATCGGTTTTTCTATTGTATCAAAGTAAGCCGTGATTTTCTGGGTAAAGTTTTCAGATCTTGCTTTTGGAGTTTGGATGATATTTTGCGCGGTAAGTTTTTTGAATTCATCAAAGAATGCCAGCAGAATATCATCAAGTATTGTTGTTTCAAAACAGTTGTAGTAAAGCTTGATAGCTGCTTCATTACTGAATGTTAAGGCGTGTTTTACAATTTTGTCTTTACCCGTACCGAGAAAGCCGTTGACCAGAAGAAGAGGAGTGTCTGTATTCAAAAAATTATAAATCTTTTGAATTTGATTGCTGTTGTTTTCCAACAGATACGGATCAATGTCCATAACATTTTTGTTTAAATCTTTTTTATCTGTAATTTCTTTTGTAAAGCGGTATTTCATAAAGTTATTTTAATTGATTTTAAAAAATTTTGCAAATTATTTCAAAAGATTTGCACTTTGAGTTTTTTGATAGTAATATGTTATTATAAACAAAACAGACAGGGGGAACTTATGGAATTTTTCAGAAAACATCAAAAATTTATAGTCGGTCTGATAGCAGTGACTTTTATTGCATGGACAGTAGGATTGATGATGTTGCCTCTAATGGTGAGATAGGTTTGGCGTGAATATAAAAGGTATTTGTAAAAAAATCTTTATAGTAATGCTGACGGTGTTGATTACGTTCCTGACTACATCACCGGCAATTTTCGCTGCAAATAAGGCGGCAATTGAACAGAAACGAAAAGCTACAAATGCAAAAATTAAAAAATTAAAAATACTTGAAGGGCTTGAAAAAAATAAATTATATAAAAATCAGCAAAAGTTAGAGAGTGCAACTACAAATTTACGCTACTCAAAAAATCAGTATGCATTGCTGGAAAGCCAGTTATCTAAAATGGAGCGTGATTACGCTCAGTCTGTGGCTGATTACAATGCGCAGAACTCTAAAATGAAGGGGCATATTAGACAGGTATATAAGCAGCAGCGCAGAGGCATGTTTGAACTCCTGTTTTTAGCACAGGATTTGAATGAACTTTTGGATACTATATATTTTGAAAAAATAATCCTCAAAAAAGATTATGAGCGAATGCAGGCTATAAAAACCAGATCAGAAGGCTTGATGAAAATGAAAGCCGAAATTGAAAGTAAAAAACGCGTGCTTGCAGAGTCTATTCAATCAATAAATTCGCAGCAAAAGAGCATTAAAAATGCAATCGCCCAGAATCAGAACATGATTTATAAACTCAAAACTGACCGCGCGGCCTATGAACGTGCGGAAAGAGAACTTGCAAGACAGTCCGCGAATTTGCAGACAATGATTTCCAAAAACACAGGAACAGCTTCAAAGGTACATGTGTCATCCGCTGCGTTTTTAAAGCCTATTGCAGGCCGTATCACTTCACCTTTCGGCTGGAGGACACACCCTATATTCAACAGCAGAACTTTCCACTCCGGTGTTGATATAGGCGGGCCGAATTACGGAAATATTGTCGCATCTAATTCAGGCAAAGTGATTTATAGCGGCTGGTACGGCGGTTACGGAAAGGTCGTTATACTTGATCACGGTGTTGTTAACGGCCAGCCTACAACAACATTGTATGCACACATGTCCTCAATTCTTGTCAATAACGGACAACAGGTTCAAAAGGGACAGGTTATAGGCAAAGAAGGTACTACGGGTTACAGTACGGGCCCGCATTGCCACTTTGAAGTCAGAATTAACGGCAAACCTAACAACCCGTTAAATTATATCTAATATAAAGGTAAATAAATTGAAAAAGATTGTTATAACAGCATTAATAGTATTATCAATGTCATCAATTACAAAAGCCTATGCAATTGATGATGCGGCTATTACTCCTTATAATCTTGATGTGATGTTTGATAACTTTTATGAATCTCCGCTAACATTGCCTGTTGTAGAAACAGAAGCAGAGAAAAAAGTAATTAATCAGTCTTCAGAGGCACGTTATTATCCTTTATTTAAAAGAGCGCGTATAAAAATAACAAATTTTTTCCGTGCAAGAGAAAATGCACGTCTGCAAAAGCTGCAGGCTAAACAGCTTGAAGAGTTAGAAGAAGATGACAGGGCAGACGAGGAAGCAGCCCAAATTTTGGAAGAATTTAATAATCAGGCTCTGAATAAAAAGGATACAAATGTTCAAAAAGCTAAAGTTGAAGAAAATGTTGCACAAGACCAAACAGAGAATTCCGGACAGCAAATAGAAGAAAACACAGAACAGGCTGCTGATACAATTGAATTGAGCGGCGGAGTTAAAGAACAAAAAGTTGAAAATGAAGTAGTATTGGACTGCGATAATATTGTGTATGATGAAGTAAATGACGAAATTCAGGCAATAGGCGCGCCGGTATTGACATTCCCGCCTCAGAAAGTTACCCTTAAAGCCGATAAAATGACTTACAATAAGAGTTCCAATATTCTCAAGGCCTATGGCAATGTAACTTTAATTAAAGATGATTCCAAGGTGTTTGGCGATTATGTCCAGATAAATATGAACGAAGAAAACGCCTTTATGGATAATGTAAAATTCAAACAGAATAATTTTGTAATTAACACAAGAAAAGCTACTGCAAACAGTGATACAATAACTTTTGCCGAAGGTAATATGGTGACAGACGGTTCATACAAGCTGGATTTGAAAACCAGAATGGTTGGAGGTCAGGACTTTTCAAGAATGCTTGTTGATGAAGAAGACAGATCTTATATGACCGAAACTGTCGGTCAGGTGCCGGTAAAAGTCAAAGCTGATAAAATTAAAGTTGAAGGTAAAAAAGACCACGATACTATCACACTTGAAAAAGGTACTATTTTCTATGGTGATAAAAAGCTTTTGAATTTCCGTAGATTTACAGCACATACAGATAAGGATCACAGCTATTTTGAGGCTAACTATCCTGAACTTGGTTCACGTCCGCAGTTGGGTGCTTATATCGGGCCGGGATTTGTGTTTGATATTCCTAACGGTGCTGTTGTAAAAGTAATACCGTTTTTGAACTATAAAAGTGAAATCGGGGTGGGCGGAGCTTTAAAATACCGCAGCGGTACAAATATGACAGAACTGGCTTATGGTTCTGCCGAAGATATTTTTGTTGCTAAAGGTTTGCAGCGTTTAGATGACAAATTGTATTTGCAATACGGCGTAAACTCTTATCTTGATGAAGGGTTTATGGGACGTAATATGGCAAAATACGCTGTAGAACTTTTTTATAAAGATGCAACGCAGGTAAAAGATACAATTGCTCCGAATCTTGATTTAACTTTCCGTCAAAAGGCCGGTGTTGGTTATTATCAAAATACTGATTACAATAAATATTTTGGCGATATACCTAACAAAGAAATAGGCACAACCCGTTTTAAATATATGGCAGAAGTTAATCAGTCTTTGTTCAAGCGTGAAAACAAAGAAGAATTAAAAATGTTTGATGTATCTTTTGTAATGCAAGGAAGCGCGGCATTATACGGTACAGGCGATACGCAATTCATCGGGCGTGTCGGTCCGCGTATTCATACGCAATATAAACGCTGGATGCAGGATATTACATATTTCCTGTCAGCATTTGATGATCATACCCCGATGGCAAGATTTGATACATACAGATACGGACGTTCAAGTTTGGTTATCAGAGAATCCTTCAGGCTTAACAAATATTTAGGTGTGGGTTGGTCCGGAAACATAAACCTTTCTAATGATGCGCCGAACGACAAATTATTTCAGGAAAATGCATTTATTCTATCAATCGGTCCTGATGATTTTAAAGTCAACTTAGGCTATGATTTCATCCGTAAAAGAACATATTTTGCTTTTGCAATAGGCATGGATATGAAAGGATCAAGTGTTGAATTTAAGAAAATGGAGATAAAAAATCCTGATAGAATTGCCAGAAGTGATACAAAAATGGAAAAACTGATACCTACATTTGAAGAGGCTGAAAGAGCAAAATTAGAAAAACCAAAAGCAAAAGAGTTGCAGTATGCAGAAGTAATAGATATAGAAGATCCTGATAGAGAACAACTATGAAAGATTTAGCAGAATTAAAACAAGAAATAATCAAATATGGCAAACTTGCCGGTGAAAAAAATTTTACCCCGGGAGTTTCCGGTAATATATCAGCAAGATACGGTGAAAACGTTCTGATAACGGCAAGCGGTACTGCAAACGGTTATCTGGAAGAAGATGATTTATCTGTTGTGGATTTTAGCGGAAATTTAATTCTGGGTAATAAAAAAGCTTCAAGTGAAACCCCATTACATCTGGAGTTTTACAGAATGCGAGAGGATATAAATTATATTATCCATGTGCACTCCCCGTATTTGAGTTCTTTTGCTTCATGCGGAATAGCATTGGATGAACCGATTATGGCCGAAAATGTTTTTTATTTCGGTCAGATCCCGCTTGCAGAATACGGTTTGCCGTCATCGCAGGATCTTGTTGAGAAAACTGCAAAATATTTTAAAGAATATGATGCGGTTTTAATGGCGAACCATGGCTTTATTGTCGGCGGTAAGACAATAAAGGATGCTTATTTAAAACTTGAATTAGCAGAATCTTATGCTCAGGTAGTCTTTAATACAAAGCTGCTTGGCGGTGCTAAAATTTTCAACGAGCAGCAGGTAAAAGAAATTTTAGGATTAAGAAAATAATATTCTTGTGTTATAATCTTTTTATCAAAAAGCAGAAAGAGGGACATCAAAGTGTCAATAATGTTAGAACATAAACAGGGATTAATAGCAGGTGACGGAAGTTTACCGGTCAGAATGGCGCAGTATGCAAAGGAAAACGGGTTTGAAGTCGTTTGTATTTCACTTGCTAACGATAATGTTAATCAGTTAAAAAAATACTGTTCAAAAGTTTATTCCTGCCATCCGGGAGAAGTAAACAGAATAGAAAAAATATTACAGGATGAAGAAATTAAACAGGCAACATTTTTAGGCAAGGTTCATAAAAGAGTACTGCTGCAGCTTCACAAGTTTGATAAGCGCGCTATTGAATTATTAAAAACAGTCAAACGTCTGAATGATGATGAAGTCATGCTTTTGATAGTTAAAGAGTTTGAAAAATCCGGTATTGCCGTATTAGATCAAACAATTTTTATCAAGAATTTAATGGTGCCGTCAGGCGTTCTTGGAAAACATAAACCTACAGAAGAGCAAATGGAAGATGTTAATTATGGTTTCTGGCTTGCAAAAGAAATGGGTAAGGTCGATGTCGGACAATCAGTTGTTATTAAAGACAAAATGGTAATGGCCGTTGAAGCTATAGAAGGAACTGACTGCTGTATTCGCCGCGGAGCAAAACTTGCAAAGAAAAACGCCGTGGTTGTAAAAGTATCAAAACCGGCGCAGGACAAAAGGTTTGATATTCCTGCAGTGGGATTGAGAACATTGAAAACAATGAAAAAATACAAAGCTCATTTGCTGGCAGTAGAGGCTAATGAAACAATTATTGTTGAGCAAGAAAAAGTTGTTAAGTTTGCTGATGATAATAATATTGTAATAATGGCAGTATAAGTATGAAAAAGATTTTTATAATTACCGGTGACTATTCAGGCGATATCCATGCCTCAAAAGTCGCAAAAGCTTTAAAAACACTAAATCCTGATATAATTATAGAAGGCATTGGCGGCGAAAATCTCAAAGCGCAAGGGGTTAAACTTTTGTCTGACCAGAAGAAAATGGGGGCTGTCGGACTTTCACCTAAAATTATTATTGATCATATTTTACTGGGTAAGCGTACTATAGACTATTTGAAAAATATCTATAAGCCTGATTTAGTACTTTTAATAGATTACGGCGCTTTTAACCTGAATATTTCCAAACATCTTAAAAATACCGGAATAAAGGTTTGTTATTATATCCCGCCGCAAGTCTGGGCAAGTCGTAAATGGCGTATAAATACAATTAAAAAAAATATAGACGAAGTTTTGTGTATTTTTCCGTTTGAAAAAGAAATGTACGAAAGTTACGGAATAAAAACACTTTATGTCGGTCATCCGCTAGTTCAACAGCTTCCTGAAAAAGCTAACCGAAAAACTTTTTTTGAATCTCACGGGCTTAATCCGGATAAAAAACTTGTCGCGGTTTTCCCGGGTTCAAGAGTGTTTGAATTAAATCAGCTTATGGGGGTATTTTTAAAAACAGTAAAAAAACTACAAAAAAAACATCCGGACTTGCAATTCTGTATATCTCAAGCGCCCAACCTTTCTGACAAAACTTATAAAAAATATTTGAAAAATGCAGATATCAAAGTTATTAAAGGCGAAAATCAGGCGCTTTTAAGCGTTGCCGACGCTTTAATTCTGGCTTCCGGCACTGTTGCACTTGAGGCGGCTCTTTATCAAACCCCTATGATTATTGCCTATAGAGGACCATGGCTGTTTTATCTTATTTATCTTATTGTGAGATGTATAAATAAAGTTTCGCTGCCTAACATAATTACCGGTAAAGATATTGTGCCGGAGATTATTCAGGGACAGGTTAATGCTCAAAACATATCTTATGAAATTGAAAAGATATTATATGATTCTGTTTATAGAGAAAAATATATACAACTGTTAGGCGAAGTAAAATCCTGTCTATCTGACAAAAATTCTGCTGTAGAAACAGCAAAAGAGATAAATTCAATACTAACATTGTAATATTTGGTTACAAAAACTGCCTGACACAAGCAATATTCCTGATTTTTGTGTTTTTATTATAGCAGGTAGTTATATGATTAATACGGTTAGTGCAAATACATTTTATAATAAACCGGATGCATTCAGCAATTTTACTTTAACCAGTAATGCACCATATCTTACTGTGCCATCGTCAACAACTACCGCTGATAGTGAAGAGAAAGAAAAACATAGTCATAAACTTGGTATTACAATAGCTACCTCTGCTGTATTGCTCGGTTTCGGCGTTCTCGCTCTGATGAAAGGGATGCCAAAAGGTTTTACAAAGAAGCTGGAAAAATTAAAAGGCGTATTGGAAAAACGTTTGGATAAATTATCCGAAGAAGCTAAAACGTCCAGAATGGCCGGATTTTACCGGTATTCTTTGAACAAAACCGAAAAAGCTGCCGAATATTTTAACAGTATAAATAACGCGTCAGCTTTTAAAGATATATTATTTGCAAAATTAATGAATAAGACAAAGGCGACCCGAAAAATTGCCCAAAAAATCACGGGTGTGTTTGAAAGATTTAGCCGCAAAACAGTACTCAACGGTTATGAAAATGCCCGTAACCGATTTAACCGTTTGTATGAAGTTTTTGGCGCGGCAGATAATAAAATCATAGCTGCCAATCCTAAAAAAGTCGTTACAATCGACGGAAAAACTTTGACGGCAAAAGAATGGCTTATGGTCATTAATGATAAAAAATTAAATATGGCGCAAACCTTCAACGGATACTTTGGCAAAAACGCTGTTCAGGGCCGTTACAAAAATGCTAAAGAAGCTATGTTAAATCTGGAGGAAAAAGTTTGGGATCTGAGTTTCGGCAATGTCAAAGAAAATTATAAAAATAAAGAACTCTACGATACATTCCTGCCAGAAGCAATATTGCAAAATGATAAATCGTTCTTGCAGAAAAAAGTTAACTGGTATAGAGATATAATTACAGGCAGCGCAGAAAGAGACGGTCATCTGGATGAAATAATGAAGATCTATAAAGAATTACTTTCACCCGAAGATTTTCAAAAAATGCAGCAAACTGCTATGGCAGCACGCAATAAACTGGATAGGGCGGTTCAGTTGGAGACAGACAAATTCTTTGATAAACTCCGTGATTTGCAGCTTGGTTCAGCCCCTACAGACTTTTTGTCCATGGTTGTCGGTCTTGCAACTGTCGGAGCAGGTCTTACAAAAGCAGAAGATAATGATGAGCGGATTTCTGTTTCTTTAAAATACGGAATTCCGGCACTCAGTGCGATTGCAACATCATTATATCTGGGGGCAACACTTGTTTCAGGCGGCAGTGCTCTTATTTTGAGTACTCTTTCCGGTATGTTGATGAACAAAGTCGGTACTAAAGTTGATGAGTACAGACAAAAACATCTGGCTCAAAAATCTAATACAAAAGCCGTATAGGACATAAATATTTTTCTGTTATAATCCTTTTGAAAGGATATTGTATGTCATCAACCGAAGAAAAAAATATTATACGTAAACATCTGGAACAAAGAGAACTTGAAATATTAAGTGATTTCGCGACCAAAAGCGTGAATTCCAAAGGACGCAAAAAACTTGAAGATGAATGTAATTTAAGAACGTGTTTTCAGCGTGACAGGGATAGAATATTACATTCAAAAGCCTTTAGACGTTTAAAACACAAAACACAGGTGTTTTTATCACCTTTTGATGACCATTTTAGAACGCGTTTAACGCATACGCTTGAAGTTTCACAAATTGCAAGAACAATTTCGCGTTCGCTTGCCTTGAATGAAGATTTAACAGAAGCTATTGCACTGGGACATGATCTGGGACACACGCCTTTCGGACATTGCGGAGAAGGTGTTCTGGATGAACTTGTAAAAGGCGGGTTTCACCATAATATCCAGAGTGTCAGAGTTGTTGAAGTGCTTGAAGATTTAAACCTTTGCCGCGAAACAATTGACGGTATTTTAACACATACCTGGGGATATGTTCCTAAAACACCCGAGGCGCAGGTAGTACAGCTTGCTGATAAAATAGCGTATATCAATCATGATATTGAAGATTCAATCCGTGCAGGCATAATATCCGAAAGCGATTTGCCCAAAGATTGTATTCAGTATTTTTCATCTATTCAGAGCAAACGATTAGACAAAATGATAAACGAAGTTGTGTTTAATTCGCTTGATATGCCTAAAGTTGCGATGAGTGAAGAAGGCTGGTATTACACAACAAAACTCCGCGAATGGATGTTTGAAAATGTATATGTTGATTCTCCGGCCAAGCTTGAAGAAAAAAAGGCGCGCAGGGTTATAAAAGAACTTTTTGCGTTATATGTTGATATGCTTAAACCATACTGTGATGAAAGTAAAATCGAAAGAATTGTAACAGATTATATTTCCGGCATGACAGACAGATATGCGGTTGAAAAATTTAAAGAAAACTTTATTCCGCGTGGATTTCAATCAAGCACAAAAGATGACTACTTATTCAAACTTGCTAATATGATTAATTAGTATCAGCTTTTTTAGTCATGGATTTTGAACGTAATTTTCTGTGATATGTAATTGCGAATCTGTGTGCTTCATCACGGATGCGCTGGAACAGGAATAAAGCACTTGAATTTCGTGGTAAAAGCACCGGCTCAGACTGTTCAGGCAAAAATACTTCTTCATTGCGTTTTGCAAGAGAAACAACATCAATACCTTCAACGCCTAATTCTTTGATTATTTCCATAACACTGGAAAGCTGGCCTTTGCCGCCGTCTATTATCATTAAATCAGGTTTGTCCCAGTTTTTTTCGCCGAGATGACATAACCGGCGGGTCAAGACCTCCTTCATAGAAAGAAAGTCATCCGGCTTACCTTCTGTTGATTTTATTTTGAACTTTTTATATTCGGATTTTTTACTTAAGCCGTTTATGAAAGTGACCATAGATGCAACTGTGTTTGTGCCCTGAATATGCGAAATATCATAACATTCAATTCTGTGCGGGAAGTTTTTAAGGCAAAGTTTTTCAGCCAGATAGGAACCTATTTCATTGAAATCGTCTCTAATTTTGGACATTTTTGAAAGTTTTGCATTATCAAGAACGACTTTTGCATTTTTATCAGCGAGCGCCTGAAGTTCTTTACCTTGAGCGGATTTTCCGTATGAAATTTTAACTTTTTTCTGAGCAAGGATTTGCAGCCACTCTTCATAAAGTGCCTTTTCGCCTATAGCTTCCAGTTCATTTGATACAATTCTGTCGGGATATCCAAGCGTAAGCGTGCTGTAGTATTCTTTGAAGAAAGTTGCGAAAAATTCTGTTCTGTCGTCTTCTTCGACCTCATAAACAAAGTCTTTTTTATCAATGAGTCGTCCTTCTCTAATCATGAGAATTACTATTGCGAAAATACCGTCATCTGCAAGAAGAGAGATTACGTCCTCATTGAGTTTGGTATTTTCATAAACGACTTTTTGTTTTTCGAGAGTTTTTTTCAAGTCCATATAGCTGTCGCGAAGCTTGGCGGCTTTTTCAAACTGTTCAGAATCCGCGTATTTTTGCATCTGCTCTTGCAGCTGTTTCATTAATTCGGATTGCTTTCCGGCGAGAAAGAGTTCAGCCTGATGAACGAGCGCCTTGTATTCTTCACTGGACACCATCTGCTGGCATGGGGCAAGACAGCGGCCGATATGGTAATAAAGACAAGGTCTGTCGCGGAATTTAGGGGATTTGCATTGCTTGAGCGGAAAAACTTTTTTGAGAAAATCTAATGTGGCATGCATTGCGCGTATATCTGTATAAGGCCCGTAATAGCGGCCTTTTTCGGGGTTTAGATTTTTTTTGCGGACAATTGAAATGCGTGGAAAATCTTCATCTGTAATGAGAAAATACGGGTATTTTTTGTCATCTTTCAATAGAATATTATAACGGGGTTTGTGTTTTTTTATTAAATGACTTTCAAGAATAAGTGCTTCAACTTCTGTGTTGGTGATTATATATTCGAGTTTTTCAATTTGAGAAACCAGAACCTGAACTTTAACACTGTCATGGTGCTTGCGGTTGAAATAACTCAAGACGCGTCGTTTAAGGATTTTGGCCTTTCCGACATAGATAACTTCGCCTTCCTTGTTATAATATATATAACACCCCGGAAGCGACGGCAGAAGTTTAAGAGTTTGTTTAAGCTGCTCATTCATTTGATTATATTATAACATGATTTTTAAATAAGGGGTTGATTTTTTTCTGTTTTTCAGATTAAATAATAAATATGTTGTACAAATCCTGTGCCGGCGATAGGTTCGGGAAGTGATAATTAAATATCTGGGTTTGTGGCACTCTGTCAAACAAAAATAATCCGGTGCGATTGTTTAAGTGAGAGGAAAAGTAGCATCGGCTACTTTGGCCACAAGAACACCCAATTTACAATTTAATATCTGGGACTGTGGCACTCTGCCGAACAAAAATAATCCAGTGGATTATTTTTGAGAGAGGCTAGGTAGCGCCGCTACCGCCGCCACAATTAATCCCGAAAATCCAGCTTATACTCTGGGACTGTGGCACTCTGCCGAACAAAAATAATCCAGTGGATTATTTTTGAGAGAGGCTAGGTAGCGCCGCTACCGCCGCCACAATTAATCCCGAAAATCCAGCTTATACTCTGGGACTGTGGCGCAGCGGTAGCGCAGGGGACTCATAATCCCTTGGTCGTGGGTTCGAATCCCTCCGGTCCCAGTTACTTTTTGGGTAAAAAGAAAAAGTTTTATAGTTGGTCTGAAAGCCCAACCAGCATAAACTAAATCAAGCCATCATTTATACGGCACCACGATTAACGCGACAAGTTGTAGTTGTAGGTTGTTTCTACCCCAACAAAAATGTTTGTAATAAAATAGGGAAATGAATTACAGACGTGCTTTTTATTCAGAACAGTTATCTGCATTTAATTATTGTTTAATACAATAGAAAAACTTATTTATTGATAACATTGAATTACTAAGAAATGTCTTTAAAAATACAAAACAATTCTTTAGATTTGCAATTATTGCAATTTATGTTTTACCAGATCCTATACTTTTCATTAAAATATAAAAGTTTCCCCCAAAAATATATAAATGGAAAAGGTGCGGTATAATTTTTATGATATAATATAATTATGTTCACAGGGATTATAGAAGAAACAGGAGATATAAAAGCTTTTACGCCGGAATATGGCGGTGCCCGTCTTGTTGTTCGCTGTCAAAAGATTCTTGATGATATAAGTATCGGTGATAGTATCGCGATTAACGGCTGTTGTCAAACAGTTGTTAAATTCGACGATACTTCATTTACCGTTCAGGTTAGTAAAGAAACCCTTAATGTTACAACATTTAAAAAGTTTAAAGCAGGCAGTAAGGTTAATCTTGAGCGCGCACTTACCCCGTTGAGTCGTATGGGCGGGCATATTGTACAGGGACATGTGGATTGCATTGGAAAATTTGTGAGAAAAGTTGATTTTGATGAGTTTTATGAACTGTATTTTGAACTTCCGGAAACAGAATGTAAGTATGTTGTACATAAAGGATCTGTTGCAATAGACGGTGTAAGCTTAACCGTGGCGGAAATTAAAGGTAATACCTTTAAAACCGCAATTATCCCGCATACTTTTAACAACACAACTCTGTCAGAACTGAAAACAGGTGACAATGTTAATATTGAAACAGATATTTTAGGCAGATATGTTGAAAAATTCTTGTCCCCGAACAATAATGTAAGTAAGATTACTCAAAACTTTTTACAGGAGAATGGATTTTTATAATGGAATATAAGTTTAACACAATTGAAGAAGCGCTGGAAGATTTTAAAGCCGGAAAACCAATAATTGTCGCTGATGACGAGGACCGTGAAAATGAAGGTGATTTAATATGCTCCGGGCAAATGGTTACACCTGATATAATTCATTTTATGGCAAATGAATGTAAGGGTTTGATATGCCTTGCTATAACACCTGAAATTGCGGAAAAACTTGAGTTGCCGCAAATGGTTGAACAAAATACCGAAAGTATGAAAACAGCGTTCACCATAAGTATTGATGCCGCAGAAAAGTACGGAGTAACAACAGGTATTTCAGCTTTTGATCGCGCAAAGACTATAGAAGTTGCGCTTGCACCTGATGCCAGACCATCAGATTTGCGTCGTCCGGGTCATCTGTTCCCTTGTGTTGCACGACGTGGCGGTGTGTTGCAAAGAACAGGCCACACTGAGGCTGTTGTGGATATGGCAAGATTGGCCGGTCATGTGCCGGCTGGCGCAATGTGTGAGATTATGGCTAAAGACGGACACATGGCTCACAGAGAAGAACTTTTTGAATTTGCTCACAAGCACAATTTGAAATTTATTACTGTCGCGGATTTGATTGCATACCGCCTGCGCTCAGAAAGAATTGTATCAAGAGAAGCAGAAGCACACCTGCCGACTCAGTTTGGTGAATTTGAAATATACGGATACCGAAACACACTCACCAATCAGGAACATGTTGCGCTTGTAAAAGACGACGGATCCGATAAAATCCCGCTTATACGTGTTCACAGCGAGTGTTTGACCGGTGATATTTTCCACAGTCTGAAATGTGACTGTAATTATCAACTGCACAGTGCGCTCAAGATGATTAGCGAATACGGTAAGGGAGCTTTGATTTATCTTCGCGGGCATGAGGGCCGCGGTATAGGGCTTGTAAATAAAATCAAAGCCTATCATCTGCAGGAATGCGGGCAGGATACTGTTGAGGCTAATATTTCACTCGGTTTCCAGCCTGATTTGCGTGATTACGGCGTCGGAGCACAAATAATTCTTGATCTGGGGTTTAATAATTTTAATCTCATCACAAATAACCCCAAAAAAATCATCGGTTTAAAGGGTTACGGATTAAAAATTCATGATATAGTTAAAATACCGCCTTTTATTAACGAGTATAATGAGCGGTATATGAATACAAAAAAAGAAAAAATGCACCACATGTTTAATTAACTTTCATCTGGTCACAATTAAGGATTAAGACAATGGCAGAAGAAAATATAGTAGTAAAAAAACTTGAACCAAAAGATTATGTGAGCTTTGAAACTGTTTATGAAGATTTTGTAAACAGGGCTGTTTCCGAATATAAATTTGAACTTGCCCCGCTCGGGTTTGACGATTTTATTGAATCTTATGAGAAAGGCTTAATAAATTGTCTGGTTATGTATGAAAATTCTATAGCCGTTGCATTTTGTGTGTACACAACAGCAATTTCCGAAGCTATTGAGTTAAACATAATCCATTGTCTTAATATGGAAAATCTGCTTGAAAGAAGCCGTTATCTTGTTCAGGAGTTTCTGGAACAAACCAAAAAAGAACGCGAAGATAAAATAGTCTGTTATCCTATGCTCGGAGAACAAAAAACAATCATCAGCGAACTTGCACGATACGGATTTCGTTTTGTAGGCATTGCGGTTCTAAGATTTTTAATGCACGGTACAAATTCCCGCGATATATTAAACCTTTCAAGACTTAATGAAATGGATACATGTTACAAAATAGTTGAATGGTCAAACGAATATTTTCAGGAAGCTGTACCTATTGTTCAGGAAGCTTTTGAAGACAGCGCAGATGCACTTTTTGATCCGCGGTTCAAGTCTCTGGACGGAACAAATGATATTTTATCTAAAATAGTGAACAATATTTATGCGGAATTTTTACCTGAAGCAACAAGCGTGCTGCTTTGTAACAATATTCCGGTAGGTTTCTGTTTTATGAATTTAACAGGCGGAAAGATAGTGAATATTCCAATTGTTGCAATAAAAAAAGATCATCAGGGCAGAGGGCTTTCAAAACACATGCTTAAAAACTCGCTGCAAAAAGTTTTGCAGCTGGTTGATTACGAAAACCGCCCTATTACCGAAGTAAATACATGTACAGAGACAAACAATTTTCAGGCTCTCAAAATGTATCGTCACTTAGGTTTTAAAGAAGATTACAATTATCCTCAATCATATTTACCGATACGTAAATAACCCCTCTGGACATTTTGCGAAAAATCGTTATAATAAATATAATATGAGCGACTTTAACCTGGGACATTTAATATCTAAATTTGTAAACTATCAGGCGCTGAACATAAACAGAGCCGCTCAAAACACTGCCGCGCAGCAGCAAACACAATTTAACAATAATGTCGCTCAAACTGCTGCCCAAACTGCATCACAGGCTGCAAAAACAACTGCTGCAGAGGCGCAGATGGCAAATCTCGGTGGGTCTGACAGGTCTGTTTATATAAAAGATTTGATGAAATTGCCGCGAAATCTTAATGAATTGATTTTTATATTACAGCAAAATATCTCTAATGCCCAGTTGCAACAGCGCTTTAATCAACAACTTGCAGCTCACAGAAATTTGCTTTCTCAAACTCAGGCACAAATCCTCGCTCAATTGCAAGGGCTTACTCTGCCCGGTTCTGCTTCTGCTCAAACTAATCAGGCTTTATTAAATCAACTTTCTTCTTCGTTGAAAAATTTACCGATTATGGCAAACGGAATGATTAACCTTTCAGATATATCAGCACTTATACAGGCAAATGGTAAAGATGCTGTCACAAAATTGATTATGGCAATGGCTGGGGCTGCAAAACAGGGCGTATCGGATTTAAGCCAGCTTAAAGATACTGCAAAACTCATAAATGCAAGCATAGCTCTGGCTTCTCAAGGTGATAATACGCAAACTCTAAAAACACTTTTATTATTATATCTGCCGTGGCTGCCGCTGCAGGAAGGCGTCGGGTTTGATCTTGATATTGAAACCGCAGAGGGGTCAGAGGCTGATGAAAGTATTTTAACTATCACAATAAGTACCATAAATTACGGTATCGTAACTGCTGTATTAATACTTGAAAGTAAAAATTCTGTCCATATAAATATAGAATGCGCTCAAAAGTTTCCGAAAGAAGAACTGCTCCTTCGGATTGAAGGTGAAGAAAAACACTATTCAGTTCAATCAAAAGTAAATTTTTCAACTGTCGAAGAAAAAAAATCAACCACTGATAAACCGCAGGCAAAAATCAATATGTCCAACACAAATGAAATTAACCCGTACCTTTTACTGATGGCTCATACAATAATACGTCATACTATAGAAATTGACAAAAATACTTCCATTGGAGTGACATCTCACATGGATTAGCCATAAGGCTAATTTTTTATGAATTATTATTAATTTTTACCCTGAGGGTAATTGACCTGATTCAAAAGTGAAGTTTAAAATGATTTTGAATCGGGGGGCTTATGGATTTGAAAAATGATTTCACGTTCGAGGATTTGACAACTGCATATAAAGAATGCAGAAAGCATAAAAGAAACACTTTAAATGCACTGGAATTTGAGTTTAATCTGGAAGAAAATCTGTTAGATTTATACAATGAGTTAAAAACAGGGAATTATCAAATCGGAAAAAGCATCTGCTTTATGGTTTTACATCCGAAACCGCGTGAAGTCTGGGCTGCAAGTTTTAGAGACAGGGTTGTCCATCACCTTGTTTATAATGCTATAAAAGACAGATTTTATAATCGTTTTATTTCCGATACATTTAGTTGTATACCTGAACGCGGAACGCTCAATGCCTGCCGCAAAACCGCAAAATACGCTAAATCCATTACAAGGGACTATACAAGAGATGCTTATTATATGAAAGCAGATTTGAAAAATTTTTTTGTCAGTATTGATAAAGATATCTTGATGCAGGAACTTGAAAGATATGTTCAAGAAGAATGGATTTTGAAACTATTGCGTCAGATTATATACCACGATCCGCGGACTAATGTTGAAATACGCTCTAATAAATGGAAGTTTGATCTTCTTCCGACTTATAAAAGTCTCTGGTATTGTGATTCATCAAAAGGCCTGCCTATCGGAAATCTCACAAGCCAGTTTTTTAGTAACGTTTACCTTAATGTTCTTGATCAATATGTAAAACATCATCTAAAATGCAGATACTACTGCCGGTATGTAGATGATTTTGTAATGATGAGTACTGATCCTAAACAATTAAATGAATGGCACAGAGATTTGACAGTATTTCTTAAAGAACGGTTAAAATTAGACTTGCATCAGAATAAAAAAGAAATAAATAAAGTAGAACGCGGCATTGATTTTGTTGGATTCATAATAAAACACGGGCGGATACAGCCGCGCCAGAGGACATTAAAACGAGTATTTAAACTCGCAAAAAACTACCGTCAATCAAATACGTGGTTTGAAAAAGAGGATTTGTTGACTTTTCGGGCGTCAATGAATAGTTATCTCGGAATGTTAAGAGCCGTATCCTGTTTTAACCTGCGAAAGGAAATTTGTCTTGAATGCCGGAATCTTTTTGTCGGATGCGACAAAGATTTTACCAGAACGGTAATAAAAATTCTTTAAGCTATTTGTCGTAACATTTCGCTGAGTGCATCCGGACAAAGTCCGATTATATTTTTTAAACTCCCTGTATAAGATTTGACAAATCCTTCAGGTAATTCTTGAATGCCGTAGGCTCCTGCTTTATCAAGCGGGTGGAACTGTGTCACATAATTTTTTATCTGTTCATCAGTCAGCGGATAAAATTCAACTTCGCTTGTTACTGATTTTTTCATTACCTTACCGGTATCGCTCTTAATAACAGCAATGGCCGTAACAACTTTGTGCTTTTTGCCCGATAATCTTTTAAGCATTTTAAAGGCTTCGCTCTCATTATGGGGTTTTTCCAGAATATCATTATCAATCACAACCATTGTATCAGCACCTACAATAATTTCCGCTTCCTTTAATAAAGGAATAACAGCTTTTGCTTTGCTGTATGCCAGATTTTCTATATAATCATAAGAAAAAACCGTCCGCGTATGTTGCTCTTCATACGGTGACGGTATAATTTCATAACTGTATCCACTTTCTTTTAGAATATCGGCTCTTCTGGGAGATGAAGACGCCAGGATAATTTTTCCCATTTCTCAATCCCTCTTTCTTTGATAATCATATCAAAAAAAGCTGAATTTAAAAACTTTTTACGGGAACTGTATTAGTACCTTGATGTCTTATTATATCTTGCCGTGCGGGCATTTATAGCATAACATGCAATATTCAGACGTTGTTTAAGCACCATCATATTGCGATACATGCTGGCATAATCATTCATTGCACCCATCATTTTATTCGGGTCTACCATAGATTCCATGTTGTCGTGATTGTCAACTTTTTCATCCGCGTATTTCTTAACCAGCAATTGATCAATGTAATCCTCAGCACCTATTGCCATAGTGTGTCCTCCCAAGTATTCGTGTTCCTATTGATTAGAGTGAGAAAATATTATCAAAAATATTCCTTATGTATATACTAAGTATTTCTTTCCCTGAAAATTGCCTTTTTCTCACATGATTTATTTACAATTGTTTACATTTAACGATTATATGAATGATATAATGTTTTTATGAAAGAGATTAAAATTATATCACCTGTAAAAAAGCCTGAAGATATCGCAATTTTTGCAAAAAAAACAAAGTGCCGCGACTATTATGTATACTATAAAAAATTTTTAAACAACAATTTTGAATATGTTAATGAATTTGTAGAGGCTGCACAAAAAAATAATAGTAATATATATATAAATTTCAAACACGATATAACAGAAGAAAATCTGGCCGAGATAAAACGGATGCTGAAATTTTTAAAGACTGCCGGCATTAACGGGATTTTTATCAACAGTTTTGCTATTCTTGAGGCAATAAAAGTTTTCAACCTGCCTTTCAAAGTAATTGTTGACAGCTATTTTGACATACACAATATTGCAGGAATTGATTTTATTAACAATTTCCACAAAGTAGACGAAGTCATTATTACAGAAGAAATTTACATGAAAAATATAGCGAAGATAAAAAAATATACCAAACTTCCGCTGGCAATAGATTCCGATAATCTGCCGTGGTGCGCGGAAGATATAAAAAAACTCGGGGCTATTGACAGTGTTGTTATAAAAGGAAAATTCGCAAATTCTGACGAGATACTTGAAGGTATTGAACTTGTAGAAAAAATTCTTGCAAATCCTAAGATGTTTAAAAATCAAAAATTGCCGTTTAAACATGTAAGAAAGAGTATATATCAGACAAACCATTTTCTGGGCGAAGTTGTGAGTGCAGAAGGTAAGGATTTTGACTTTAGCAGGAACATAAAGAATTTTGACTGGGATATTAAAATTCCGCGTATTAAATCGGACTTTGAGGCTGCACGCAAAAATAAATACAGGATTAATCTGCGTTTATCTGAATTTGCGCAGGTAAAAGAGTTGGAAAAATATATTAAAAAAGTCGGGAAATGCCCTGTTTATTCCATTGAATACGGTGAAATACTTGCCACAAATGATCTTGCAACAAGCAGTTTTAATGAATTGGTTATGAAGGTAAAGAAATTTTGTGCTAAATATGGTATAGAATTCCAGTTGTCAACTCCAAGAATTTTAATAGAACGCGATTTTGACAGGGTTTATGAATATGTAAAACAAATTATACTTTCTGAACCTACCCCTTCATCATTGATTATCAATAATATAGGGTATTTCTGGATGCTGCTGAATGATACTGATATGGATGATATTCCGCTTGAAATAGGACAGGGCATAAATCTTTTAAACAGCTTATCTATAAAATGTCTTAATAACCTTACTCCGCTGACAACTGTTGATTTTACGTCATTTAAAGACAGAGAAAGTGCTATTAAAACAATTAAAAAAGTTAAAAATATAATTCCGAACAGAAAGTATACAATTGCGGGGAATATCAGGGTGCCAACATTGGGGTTATGCCCGCTAAATAATGACAGCGCGATTATATCAAGGCTTTCCTGCGCTGCTCCTTGCCACAGAGGCGGATATGCGCTCCACGATCCTTCTCTTGATAAAATCTATCCGTTTACTTGCGACGGATTTTGCAGAATGCACATGTTTGAGGACTGTATTCTTGATGACTTTTCCGGAGTTGAAGAACTTGCAAAGGCCGGAGTTAATGAGTTTGTATTTGATTTTTGCGCGCTGAACGCTAAATTTATTCCTGTATTGTTGGAAAAATTCTTTAACAGAGATAATCAATAATAATTCAAAGAAATTAATTTTTCCTCTTGACAATAGAAGTTGTACGACGTATATTGTATTTATAAGACATTTAACGACTATAGTATCATTATTAATGCAGTAAATGCATTACCTAACGGGGGGCTGAAATAGACCAACATCCCATGGATATGTTCCCATGGGTGTTGTCATTTAAATTCAACAGGTAAAATTAACTTCTCTCAACGATTTTAAATTTTTTCTTGCATAATTCCGAAACGTATGATATACTTAATCAAATAAAGGAATTTTGTAATGGATTTCTTTAAAAATGTACAACCTAGGAGAAAGAACAATGTACGAAGACGAAAAACTGGTATGTGAAGATTGTGGCAGCGAGTTTATTTTTTCTGCCGGAGAACAGGAATTCTACGCAGAAAAAGGGCTGGTTAACAAGCCAAAACGCTGCGCAAATTGCAGAAAATTACGCAGACAAAACAACAGAAAACGAAGAAAAATGTATGATGCGGTTTGTTCAAAATGCGGCGCGCAAACTCAGGTACCATTTAAACCTATTCCGGGAAAAGAAGTCTATTGCAAAGATTGCTTTACAAAAGAAAATGCTCAATAAACTTAATTAATCCGAAATAAAAATTCCGGAACATTAAGTTCCGGAATTTTTATGCACTAATGCAGCTATTTAAATATTCAATCATATTTATTTTTTCATCGTAAAGATATTTAATAAAATTCAGATAGGCCGGATCATGAGAAGTTATGACAAGGTTAATTTCAAATCCGTCTGTGCAAAATGGTTCGTAATCATAAACAACATAACTGTTATATTTACTTTTCCATTCTTTTTTTTCAACCCTGCTGTTATTTTCTTCTACAATATCTTCAAGCCAGGATACTATATTTTTATTAACGTTTTTAATCTCCATACGACTGTATTTACAATCTGTGTTTCCAATTAACATGTCAAATACTCCAAACATTGCGCTATACACAAATTGTAAATGTTTTTACAGCGCAAATAATCCCCTTCAGGTATAAATTAATATAAGCACATCCGGCAATTTAAATATTTTAAAAATTAATACTTTGCATTGTCGATAATATTATGTTATGATTTTATCAGACATAGAATCGGAGAAATTATCATGAATATATTAATGCACGTTGTAAAAGACCCGCCTATATTAATAGTTATTTTTACATTCATTTTTTCAACTATATTTTGTGCGCGTAAATATAGCTATGTAAAAAAAGAACTGCTTCATTTCTATAACTTTATAAAAGATTTCAAGAAGAGTGATTTGAATTTCAGATTTAAAGAAATAGATGAGTGGATGTGCAACAATCCTTATGTTTCGGCAAGCTGGCTTGAATTTAAGAATACACTTGTGTTTTCGGAATCGGTGGCATTAAAGACTAAAGATAATGACCTGACATATAAAGAGGTATCCTCTACTGTACAGAATATACAAACGACAGTTGATCCGTTATACTTCTTTAACTCAGAAAGTTTGATAACCTCAAAATTTAACTTTAAGTTTTTACAAAGTGTACCGACAATTTTGACAGGTTTTGGTCCGTTGTTTACATTTATGAACATCGCGGTTGCGTTCGGTAAAATCGACTTTTCATCACAGGAAAGAACGATTTCATCAGTTGCGGAATTGATGAGTTCCATGCAGGTTGCGGCGCTTGTATCTGTATTCGCGGTAGCATCATCCTTGATATTTATGTCATTTGAAAAAATTCTGTATAACAAATTCTGTCAGAAAACAATGGAAATGTGTCAGGATAAAATGGCAAAATTGTTTGATAACATTTCATCAGAAAAATTCTTACTGGAATTATTGAAAGAAACGAAAATTCAGAATAATGCCGTATCAAATTTAATCGGAGTATTGCCGGATAACTTTAAAATAGCGTTGAATTCCGGTATTGCAAGCAACCTTGTTCCGTATCTGGAAAACCTGATTTACGGTGTTAACCAGTTGAATAAACAGATGAAAGAAACCGCAAAAGCTGCCGGAAAATCTGATGATGTGGATGATTTGTTTTAAGTAAGGTAAGAGGAATTAAGTTATGGCAATGATGGCAAAAAAAGGTGGCGAAGGCGGAGAAGAAGAAAATATCTTCTGGGTAACGATGTCTGACTTGATGCTCGGTCTGGCCTGCGTATTTATGACGCTGTTCGTACTTGCCATGACAGGGTTTACACAAACCTCTGTTCATCAAAAACAACAACAGATGGAGGCAGTTGAAGAATTGGCAGATAAACTGAAAGATGCTGATATTAATGCGGAAGTTGACAAAATGACAGGCGATATTAAAATTTCTGACCTTGAGTTGTTTGATGTTAACAGCTGGACTCTTTCCAAACGTGGACAGGAATATTTAGATAAATTAGTCCCTATTTATGTAAACACAATTTTTACGAAACCGGAATTAGACGAGAATATTGCTAATATTGTTGTGCAGGGACATACAGATTCCCAATCTTTTGCAGGATTGTCAACTAAGGATGAACAGTTTGTCCGTAATATGGAATTAAGCCTTAAACGTGCCAATTCGGTTGCCGAATATATGTTTAAAACTAATTTTGACAAAAAACATAGTGAAGATTTACGTCAAAAGCTTGTTGTGGAAGGTAAGAGTTTTACAGAACCGATTATGGTAAACGGAAAAGAAGATTACGCAAAGAGCCGCCGTGTTGAATTGAAATTGAAAGTAAATACGTGGGACATCAAAAATATGCTGGGATTTTAACAGATGATAAATCAGGATAATATATTAGAAACTATCAATATGATAAAACTTCATAATCTTGACATCAGGACAACAACGATGGCAATAAGCCTTCGTGACTGCGCGGCTGAAGATTGTGACGAAGTTTGTGAAAAAATATATAATAAAATAACAAAATATGCAGGAAATCTGGTTGAATATGCAAATGAATTGGAAAATGATTATTCCATTCCTATTATAAATAAAAGAATTGCAGTAACGCCGGTTTCAATCGTCGGAGAATCCTGTAAAAATCCGGATTATGTAAAGATTGCCAAAACACTTGATAAAGCGGCCTTGGATGTAGGCGTGAACTTTGTCGGCGGTTTTTCTGCACTTGTAGAAAAAGGATTAACCCGTGGTGATGAGCTTTTGATAGAGAGCATACCGGAAGCACTTGCGCAAACAGAACGCCTCTGTTCTTCTGTCAATCTGGCCTCATCTAAAGCCGGAATAAATATGGACGCTGTTTTAAAAATGGCGGAAATAATTAAACAATCCGCTGAACTTACAAAAGACAGAGACTGTATTGGCGCGGCAAAACTTGTGGTATTCTGCAATTCTGCCGGCGACAATCCGTTTATGGCAGGAGCATTTTGCGGATATGGAGAACCTGAATGCGCTTTGAATGTTGGAGTTTCAGGCCCTGGAGTTGTAAGAGCAGCGATTGAGGATTTGCCGCAGGACGCTGATATGAGCACTCTGGCAAATAAAATAAAACAAATTGCATATAAAATAACAACAACCGGAGAACTTGTAGGACGTAAACTTGCTAAACGTCTGGATATCCCGTTTGGTGTAATAGATTTGTCGCTGGCACCAACACCTGCAGAAGGTGACAGTGTAGCAGGAATTTTTCAGGCAATGGGGCTGGAACATGCCGGAGCACACGGGACAACAGCCGCACTTGCTATGCTTAATGATGCTGTAAAAAAAGGCGGTATTATGGCAAGTTCACATGTCGGAGGACTTTCCGGCGCGTTTATTCCTGTATCAGAAGATGCAGGCATGATAGATGCTGCGACAAAAGGATGTTTGACATTTGATAAACTTGAAGCAATGACATCTGTGTGTTCAGTTGGACTTGATATGATAGCAATACCCGGTAAGACACCTGTTGACACTATCGCGGGTATTATTGCTGATGAAATGGCGATTGGTATGATTAACAAAAAAACGACTGCCGTTAGAGTTATACCGGTTATAGGTAAAGATGTCGGCGACAAAATCTATTACGGCGGCTTGCTTGGCGAAGCTCCGGTTATGCCGGTAAATACCTTGTCATCAACGAAATTCGTAAGACGCGGCGGGCGAATTCCTGCTCCTATCCACAGTCTCAACAACTAAGAAAGGAATACAGTTTGGCTAAAACGCTGAATGAATTAACTATTGAATTAAAAGATTTTATCTTGGATACGCTGAATGATCCACGTTCTAAAGTAAAGGTAAAACGTTACGAGTTTAATGCACTGGATGTGTCAATGGATCCAGACAGAGAAAGTATGCCGCATATTATTGTGTCAATGGGTATATCGGAGGCTACATTTAGTATTGAGACCGGTAAAAAAATCACGGGCGGAATGGGGCCTGTTGAACGCTATGTTTTAAAATGGCTGGAAAAAGGTCTGACGCTGCAAAAACTTAGAGAGACCTGGATGTCTACTGAAAAAATTCAGAGAGCAAAAGATAAAAAAACGCAAAAACCTGAAAGCAAATTCCGTTAGAAATTTATGCAACCATATTTATATTGATATGTTTGCGCTGCACAGCCATAGCCAGATCCTGACGTGTTATCATACCGTCTTTGTCTAAATCAAGCCCTCGGTTTTGGGAATATGTTTTGCCGTCATTTTTGGTCGCGATGACGTTTTTTCCGGCAAAAGCAGGTCTGTAGACAATTGCATACAAATCAGCGCTGTCTAATTTTTCTCCTGAATTAAATTTGAAACTCTTACTGCGAAGCAGATATTTTTCAACAAGATCAAGCTGTTCCATTGCTGACATGTTCGCAATCTTGTCTTTGGTTAAATTCATACCATAAACCTGATTTAAGTCTTTTATCGCAATACCGGTAAATTGCAGCAAACCTATCGCACCGCTGTGCCTGTTTCTTGCTGTTGGATCAAGACCGGATTCGCTATTCATTACACCTAATAAATCGCGATAATCACAATTTACTTTCTTTGCAATATCTTTTACTTTATCTACAAAATCTTTTGTCAATGTTTTAGTTGTTTTTTTACCATTATATGTAGGTATTGACACTTTTTTGAGTCGTTGTTTTTCAGATATTTTAGGTTGTCCTTGTTTGCTTACCGGAGCAAGTTGTGCAGACTGAAGATTGACCGACCAATTTGTTGCCAGATCAGTAAGCGAAGTTGGCTTTTGGGTAGAGGTTTTACCAGAAGCTTTTCCTTGATTTGCGGAATATAATGTCATATGCGATGTTCCTGGCTGATAATTCCATACAGGTAAATCATTGATACTTTGTATAGGCGGATACTCCGGTTTATAATTCCATACCGGCAAATCGCTTATGCTTCTGATCTGCGAAACAGGGTAATTCGGAAACGGTTTTATTACAGGCGTTTGATAGGTTTGTCTGTATCGTTCCAACTGTGCGTCCAGATAAGCATTAATAAATGACATTTTATTAACAGAACTATTTGTTGATATTGAGCACATATATTTCCCCTTTATATTCCCCGTATTTATATAAAGTAATTTGTTATATAAGAATTGCCATTTTTTTATTTTTGTGTAAATTTATGTTAAAGATTGTTAAACTCTTGTAAAGAAATTTTATTTTGTTTATTATATGATAGTTTCAGGGTAGAAGATTATGATATTTAATGAGACAAAAACACACGAAATCACAGTCGACGTAGTTATTTTAACGCTGAAAAATAACGCCTTACATGTATTGCTTGTTAAACGTATGAATGAACCGTTTAAAGATAAATGGGCAATACCCGGCGGATACGTGAGATTATCCGAAAATCTTGATCAGGCGGCGTTACGCGTATTAAAAGAACGTACTGACGTTGATAACATTTATCTTGAACAATTGTATACATTCGGAGATCCGCTCCGCCACCCTAATTCAAGGGTTATAACCTGTGCATATTTTGCGTTAGTTAGAGCAGAAGATATCAAAATTAACACATCTCCAGAAATTGGCTGGCATAAGGTCTCAGACCTGCCGCCTCTGGCTTTCGACCACAAAGAAATTATTGAATACTCGCTGAAAAGGACACGCGAAAGATTAGAAATTTGTCCTGTGGCTTATCAGCTCTTGAACGAAAAATTTACACTGACTGAAATGCAAAAATCTTATGAGCTTATTATGGGTAAAAAACTTGATAAGCGTAATTTTAGGAAAAAAGCACTTGCTACAGACGGTCTGATTGAATTAAACGAATTTACAAAATCTTCATCAAAGCGTCCGGCAAGGCTTTATACTTTCGAAAATATAACGCTTAATTCAAAGCGCGCTCATTTCATTTCTAAAAACAAGGAGAAAAAATAAACAATGGTTACATTTATCTGGACAATACAAATAATATCTGCAATATTGCTTATAGTACTTATATTGCTGCATTCACCAAAAGGGGACGGAATTGCAGGCATGGGCGGCGCATCACACGTATTTGCGTCACAAAAAAGTGCTGAAAAAGGTTTGAATAAATTAACAGGAATTATTGCTGCAATATTTCTTGTATGTACATTCCTTTTAGGATATGGAATTATAAAATAAGGAGAACTTGTGAAAAGTTCTTTTAATGATATATTTTCCCGCAACGAACTTTTCTGGGGAAAAGATAAACAAAAATTACTTGCCGGCAAACATATAGCTGTATACGGGCTTGGTGGAGTCGGCGGTTTTTGTGTTGAGGCGCTTGCCCGCGCCGGCGTCGGTGAATTAACTATAATTGATTTTGATAAAATCTCTTCCACAAATATAAACCGTCAAACTATTGCACTTCATTCAACTGTTGGTAAGAATAAAGCTGATGTTTGGCGTGCGAGATTGTCTGATATTAATCCAGATATAAAAATAAATGTGATTGATGATTTTTATACAGTTGATATGAAGTTGCCGGAGAATATAGATTTTGTAGCCGATGCAATTGATACAATGCGCTCAAAAATCGCTCTTTTAGAAGCCTGTATTAAACATAATATTCCTGTGATAAGTTCAATGGGAGCAGGAAACAGGCTTGATCCGACACAACTGTATATTTGCGATATTAAAGATATAAAAAACAAGAATGCACCTTTTGTATCCAATATTATTTACCAACTAAAAAAACGCGGTATAGAAACTGGAATAACGGTTGTTGCAAGCACGGAAAAACCTTTTTGTCAGGAAAAAATAAGTTGTGATGAAAAAATACATACAAAATCCGGTGAAGAAATACTATTCACTAAAATAACTCCTGCGTCCACACCGTTTGTCGCAAGCTGCGCCGGAATTTTTATGGCATACTATATTGTAAAAGAATTAATAACTGAGGATGAATAAATGAATATACTGGTAACAGGTGCCTCAAGAGGTATAGGCAAAGTAATAGCCGAAGAACTGAAAAATGAAGGCAATTTATATGTTACAGGCCGCAATGAGAATACATTAATTGCCTGTAATGCAAAAGGGTTTTGTGTATGTGATTTATCAAAAGATATAAACAATCTGGCAAAATTTATTGAGGAAAAACAGATTGATGTATTAATAAATAATGCCGGAGAGTACTTATATAAAAATATAGATTCTGCATCAGTTGAAGATATTCAAAAAATTTATCAGACAAATCTTATTGCGCCGACATATCTGATAAGCAAAGCTGTAAAATATATGAAATCTCAAAACTGGGGGCGTATAATCAATATAGGCTCTATATCAGGTGTAATGGGAGAAGCAAATGCAAGCCTTTATTCTGCCAGCAAAGCAGGCCTTTTAGGGTTAACAAAGGCTCTTGCGCTGGAGCTTGCAGAATATAATATTACGGTAAATACAATAAATCCGGGCTGGGTTGATACTGAACTAGGAAATGCCTCTATTGAAGATAGTGAATTTACAAAAGACGAAATTATAGAATGTATTCCGCAAAGACGTTTTGTAAAACCCGAAGAAGTCGCGCAACTTTGTAAATATTTAATCTCTGACGCGGCAAAAGGAATAACCGGTCAGGGTATAAATATTTGCGCCGGTTTAAGTGTCGGCATATAGCGTCTGATTTCCCGGCATTTATACGGCAAATCTAAAGTGTACAATATCGCCGTCCTGAACTTCGTAATCTTTACCCTCTAGGCGTGTAACACCTTTATCCTTGCAGGCTGCGTAAGAACCGCATTCCACAAAATCTTTATAAGATGTGACTTCAGCCCTGATAAAACCTTTTTCAAAATCCGTATGGATTACACCGGCTGCTTGAGGAGCTTTGGCGCCGGCAGGAATTGTCCAGGCATGTACTTCTTTTTCGCCTGCTGTTATAAATGTACGCAGATTCAAAAGATGATATACAGATTTTATCATTCTGTCAATGCCGCTGTCCTCAATACCAAGTTCTGCAAGATACTCTTTTGCCTCTTCTGTGCCTAATTCAGCCAGTTCTTCCTCGATTTTAGCTGAAATGAGAACTACTTCCGCATTATGTTTTGCTGCATATTCTTTGACCTGTTTTGTATAATCATTTCCGTCTTTCAGATCGTATTCTGAAACATTTGCTGCATAAATTACAGGTTTTGTCGACATAAGATTTAGTTGTTTTGCAACAGCTATTTCATCTTCATTAAAATAATCTTTTAGATTAATAAATGTACCTTCTGACAAGAGTTCCATAAGTTTTGTCAGAACTTTATCTTCAAGAACAGCTGCTTTGTCGCCGCCTTTTGCCTGTTTAGATATACGTGCCTGCCTTTTTTCAACAGAGGCCATGTCCGCAAGTGCAAGTTCTGTATTTATAACTTCAATATCATCAAGCGGATTTACTTTGCCGGCCACGTGAATAGTATTAGGGTCGTCAAAACAACGTACTACCTGAATTATTGCATCTACTTCTCTTATGTTATGCAAAAACTGGTTGCCTAAACCTTCACCCTTACTTGCACCTTTAACAAGCCCTGCAATATCCACAAACTCAATTGCAGTTGGTATTATAACTTCTGTTTTACAAAGTTTCGCGAGTATATCAAGTCTTTCATCCGGTACGTTTACAACTCCGACATTTGGCTCTATCGTACAAAACGGATAATTTGCACTCTGTGCATTTTTTGCGCTTGTAAGAGCATTAAAAAGAGTAGATTTTCCCACATTCGGCAAGCCGACTATACCTGTTCTCAGCATTTATATAATTCCTTATTTATGTTATCACGATATTTAGAGTATAACACAAAAATTCTATCGGCTCACTACACAATTACTCCTATCTGATATTTTATATTATTAGCTTTTAGAGAAATTTTAAATTCTTCTGCAAGTAAATCATTTTCATTAATATGGAAATAAACTTTTTGATTGTATTTTTTAAGTACGTCAATAAGTGCCTCAGAAAGATTCGTCAATTCTGATGGTGTAATTTTTATCAAATGAACTTTTGGATTTCTTGCAGTGTATTCTAAAATTTGAGGAAAATCAGTATTCCTAATTGGATTTATGAAAATAAGATTGCGTATTGAGGTTACTGAATTGCAAATTTCATCAAACTGCATCTTAAATTGATTAAAGTTTATTTGTATCAGATTGGCTGTATTAAAAGCAGGTTTATATACATTACAGCTCAGGCACTTATAAGTATGCGGGATTGAAAGTCTAAACTCAAGAAAAGGAATATTTATTTCTCCCTTATTAATGAAGTTTTCGCTTTCTTGTTGTATAAATTCATTAATATATCTGTTTTTCATTGTCGGATTTAAAAACTTTCCGCACTTAAACCAGATATATTTTTTTATTTCAGTGCTAAATCTGCTCTTAGCGTTAGCTTTAAAATACTCAGTCAGGCAATCTTGCGCAACTGTACTGTTATTAGTGAAATTTTCCATACTTCCTAAAGTTAAATGAATCCAGTTAGAACATGTATATCATTTAAAACGATAATTGTCAAGTATTTTATCGCTAACCGTGGATTACATTTAACTATAATAAAATATAAACTTTTAACAGGAGCTGTTATGGATATAAAACAGAAAATCGGTAAGCGAATAAAAGAACTACGAAAAAGTAAAAGATTATCACAGGAAAAGTTGTCTGAACTTGCGGATATAGCGCAAAATTCTCTGAGTAATATAGAAACAGGTGACAATTTTTTTACGGCTGAGACGCTTGAAAAAATAGCTGATGCTTTAGACATTGAGCCTCTGGAATTGTTTAACTTCGGACATTTTAAGAGTAATGAAAAAATGCTTGAAGAAATTAATAAACTGTTAAAAGAACATCCTGAAAAAATTCCGGAATTTTACAGAATTGTTAAAGCTATTATTGTGTAAAAATTAATTATGCAATTTCTTTTAATTTGGCATCAACAGCGGAATCAATAAGTGAATTAATACTAACATCAAGCATTTTGGCGGCTTTAGCTAAATGATAATGTTTTTCACCGGTTGTTCTATATGTAATATTCCCTTTAAAATCAGCCATTTTTAATGGTTCAGCTATTTCCATGTTATTAGCTAAGCTTGTCATTACATAAGCTTTAAGAGCATCTTTAAGATTAATAATAACATCTTCGGGAGTATCACCACAGGTCATATGCTTTTCAAGTTCTACAATACTGCCAAGGTAACATTGATCTTCATCGCTCCATTCAACAATATAGCTGTAAGGCAATTTTAAATAATAATCAACATTTTTTTCCATAATCAATATCCTTCATTTTTCAGTGTGAGTTGTAACTTGGCTACCATATAAGGTTTAAGAGGGTTTTGAGTTAAAACAATTGTGACAGATTGCTTACCTTGTTTTCTAAATGTTAGATGTGAACTCCCGCCGGAAGGACCTTCTGCGAGATACCCCAGTGATTCAAGAATTTTTTGTGCCTCTGCAGGTGTAATATTAGACTTTCCAGTTAAAATTTTTTGAATAAGCTTGTCACGTTTACTCATATTATTATGATAGCATATTTGCTATCATTTGTCAAGTGTTTATGAATATTTATAACAAAAAAGACAGGCTAACCTGTCTTTTTATAATAATTTTGCGATATTACGCCACATCCGGTCCTATGACCTGTACTCCGAATTTTGCACGGAAAAGGTGTTTTACAGTATCGCCCTGAATTTCGTACATCATTTTGTTAAACAAATCATACGCTTCACGTTTGTATTCAATAAGCGGGTCTTTTTGGCCGTATGCTCGTAAACCGATACCTTCACGCAGCATATCTATATTATGCAGATGGTCAATCCATTTGTTGTCAACAACACGCAAAAGAATATCTTTTTCCAGATTTCTTATGACATTGTTCGGCGTAAAAGGCTCCTGTAATTCAGGATTTTCATTGTATTTTGTGAGAATTTCGTTATAGAAATTGATGACTTCTTCTTCGTGGTCACGGTATGCTTTTATCGCAAAGTCTTTCAGCTTTTCGTATACGGCTTCGTATCTCAAATTCTGGATATCTGTTACTTTTATTGCAGATAATTGAGGCACAACCGAGTGTAATTCTTTTATCATAGTTACAAGGTCTTCATAGATATATTCATCAGGGTTTTGCCCCGGAGCAATGTAACTTTTGATAATTCTTTCTATTTCGCGCTCAATCATATAGTAGATATCCTGACTCAGGTCATCTCCGCGTAAAACTCTCCGGCGCTGCGCGTAGAATTTTTCACGTTGAATATTCATGACATCATCATATTCAAGTACGCTTTTGCGGATATCAAAGTGATAAGTTTCAACTTTCTTTTGCGCTGATTGGATTTGACGGGTGATAAGCGGTGATTCTATGGCCATATTTTCATCAACATTAAGCGCATTCATCAGTGTTGTGATTTTGTCGCCGCCAAAAATTCTCATCAAATTATCTTCAAGTGATAAGAAAAATCTTGTGGAGCCCGGATCTCCCTGACGTGCGGCACGACCTCTTAACTGGTTGTCAATACGTCTTGATTCATGGCGTTCTGTACCTATAACATGGAGTCCGCCTGCTTCTACAACCTGTTTGTGTTCTTTTTCTGTTAGTGCACGCGCTTTGGCAAGTAATTCATTTTTCTTGGCTTCGTATTCCGGAGAATTTTCATCCAGATGTAATGCATCCAGTTCTTCTTTAGCAAGATATTCGGCATTACCTCCAAGCAGAATATCAGTACCGCGGCCGGCCATGTTCGTTGCAATAGTTACAGCGCCTACACGTCCTGCCTGCGCAATGATATATGCTTCTTTCATGTGGTGTTTCGCGTTTAAAACATTATGCTTGATGCCGAGTTTTTTCAGTAATGAAGATACATATTCTGATTTTTCAATACTGATTGTACCGACAAGTACCGGACGACCTTTTTTATGCTGTTCAATGATGTCTTGTACAACCGCATTGAATTTTGCACGTTCATTTTTGTAAATTACATCAGGATAATTAATTCTGATATCCGGCTTGTTGGTAGGTATTGAAGTAACTTCAAGGTTATAAATTTTTCCGAATTCAGCTTCTTCTGTCATTGCTGTACCTGTCATACCTGACAATTTCGGATAAAGGCGGAAGAGGTTCTGGAAAGTAATGCTGGCAAGGGTTTGAGTTTCATCTTGGATTTTTACACCTTCTTTGGCCTCTATTGCCTGATGCAGACCGTCAGACCAGCGGCGGCCTTCCATAAGACGTCCGGTAAATTCATCAACAATCATTACTTCATTGTTCTTAATTACGTAGTCTGTATCTTTAACAAATAATTCTTTTGCTTTAAGGGCCTGTAAAAGATGGTGAGCATATTGTGTTGAAATATCAAACAAATCTTTGACGCCTAAAAGCTCTTGTGCGTGATCTATACCTTCTTCTGTTAAGATAATATTTTTATTTTTTTCATCAACTTCGTAATCTTTTATTTTTTCCAGTTGCGGTGCTATTTTTGCCATTAACTGATAGGTTTCGGCAGATTTTTCAACACGTCCGCTGATAATAAGCGGTGTTCTGGCTTCGTCTATAAGAATACTGTCGACTTCGTCTATTATTGCGTAGTTGTAAGGTCTTTGAACAAGCATATCCATGCTGCCGGCCATGTTGTCACGCAAGTAGTCAAAGCCGAATTCGTTATTTGTTCCGTAAGTAATATCACAATCATAAGCAGCCTTTTTAGCGGCAAAATCTTCAGCACTGCGTCCGCCTGACAGTATTACGCCAACACTTAACCCTAAAAATTTATATATTTTGCCCATCCACTCGCTGTCACGTTTTGCAAGATAATCGTTAACCGTAATTACGTGAACGCCTTTTCCTGTCAATGCGTTAAGATATGCCGGAAGTGTTGCAACAAGGGTTTTACCTTCACCTGTTCTCATTTCTGCAATATGACCGTTATGAAGGAAGTAGCCTCCTATAAGCTGTACATCGAAGTGACGCATCTGTAAAACTCTTTTTCCGGCTTCTCTGACTGTTGCAAAAGCTTCGGGTAAAATTTTATCAAGAGCTTCTTTTTCCAATTTTCTGTCGGTTTTAAAATCCGGTGATGTCGGGCGTTTCGCCAGAATCTCTTTGAATTCATCGGTTTTTGCGCGGAGTTCTGCATCTGTCATTGCTGCAAACTGCGGCTCTAAAGCGTTTATATGGTCAATTATACCCATTATATTTTTAACTTTTCTTTCGTTCGGGTCTCCTAATAATTTTAATAATAAGCTTATCATTAATTTTCCTCTCCAATAAGTATCTGTAGTTTTATGGTATCACAGATATAACGAAATATAAACTTCTTAAGGAAAAATTTATTATTCAAATAAAAAAATCCTGATTGTTTTAATCAGGATTTTTATGAATTAAACATCGTAAATATTTTTTCTACGTTTTTGCTTATCATACTCTTGACCGTATCGTATTCTGTTGTTAAGGCCGATATTTCAAGGTCAAGATTTTTCATCTCAATTTCGAGAGTTTCTTCTTTGTAGTTCAATTTATTTTTCTGATTAGTATATTCAGCTTCAGCAAGAGTTACAGCTTCGTCATCAGTTACTTCACCAACACATCCGTTAGCAGTGTAATGATCTTGATAATAGTATAAATCGGTATTTAATGAGGATATAAAATATTGACCGTTTTTCAATGCATTTTGTAAGAAGTCGTTATCGTTAACATTCTCGTTACGTGTCCAACCGTGGTTACAAATATTGTTATATAATACGTTGATGAAGTCTGCGACCATCATATCTTTTTCTTCGTAAACTGATTCCGGCTGATTCATAACATACATATAGTTATAGTCATTTGTTACGAAGTTGGAATCTGATGCTTTTATAGAGTTGTAATATCCAGATTCGTAACCGCCTAATGCAATGGCATAGTTTGTCAGGAACATTTCAACCATGTTAGACAGGCTGACAAACATACCTTTACGTTTATTATATATACCACCGTTCTGGTTATTTGCTGCTGTTAAAAGATCTTCTGTTGCTGTATTGAATGGATTACCATAACTGTCAGTGTTATCTGCTAACTGCTGGATAGTTTCGTTTAATGCAAATTCAAAGGCTTGAGTTTCTTCAGTTTGGACATCGGCCGGCAATACTGCTCTGAACAGAGTTACGATATCGGCCAAAGCAGACATTGCAGGGTTGCTTCCGTCTATTGCGCCCTCTGTAGCGCTTCTGTCTTTTACAAGATCGGTAAGAGCATCAACAAAATCTTCTTCACTCATGTCAAAATTGATTGTAACATTACTTGTCAATAGATCTACAATCGTGAAATCCTCAGTTAATTTAGAGCCGTTTCTGTAAACTGTGCCGTATGTTGTACCGTCATTTGTGAATGTTAATTTAGTCGCTAAATCTTGATATTTTTGATACTGTACAGAGTTAGGATCAAGTTGATTAATAAATGCCGGATCTAATACATTTTCAAAGTAATTGACCATTGTTGTAATAGTCATAGCCTGTGCAACACTCTTATCAAGCATTTGACCGCCGAAACCTGCTTTGTCACTCCATTCAATGGTTGCATCTCCGCCATCACCTGTAATAACATCCGCTACAGCACTTGAAATATAACCGACTTTAGCCAGTTGTCTGACAAAATTGTTACGTCCGGCAAGACTTCCTGAGGATGAAATTTGATCCAACCCTGCTGCTTCGCAGGCATTTGCAAGCTGATCATCCAAAACAATCTGACCAGTTCTGTTTGTAACCAGGAACGGACTGTAACCGTTTAATTCTGACGGATTCATCATAACATCATAACTTAAATCATAAACAGTACCGTCTTCTGTTTCTCCATCCCAGATGAGTTTGGTTGCATCCAGTGCTCGTTGATATTCATCACTTATTCTTGAAAGTTCACGTGTAATTGACAGCTTTTCTTGAGCAATTGCCATAGAACGCTGTTCACAGTCAGATTTTCTGGCTGTTATGGCTAAAAATCTTGCTTGTGAAGCCGCCAATCCCATATTTGACTCGTTCCTTTCTGTTTTACTTAGTAACACATGATGCTTCTTTTATTCATGTTTACGGTTATTTTTAGTCTAAACTTTAAAACAATTGAGGTTTTATGTAACAAATATTTACATTTATTTATAATGTTATCGGCCAGTAAAAATCCACTAGATACGATGCTGCATCAAACGGATGTGATAAGAATTTTAGCTGTTTGGATTGCTTTATCTGCTGGTATGTAGGAATATCAATTTGCGATGTGCCTTCCTTATATCTCAAATTATAGATATTGTATAAAAGCTTTTCGCATTTTTTATCCACATAAAGGCATACTTCTCCGTCAGCCGAACGAACTTTAGCATTAAATGCCATTATTCTGTTTCTGATAGGCGGATTATATGGTTTTATTTTTATATCAACATCATAGCCGTATTTAAGCAGCATTTTTTTTATTATTACATAATTCGTGTATTCACTTGTACAACTTCGATTATCACCTGAGGCGTCGCCGTTTATAATAATTTTGCCTTTATGGTTTGGATAGCGCCTGCAGAATTCTTCACAGGCTTTTGATGTTGTTGTATTTTCCAAGACTATTTCATCAAAATAGAAAACCTTATCTTCTGTCTTGTGCGCAAGCACCCATGCCATAGGATCCACGTTAAAGTCACAGCTTATATGTAAATCAAATTCCGGTTGATAAAATATTTCTTTTATATTTTCGTCTGTAAAATCCTTTATAACAAGCCCGTTGTTATATTCCGCATTTTGGGCAAGCACAAAAATTTTGTAATACTGTTCATCATAAAGTTTTTTTAATTCTTCGCAATAACCTTCCGGAAGATAGATATTTTCTGTTGTAGGAGCTGTGATAAGCCTGTAGTTTTCAGCGGGTTTTACCACAAAAGTTTTGTAAATCCAGCCGCGTGACATTTCTGGGTTTGTGTGACCGAAAATTCTGTATTTAAAGTTTATCCAGTTTTTCTTTATTTTTTGACGCATGCGGCTTAAAAGCATTAAAAATGTGTCATAAGGGATATCTGACATTTCTTCGATTTCTACAAACCCTAAGTTTAAGGATTTTAATTTATTAGGTTCATCAAAGTGGCGGAACAAAATTTCTGACCCGTTTTTGAATGTGAGTTTTTGCTGTGATGCAGACCATTCATAGTCTTTTCCCTCCATAAATCCCATGTTATCAAGATGTTCAAAATAAGTTTGCAGAGTAGTGTCTCTGACAAGGGTGTAAGTCTGCGCTCCGACCAGCCCTCTTATTCCCGGAAACTTATGACATAAAAGAATTCCTAAGAGAGAACCGGAAAAGGTTTTGCCTGACCCGTATCCGCCCTGATATACTGCTACATCAAGCTTATGATTATGAGGTATCTCCAAAAATTCGCGCTGTGCTTTCAATAACCTGTATTCCATAATTCTAATTCCTTTTTGTTAATAAGAAAAGTGCCGCCTGTTTATGATAAAGAGGTGTAAGGCGGCACAAAAAAGGCCTATATACGCGATTCCCCTGTATTCCTGTTTACTGCGTTTTGCTCTTCTGTTTCCGTTAATTTTTTATCCGTAAGAAAATTATTTGCATTTTCAATTCCGTATTGTTCTAATGCAAATTTAAAACATTCAAGCCAGTTAACGCTTTCTTTAACATCAGGCAATTCTGATAGCGCTTTCAGGACTTCAAACAGTTCTTTGATACGATTTTTCCGTTCAAAAGTTGCCTTACGGTCACCGTAACGATAGATATAATTTGAATTTCTGATATTATCATCAATTTCCAGAAATTTCGTATTACCTCTGTCGTTAACCGCTATAATTTCTTTGCCCAGTTTAAAATTAGCAATAATTTCGGCGGTTTTTTCTACCATTGGTATAATAATTTTGCGATTTATTGCATCAAGCATCATATTCAATCTGGCTTCCTGCCCGTTTGCGGAATAATTCAGTTCTGTTGCTGTTCTGTTAACAGGCTGAATATCGCCGGCCATATTTTTGAAAATACCTGTTGCACTTTCTATAGTACTTTTGAAGTAATTTAGAAAATCCCAGCCTACCATTGCCTTGTCAAATTCCAGTGGTGTTGGAGGCTGCGGCATTAAGGCTGCGTCATATTCAATGATTTTACCCGGATGCACATCCTGACGGCCTTTAAAACATCCTTTTGGCGCAAGATACGGCGGGTTCATCATAAGTGCAAGGGCATCTAATTGTTTGTTTAGAATCGTTGATGATATGCTGTTTAAAACAAGTGCAACTCTGAGCGGTGAAATGCCGCGTCCGGTTGCAGGATCTTCTATTATATTTGCATAAATGAACGGATTTATAACAAACGGATTTGCTTCAAAACGTATAATTTCGCGGCGTCCTGCCACTACGACTATTCTGTTTTTCAATACTTCGCCGTTGGAAAGCTCTATATCTCCCCAGTATTCTAATATTTCTAATTTATTGTCATTTACGGATCTGTCATTTTCTGTTCTCCGTTTTTTAGCCACCACTCCTCTCAATATTTCCTTTTTAACGTCTGTCAGCATGTTATTTGCTTTATTTGAAATTATTTCATCTAGGCTGCTGTATGTTCTGTAAATTTTTGCACATGCATCCCAGTTATCGGCATTGAATTTGTCGAAAACAAAATCTTCGGGTTTTATATGTTTGATTTTTGCATTATCGTAAATTATTTTATCTTCAATAACAAACCCGCTTTCAAAATTACCTTGAAGCTGTTCTTCCAGAGTTAAAGCGCGTCTGATTTGTTTAATTTTGGTTTCCCAGCCGATGAATAATGTGCTTTCGCCTGTTTCTACAATGCTATCTATTATTTTATCCAGTATGTTTTCTATATTCATCCGCTCAAAAGTATTAACAAGCATGGCTTTTTGCCTGTTGGCATACATCTGTGTCTGCGGTGTTGTACCTGATACATCAAACATTGCATCAGAATGTGAGTATAAATTTTGACTAAGATGTGATTTCAAGGTTTGCGCCAATTCGTAGATATCCGGCAGCGACATTCTTGTATCCCATGAATTTATACGCGGATATTCAAAATCATAAATAGCATTTTTTATCATCTTAATATCGCTTAATTGAGAACTGCGGCGGTTCTCAAAATCGTCAAATTTTTTACAAATTGTATTTACCAGATTAACTTCTTCTCCGACGGACAGTCCTCTGGTTAAATCGTCTTTTTGTATTTCCATAATTTATTAATCCCTCATTTTGTAACCAATTATTCAAAATATTCTGCATGTTCAAATTTAACAAACATATCTCCGGCAGCAAAAGAAGCCATTTCACCTTTTGCTATCTTTTCCCGAACAGTATTTTGAAGCCCGATTAATGCCTCGGCCTGTATGCCGTTTATACAGGTTTCGGTTTGTGATTTTTTGTTATACACTCTAAAAACTGATTTGTTAGAAAAGATTAGTTCCTTCGGAACTCTGGAGATATCTGTTTCTCGTATTACTTTTTTAACTGCTTTTGCCTTTTCTATTGCAGCTATATATTCATTTTCTATTTTTTTCTTTATCAAATCATCTATTGTAGCGTTTGATAAAAGTATTTGTTCAACATTATTATCTTGATTTTTCATGTTAAATCTCCTTTGGTTAACTGTTAAATTTTTTCATCATCAAGGTTAGAAATAGTAATAATTTTGGCCGGTTTGTAATCTTCGGTTTCCGGTTCATTAAAGCCGAGGTATTTGCAAAGATTTTCCAGTGCTTTTAATCCGGCCGAAGTATCACGGAGTTTTCGTTTTCCTGTTATACAGCCTTCCTTATCAAGAATATCTTCTTCAGTTAATGAGAATTCTGCTATCTGTAACAATTTTTGTATAACATAGCCCTTGTGTACGCATAGTGAAGATATTTGATTTTGTATTTGAAGTTTTATTTCATTTATTACGACTTTGTCAGAAAGTAATCTTTCGGCGACTTCTTTCAAATCTTTAGATTTATAACCGGCACGTTTGGCCGAAAGCTCGCCATCTAAAGATTTTATGTATTCTGACACAAATTTTTTCTGTTGATTTGTTAATTTTTTCATCGTTAAAAGTTTACATTTCTCAATATAATTTGTGTTTTTATGAAAAAAATTGTATAATAAGCATGCTATTTATATTTCGGCTAGTGTAAATCTTAACAGGGGGCAATGAATTTTACTTCCTGTTTTTTTTGCCTTAATTTTCACAGCATTTTTATCTTCTAAACAACCTTACAAATGGTGTATAATCAGCATCAATAGCGATTTTAGAACGCATATTTGCAAGTGCTGAATTATACATATCCTGCCAGTAACTGAATTTTATATGTTCTGGTTCACCTTTAAGCCGCAGGCATGTTCCGTAAACAAGAATTTGTTCGACAAAAGGCTCCGGAATAAGCGGTTTATCATCAGGCGCTTCCAGATAGCTTTTTTCCTGATTGCCGGCAGAAATTGCAAGATTTCGGGTATAGTAAATGATATTTATAAGCTTGTCGTCTTCAAATTCAGGAAATAAAAGTTTATCATTGAATACGCTAAAGACTTTTGCTTTATTACTGCAGGTTAAAAATACCTGAAAATCTTCACAAAAATTGTATTTTATCCCGTCAATATATACTGCAAGTATCCGTCCGTAAATATTATTTTGTACCTGCCTTGTTTCGGCTGGAAGCGATAATTCTTTTTGTCTTAGTAAAAAATTCCAGTTCATTGAAGTGCATACATCTTGCGCAACAAGATTTATGTAATTTTTAATGCGCTGATGTTCGGGCTTTATCAGTTCAGAAAAATCATTCACCTGACGAAAGTTTAATTCTGACAAACATTTATTTATTATATCCAGATAGTTCATATTTAATCTCCTTTAAATAATCGGGGACAATTTGTCCCCGTTATTTTTTAACGAATATCACCTTTTCTAAGCTGTTCATAAATAGCAGCCTCATTTTCCAGAAATTCTTTTGTAGACATTTTGCCGATTTCTGCACGTGTAAATTTCCTGTTTTTATTCCCGTCATAGCCATAACCTTGCGCATTGGATGTCATGCGGCGTTTATCTGAGTCATTTTGATTTCTTAGATTTTTTTCATAATCCATCTGTTTTGTGTACTTTTCAACCGCTTTGTTCTCAAGATTACCAATCATGCCGGAAATTCTATCATAATCATCTTGGTTTAAAGACGGACTTACTTTGTTTAAATAATCAAAAATTTCGTTGTAACTGCTATTTGAATTGTAATTATTGTTATTAGATATTTGTTCTCTGTCTGTTTCCTGATTTTTATTATCACTGTTCTGAGCGGTCTGTTGAGATGTAGAGTTTTCTTTTGATTGTGAACCGCCGGTAAATCTTTGTAATAAAGCCAGCCCTTGTTCTTGCGGCATTGTACCGGATTTTATCAGTGATATGATTTTTTCCATATCGCCGAACATATCTTGTGAGCTTTTGTGCTGATTATTAGACTGTGATATTTTATCTTTATTTTGTTCATTTGTATCTGACATAAATTCTCCTTTTTAAATTTCATTTGTACTAATTAGGAAAAGCGGGTGTTTTTCACACCCGCAGTGATTTTCAGGGTTAGATTGCATTAAATACTGCTTTAGCCAATGCTTTCGGTTGTACTGTTTTTGCTCCGTATAAATACAAGCCTCTGACCAGATCAGAAAAACTGTCTTTATCTCTAAGAGTTTCAATTCTTGCAAGCTGTGAGGCAAATGTTATTGCTTCATTTGTTCCGGCCATAACATAGTATTTATTGTCTGTTGCTGTCAGATTTGTAGATACCAGAACATCCATGCCTGCAATTCTGCCTATTGCACCTTCTCTCAAGGTTTTATCAGCAACGTTGTGTGCACTGATAAATTCAGAGCTTTGAAGCAGGTAAGATTCTATAGTTGGATTAATGACTACCCAAGGACGAATACCTGCATGTACTGCATCAGAATTTTTCAAACATAATGCAAGTTTTACAAATTGTTCATAGATTGTGGTTTTGCTCAATGCAATAGGAGACTCATCGCTGCCGACAGTATTTGCTTTTTCTACGTTGCTGTGCATAGAAAGCAGGTAAGTATCCTGTACTTCTTCAATAGCTTTTTTAGCATTAGCAAGATGCGCAATCATGATATCTGTATTTGCCTGTACATGCGCAATATCATTGATTTTAAAGGCAAAGAATTTCTTCTGATCAATTACCAGATCCTGTGATTCCGGTTCTAATTCATCGTATGTAATGCTTGATGAGCCCAGTGTAGAAATTGTAACTTTTGCCGGCGTAATGATTTTTACTGTATCGCCTTGATTAGCAATTTCGCCTTCATAATTTCTATTGACGCATTGCAGCATAACACATTCTTTTTCGAGTAATGCATTAAGTTTTTGGCTCCATATCTCAGGCACAAATACATCGTAACCTTTTTGTGAAGCTGTTGTTTGTTGTGTTGTTTCACCAGTTGAAGATTCTGTCATTTTGATTTTCCCTTTCATTTTTTTAAGTGTCACACCATGGTTGTATATAGTGAATACACCATATACACCCGTATTTTAAATAATTGGCCTATCCCCGCAGCATATACCATTTAACTTTCGAGCGTATAAACGCGCCGACATCATTCTGAGCGACCCAGGGATAAGGTGGTATATATACAATGTCTATTTTACCGGCACTGCTGGTATTAGGATTTTTCAGTCCGAATTCATAATGGGTCATCAATGTATTCGGAGTAATTTTAATGTTGTATTTTTTTGCCAGTTCAGCGCATAATTTCATGGCTGCTTCAAATTGTTTGGCTGTGATTGGATAATTTCCGCACTCGCTTCTGCTTTTAAAGCCTGCCATTGCACAAAGGGCTGCTCCTATAGAACCTGTATTGCCGCCTCCTGTATGCGCTGCATATTGACCGGGTTTACATATCTCATTACTCTCAGGTTTGAATTTCCCGTTATGAATGTTCCCATCCTTGTCTACCAGAAAATGATAACATTCCAGTTCATGTTCATTTGGATGATATACACCGGCTGTCCAATGTAATATAATTCGTTTCATAAAATTCCTTAAATATATTTTTTATATTTTTTATTGAAGTTAGTTACCCATTTCGGATCCTTAAGGATATAGGCGATAACAGCGTGGCCCCTGTTCTTTGCGTGTAATTTTAGTACAATTCTGTCCACATGTGTTCTTACTGTTCCGTATTTTATTTTTAATTTAATACCTATTTCCTTATCAGAATAGCCTAAGGCAACCAAAGCTAACACTTCTTGCTCCTTTGGTGACAGTTCCATCTTAATTCCTTCGTAATTATATAGTATCGCTTTATTATAAGCTTACATAAAAAAATGTATGTTTTGCTTAAAAATAATTCCTATCTAAAAAAATGGGAGGAGTAATTCCTCCCGTTAAGAGTAAGATAATTTAAAAGGATCTTATATTGGATTGTTATATGGATTCATTTTTATAACACCTAAGGATTTTCTATCAATATTTTCATCACGTCCGAGCCTCATATTGCTTAGATTTGAATAACATCTTTTTATCACGCCGTATTCGTTGTAATTGAGATAAAAGGTGCCGTAATTGGTGTAATTAATATGCCTGATTTCGTAAAGAATGCTATTTTTAATTCTTTTAAAGAAATTCTCAGCTTTTTTATTCTTTTTACGAACAGTAACTACGTCACCGCCTGAGGTAATCCTTGTCAGTTGGATGACTTTGTGACCGCAGGTTGGACACTTTGTCAACACATCAACTTCGCATAGTAAATAACCTTGTTGCGGCACGAGTTTGAACGTCCTTGTCTTATGCAAGGCGCCACAGCAATGAATATATCCCATTGAGATCTCCTCATGCACAGATATATAAATCTGCACAGTAACTCCACGAGCAGTAAGCAAACAACTTTACCATCTACTAAGGCGGGTTTTTGTTCCCGCGGGCTTGAGCCTTAACTTACATATTCAGTATAACGTATATTTTTAAAAATAAAAGTCCACGAAAACATGTACATGAAAACATGTAGGTGTTTTCATGGATAGCCAACTGGCCCTTTCGTTGCGGCACAAGGGTTTCAGCCACTTCAATTTTTGCAGAATTTTGACTGTTTTTTGCTATTTTTTTGAAAATTATTTTACAGATAATTCGCAGCACATCTGGCATGCTCCGAATACTTTCGCAGCCTTTAAATTTTTCCGGAAACACCTGTAATGAGGGAGATTGAAGGCATCCTTCAGGGGCATCCCTTTCACATTGCCTATTTTTTGTGAAAGACACGGGTAAATATCTCCGCACGGATTAATCATCATATTGGAATACGGATACATACAGGGTTTGTATATTTCGTTAACAGGTTTATCTGCAGGTGTGTTAAAAAACTCTTCAATTTTCGCCAGTGGATCTTTTGCATATTCAAACTTTGGCGAATACCGGATCTGCACTTTTGAATGCTTTTTTAAGGACTCTAATTCACGGTAAACTTCTTTAAAGTGTTCCATATCAAAATATTTTTCTATAGGATACTGACCGTTAAATTCAGGCACAAAACTATCAAACAGTATTGAATTTTGTTTCAAATTATTGTTACGCAGAAATGAAATTGATAAAAAATTAAACTTCATTTCGTCGCACATTTTGTAAAGTTTAACCAGATCATCAAGATTGTTTTCAAGCACAATGGTCTTGATATCAATCATAGGGCGCTTATTGCGGGAATTCATCTTTTCAAAATTTGACATTATTTTGTCAAAAATACCCGCTTTTGCCCTGTTTTTGTCGTGGTTCTCGCCGTACCCGTCAAGTGATACCGACAAAAGCATCATTTTTGATTTTATAAAAGCATCTATAATTTCGTCATTAATTAAAATACCGTTTGAGACTACGTTTAGTTTTCCGAAAGTTTTTTTTGCCGTCCGCATTAGGATATCTATAAAATCCTTGCGTATTAAGGGTTCTCCGCCGACAAGCGTAACAAAAGAATACCACGGTATCTGGTCAATAATTTTAAACCATTCTTCTGTAGTTAACTCATCTTTATCACGGGCATTTCCGACATAGCAATACGGACACTGCAAATTACAACGATAAGTCAGTTCAAAAAAATACCTGAGAGGCATTAAAGCTCTGCCGGAATTAGACAGATAAGAAGGCATTGCGTATAAATTTCTGCCTATATCAAACAGATTTGATAAATTTTTCATTTTTCAACCCTTTCAATACCTCTAATGCTTTTCCGTTTTCAATATTAGAATAAGCAAGTTTAATCCCGTCTGCCATTGTTCTTGAACGGCCTGCCAGATATATCATAGCTCCTGCATTCAGCAAGATAACATCAAGCATTGCCCCTGTACGTTTATTCTCAAAAATTTCTGTTATAATCTGCGCATTTTCAGGCCCGTTACCCCCTTGAATTTCTGAAAGTTTGGCACGTTTAAACCCGAAATCTTCCGGTTTAATAAGATATTCTTCTATCTCACCGTTTTTAAGTTCTAAAACTCTTGTTTCGGAACAAATGCTTATTTCGTCAAGATTAGGTTCTAAACCGTTAACAACAAGCGCCCTGTCAGTGCCGATTTTTTTTAGCGCATAAGCAATGTTGTCACACATCTTATTTGATGACACGCCAAGTAATTGTGCATCCGGAAATGCAGGATTAATAAGCGGGCCAAGAAAATTAAATATTGTTTTAATTCCGATTTGCTGTCGTACAGGATTGTTTACTCCGGCAAAATCATTGAAGTATGGTGAATGAACAAATGTTATGCCATGTTGATTAAAAATTTCAAGAGCGTCTTGCGGTGTTTTAGCAATATTAATACCAAGAGCGCTTAAAAAATCAGTGCTACCGCTTGCGCTGGTAATTGACGAATTCGTCTGCTTAATAACATTTACGCCGGCAGCCCGTGCAACGATTGAGGCAGATGTTGATATGTTTATTGTTTTTGACATATCAGCCCCGGTTCCGCAGCTATCTACGACATACCTGTCTGTAACAACCCGTCTTGCGTAATTGCGCATATTTGATGCGAGAGCATAAAATTCATCTTTATTTATTCCTTTGGCTGTAAAAGCAGTCAAAAAAGCGGCTATCTGCGCTTCTGACGCTTCTCTATGCGCAATACTGTCTACTGCAAATTTTATTTCATCAAAGGTTAAATCTTCCTTTGCCATCAATTTTTTTAATAGGCTTTTCATAATAACATTATCCAATCAAAATTAAACTTACCCATATAAAGAGCATGCCGGCAAAAATCCCTACCATAGCGAGGTGCCAGTTTCCGTATTCACGTGCAAGCGGCAGCAGAGTATCAAAAGACAGATAAATCATAATTCCTGCAACCGCTGCCAATAGCATTCCGACCATAATCTGAGGTAAAAACAAACCGAAAAGCAGCATCCCGATTAAAGCCCCGATTGGTTCTGTTATACCTGATAATGCGGCATATAACATTGCGTATCGTTTTTTGCCTGTTACATGATAAATAGGCAGGGCAACGGCAATACCTTCAGGAATATTATGGATGGCAATTGCAACTGCGACAGACAATCCGAGAGTTAAATTCTGTGTTGCTGTAAGGAATGTTGCCATACCTTCAGGAAAATTGTGTACACATATTGCTATAGCAGTAAAAAGACCTGCCCGTTTTATCTGGCGTCTGTGTAGTCCCGGTTCTTCCGGATTTAACAGTTCATCCGGATCTATATGGTCAGGAAGGAAATAATCTATCAGCATCGCAATACCGACGCCGAGTACAAATCCTAACATTACAAGCCATTCATGTATTTGCGGAAAATGAGCAGAAAGCATTGCTCCTGCTTCCGGTATAATATCCGTAAATGAAAGGAAAATCATTACGCCTGCCGAAAAGCCTAAACCTACAGACAGGGCTTTTAAATTATCTTTTTTTACAACAAAAGCAATACCGGCTCCCACAGCCGTTGTTAGTCCGGCAAGCAGAGTCATTGTCATTGCTATTCCAAAATTTTGCGGTAATTCCATTGTAAACCTCCGCAAATATATTATCACAAAAAATCTGAAAAAATCCTTGTTTGTATTATTTATTCAATTCGTTACGTATATCGTCGACCGTAACATGTAGAACAGGAGAATTTTCGTCTTTACGCAGGACAACATTTTTTATACCTGATTGCACAATAAATCTTTTGCATAATATGCAGATGAAATTATGTCCCCAGATATACATGGTTGCATTCTGACATCTGTCCTGTCCGGCCTGAATAATTGCATTTTGTTCAGCATGGATTGAACGGCAGGTTTCATAACAGGTGCCTGACGGGATATTGTTTTTTATTCGGTAACATTCGCCGCGCTCAAAACACGATTCAACTTTTGAAGGTGTTCCGTTATAACCGGTTGCCTTTATTTTCTTATCTTCACCGACAATTACAGCCCCAACCTGAGCCCGCAGACAGTTTGAACGGCTTGCACAGGTTTTAGCCAGATCTAGAAAATAATCTTCCCAGGATTTTATTTCCATATTTTCCTCTATTCTTTTAAACACGCAGGTTTTTAATACCTGTTGTAATCATGACAATATTGTATTTATCAGCAAGAGCTATAATTTCTTTATCTTTAATAGCTCCGCCTGGTTGTATAATCAGACCGATTCTGCTTTGAGCAGCCGCATAAATGCATTCGGCTGTCGGTATAGGCTCATCAAATGCCGCAATAGCTGATTTTGAGGCATCACATGCAAATTTGAGCGCCTGTTCTAACACAGTGACCGAATTAACATGTCCCTGACCTATAGCAACAGTTTTAAAATCAACAGCAATTACAACACTGCTGCTCCGTGCATATTTTGCAACCTTCCACGCAAAAATAGCATCTTCAATTTGTTCTGCAGTAGGTTTGGTTTTAGTTACAACTTTAAACAAATCTTTATCGAGTTCACTTCTGTTTACATCCTGAATAAGTGTTCCCAGAGGTGTAATTTTAATTTCTTCACAAAGCAATTTTTTGTAATCAGATATCGGAGTATTCAATTTAATTACTTTTGTATAATTGGTGCCTGCCAGAATTTCCAGTGCATCCTGATCGTAATCAGGTGCAATAACAGCTTCTACAGCCATTGAACTAATATGTCCGGCAGTTTCTTTATCAACTTTTTGAGTGAATGCTATTGTTCCGTAAAAGGCACTGACAGGGTCGCAATCAAACGCCTTTGTGTAAGCATCATAAATCGTTTTCCCGAGTGCAACACCGCACGGTGCTGCATTTTTAACTATCGCTGCTGCATTTACATCAAAAAATTCTGATGCAATATTTAAGGCTTCAGCAAGGTTAACTATATTCAAATAAGTTAATTCTGCGCCTGCCAGCACTTCGTAATCCGCATTTTTTTCTCTTTTATATAAGCTGGCATTCTGATGCGGATTTTCACCGAAATTTAAACATCTGACATGGTTAAATTCATATATTCTTTTATTTTCCTGATAATCAAATTCTGTCATTTTACCCTAATCCCACTTTATTATTTGTAACTTTATCATAAAAATTTTATATTCGCAATTTTATACGTATCAATTTGTAACTATTATGTTGAAATAATTTTTTTACTAATTTATAATACAAATATGCGAAATATAAATTAATTTGTAAGAAGAGGACCAATGATTAATAACAGACTAAACGAAGGCGTAGGCAAGAAAATTGTAGAAGCGCTAAAAAAACAAAATGACATTGAAATTATCCCGGTAAGTGAAAATACCCCTGAGATAAACGAATTTGAAGATGCACAGACTCCTGTAAATACACTGGAGCAAGAAGCCTTTGATATGAGTTTTGATGAAGAAAATGCTATAGTTGAAGAACCTGTTTATGACAGACCGGTTTATGAACAGCATTTTACGCAGGAACCTCAGCCGCAGCAGGCTTATACAGCCCCTGCTTTTGAAGAACCAAAACCTAACAGTTTTGCAAAACCGCAAATTAATATACCTGTAAATAATGTTGCAGTTAATCCGGCGCAAAACTTTGCAAAAGATCTTGACGATTTTGAAGTACCAACCAATGTCGCAGTTCTGAAACAATTAATTTCACAACTGCCTACAGGTGTTACAAAACAAACAGGTGCTCAAATCATAAGGCAGACAATGGAAGCACTTGGTATTTCTATGAAAAGTGTTCTGCAGGAAGCACAACAGGTACAGGAAAGCATAAATACATCTTCCCGTGACTGTCAGGCTAATATTATGGAATATAAAAGACAAATAGTTCTTTTAGAAAATCAGGTTCAAAAATACACAAGACAATCTGCTGCCCTGAATGATATTATCAGTCTTTTTATTCAGACAGGTAACTAAGGCTGAAGATAAAATAAGTAATTAAACACAGGCGGGTTTTTTAAGCCCGCTTTTGTTTATGAAATTTACAAACTCCTTGAATTTAATCCATGCCCGTGATATTCTTTTTATGCACTATTGCCATATAAAGAAAGAAGGAAATTTATGTCAGAAGTTAGAGTTAGAATAGCACCGTCACCAAGCGGTAATTTACACATCGGTACAGCAAGAACAGCGCTTTTCAACTACCTGTTCGCTAAAAAAAATAACGGCAAATTCGTTTTGAGAATAGAAGACACTGATGCTGAACGCACAAGTCAGGAATACATTGATAATATTTTTGACAGTTTGAAAGCATTGGGTTTAAATTGGGATGAAGGCCCTGATGTAGGCGGCGCTTACGGCCCTTACACACAGTCTGAAAGATTTGATATTTATCCGAAATACGCACAAAAACTTCTGGAAAGCGGTTATGCTTACGAGTGTTTCTGTACTCCTGAAGAACTGGAAGCTGAAAAAGAAGAAGCTACTAAAAACAAAAAACCTTATGTATATACTAAAAAATGCGAAAATTTAACAGAAGAACAAAAAGCTAAATTGCGTGCAGAAGGCAGAAAACCTGCAATAAGATTTAATATTTCTAAAGCACAAAAAGCTTTCCATGATACTTCAATTTTGAAGTTTGACGACCTTGTTAAGGGTGAATTACATATGGATACATCTTTGCTGGGCGATTTTGTTATAATGAAATCCAATGGTACTCCGACTTACAATTTTGCGGTTGTAATTGATGACATGCTGATGAAAATTTCACATATCATCCGCGGTGAAGACCATATTTCCAATACATTTAAACAAATACTTATATATGAAGCTCTGGGAGCAGAAGTTCCGCGTTTCGGACACTTAGGCATGATTCTGGCACCGGATAGAAGTAAGCTTTCTAAACGCCACGGCGCAACTGCTGTTTCTGAATTCGTTGAAAAAGGCTATTTGACAGAAGCTTTGATTAACTTTGTTGCACTACTCGGCTGGTCACCTTCTGACGGTCAGGAAATTAAAACTGTTGATGAAATTGCTCAAGATTTCAGAATCGGTGATGTTTCATCCTCAAATTCAATTTTTGAATATGATAAATTAAACTGGATGAACGGTCATTATATCAAAATGCTTGATATTGAAGACTTGAAAGAAAGACTTAAACCGTATTTGACAAAATATGATTTGAGCGAAATGACAGATGCTCAATATACAAGAATGGTTGAAGTTACACGTGAACCATTGACAATACTTTCTGATATAACTGATGCAGTTCCGTATTTCTTCGGCGAAACAGTCGAAATAGATCCGAAAGCGCAAACAGAAGTCCTTGATACAGAAGTTTCACAAAATGTATTAAAAGAATTTGTAAAACAGGCTGAGGGCTGGAGCTTTGATGAAGAAACACTTCATACAAAACTGGAAGCATTCCGTGCACAGTTTAAAGAACTCGGAATTAAACCTAAAATTACAATGTGGGCAATAAGAGTTGCCGTAACCGGCAGAACCTGCGGGGCAGATATGACAGCAATACTTGCTATTTTAGGTAAAGACAGAGTCATGAAACGTGTAAAAATGGCAATGAAATAAATTGAATGTAACAATTTTGTAACAGAAGTCCGGAATTATTTAAGAATTTCGGACTTTTGCCGTTATTTAAATCAGTAAAAGACTTCACTCTATTGGTTTTTTTAGGATATTAGGAAAATGGAATTTAGAAAAAATATACTATTAATACTCATGCAATGTATTGATGACAGTTCAGTAAAGTTTCAAAAGACAGATGAGGACTGGGAGACAATACTGCAAAGAATTTCTAATACACGTATGGAAGAACTTAACGAAATCGTACGGGTTATTGATTCTGCAAATAATGCAATAGAAGGACTTTACAGCTGCCAAAAGTTCATAGAAATATTGGATCATAAAGGTTTTGAGGGGTTGGTAAAATAAGTTTTAAAAACTTTTTGAAGCTGGTTAATGCTCTATTAGTGAGAATTCAGACGGCAAATTTTGTTCAACTCTTTTTAGCAATTCTGATGGCTTTATGTTTAAGGCTTCGCATACTGTCCATAGTGATATCAATTTAGGCTCATTTATACCATTTTCCAGCCGGCTTATCAGTGATTTTTGAATATCAAATTCATCTGCAAGCAAACGTATGGATTTTTTTTGGCTTTCTCTTTCTTGTTTCAATTGTTGCGCCAGTATGGTGAATATTATTTCTGATTTTTTAGTATTTGCGTGTTGCATATATAGAAATAGTAGTATATAATTCTGTTAGAGGTTTCTATACATAGAACAGTGAAGGAGAATTTTATGAAAGATTTTAAAAACTATTTATCAGGTAAAGCGTTTACTCTCACCGAGGGCAGGCAAGCCTGGCAGACGAAGTCTGGCGGACAAGTCCGCTCTTACATGGAGACCGCTAAAGAAGTACGGTCAACATTTGAACATACCCTCGCCCCTTGCGGGAGAGGAATGCGCGCCGCTTTCACTTTGGCTGAAGTATTAATCACCCTCGCAGTAATTGGCGTGGTGGCTGTTCTGACAATCCCCGGTTTAATAAAGAACCACAACGAGAAGGCATGGTCAACCGCACAAGATGTATTCACTAAGCGTTTAGAAGTCGCAACACGTCAGATGAATACAGAAGAAAAACTTGCAGGTTACGACAACACCATGGATTTTGTAAACGAACTAAAGAAATACATCAAAATCACCAGAGTGTGCGACAATAACGAGATTACAAAGTGTTTCAATAAACAAGTAATCTGGAACGAAGGTGATGAACCTGTTGACATGTCTGCAATCAAGAATGCGCAAAACTTTGGACTTGACTGGGAAAGCGATACAGTAGCGGTACAGTTTGCAAATGGAGTAAACGCGGTTATTGCATATAATCCTAATGCTACACAGGATCCGTATAATAATCAGTTTAACGCAACTTCAAACAGCATGGCGATTCTTTACGATGTATCTGGCAACAAGAACCCTAATACGAATGGCAAAGATATTAATCACATCAACGTAACAGAATTAGCAGGCACAACCGGTTGTATGATACCTGAATTAGCTGATATAATGTGTATTACTCGCATATTACCTGCTTATCAATATAATCCACTTAATAAAAACGATTGTAATGATGACATTTTAAATAAATATGGTATGCAATATTGTTTTGACAGCAGATGGGGCTACCAAAATGATTATTGGGCAGGAGCCGTCATTGCATGCGAAGGAGTAAATAATATGCCGACTCGAGAGCAACTAGGTAAATTGGCTATGTACATTTATAATACAGATAGAGAAATTGGGGCAGGAACAAATATAGGCAGCGGATTAAGCAAAGATCCTGAAAGAGTTGCTCCTTTTGGCACAGGTGACTTTTTTATCTGGTCTAATGAAGAAATCAATAAAGAGGAGGCGTATCAAAGATATTACAGCTTTAAAGGAACCTATGGGTATTCTAGCAATCTGAACTATGAACGAAATACATCATCATATATGGCTATATGTGTAACACAAAATTAGCACAGGCTATACATTGCCCTAACGCAATGTTTTGGTGCTATCAAAAAACGCAAGCTAAGCATTTGTATTGTCCAAAAGTTACTTAGGTAATACAATTGAGACTAAGTTGTTATATGTATAAGTCAATGAGATTATTTTCTCGTTGACTTATACATCAACTTTTTGAGGAATACTCCAATTTAAAATGTGATGATTTGAGCTGGGGTGTGAAAACAAAGTGCTGATAACAGCTTTGTCTAAACATCTTTTTATGCTAAATTATTGTTATGGAAGAATTTAAGCATTACACGGTGATGAAGAATGAAGCTGTTGACGCGCTTGAATGCAGTGACGGCAAGATTTATGTTGACTGCACCCTCGGCGGCGGAGGCCACAGCGGGCTTATATTAAGTAGGATTCAGCCGGATGGAAGGCTTATCGCGTTTGATGTTGATCAGGACGCAATAAGCGCCGCATCAGAAAGATTAAAAGATTACAAAAACTTAACAATTGTACAGGACTCCTATACGAATATTAAGAAAGTTTTACAAAATTTAGGTATAGAAAAAATAACGGGCGGAGTGCTATTTGATTTAGGTGCATCGTATCATCAGTTTGACAAAGCAGAGCGCGGGTTTTCCTTTTCTAAAGACGCGCCGCTTGATATGCGCTTTAATCAGGATGCTGATTTTTCGGCTTATGATGTAGTAAATGATTATCCTGAATCTGAACTGGTACGGATATTTTCTGAATACGGTGAAGAAAGATTTTCCAAAAGAATTGCAAAAGCTATTGTTGAAGCAAGAAAGCTGAAAAAACTTGAAACAACAGGCGAACTGGCAGATTTAATAATCCATTCTACCCCGCACATAAAATCTTCTATACACCCCGCCACACGGGTGTTTCAAGCCATAAGAATAGAAGTTAATCACGAGTTAACAAATGTTAAAAATACCTTGAATGATGTCTTGGATTTATTAGACTTTGGTGCTATAATAAGTGTGATAAGTTTTCACTCTCTTGAGGATAGGTTGGTGAAACACTTATTCAAATATCACTCGCAAAAATGCCACTGTGGCAAAAATGAAATGATTTGTCACTGTCCGCCGCCAATATTGGAATTAATCAACAAAAAACCAATTATTGCAAGTGATGAGGAGATAAAAGAAAATCCGCCTTCAAGAAGCGCTAAGCTGAGAACCGCAAGGTGTATAAGACGGTAAAAACAACTTAATAGTAAACTTTTGAACAAAATTGGGGTAGGAATTTTGAACGCAGCAAGAGTAAGAACAGAAGAAGCTTATGCTTACAGATATAAACAGCAATACAGCAATAATCCTGTACAGCAAAGAGCGTCTGTTATTGAAGGATATTTTCAACAAGAAGATTTGGTTAAAGCTATGGCAATAAGAAAAGTCAATAAAACTTTATGCGGTTTGTTAGGTATACTTGTCGTGACGGCATTTGTAAGTTATTATTTTGCAATGAACTGCGAATTAACTTTGAACACACTTTCACGTCAAATCACGACTTTAAACGATGAAAACGCTGAATTACAAAATAATTTAGACCGATTAAAATCATTCAACAATGTTGATACCAAAATGATTCAACAAAACTTGCTTCAAAAAGCGGAAAAGGTCATGGAAGTACCGGCGGTTAAATCTGTTGAGAGCGTTGAAAAACAGCCTGCAAAATCCGCTCCGTTTAACTGGCTTATTGGATATTAATTTGTAGCGGGCAGACGTAGTCTGCTCTTATACACTGGATACCCGTTGTAATCCAACATGCCCCTTTCCGTCATACCGCAGCGGTTTCGCTGCGTCTTGCGTGTGCCGTTGCCTTGCGGTATCTCTATTGAGGCACCGTTGAATGCATCAGGTTTTCGTTTGAGATCCCGCAAGGTAACAATGCCCGCTTGACGCACTCTTTACCGTTGCGGGATGACGTGGAAGAAATGTAGGGTGCAATTTATTGCACCAGTTATTTTCAGTGGGGCTAAGGCACTAAGGAGTTACAAAAAATAAGGCAACATGGAAAATCCCACATGACTCTTCATGTCACCCTGGAGGATTTTCGGAAGGGCGCCGCGTGAGCGAAGCGAACCCAGCCCGTAAGAGCAAACAGCCAAACGACGCGACTATTTTGCGAAAGCAAAATAAAGCGGAGTACTTTGGCTGTGCAAGCCCGAATAATCCGATACAATTTATTTCGGGGTCTAGCCCATGTTACGGCTTTAGGGGGGATGTTTTCTGGGACCCACGAATTTCAGCAGTGGCTAGATCCTGAAACAAGTTCAGGATTACAGTTAATAAAAAGAGGCAACGCAAGATTTATGCATTGCCTGATTCTATTAACGAACTTATTCCCTTAATTCCTCATTCCCTTATTCCCTTCCAACTAAGGGCTATGCCCTTAGTTCGAAATACATACGGCGCGGAAGTAGCTGTAGGCCTTGCCGTAGTTCTCCCAGTCACTGCTGGAAGTGTTGAAGCTCCGTCCGAACGCGCGATCTCCATGATCCTCATCATTGAACCAGTAGTAGTAACCAAGAGAGATTGGAGGATTATCTTTGTATTCATCCTTTACTTTGAGGTTTTCTCTGTCTTCGCTTTCTCCTATTGTTACTGCGTTTCCGTTGCTATCAACATATAGATTGCTTGCTAGTTGTGCTATCTGTGCTTTTGTTGGAAGTTCCATGCCTTTCTCTTGACAACTTAATTTTGCACCTGCCCAATAGTTTGTAGTGCAGTTGCTTCCATGTTGTTCTTCCATATCTTCATATTCGCTGCCAGCGCAGGTATCTATTGCTCTATTGGCAGCAAAATCTGTAGACCAGCACATGTCTCCTATCGGGTTATCGCAAGTAGAGAACGCTACGCCTGATGATAATTCAATATCCTTTCCAACTCTATTAGGCCCCTTCTTACCGTTTACATCTACCATATATGCCATGCAGGATACTTGAGAGCCTGTATCTTCTATAGGATCAGCATAAGGGCATTCCGGTTGGTATGCCATAATTACCGTTGTTCCGTCTGCTACAACAAAGCTCATGGTATTTGTATTGGTCTGCCATTCCTTTAAGCCCATGCTTGATGCTGAAGTGAGACCGTTAGTTTCGATTTCTTCCAGTGCATCGTCTTTACCTGTTGTAACGATTTTAGGTGAATAACATTTGTTGATGTCATCCTTGTCACAGGTTTTGATTACTTTCATGTAATTTTTGAAAGTATTCATGAAATCCTCTGTAGAATCGTGACCTGTCATTACACCGTCTACATTCATGCGGCGAACTGTTTCAGTTAATTTCTTTTCCCAGAGGTCTTTTGCAGTAGACCATGCTTTTTCATTGTGGTTCTGGATGAGACCCGGAAGGGTTAACGCGGCAACGATGCCGATAACCGCCAACGTAATGAGGACCTCTGCTAACGTAAAGGCGGCCGCTTTAGAAGTGATTAAGTGACTAAGTGATTGAGTGATTAAGTGGTTACAGGAATTAGTGCCTGTGCTTTTGTGACGATTAACGTCTTTTTCAATTGGCTGGATTGCTTCGCATTCGCTCGCTTCAACTTTCTTTTTCTTCATACTTTTCTCCTATTGGTATGACAATATTTTGTCTTATTGCACTATTATAATAGTATAGAATATACATTGTCAATAGTATATCATTTAAAAATGATTATTTATGAGGATGTCTTGAAAAAAATTGGTTTAAATTTTCGGGCTGAGCGAATGCGAAAAGCTTTATCCCAAGAAAAGTTTGCCGAAATAGCTAACGTCCATACAAATTATATCGGCAAGGTTGAACGCGGCGAACAAAATTTGACAGTCAAAAAAATAGTCTCACTCGCCAATTCACTTGATATTAGTATTGAAAAAATATTTTACTTTGGATAAAAAAGGCAATGCTAAATGCATTGCCTTTGAAATACCAACAAATAACGAAAATTTATTTTTTATCAAACATCTGTTTTATGCCGTCAACAGAACTCAATATGCCGGTTGCTTCGTAAGGCATATAGACAACCTTATTATTTTCGCCTGCTGTGATTGCACTCAAGGTTTCAAGATATTTCATTGCAATCAAATATTTATCCGGCTGGCCTTTGTCAGCAAGAGCATTGATAATTCTGGCAATAGCTTCTTTTTCTGCATCAGCTTCAACTACACGCGCCTGCGCAACACCTTCTGCTTTCAGGATGGCCGCCTGTTTCTGCCCTTCTGCTTCTCTTATTGCGGCTTCTTTTTGACCTTCTGCGGTTAAAATTGCGGCCTGTTTTTCGCCTTCTGCTTCGTATATCATTGCGCGTTTTTCACGCTCAGCTTTCATTTGCTTGTCCATTGCGGCCTGAATATCTGCCGGCGGAATAATGTCCTGAAGTTCTACACGGTTGACTTTTACACCCCATTTATTAGTTGCTTCGTCTAGTATTGCACGTAATTCGCCGTTGATTTTATCTCTTGAAACAAGTGTTTCCTGTAATTCCAGCTGGCCGACAAGGTTTCTTAGTGTTGTTTGGGTTAATTTTTCTATTGCTTCCGGAAGGTTGGCAATTTCATACACTGCACTTTTTGCGTCTATTATCTGAAAATATAACAGAGCGTTAATTGTAATTGATACGTTATCTTTTGTAATTACGTTCTGACGAGGAAAATCATATACGGTTTCTCTCAAATCAATTTTGGAAGTTTCTTTGAGGTATGAATATGACTGTCCGTCCAGAGTTCTTTGCGTAACTTTTTTTGCTATACCGCGCGGAGCATCCAGTATAGGGAAGATAAAGTTAGGGCCGGCCTTTAATGTCTTTTCATAGCGGCCAAGACGTTCGATAATAACTTCTTCCTGCTGTTGTACGATAATTATACCTTTGAATACATAGATGAAAAGTAAAATTACCAGAATTAGTAAAAATAAACTCATTTTTTTCTCCTTTTTTATATTTTTTCTACGTACATAACCAGACTTTCATTACGGACAATGCGAATTTCTGCGCCAACCGGTATTTCTTCATCACCGTCATAACGTGCATCCCAGCGCTCGTCATAAATTGTTATTGCCCCTTTGTATTTGTTTACAGGTTCTATAACACGTGCGATTTTGCCAATGTATTTACCTTCAATGCCTGTCTGCATATCGTCTTTTTTCTTATTCTTGAGTATCATCGGTCTGATAAGCAGAATTGAAAGCAGCGAAAATACCACAAAGGCAAGGATTAGTGTAACCATATCCGGCACGACAAGTGATAGTATTGCTGTTAAAAAGCCTGCAACCGCAAAGTTTAAAAAGAATACTGACGGAACAAGTATTTCCAAGATCAGGAATACAACACCTGCAATTGCAAAAATTTCCCAGAATAACATATAATCTCTCCTTTTTTATGTTTTTTATATTAGCAGATAAATCATATTCCGTCAATAAAATTATATTTGGTGTAAGATTTTAGTATGATAACATTCGACAGTTTAACTCTTAAAGCATTTGTAGAAGAAAACAGGGATTTTTTGACGGGTGCGAGAATACAGCGGATTCAGCAGCCGACAAGGCGGGATTTTGTTTTTACGATAAGAGGGTTTGATAATACAGGTAAGTCAGCGGCAAAAAAACTTTATGTAAATATCAATCCACAATATCACCATGTTTGTTTTATGAGTAAAGAAAACGAACAAAAACGGCTTATTGAAATCCCGCAAAAGCCGCCGATGTTCTGTATGCTTTTGCGAAAATACCTTGAGAATGCAAAAATATGCAAGGTTAATCAACCGCCTTATGAAAGGATTTTAGAGTTGTATGTTGAAACGTTTAACGAACTTTCGGAAAAAATTCACCTCTGTCTCGCTGTTGAATTAATGGGTAAACATTCAAATGTTGTGCTTTATAATGATGATACAAATGTTATTATCGGATGTGCACATAATGTCGGGGCGGAAAAAAGCCGCGAGCGTGAAATGGCCGGAACATTACCATACGTTTATCCGCCTAAACAAAATAAGATTGATATACTGGATTATAACGGAGAAATAGATTATAACAGATTGAACAGTGACTTTTACTGGTTTTCAAAATCCTTTGCAGCTCAGGTTTGCGGCATTGGAATTGACAAATTGCGGGATTATGTGCAATTAAAAGGGCTTTCTCCGGCTATATCAGCCGATTACAGCCAATACAGCCTGTTTGCGGAACTTTTGCCGGATGCAGTGCCGCAAAATTCCGTTAATGAAATGCTGGACAATTATTATGCTTATTATATTGAAAAAGATAAGTTTCAGACCTTAAAAACGCATTTAACTACAGTTGTAAACCAAAATTTGAAAAAATGCCGCACATCTCTTGCAAAAATGCAGGAACAACTGCAAAAGGAAGAAGGGGCAGACCGTTTCAGGCTTTACGGTGATTTATTACTTGCCAATATTTATCACCTTAAAGATTTTAGTGCTGAGGTTGAAGTTTTTGATTATGAAAATAACCGGAATATAAAAATTGAGTTGGATGAAACCAAAACTCTGAAAGATAATGCCAATAAATTCTATAAGTTATATACAAAATCAAAAACTTCACGTGAAAAACTTACGGAATTGTCAGAAAATTTACTCATAGAGATTGACTATTTACAGCAGGTAAATTATTCGATTTCAATAGCAGACAGTGTCACTGATTTGCTGGAAATTAAACAAGAAATTATACCTGAAGTTGAAAAGAAAGATAAAAAACAGACTTTTAATCTTCCGTTAGAAACGGAGATTGATGGTTGTAAAGTCTGGGTTGGACGTAATAACCGCCAGAATGATTATATTGTATCAAAACTTTCAAGAGATGAAGATTACTGGTTCCATACAAAAGATTGTGCGGGTTCTCATGTACTTTTGCGGTGCGAACAGCCATCTGACAGGTTGATTTTTGAATGTGCAAAACTCGCTAAAGAATATTCATCCGCAAAACTTTCTTCTAAAGCAGGTATTATTTATACAAGAAGAAAATTTTTAAAAAAGCCGCCTAAAGCTAATCTGGGCTATGTTACTTACAGATGTGAAAAAGAGATTGTCGTATAATGCGTTCAGGATTTGACGAAATTCAAAAACAAATTGATACTATTGCTATGAGTAAGAAAAATGTTATAGCACTGGTTGATTGTGACTCGTTTTTTGTCTCCTGCGAACAAAAAGTTAATCCTGAATTAAAGGGGAAACCTGTTTGTGTGCTTTCAAACCGTGACGGGTGCGTAATTTCAAGGTCACGAGAAGCCAAAAAAATGGGGATAAGAATGGGGCTGCCGTATTTTATGGCAAAGAAAGATTTCCCAAAAGCAATATATCTTTCCGGCCGGCATGATTTGTACGGTGATATATCAAAAGAAGTTATGGCTGTTTTGAAGGAATTTAGTCCGAAAGTTGAGGTGTATTCCATAGACGAGGCTTTTGTAGAATTAACGGGGCTTGAAAGGCTGTATAAAAAGAATTATACAGAAATAGGTGAATTTTTGCGTGAAGAGGTGATGAAACGCGTTGATATACCGGTTTCTATCGGAATAAGTTCCTCCAAAACACTTGCCAAACTCGCATCAGACAAGGCAAAATCAATGTCAGACGGAGTTTATCATATTCATAAACACGAGATTATAGAAGTTTTAGAAAAAACCGATATCGGTGAAATCTGGGGAATAGGAAAAAATCTTACACTCATGTTTCACAAAAACGGTATTTTAAATGCTTATGAACTTGTATCCCAAACTGACGGCTGGCTTAATCAAAAAATTGGCATCCGAGGATTAGAAATGAAACATGAACTTCTCGGAGAAATGGTGTCACCTGTTGATACTGCTGTAAAGCTGCCAAAATCCATTCAAAAAACAAGCATGTTGTCAAAATTCAGTTCAGATATAAATTTTTTGAAAAATTCCCTGAATTATCATATTCACCGCTCCTGCGCAAAACTCAGAAAGCTGGATGCTAAATGCACCGGAATTACGCTGATGCTAAAGACAAAAGATTTTAAATCATTTTATGAAAAAAGAGTTCTCGCCAAACCTACAGATTACGAGTTTGAGATATCAAAAGTGATTTTTGAACTGCTCGATAAACTTTATAATCCCAATATTTTGTATAGAAGTACAGGGGTTATACTGGACGGAATTACGTATAACAGCGAGGCTCAATTGTTTTTGTTTAGTGATTCTGATGATGACAAAAAAGCACGGCTGGCAAAATGTTTTGACAAACTGGAAAGCCGGTTCGGAAAAGATATAATTCGTACAGGATTTACACTGGATTAACGTGAAAATACTTGATATGCAATATTGACATGCCTGTTATAACGTGAAATAATACTCCTATGGAAGAAAATGAATACAAACTGGATACAGAAAATATCTGTTCACAAATAAAATATCTCGCCGCTAAAGAAGGTCTGAATATGACCGGTCTTAAATACATGGTCAATGCGGTATTTGACAAACAAGACAGCGTGAGAAATTTGTATAACAAGATTAAAAACAAAACACTGCGCGTGTCTGAGCTTTCAGAAATTGCTGAAATTCTTAATTACGAAATTATATTGCGTAAAAAAATATAGCTAAAAAAACGGAAAGCAAGCAGCTTTCCGAAAAACTATGACAACCAGATTTATTTTTACTTGACCACTTCAAAATTAAATTCTTGTGCCCAGACTTTAAAACCGCCTTCCAGAAGCATTACCGGATACCCGTATTCTGCAAGCGTTAAACATGCTTTTGCGCCGAGCCTGCACTGCTGGTTGTAACAATAAACAACAGTCACCTTTTCTTTAGAAAGCAGCGTTAAATTTTCATCTAATAATTCATAAGGAATGGAAATCGCGTCTTTTATATGCCCCATGTCATAATCTTCTTTTCGGCGGACATCTAAAAGGATGACCTTATTCCCTTCCAGCATTCTCTGTAATTCAGCAGGCCCTAAAGTATATGCTAAGATGCCGGAAAAATATTCCTGCGCTTTCTGCGGGGTAAAACGCAATTCTTTTATATGTAAATTCATAACAAATTATCCTTTCCTGTCAAAGAAAAGGATAATTTATTCTGTAAAAATTTAATATACTTAATCAGGGTATTTTATAGTATAATTTTCGGTAAAAAGATAAATTTGGGGTAAATGTATAATGAATATTTAGGAGTTTGAATTATTTAATATCAAGTTGAGGAATTTAATCTCTTTACGCCGTGAAAGAGATATGTTTTTGGGGTTGAGCGCTTTTATTAGAAGCGCCTCTAAGTATATCTAAAGTCTTACCGAATTTGTAAGCCAGAGCGGTTACAGGGTTTGATTGAACCGCGTCAGCTTTGTAAGTTCTTTGAAAGTCTTTTTCGAAGTTAACTTTCGCGCTATCATTTTGTAAAGCAAGGATAGCCTGACCTGCTGTCATAGGGTTGTTATTATTATCTGCACCGAAATATATCGGTTTTGTTGTATTTAATTTTACTGAACTAACGTTTATCATTTTTTGTCCCTCCTTCGGGTTTTGTTATTAAGTGTTTTTTTAACACTTCATCTAACACTTTTACTATAGAATATAAATTTTATTTTGTCAACCCCTCTTATGAAGTTTTGTTAAGCAGGCCGAAATGTTTATAAATAGGCTATTTATAGTATAAGTGGTAATTTTACACTTATTCTTTAGTGGTTATATTTTGCCGTGATATAAAAATATGCCGGCATGGGTAATACGGGACAAAAATATATTATCCTGATGAAATTAAACAATAGTCATGGTGAGTAATTGTAAAATTGACACTAATTCCGTTAAATATAAGTAAATCTTTTTCATACTTCCAGCTATTCTTAATTCCAACGGGAGCGCAAGCTCCCTTTTTTTTATGATTATACGCAAGGTTCAGCTAATTGCAAAATAAAAGTCCGGTTGATAACCGGACTTTGCTTAATCACACTTTTTCTTACCCGACCATGACAGGTCATCACAATGCAAATAGTTCATATTCCCCTGATATATTACCCAGCCTGCGCAGCCTCTGCCCTGGACGTCACTCGGGCGTCCTTCCTTGTTTTTTATATCACAATCACGTTCAAAAGGGTAGCCGGTATCGCCTGAATACCCTCTTGGCAGCAGTCCATTTTTTGTGAGCCAGAAATTAAACATTGTTACTCCCAATTGTTGTTTTTTATCAGGCAAATATATCCAAAAATCACCGCATTTACCCGCTGGTGCGCTACAGCCGCCCGAATTAATCCAGCCTATTTGAAAAAATGAGCCGTCTGCCAGTGTTCCACCTAGAGGCAGTTCTTTGTTGTCTTCTGACGGTACAGCAGGCGTTGTTTCTCTGTAACGTCCGTCTAAGGAGTATAATTTGTCGCTTGAGTACAGATAGTCATTTGTAACAATATTTAAATACGGTTCAATATAAGAAAAAATTAATTGCCCCGGAGCGGCATCTATTATTGAATTCCCCTCTTCGTCTACACCAATAACTGTATTTGTCAATCCCCATTGATCAAGTGTTCCATGTTCTGCAATTGCCATCTGGAAAGCATTTTGAAGTACTGAATATGTCTTTTTTAGTTGTGAAACATATTGTCGTTCCTTAAAATTTTGAATAACTGACGGCAGTGTAAGTGCGGCAACTACACCGATGATAGCAAGTGTGATTAATACTTCAGCCAGTGTAAATGCCGGTTTAACAGCTTTGGAAGTACGAGAGTAGACCGGACTTTTAAACAGAGAAAAAGGTTTTTTGCAGTTGTGACAAATTTGCATTAGTTTTACCTCCTGATATAAATTTTTGTTAAAAATATTTTGGTATACTTAAATATATTATAGTACAATTGAATATTTGTCAATATAATACAATATTCAATTATAATTTAGAAATGATTATTATAAAATTATACGATTTAGTTTGGCGGCATAAAGTGCGTGGATATCAAATTGCAGAAGCAACAGGATTAAGCACTGCAACCATATCCAAGCTTATGCAGGGTGAAAATATTGATGTTAAGCTAAGCACCATTAACAAACTATGCGAATTTTTTAAATGCGAGCTTTCTGAGCTTGTGGAGTACCATCCGGATAAGGCATAAATTAAAAATTGTATTCAGTACTAATTATAAAAACTCAGTATTACCCTGTAAAATGTTTTCAGCCTGTCATCATCAACTTTTGAGGCTATTTCTGATATATTCTTTAAAATTACCTTGCGATTTTGTAAATGCTATGGCGGCGGAGATTTTGAAAACGGATTAGCATGTACAGCATGGATACTTGAAATAGAAAATATGGATTATCTCCATTGTGACGGGTTATCCTGGGACGGCAAGCATAAATGTAAGGAGTAAGAATATAAAGGATTAATGAACACTCTCAAAAATCAGCATATTTTAACCGCTTAATGCATTAATTCTCATCAAATACTCAAGCATTAATTGCTTTAGTATTTGAATGAGTGTTCAATATTCTTTTCTATTATGCCTCTTGCTGATTCTATTTCAGTTTCAACAGCTTTCAACTGGTTCTGATATTGCTGCATCTGCGCATCCAGTTGTGCTTCCAATACCTTCAACTTGGCCTGTCGCTGTTGTAATGTTTTTACTATAGGTGAATCCGGATCATAATCGTTGCCTACAGCCATTAACTCATTGGTTGATTGCATCAATCCTAATTTGGATTGCGTAATCAACTGTATCTTATATTCCAAATTTGATTTGGACTGGATAAGATATTGCAATCGTAATGTCGCAACGAGTATTCCCATAATTTTTCCCTTTATCTGGTTTCGTTAAGATGACTGCCTTTCAGGAAACTATGCTGGTTATTTTCTGCTATCAGCTGCTCCATTTTATGGAACTGATGACGGTGATAATTTAGCCTGTATTGTGCCATCTTTAACTTTTTCTTCATCGTAAGAAAATCTTTCAAGCTATCTGTTATAGAGTTAATCATAGCTTTTATCGGATTTTTTCTTATTATGAAGTTTCTCGAATATATTAAAAAGTCTATCAACCTTTTTATATTCATCTCTAAAGTTTCACGAAGCATTTTTCTCCTTTACAACTTTAGACCTACATATAATAAAACAGTTATTCAAGATTTATTGCCAGATTTAACTTTTTCTTCTTAACATGTCTTAATCATGTTTCAGGTCTAAATTATCTCCGATTAGGGATTTATACTACATTACTTTATTTTATATTACGAAAAAATTGGCTTAAACTTTAACGAATAAGCCAACTCTAAAGATTTTTGTAATATATTTTTACACAATATATTACAAGTTTTGAATGGCTTTACTATCACCATCAATAGATTCTTTAAGCATCTTTTTAACAACATCGCCTTGAGTATCAAGCATTTTGCAGACAGTTTCAATATTTCTTACCTTGTTAGAAAGGATTGTATCTGCGTTAGCTGTAATATTACCGGTTACACGCTGATAAGCAGCGAGCGCTGAAGATGTTGTACCCTGCATCAAGTTACCCATAACAAGAGCCGGCAAACCGTATTCACCAAGATAAGGTGCAGCGGCCTGCATAATGCCGCCCCATCCGGAAATAACACCTGCTACAGGCAGAACAATGTTTTTAGCGAAAAAGCCGTAACCGTTTGCAGCACCAACGCCGTAAGCAGCTGCACTGGCAATATCTGCTATACCTCCCATATTTGATGCATAACCTGTTGCTACACCTGTATCAGAGCCCCAGCCCAGAATATTTGCGGCTCCGCCGGTTGCTGTTCCGCTTCCTAACCCCCAGCTTATTGGCGCTGCGCCGCCAGGGAATCCGGAATAGTTATACAACGAGTCAATACCGAATGATGTACTGCCGGAAAAGCTTGAATTATATGATGTTCCCGGTATGTTCATAGAATCAGAACCGCCAAACACGGTAGCAAATGAAGATGGAGCTAACATACTGGCAAGGCTGTATAAAAATCCGCCGGTTGCTTCAAAACCTGTTCCCTGACCGCTGCCGGATACTGTTAAATCCCGCAATTTGTCATAGGTCTCAAAAAGCATAGCTTTTGCATCACCGCTTGCTGACCCGAATTTATTCGCTATTACCAGATAACTGTCATTTTTGTAAGCCATACGTACCTCTTATGTGTAAACTTTATTCGAATGTCTTGAAGGTAGATTCGATATTCTTTTCAATAACTTTCGCAACTGCTTCCATTTCAGTTTGCAATGCATCCTGTTCTGTATCAAGCTGTCTTAAACGCAACTCAAGAGTTCTGTCCTGTTCCTGAATTTTTTTGGTTTTTGCGTTAATATCTTCTATCTCTTTTTCATAAACGTCGCGTTCATAGTTGTACTGATTCATTGCATCCTGATATGCTGCTTCATCAGTTATTGTTTCTGTTTTGAGTGCATAAGTTAATGATGAATTTTCAAATCTTATGCTTTCTGCGCGGCCTTGATCGTCAAAGTCAATGAATGCTTTTTCAGTACGTTCAATTTTTGTTTTTACATCCTGCGCATTGTAATAAGTCAACTTATCCTGATTTTCGGTAGGTAAAGTTGCATCAGGGCCTGATATTGCGCTTGCGTATAAATCTTCACGGCATGCAAAATACCGTTTACCTTGATATTCCCATGTATAAATATCTTCATCTTCAGCAAGAGCAAAATTTGTATCCGGCCAATCTTCTTTTATCTGCGCTACTGCTTCTTTTAAATCCTCATAATTTACATCAGGATCATTGATTAGATCTTCATAAGATTGAAGTTCGCAGTTGCCGACATAAGTCGGTGTACCTTGATTAATATAATAATCAGTAAGATTATCAGTACCTGTTAATTGAGTTTTATCAAAGAAATGCATGTTGTTGTCAGCATCTAAATAATAACCGATATTAGCAGGATCAACATCTTCTTCAAATTCAGGATATTTTTCAAAGATCTGATTTAGGGCATCACTTTGCTCGTTATCCAGTGCATTGTAATCCTGAACAGGCTGGCCATTAATCAAATATTCATTGGTTGTAGGATCCTGCGTAATATTCGCACGATCTACGTTATTTTCTACAGGTTCAATTTCCATTACAACCTGCGGGTTGGTTTTCATTGACTGAACGCCTGTAAACACATCTGAGTAATGATAGTGTGTAACCATGTAATTATAATTAGGGTCATCGTTAAGCGGGGTCATTTCTGTGATAGTTTCTCCGACAGTGCCGTCTTCATAAGAGTATTGAACAGTTGTATAATCATTAGTACTAGGCGCAGTCGGGACTTCTAAAGCCAGCAAATCATTAAAAGTATTGGCACTCTGGTTTGCAAGCGCAGTACGTGCCTGGTTTACCTGTTGTCCTTCATATTCAACGTTTGTTTTTCTTGCTGTTAGAGCCAGATATCTGGCCTGTGAAGCTGCCATACCCATAAGCAAATTCTCCTGATATATATAATTTAATATCTACTACATGTATCTATTTAATTATGTATTTTAAAAAGTCAACATAACTATACAAATTATACGTCACAATAAGCCAAAAATATATGTATATTGTGAAAAATCATACGATTGGAGGAGTCGCTCTCGTGTACATAGTCCGGCGGACGAAGGTGGACACAGTCCACTTTTATACACTGGCTGCCCGTTGCAATCCAACATGCCCTGTTCCGTCATACCGCAGCGGGAATGTGTGCGGTTCACGTTAATTGACACCTTGCGGTATCTCAAATATAATTATAAAA
>CALVEB010000008.1 GCA_944326465.1 Candidatus Gastranaerophilales bacterium | reverse complement strand
GCCGTTTGATGTCATACCATCTATTGTCAAGCTTGCATTTGTATCATTAACGGTTATATTACCAGTCCAGCTATCACCGCTGTTGAGCGCAAGTGAACCGTCTGCTATATTAACATCACCTGTTATAGTTGTATTAACAGCATTGGCAATTGAACTTCCGTTAGCAAGTGTCAAACTGCCGCCTGCAAGATTTACACTACCGGTTGTAGCTGTCAAGCCGCCGTTTGATGTCATACCATCTATTGTCAAGCTTGCATTTGTATCATTAACGGTTATATTACCAGTCCAGCTATCACTGCTGTTAAGAGCAAGTGAACCGCCTGTAAGATTAACATCACCTGTTATAGTTGTATTAACTGCATCGGCAATTGAACTTCCATTAGCAAGTGTCAAACTGCCGCCTGCAAGATTTACACTACCGATTGTAGCAGTTAAGCCGCCGTTTGAAGTCATACCGTCTATTGTCAAGCTTGCGTTTGAACCGTCAACCTTAACATCACCAGCCCACTTGTCATTGCTGTTAATTGTGACCGTACCGTTTTCGCCAACAACCATAGTTGCGCCGTCTTTGATATCAACCACAACATCTGAGGCTATAGATGATGCATTTTGTGCATCTGCTCCGGCAACATTCAATGTACCGTTATTAATATTTAAATTACCGGTTTCTGCAACAAGTTGTCCGTTTGAATCCAGTCCTTCATAATTTAAAGTACCGCCCTTAAGTGTTACTTTACCTGCCCAGAGGTCACCGCCCTGTCCGCCATAGTCTACAGTTGAGCCGGTTTCAATTATAACTTCGTTATTTTTTTGCAATATAAGGTCTACAACACTTGCAATCTGTCCGCCTTTTTTAAGCGTCAGGACACTTGCATCGCCGGCTGCTCTTGACACACTGTCTCCAACAGTAATTGTGCCGTTTGCAATTTTACCGTTCTCGCTCAGGAAAAGTTTTGAACCGTTATGCAACACAAGATTTCCGTCTTTAATATCAAAATTATTTGACATTGTTGACCCATCAAGCAGCAATGTTCCGGCTTCCTGAGTATATGTTCCTGTGTAGCTGTTTGAAATATCACTGTTAACAAGTTCAAAAGTACCTTCGCCGGTCTTGTTAATAGCACCGGTACCTGCAATAGCTCCTTCTCCTGATTGGAAAGATACTGTGTAAGAACCGGTTACATTCATTACTGAACCGTCTGCGAGGTAAACATCACTACCCGTATCTGAGGCAGTGTTATTCTGGAAAGTAATATTGCCTTCTGTACTATCTAAATTAACAGTACCCGCATTATAAATCGCACCGCCGCGACCGTAACCTTCACTTGTGCTTGCTACACTGTTGCCGCTGAAGGTTGTATTACCTGCTATATTAAGTTGAGTGTCCTTGACCGTTCCGACAGAAACATTGTTTGCTATAGCACCGCCATTACCGTCAAGAGCCTTGTTAGTCGTAAATTGTGCGCCCTGTTCAATATCCACTTTTCCGTCAAAATTTGCTATAGCACCGCCGCTCCAGGCAGCTTCGTTCTGGTCAAATGTTGCCTCTTCTCCGACAGTGACGACACCTTTGCTGGCTTGCACATCAGAATCCCAGCTGTAAATCGCACCGCCTGATTCAGCTGTAGCCTTGTTGCCGCTGAAATTTGCCTGATTACCGATTTTAATCTGTGCATCGTTAGCATATATCGCACCACCTGAACCAGCTTCGTTTGAGGTAAATTGCGTACCGTTACCCGTCTCAAGGTTAAGTTCATCACGTGCGGTTGTTATATATATAGCACCGCCATAAGTCGTACCGGCTACCCCCTCTGCTTTGTTACCGGTAAATGTTACGGCATCATGGATAGCTGTTTTGAGTCCGCCATTTAAACTAAGTGCACCACCTGCTAAGCTTGCAGTATTACCATTGAAAGTTACTTTATCAAAAATAGTTAATTGACTTTTATCCCCACCGCTTTGTACAAAACCACCATAACCATATTCGCTTGCCGTAGTAACACTATTGCCTGAAATCGTAATGGCATCACCTTGCTCTGTACCGATAGTCATCGTTCCCGAGTTTTGATAAGCACCACCATACTCTGTACCGGTCACACCGGTTACATCTGTTTCTATAGCAGCATTCGCCCCTTCTGTAATAATAGTTTGTGCATACGAAATATTCGTTGCAAGATTGACTGACAACGCCACAATTGTTGCACTTAGCAATAACTTTCTCATATAAAGCTCTCCAGTTTTAAATTATAATTATAATTCCTGTTAAAAATATAAACTGAATTTAAAAAAAATGCAATAGGTTATTTGAATTAATATGAAATATTTTTATTTAAATTTTTTATCATCCGGATATCATCATCAGGAGAGCTTCCGGTTGTCGTCAAATAGTTACCGGTCATAAGTCCTTCAACGCAATATTTAAGCGCTTTTTCCTGATTTTCTTTAGACAGCCTCATCCGGCCACCGCAAAGCCGCAAAATGGATTTCGGGTTAACAATTTTAAAAATTGCAAGTGTCCTCAAGACATTTTCTTCATCAATTTTGTTAAGATAGTTTGCGAAAGGGGTTTCGGGTATCGGCATTAAAATATTTATCGGAATAGAATCCGGCTGTATTTCTGCAAGATTTAATGCCATTTCAACGCGCTGCTCTATACTTTCGCCCATACCTAATATTACACCGCAGCAAAGTTCCATACCGTATTTTTTGACCAGTTTACAGGTATTTACTCTATCTTCAAAAGTATGTGTTGTACAAACCTCAGGATAATATGAACGGCTTGTATTGATATTATGATGAAAACGTTTTAACCCTGCTTGTGACAGGCGTTTCGCCTGATCTTCATTAAGAATACCTATTGACGCGCAGCTATTAAGCCCTTCTATTTTATTAATTTCGGTAATCATTTTTAACATAGCATCAAAGTCGCTTTCATCAGGTGTTTTGCCGGATGTTACAATTGCAAAACGTGTGGCATAGTGCTCTTTTGCCTCAATTGCCGCCTTTTTTACTGTTTCAACACTGACAAGCGGATATGATTCAATATTCGTGCAATAATGTGAACTTTGCGCGCAATATTTGCAATTCTGGGAACACTTGCCGTTGCGAGCATTCACAAGAGAACATATTTCTACACTGTTTTGAGTGTATTTAGAGGCCATTTCTAACAGTTCGTCTAAATCAATACTATATAATCTTAAAAGTTCATCTTTGTTTATCTCTGTCATATTTATCCTTCTTGATGTTTAATAGATAATCATTATTTAGTGACTATTGTCAGTATATCATGATAATATCTTGTATGCATCAATAGTTTTACACATGTATTTCGGAATGTATTCAACGTTATACTTTTGCGCAACATTCTTGATACTGCTGGTCGCAGATACAATGATTATACGGGTGTTTTTGTATTCTTTATACATCTGTAATTCCCGCACAAACCATTCTCCGGCATAAAGCGGAAGAAAATCTATTTCCATTTGCAAATCAGTAATAACTATATCATAAGGGTTATCAATGTTTGCCGTAATTTTTGCAATACCCGCATGCGCTGAATCGGCTGTTTCTATAATGTAATCAGGAAACAATTCTTTTATTGCATAGCTATGATAATCCAGCCAGTTTTTTGAGTCGTCAACAATAAGTATTCTTTTCATATATTTATAAATAGCACAAAAAGGCCTTGAATGCAATTCAAGGCCTTTTTGTTGATATGCTGTTTTTACTGTATGATTGGCACTGTTATTATATAATTGCTGCCGCGTCTTGTTTTTGTGATTGAAGATAAGTCTACATCATCGTTAAAAGTGAATTGTTGAATGACTTTTATCACTTTTTCGTGATTTCTTGTTTCTTTTTCTCCTGCTGCAATGACTGTAAGTGTCTCGCCGTCTGTTCTGACTTCAACATTTTTGTCGCTGTTATCAAACGGACGCAAATTTACAATAATTTCGTACGCGTCAGGACGTTTCTCCGCACGAATATAGCCTGCTGTCTGCTCTTCAAGATGCATTCCGCGTTCCATATTCCTTTTGTACATATTTTCTATCTGCTTTTGCTCATGCAGCATTTTTCGTTCAATCCGGCGCATCTGCATAGCAGGATCCAGCATCCTCTTAAAATGCCAGTCTGTCACTGTATAAAACGCCAGATATGCCCCTAAAAATACCATTAAAGCCGTAATAATGTGTTTAAAAACAGGATGATCGCACAGCCAGCAATCGTGGTGATGATGATGTTCATGGTTTTCGTAGTTGTTGTTTTCGTCCATTTGTAAGCTCCTTTCTTTTTCTGTTACATTTTATAGTATTTATAATAATTGGGACTTGTCTATAGCATATTTGTATGATATACTGTCTAAAAAAAGGAGTAGGTAGTATGGCGAAAATTTTAGTGTCTATGTCAGACGAGTTTCTTAATCGTATTGACGGAGTTGCAAATAGTGAACAAAGAAGCCGCAGTGAACTTATCAGAGAAGCGTTACGCGTTTATATCCGCAGATCCGCAATCGTTAACCCGCAAAAAGCTGAAGATAATGCTAAAGTTCTGGAACAGTTATTAGATTAATTGTTTATCTCTTTTATAAAAAGTTCTACCCATTTGATGAGGCTTGATATCTCATACGGTTTTGGGATATATAAATCTGCTCCGGCACTTAATATAAGTTCTTTGTCGTGTATAATTGATGTCACAATAATTTTTGTTTTATTAAATCTATCATTTTGTTTTATGCGTCTGCATATATCAAGCCCCTCCATTTTTTCCAGTGTTCCGGCATCGAGGATTATAAGCGCAGGGCTGTTTTCTAAGTAGGCTGCAGCCTCCGGACTGTTTGCCGTGGCTGCCTCATATCCTTGCAGGTTTAATATAGTTGTCAAAAGAAGTTTCATTGCTTCATCATTTTCTATAATGAGTATTTTGTTGTTATAAGAATTTTCATTTATTGCATCTTCAGCGGTGATACGCGGCCTTTCTATTAAGTAATTAGATTTTGACGGCAAATCAGCCATTCTGTGTATTTGCTGCAAAGCGTTTATTAAACTTGTTGTGTCTTTATACTGGATAAATTCATTTGTGACAACACCGATAGTTGTGTGAACAAAATCAGAACGCCGGCCGGCAAATTCATCCCCTCTCATTATCATATAACCGCGTTTATTGTCCTGTGCAGAATAGAATTTTGCTGCAACAGAATCAAATGCAAATGTTAGAAAATTGGCAATTTTTTCGGCTTTTAAGGGATCTGTAACTATCAAAAATTCTTTTTCTGATATAGAACCTAGATAATCGTTTTCATTCAATGTTGACCGGATTATAGCAGAATATGTTTGTATCAGCTTATCGGATGCAAGTTCGGTATATGTTTCTTTGTAATTATCAAAATTCTCTATACTTACCAGAAGGCAGGCCCATGGTAATTTTTGATTCAAAGTGCGTTTTAAAATGCGTAATGAATAGTTTTTACCGGGGAGAAAACATTTTGTATCAATATTGGTTTCATACTCCCGACGCAGGTGAGCCTTCATCCTCATTGTAAATTCTTCAGAGTTAACCGGTTCACTTATGAAGTCATCGGCTCCGTTTTCAAGAACTTTTATTTTGTCGTTAAATTCAGCGGATTTTGATGTTGCGACTATAATCGGGCGCATATTATATGTCAGTGCTCTGATTTGTTTGCAGTAATCTGCCAGTTCGCCTTCATTGCTGTCCGATATAATTATCAAGTCCGGCTCTAATTCCTGAATGGTTTTCATCGCAGAAATAAGATTTTTTGATATCAGACATTTGTTATGCTTTCCTGCCAGAAGCTTTTTGTATTTTGTGGAAAGTTCACGTCTTTTGTCAATAATAAGAGTTACTGATTGCATTTTGCCCTCGCTTGTTCTTCGATGTTCGCCACCGGCAAAAGCACCTCAAATGTTGTCCGGTGATTTTTTGAAACAACTGTTATTTGCCCGCCCATTTTATCGACCAGATTTTTTGTAATAAAGAGTCCAAGCCCGCTGCCCTGTACTTTGCGGGTTAGAGGGTTGTCAATACGTGAAAATTTCGTAAAAATTTTATTGTAGTCTTCTTCTTTGATTTCTATACCGGAGTTAGTCACGCTAATGGCTGTAAAATCCGGCCGGCTGCTGACATCTATTGAGATAGTTGTGTTTTCATCAGAATACTTAGCAGCATTTTCAACCAGATTAGTCATTATTTGATGAAATTTGTCTTTATCTGCTAAAATATCAGTATTTGTGCCATTAATTTTTATTGTGAAATTTTTATCCGGATACTGTCCTTTTACAAGCGAAATAACTGTTTCTATAACAGGCTTTACTTCAACTTTTCTGAGGATTAGATTTTCATTTCCGTACTGTAATTTGCTGACAGAAAGCATATTTTCGACGAGATTAATTAATCTGTTGGATTGTTCTTCGATTATTTTTATAAATTTTTTTTTGCTTTCATCATCCAGCATATCCCAGGAATTAAGAAGTGTTTGAGAGAACCCCCTTATTGACGTTAATGGCGTTCTGAGTTCGTGACTTACTGTAGATATAAAATCATTTTTTTCTTTATCCATAAACTTATTATATCAAATTTCTTCAAATTCGACAATATGTAAATTTATAAAGCGTCAATATATTTCATTATATAATGACGCTTTATTTGTTTTTATCCTGATTGAGTTATTATTCAAAGCTTAAATTTTTATTATATAAGCTGTCAATAAGTTGTGCAATATTTTCTTTTTCCTGTTTGCTCTGATATTTCGGGGCAACTTCAGTTTCAAGAATTTTGTCATGTTTGTCGTATCTGATAAACTGTTTCCATTCACCATTTGCGGGATTGTAGTTATGCACCTCGCGTACAGTTTGACCATCACGGTAAAAATAAGTCGTCTTAGACGGACGGCCGTTTTGTGCATTGTATTCCGAGATAGAACTTATTGTCCGGCTTTCACGAAAACTTGTCCAGCGGATTACATTTTCTGTTTTCGGATTTATTTCTTTTATTGTACTTATTGTTTGACCGTCACGACGGTAGAGCGTGACTTTTTTTATTTTATCTGTTTCTGTGTCGTATTCCTGAATAGAGGTTATCCGGTTTTCATTGCGGATGTCATAATTTATTGTTCTTATGCGCTTACCTGTATCTGTGTCAAATTCATCAATTGATTTGTATAAAATGTAATTTATTGTGCGGTATTTTTTACCGGTTTCTGGCACAAATTCATCAATCGCACGGATCTTTTCGTTATTAAAATAGTCATAATGTATTACTTTTAATTTATTGCCGGTTTTAGCATCATATTCAATAACTCTGTCTACAGATGACTTGTTTCTTCTGTAAATGGTTTCTTTTTTTGTTTCAGGTTCCGGTTGTTTTTCTATTTCAACAGGGGCGATATATTTTGTCTTTTCGGCTTTACCGGCAGACTTTACCGGCAAATTTTTTGCTAAAACCAGTGCGTTCATAAATAATTTCTCCTTTGTTACGAAATGGTATTTCCATTAGTTTGGAAGAATTATAACAAAGGTAAAATTTTGGATATATAAGACAGTGAGGCTATATTGCTCTTATGCTGTTCTTGAATATATCATTATATAATGACTATTTATTTAATTTGTTGATAAGTTTGCGGTATTCCTTGTAATCAGTGCCCCAGCCGGCCATCGCATTTAATACCGGCATAAGACTATATCCTACATCTGTCAAAGTATATTCAACCCTCGGCGGTACTTCCTTATATACTTTACGCGTTAAAATCCCGTCATCTTCAAGTGAACGCAGATTTGTTGTTAAAACCTTTTGCGAAATACCTTTTACGGATTTCTTGAGTTCCCCGAACCTTTTAGTTCCAGTCAGCAAATCACGTATAATCCGGACTTTCCATTTATCGCCCATTAATTCAAAAGTCGTTTCGACCGGACAATCCGGCAGTTCTTTTAATTCCATTTTTTCTCCATAAAATATGCGTTAGTATCTTTTGTATACTAATGTTTTTACAATATATTAAAGTTGACAATTTGTCAACTTCACAGTAGTATTCTCGTATGAGAACAGAGTATCAAAAAATGATTGATAACGAAGTTTATCAGCCGTGGGACAAGGACTTACAGGCTATGCGCGACAGGGCACATGAGCTTGTGCGTGAATATAACAGAACCCGTGACAGGGCTGTTTTAAAAGATTTATTCCGCGCAGAGGCTGAAAATTTATACATAGAAGCGCCTTTTTATTGCGATTATGGCTGCAATATTGAGTTAGGTAAAAACGTTTATATGAATTTTAACTGTACAATACTTGATTGTACAAAGGTTAAAATTGGCGATAATACGTTTTTCGGGCCGAATGTACAAATTTATACGCCGTGTCATCCGCTTGATGCAGAAACAAGAAATAAAGCCGTAGAATGGGCTGAACCCGTGACAATAGGCGCAAACTGCTGGCTTGGAGGCGGTGTTATTGTTCTGCCTGGTGTAACTATAGGCGACAATTGTGTAATCGGTGCCGGAAGTGTTGTTACAAAAGATATTCCGGCGAATTCTGTAGCTGCCGGCAATCCGTGCAGAGTTATCAAAAGTTTAGAATAATAAGGAATTTATATGGATTTTGGAGAAAAAACTTTAACATCAGCAAGCATCTATAATGGCAAAGTTATAGACGTAGTGCGTGACGAAGTTGAAATATCAACAGGCCGTCACTCATTCAGAGAGGTTGTAAAACATTCCGGCGGCGTTGTGATAGTAGCGGTGAAAAAGCGCTCAGATGACCCGACAATCCTTCTGGTTAAACAGTTTCGTTATCCCATAAAACAGGTTGTTTATGAACTTCCGGCCGGAAAACTGGAAAAGGGTGAGGATCCTGATTTCGCCTGCAAAAGAGAACTGGAAGAAGAAACAGGCTATAGAGCCGCAAATTGGCAATCTCTCGGGTATATAAATACCTCACCCGGATTTTGCGACGAAAAATTATATCTGTATCTTGCTTCAGACCTTGAGTTTGTGGGGGAACATCCGGACGAAGGAGAGATTATTAAGGCTTATGAATACAAGCTTTCGGATGTAAAAAAAATGATTCTGAATGGTGGCATCAATGATGCAAAAACAATTTGTGCTATTTACAGAGCATTTAACGGAGTTGAATTATGATAAAAATGGTTGCGACTGATATTGACGGCACAATATTACGAGGGGATTTCGGGTTCAGTCCGGCTGTAAAAGCCTGCATAAAAGACTTGTGTAAACGCGGAATTAAAGTTGTTCTGGTGACCGGCCGGATGCATTGTGCGGCCTTAAAACTGGCGCAGAAACTCGGACTTGATACACCGATTGTATCATATCAAGGCGGTATGATTAAAGAAAATTCGCTTGATGGAGAGGTTTATTATAACAAATATCTTGAGCCTGAATATGCGTCGCAGATTATTAATTGGGCGCAGCAAAATAAGATTCATATCAATCTTTATATGGATGATGTTTTGTATGTGGAAAAAGATGACGAGACTATCAGACGTTATACAGAAGCAAGATATATTGCTTTCAAAGTGTCACCATTTAGTGAATTAAAACTTGAAAAGATTAATAAAATACTACTGATAGATTATACAAGTCCTGAAAAAGTTAATGGCTGGGTTGAGTATTTAAATAAAGAATATCCTCAATTGTATGTAGTTACTTCAACGCCTTATTTTTGTGAGATTTCACATCCGGACGCAAAAAAGTCAACAGCGGTGGAATATTTGTGCAAATTATGGGGCTTAAAGAAGGAAGAAGTTTTGACAATAGGCGACCAGAATAATGATATAGAATTGCTAAAAGCTGGCGGAGTGAAGGTTGCAATGGGAAATGCAACTGATGAATTAAAAGCTTGCGCGGATTATATAACAGATACTGTGGCAAACGACGGCTTTGTCAAAGCTGTTGAAAAGTTTTGTATGGATTAAGTATATCTGCAACTTGGCTGACTAATTTCCGATGCAGATTGCACGACGAAATGTACCAACATACTTGCCGTAACTGTATATCGTAGTTGATGAAGAACTAAAACTTCGTACAAATGCAAAATTTGTACTCTCTTCATCAATGGAAAAATAATATTTATCATAAGTAAGTGAATTCAGGTATTGTGGTTTTAAAGTAAGACCGGATTTATCTTCATCATCTGCTATTATTACCTGATTGCCATCTTCAATGTATATTTCACTTGCTAATTGTGCCAGTTGTCGCATTGTCGGCAGACTCATGTTCATATCCTGACATTTCTTTTTAGCCCACGCCCAGTAATTGGTTGTTGAAGCATAATTCTCATCGTATTGTTTATTTTCATCTAACGTGGTATCTAAAGGTGTATTAGCTGCAAAGTCAGTTGACCAGCACATGTCTCCTATAGGGTTATCGCAGGTTGAAATGCTTGCATTAGAGAGGAAAATATCTTTACCAACACGGTTAGGTGATTTTTTGCCGTTTACATCTATCATCATACTTATACAAGATACTTGACTGCCAGTATCTTCAACAGGATCTGCATAAGGACACTTTGGATTATAAGCCATAATAACTGTGGTACCGTCAGCAACAACAAATGATATTGTATTAGTATTCCAATCTGTTATTTCTAAGTCACCTGCTGTTTTGAAATCTTCTATATATTTTTTCTCTAAATTATCTTTTTTACCGGTTAACACAAATTCCGGACTGTAACATTTATTAAGCTCAGAATTATCACATGTTTTGATTACTTTCATGTAATTTTTGAAAGTATTCATAAAATCCTCTGTGGAGTCGTGACCGGTCATGACTCCATCTACGTTCATGCGGCGTACTGTTTCAGTTAACTTCTTTTCCCAGAGGTCTTTTGCTGTAGACCATGCCTTTTCATTGTGGTTCTGGATGAGCCCCGGTAATGTGAGTGCTGCAACGATACCTATAACCGCAAGGGTGATAAGCACCTCGGCGAGTGTGAAAGCGTTTTTAATAATCATACGTTACTCCGTCGTTATAATATATTAATTGTCGTTATAAAGACCATAGCATTAATATAGCGTATTGTCGTTATTTTGTCAATATGTTATTATAAATAACAATATGACTACTATATCGACATTGTCCAAAAAGTTTGCAATACGAATAAAATTTGAGCGGGTAAAACGAAAACTTTCTCAGGAAAAACTTGCCGGTATGGCTGGAATTGGACGAACAACATTAACGCAAATTGAAGGTCAAACGTCATCGCCTACGCTTGATGTTGTTGAAAAAATCGCCAGAGCATTAAACATTGAACCCTACGAACTTCTTATCTTTAATAACTTGGAAATTTAAAATAATCACCCCACGCTGTTTTGAAGTTTAATAAAATGACTTAACATATTTCAATATTAATGTTATATATTATATTATATTGGGGGCAGTTACACCGTTTAGGCTGGGAAAATATGAAACTAGATATTATACGTGTTTTGATTTTAGGATTGATATATACGGCATTTATGCCTATCACCATAGCGTCATCAGAAATTTCAACTGCTGTATCGTATGAGTCGCCTATAATTGATGTCATTTTATCTGTAGAAAATTATTCACCTATAAAAGAAGCCATAGAAAAAGAGGTTTTTGGGGCCGTAGAAGGTGATGATAGGATTATGGATGAACCTGCTTTTTACGATACAGAGGTATCTGATGAGTCAGAAAATATTTTTGACAAAATTCTTTCTCCAATCGGGTGGGCAATAGGCGGGGTTGTTGCTCCTGTTTATCTGGGAGTTGATATCGCCGGCATGTCTGTTGGCTGGACTATAGATAATGTTATTCGTCCGGTTGGCAGCGGTATAGATTTGGCTTTTCAGTATACAACTACGCCGGTGGTGGAGACTTTTTGCTGGGGCTGGGATCATATTGTTGTGCCAGCAACGGATTGGCTTTTTGAACTTGTGCTTGATAAGGCTGTTTATTATGCATTAAAAAGTACGTTTTGGATTACTGATAAAACTCTTGACTATACCGTTTTTTGGGTAATTGATAAGACATTTATATATGTATTAGTACCTGTAGGGAAGGGGGTCTACTACGGAACTGATATCGGTATGGATTATGTTGTTATCCCGTTTACAAAAGGAGTTTATAAAGGGGCAAAATTTGTGGCTGCTCCGATAACTAAAAATCTTATTGTCGGAGCAAAATGTACGGTTGTACCTGTAGGGAAAGGACTTATTTGGGGGGCCAAAACTATCGAAAGCGGTATGGATTACAGTTCACGTCATTTTTTAAAACCGATAGGCGAGGGAATCTGGTATGGAATAGACAGAACACTCACACCAATAGGAAATGCTATAGATGCTGCTGTTAATACAATTATGTCAATTCCGATAATTAATCTTAATCATCAAACAGAATGAAACTATAATTCTGTCTGTTTTTCAAACTCTAATAGAAATTCCGCCGGAGTTTGCCCGAATTGATTTGCGATTTTTTCCAGAATGTTGATTTTTATGCCTTGTTTTTAAACCTCTACAATGCCCGGATGATTGACTTGATATTTGTGTCAGTAACCTTTAAAAGTGCTACGGTTTTGGTGTTTTCATCCAGATTGTCCAGCTTTTTAAGCACTTCTGCTGTTTTGAGTATCAGAGTTTGATTATTGGATTTCAAAAGTTCCCTTATCGCATACAAATCAGTTGCAAAATCAAGTGCTGTATACACAAACGGACTTTCTTCATTTAGTTCCGTGTAAATCAGTTTTTCCAATTTCTTATTATCTATTGTCGAAAGAAGTTTTTTTATGTCATAGACCTCGTTTTTAGTGTCTTTATCTTCGTCAAAAAGATACTCGTCATTTTCTGTCAAAGTATTAAATTTTTCCTGTGCGTTTAATAATACAACCGCCGCTTTACTGTCCTCAGATTTATAAATTAATCTTTCAAAGACCTCAAATAATTCAAAATCTAAAACAAGAGATAATGCAAGAATTTCGCCTAAACCGTTAATAATATTATTTAAAACCAGAAGTGCGTCATCATAATAATTATCTAAAAGCTGGAACAGATCCATCAAATACGGAATTTCGCCTGCTATATTTTCATTCATTGATGACACTTTCATTGAATTTATGATAGCTGGCACTGCTGATATGTCACCATACGCTGACAAAAACTTAACGCCGCTCAACTTCTCAAACTCGTCTGCGCTATCCAGCATTTTGAGCGCTGTATTAAATGATTCATTATCGCCAAATTGACCGAGTGCAATGGCACAATTTATGTTCAAAAATTCATTATCCGAAAATGCATTTGTCCTTAATGCGTCAATGGCCAGAGGGTCTTGAATACGCGAAAAATATTTTGCTGAATAGATTTTCTCCTCCACAGAACCGCTTTCAAGCAGATTAAGCATTTTATCAGTTATATCCTCATTTGCATATTTTACAAGTGTATTAATGATAAAATCTTCATAAGATGGCGAGTAAACCTTCATTAACGCAAAAATATTCTTGTAATTCTCGTCTGTGACAGCTGCTGACAGCCGCTCATTGACGTTCTGTTTAACAAAATCAAATAAGAAATCGTCTTTAGCCGCGAGTTCTCTAAACATATTAATATCGGCATTATTAACCAAATGCCCGGCAGCATGCTCGTAGTCATTTTTATTTTTGCCGGTTAGCTTTTTTATTAAATCTTCACACATAAAAAGCCTAGTCTAAATAAAACACTGTAATAACTTTGTGGCCTTCTTCTGCATACTGTACAGCGTTGTGCAGAGTTTTACTTGTGTGAGAAAGGAAACAAATTAACTGGTTACAGTCATCAATAATTTCTCTGTTGCAAACCCGTGAAGCGTCAGCGAGAGTCATCATTGCCCTATCAGCGTGTTCTACGATATTCGGAACACCGATAAGCTGGTTTTGCACATCGCTAGGCTGCTGGCCGATTGTTTGAGGAAGAATAACTTTTAATTTATCCGGATTAGCTTTCATTGCGCCTCTGATAGCCGCAGCATTTGTTCCTGAGGAACCGCCTGATGTAATAATTATATTTCCTTGCATTACAAGTGCTGTTGTAAGTGTTTCAATCATTTGCTGGTGAGTAATTGGCAGGTTACGGCTGCCGATTATTGCAATTCTTTTTGCCGATTGCTGGATTGTTGCCAATTCCATTGCTAATTCGTCTACTGTGTCGGGTGAATCCGATGAAATCTTGTCCATATCGTCTATAGGTACTACAATTGATTGTTGGTTTACTTTTTTTTCATCTTCAGAATTCATCTTAACATTCATAAGTTTCCACCTTTTTACTTTTTAATTGCAATAATTATATTTTTCGATTATGCTGATTATATCACAAAAAAATAATTTTGGGAATAGGGATATGGAAAATTTATTAGATAATCTTAACAAAGAGCAGAAAGAAGCAGTGCAAACAGTTGCAGGGCCGCTGTTAATCCTTGCCGGAGCGGGCAGCGGAAAGACTAAAGTTTTAACTTCACGCATTGCATATTTGATACAAAACGGTGTAAGACCGCGTAACATTCTTGCAGTTACTTTTACCAATAAAGCGGCAAGAGAGATGAAAGAGCGTCTAGGTAATATGCTGGGCGAAAATGTTGTGAAATATATGTGGGTAGGGACTTTTCACGGGATTTGCGGAAGGATTTTGCGCGAAAATATTGAGCAATACAGTTTTCAATCCGGTAAAAAGTTAGACAAAAACTTTACAATTTATGACGATGCTGACACAAATGCAGTTATCAAGCAGGCAATAAAAAAATTAAACCTTGATGACAAGCTTTATCAACCGAAACTTGTTAAATCAATTATATCCAATGCAAAAAACAAAATGCAGGATGCCTATACATTTGCGACATTTGCAAAGGATTTTAAATCACAAAAAATCGCGGCGATTTTTGAGGAATACGAAAACACGCTAAACAACAATAATGCCATAGATTTTGATGATATGCTGCTTTTGACGGTAAAATTGTTTGAACAGAATGCAGAAGTCCGAACAAATTATTATGAAAGATTTCAACATATTCTGGTTGATGAGTATCAAGACACCAACCTTGCGCAATACAAACTTGTTAACATGCTTTATACAAACAAACAGTCAGAAGTGCCGCCGGAGCGCTCATTATGCGTGGTTGGCGATGTAGACCAGTCAATTTACAGCTGGCGCGGAGCGGATTATACGATTATTCTGAACTTTCAGAACGATTTTAAAAATACCAAAACAATTAAATTAGAGCAAAATTACCGTTCTACCGCGAATATTTTGAATGTTGCCAATGCGATTATTGAGAACAATACTGAGCGTGTTGATAAAGTGCTTTATTCGCAAAAAGGCGACGGTGAATTGATTGATTATTTTGAGGCGCAAGATGAAGCTGATGAAGCGAATTTCGTTGTAAGCAGGATTAAACAGGACAGCGGCGGAAATTATAATCAGTATGCAATACTATATCGAACCAATTCACAATCCCGTGCACTGGAAGAAGCCTGTATGGCTGCGGGTATTCCGTACCGTATTTATGGCGGGTTAAAATTCTATGACCGTAAAGAAATAAAAGATATTATAGCTTATCTTAAATTGATTTATAATCCGGATGATTCACAGAGTTTCAGGCGTATTGTCAATGTACCGCGAAGAGCTATCGGTGAAACAACTGTTAAGAATTTGCAGGATTTTGCGGATAAAAACGATATCAGCCTCTTTGAAGCAATAAAACATATAGATGATGCTCTGGAAATTTCGCCTAAAACACGTGCCAAACTAAAAGAATTTGCAGAGTTGATTTTGAAATTTAAAGACGCTGTGACATCATACAGCCTGCCTGATTTTGTAACTCTTGTTATAGAAAAAACAGGCTATCTTGCAGAATTACAAAAACAAAATACACCTGAAAGCGAAGCGGATATTGAAAACTTACAGGAACTTGTAAATGTTGCGGGAGAATTTGTACCGGAAGATGAGAGCAATATTCTGGGCGACTTTTTGCAGCAGGTAGCACTTGTTTCAGATATTGACGGAATGGACGATATCAGCAATAATGTTACCTTGATGACCCTGCACTCAGCAAAAGGTCTGGAATTCCCTGTTGTATTTCTTGTCGGGTGCGATGAGGGTGTATTCCCGCACCAGAGAACATTTAATGTGCCTTCTGAAATGGAAGAAGAACGCCGGCTGATGTATGTCGGGGTTACACGTGCAGAAGAAAAATTATATCTTACATCTGCGAAACGGCGCCAGATGTGGGGAGAATACAAATATTATAACCCGAGCAGATTTATTGAAGAAATTCCGCGGCAACTGTTGAATGTTATTTCTTTTGAAGGCAGCCGCAACGATACTTCTACTTTCAGAAACGCTGTTTCCAAAGCTAAAACAGGGCATTCTGATTATTCATATTCAGCGGCACAGTCTGACAGTTACGGATTTGTAAAACCGTCAAGCGGCTTTGGTAAAGGATTTGTGGCGCCCAATAGAGGCCTTGCATCAAATACCGGTAAAAAATCTGATTACACCGGCGGCGGTAATTATGGAGGAAGGCATTCACAGCCGTCACGAACTCCTTCACGGACTATACTTGTTAAATCAGAAATTAACAAAAAGCGTGACGAAGAAAAGGTTAAAGAGTTCTTCAAAGATAATGCGATAAAACGTATGCTTGAAGAAAAACGCCGGAAAGAACGCGAACAGATGATTGCCGAACAGGAGCGCGAACGCCAGATGACAGAACAGAAAAACGCTGACTTTATTTATAGCGTCGGAGATCGTGTTTTCCATGACAAACTTGGTGTCGGACATATTGAAGAAGTGACTCAAATGGGCGAAAGCACCCTGTATACAATAGACTTTGGCAAACAGGGCAAAAAGGCACTGGATGCAGCTTATGCTAAACTGAAAAAGTTTTAGCTAACGTACTCCTGCCGTAACAGCAAGCTATTGCACCTCAAAAATATTTCTGTTACAATAATTTTGAACAGAAAGGGGTATTATGTTTTTCTATGCTGATTTACACATACATTCAAAGTATTCCAGAGCGACCAGCAAAAACTGTAATCTGGAAGAACTTGCGCTCTGGGCAAAGAAAAAAGGCTTGAGTGTTATATCGACAGGTGATTTTACTCACCCTGCATGGTTTAACGAAATAAAAGAAAAACTTGTGCCGGCTGAAAATGGCGTTTTCAGGCTTAACCCCGAAATAGAAAAACAAATCTTCCCCGACGGCTGTCCGGTCAGATTTTTACTGTCAGTAGAAATTTCTACAATCTACAAAAAATGGGACAAAACAAGAAAAGTTCACCACGTTGTATTTGTGCCGGATATACAGACCGCTGAAAATTTTCGCAACAAACTTGATGCTATAGGTAATATTAAATCTGACGGACGCCCTATTTTGGGTTTAGATTCAAGAAATCTTCTTGAAACAACACTTGAATCCGGCGAAGGCTCATATATAATCCCGGCGCATATCTGGACTCCATGGTTTTCGGTCTTAGGTTCAAAATCCGGATTTGACTCAATTGAAGACTGTTATGGCGATTTATCTGAACATATATTTGCGGTTGAAACAGGGCTTTCTTCTGATCCTGAGATGAACTGGCGTGTCTCTAAACTCGACAAATTCAGGCTTGTTTCAAATTCCGATGCGCATTCACCCGCAAAGCTTGCACGGGAAGCAACGGTTTTTGACACCTCGACTGATTATTACAGCATTATGAATGCGCTAAAAACAGGTGACGGATATGTCGGCACAGTAGAATTCTTTCCGGAAGAAGGCAAGTATCACGAAGACGGACACAGAAAATGCAATGTATGTATGACGCCTGAAGAGACAAAAAAGTTTAATGGTATTTGTCCTGTTTGCGGCAAACCGATGACAATAGGCGTGCTCAACCGTGTTTGTGAACTCGCGGATCGCGACTGCAACAACACATTCAGACCAGCAACTGCAGGAAAAGTGTTTAGTCTTGTGCCGCTGCCTGAAATACTCTCTGAAATTATGCAGGTTGGTGCGTCCAGCAAATCCGTTGTATTTGAATATGAACGGCTTATAAAGAAATTCTGTTCGGAATTTTCAATTCTGCAAAATATCCCGATAGAAGAACTTTCTAAAGACTCTCCGCTTTTAGGTGAGGGAATTTCACGTCTGCGGCAGGGAAAAGTCATCAAGCATGCCGGTTATGACGGAGAATACGGTGTCATAAAATTATTTGAAGAAAGCGAACTGGTTAAAAAAAATTTTATAAATTTAAAGCTTAATATCAATATTCCGCAAGCTGTTAAACATGATACCGGAACATTTGACTTTAAACTGGCTATGCAAGAACAAATTATTGAGCAACAAAAGGACAAAAGAGAAAAAGGGCTTGACGAATTTCAGCAGGCCGCAATAGAAAATGCGCACAATCAACTGCTTATCGCTGCAGGGCCGGGGTCAGGAAAAACGACTGTCCTAACAAGGCGTATTGCGTATCTGATACAAGAAAAAAGTGTTCCGCCGCAAGAGTGTCTTGCAATAACTTTCACCCGCAAAGCCGCTCAAGAAATGCGTGAAAGGCTTTCCGCACTTTTAGGCGAAAATGCAGGATTGATTAATATTCATACCTTCCACTCGCTCGGGCTTTCAATACTTAAAGAACACCATGAAAAAGTTGGTATTAGTGAAAATTTTAAAGTAATAAGTGAGCAGGAAAAATCTTTATACAATGGAGAGTTACCGCCGGATACTCTGGAATTTGACGATTTAATCAAATTAACTATAGAGCTTTTTACGGCGCATCCTGAAATAACAAAATCATATCAGGAGCGGTTTAAGTACATCTCTGTAGACGAGTATCAAGATATTGACGAAAATCAGTATGCGCTAATACGGTTACTGGTTCCGTCAAACGGTAATATTTGTGCTATAGGCGATCCTAATCAGGCGATTTACGGATTTCGCGGCGGCAGCGCCAAATTTTTTAACAATTTTGAGCAAGATTATCCGGATGTTCAAAAAATTAACCTGAAAAACAATTATCGTTCAACCGAAAGTATCGTAAATGCCTCAAACCAGATGATAGATTGTTTTAACATAATATCGCAATATGACAGACCGCATGAAAAAATTACAATCCATACTGCACCAACAGACAGGGCAGAAGCGGAATTTGTTGTAAGTTCAATAGAAAAACTAATCGGCGGGCACAGCTTTTTCTCTATTGATTCAGATCGTTCAACAGGACAGGAAAACGATTTATCCTTTGGCGATTTTGCAATCCTTTACCGCACATCATCTCAATTGCCGCCGATTATTGAGGCGTTAAAAAGATCCGGTATGCCTTATGTAAAACTTTCTGACGATCTGTTATGTGACAAAAAGCAAATAAGACAATTACTGAAAAATTTAACAGATATCCAGCCTGTTACAGAGCAGTTAGAAAACCTTTCACCGGAAGCCAGAGAAGGAATTGAAGATTATATTTTCAAGTATCTTTACGAATTTGCGCAGCAATATAATACGCGTGATGAATTTATCCATGAAGTATCTTTGTTAAAAGAATCTGATACACTTGATGAGCGCGCTGACAGAATATCATTACTGACGTTACATTCATCCAAGGGGCTTGAATACAAATGTGTATTTATTGTCGGGTTAGAAAGCGGTATATTGCCGTTATACAGAGCGCAAACACCTGAGGAAATAGAGGAAGAAAGGCGGCTTTTGTATGTAGGAATGACCCGTGCAAAGCAGCGCCTGTTCTTGAGCCGTGCCATCAAAAGACGTATGTACGGCAAAATTGAACACTTTGATATATCACCGTTTTTGGCAAAAATAGAAAATGATTTGCTGACACTTTCAAAATACGAAAGAGAACGGCAGGAAAAAGAGAATTCACAGCAATTGAGTTTATTCTAAAACATTAAGAATAAATTAACGCCAAAAATAACAAGCAGGTACAGCCCATATTTTATCAGATAAAGGAACAATATCATTCCCTGTATATAAAACTATACCTTTTTTGAACTTATCACCACAGATTTCTTTTAATTCAAGAAGGCCTGATATGTATTTTTTATCAATAGTGGTTGAAGATTTTACTTCAATACCAACAACATCACCATTCATATTTTCAAGTACAAAATCTGCTTCTTTACCTGATTGAGTACGATAATGCGACAATTCTATGTTATTAACTTTTGAAGTTTTTACAAGTTCTGCAGCAATAAAATTTTCAAAAATATGTCCGAATGTAATTTTGTCATTAGAGTATAATTCGTCCAAACTCCTTTTCATTATATAAGATAAGAAATTGCAGTCAGTAAAATAGAGTTTAGGTGATTTGACAAACCTTTTATTCAATTTATTAGGTCGTGCCCACGGCTTGACTTCAAACACCATAAAGCTATTAATAACAAATGACAGCATTTTTTCATAAGTTCTGTAATCAATCCCTACTTCTTTTGCTATTTCAGTGTTGTTTAGCAAACCGCCTGTTCTCATTGATAACATAGAAAGCAATGCAACTATTAAATCAGGATTTCTAAGGTCTGATAGCGCTTTTATATCTCTGTTTAAAATAGTTGTTAAATAGCTGTCAAACCATTTTATACGATCAATTGAATTATCAAGCGAAATTTCAGGATATGTTGCACTTTTTATGACATCTAAAATATTATAATTATCATACTTTTTTATTCTTAAATCTTCATTAAATAATCTGTCAGTTAATGAAATATTTGATTCAAAATATTCACATGTTGAAAAAGGGTATAAAGTTATAATTGACATTCTGCCCACAAGTGCTTCTGATAATTTAGGTATAGCCATAATGTTTGCAGACCCTGTTAACAAAAAACGCTGTTTAGTATTGCCTTCAAGTCTGTTTCTGTCAATTTGCATTTTCAGATACGGAAATATTTCAGGTGCAAACTGAACTTCATCAATAACATTTAAAATATCATCAGGAAGAGAATTTATAAATGTTTCAGGTTCAGATTTGGCAGAGACAAGCACAAGCGGAGAATCAAAGGTTATATGGTTTGCTTTTTCCGGAAAATGCGCACAAAGAGTGGATTTGCCTACCTGCCTGCCACCGTTTAAATAAGTCAAAGGCCTTGTTTTAACACTTTCTTCCACTTGTTTCAAAATATTCCTTTTAATGAATGTCATAATACCTCTATTTAAAAAATATAACATTATAATCCAATAATTTCTTGTATTATAATCCAATAATTTCCAAAAGTCAAGCCTATCATCACTTACTTTTGTGAGAATGCTTTGTATAGTGTATTATATTTTTATAAATAAATAATATATTATCTGTGTAAATAACGCATTTATAAACACAGCAGTCATTAAAAAATAAACATTATCTGATAGCGGGACTATATCTTATTATATACCCTTTTATAAATTTTTATAGTACAATAATTTTAATGGAAAAGAAAAACATAGCATTTATAGGAATGATGGGATGTGGAAAAACCACTATCGGCAAAGAAATGAGCAAATTTTTGCCCGAATATTCATTCGTCGACATTGATGAAGAAATAGAAAAATCCACAGGTAAAAAAATTTCCGAAATTTTTCTCAGGTACGGCGAACATCATTTCAGAATGCTTGAAAGTGAAAAAATTAAACGCGTTTGCGAAAAACAAAATCAAATAATCTCACTTGGCGGCGGGGCGTTCGAAAATCCGCAGACAAGAGAGTTACTCGGAAAAACAACTCTTACAATATATCTGAAAGCCACCCCGCAAGAAATTTATAACCGCATTAAAGAAGAAATACACAGACCGCTTTTGAGAAAAAATTTCTCTGTTGAAAAAATCACGGAAATTTTAAATAAACGAAAATTTAATTATGAAAAAGCCGCTAAAATTATTGATACTAATGGTAAAACGCCTGATAATATAGTTAAAGAAATCTTAGGAGTAATCAATGATTAACCTTTCCGTAAACATAAAATCAAACGAAATATCTTATCCTATTTGTATAGAAAACAATGATATTTCGCTGTTAAAAGCAAAAATATTTTCTTACATCAGCGGTAAAAAATATCTCGTCGTAATTTCAGAAAGGGTTAACCGGCTTTATGGCAAAATTCTTGGATTTAATAGTGAACGAGTTTTTGTTTTAAAAGACGGCGAAAAGGAAAAAAACTTTCAAAATTACCGGAAAATACTTGAGCGTGCGTTGAAAATGCAACTAACAAGAAAAGATGCCATTATTGCGGTTGGCGGCGGGGTTGTTGGTGATTTAGCAGGTTTTGCAGCTTCAACTTATATGCGCGGAATAGATTTTATACAAATCCCGACTACTCTTCTTGCCTGTGTAGATAGTTCTGTTGGCGGAAAAACAGGTATTGATACACGTTTTGGCAAAAATCTTGTCGGTTCTTTTTATCAGCCTAAAGTTGTTTTGATTAATACTAACTTTTTAAAAACACTTGATGAACGTCAATTAAAAACCGGATTGGGAGAAGTTGTTAAGTATGCTTTTATTGAAAAAAGCTGTAAATGTGAAGATTTTAACCTTACAAATTTTTTGAATGAAAATTTTGAAAAGATTTTTGCGCGTGATACAAAAACCCTCAACGAATTAATAAAAATTTGTGTAAGCCTTAAAAAATCAGTGGTTGAAAAGGATGAAAAAGAAGGCGGCTTGCGCAGAATATTGAATTTCGGACACACTTACGGACACGCTATTGAAAAGATTACTAATTACAAAAAGTACACCCATGGAGAAGCGGTTGTGGAAGGTATGAGATTTGCATTCGGGCTTGCTGTTAAAAAAGGATTGATTGATAAAAATTATCAGTTTTATGCTGAGGATGTTTTTAAAAAATATCGTTTTATGCCAATTTCGTCATTCAATACTGACAAAATGATACAAATAATGAAACTTGATAAAAAAGCAAGCTCAGAGGGTATAACTTTCGTTTTGCCTGTTGATTATTCCGGTGTTGATATGTTTGACATTACGGAGCAGAAGTTGGCGGAGCTTTGCGGAAAGGCTTTGTAATAAAGTTTACGAATTTATTCCAGCCGTTTTTCAGACCTTGAACAGGATTTAGCCTGTTCCAGCCGTTTTTGACAAACGGAATTAATTTTGTACGGAATTTGTATCCGCCAAACACCAAACCTGCTGCTGCAAGAACTCCAAACAAGACTTTTTTCCATTTAGGATTACTAACAACAGTAAGACTATCGTTTTCTTTTATAACTTCATCTTTATCAGGCTGCGGCTTTAATTTTGGCGCATCATGCAATTGACTGCCGTGATGATGATCATCTATCACCGGCGTTTGACCCATTACATACATGCCTGTATTAAAATCAACTATTCCATAATTTACAAGATCGTTTACTATTGTATTTACACCATAACCCATAGAATTACACCTTCCTGTATCTATAAAGTAACTTTTTGTCATATAATTGCCTTTAGTCAAAATATTTGTTACATTTGATTAATATGATAAAGAAATTTTTTGCTAATAATTTATACTTGATTGCCCTCTGGATTTTGTGTGCAATAGGACTCTTTTTCTATACAGGGCATTACTCCAACATTCTGCTGGATGTCGGACGGGAGGTTTATTACCCCGAAAGAATCTTGAGCGGCAAGGTTTTGTATAAAGATATGTTTGATATTTACGGGCCTCTGGTGTATCAGTGGAATGCCGTTTTATACAAAATTTTTGGTATAAATCTAAAAACCCTTTATGCAGCGGGAATTTTATGCGCTTTCGCGATAGTGAATGCGGTTTTCCTTATTGCAAAACGTTTTCTTTCTGATTTTTTGGGATTTTCAATAGGAATTTTCACAATCGCAACCGGTGTTTGCGCGGTACATCTTTTTAATTACACTTTTCCTTATAGTCAGGCAATGCTCTATGGAACAGTTTTAAGTCTTTATTCTTTGCTTGCGCTTTTGGAATTTAATAAATCCGGGCGTGATAAATTTCTTTATATTTCAGCATTTTTAAGCGGTTGCGCTGCTATATGCAAATATGATTTTATGTTATTTGCGGCGGTTGTACTTGTAAATATTGCTCTTACTAAAAATTTTAAAACAATATTAAAGGCTCTCGGGGCTTTTTTAATTATTCCTGCAATTAGTTTCGGAACACTGTTTATACAGGGACTAAAGTTTAATGATTTAGTTGAAAATGCAGGAATAATTAATACAATGGTGCACACAAAATCACTTAATTATTTTTACCGTCATTCGGGCGTGTATTTTTCTATCCCGATATTGATTTATTGGGTTATAAACTTTATAAAATCTGCACTCGGTTTTGGGATAATTACGTGCGGTATAAAATATTTTGAAAAAAATCTGGAATTAGGTACCATTCTATTGATTATCGGCATAGCTGCGGCATATTATTTGACAAATCCTGCCATTTTTGCTTTTTTAATCGGGCTTACAATACTGTTGACTATATTGCGAATCAATAATATCAAAAATAATAAATTGCTGTTAATACTGATTTTTTCGGCTTTGGCACTCGGTTTAAAATCACTCTGGGGGTTAACCCCGTTGAATTACGGTAACTATTATTGCGCGATTGTTTTGACTGCATTTTTTGCATTAATGTTTACTGTTTTAGATAAAAAATATCAAAAAGCCGCCGGAATTTATCTGATTGTAGTAAGCTTATGGTTTGTAATTTTTAGTGCAAATCAGTTAAAGCAACTTAATTTTAAGATATTTTCAAAATACGGAGTAATACATACTTCTGCTGAATTTGCAAAACCTGTTAATGATGTTATTCAATTTTTAAACGCAAAAACCGGCGAAAAAAAAGTGTCAGTATTTCCTGAAGGTTTAATAATTAATTTTCTATCTGATAATTCACGGATAAGTGATGACTTTTACAATTCTCTCTTACCGCTTTATGTAGAAACTTTCGGGGACGATGTATTAATAAAACACTTTAAAGAAAATCCGCCTGACTATATGATATTCTCCAATCAAGCGATGCAGGATTATAACACCGGATATATATGCAGGGATTATGCATTGGATTTTTGTGCTTTTATAACACAAAATTACAAACCTGCAGCCACTTTTGGTAAAGATTTCGGATTTGTTATCTTTGAAAAACGCCCTAATTAGTTTTTATGCTACAATTAAATCAAGACAAATTATAAGGAATAAGAAACAATGGATAAATTTTACTTAACAACCGCAATTGATTACGTTAACGGTGCTCCGCATATCGGACATGCTTACGAAAAAATAATTACAGATGTTATCGCAAGACACTTTTCACAGAGATGCGATAATGTGTATTTTTTGACAGGGACTGATGAACACGGTATAAAAATCCAGAAAACTGCTGCATCTAAAGGCATTACCCCGAAAGAACTATGTGATGAAAATGCACAAAAATTCAAAGATGCCTGGAAAGCACTTGATATTGACTATACAAGATTTATAAGAACAACTGATGAAGATCACGTTAAAATTGTACAAAAAATCTTTCAAAAACTTGTACAAAACGGCGACATCTACAAAAATTCTTATGAAGGTCTATATTGCAGCGGGTGTGAATGTTTCTTAAACCCGAAAGATTTAACAGAGGACGGGCTTTGTCCGGATCACCTTAAAAAACCGGAAGTTGTCAGAGAAGAAAACTATTTCTTTAAACTTACAAAATACAAAGATGCAATAATCAAACATATAAAAGAAAATCCTGATTTTATCATTCCTCAATTCCGTGCAAATGAGGTGCTAAATCAGCTTGAAGATATTCAGGACATTTCTGTATCCCGTGCAAAATCAAATGTACAATGGGGGATTGATGTACTGGATGATCCGGAACAATCAATTTATGTATGGATAGACGCTTTGTCAAACTATATTACGGCACTGGGGTATGATACAGAAAATCCTTCCGACAAATTCAAGACCTACTGGCCGGCTGACGTTCAGGTAATAGGCAAAGATATTCTGAAATTCCACAGTATTTATTGGCCGGCAATATTGCTTGCACTTGATTTACCGCTGCCAAAACATATCCTTGCACACGGCTGGATTACTATTGACGAAGCTAAGATGTCAAAATCAATCGGTAATGTAATTTCTCCGACATCTGTGCTTGAAGCTTTTGAACTTGAAACGCCTGATGCATTCAGATACTACATGGCAACCGCTGCACCTTGCGGCAAGGACGGAAACTATTCCGATGACGATTTCAAAGAAAAAGTTAATGCGCATCTTGCAAACAGCATGGGCAATCTTTTAAACAGAACTCTGTCAATGCTTGTTAAATATTTTGACGGTGATGTTAAAGAAGAATTTTTTGTCAGCCGCGGCTCTGAACTTGTAGAAGGCTCTTTAAGCCTTTTAAAAACCGCATTGAATAAAATTGATCTGGTTAAAAATAATTTTGACAATTTTGCAATAGCAGAGGCAGGTTTGGAAATAGTAAATCTTGTTGATATAACAAACAAATATGTAACAGACAATGCGCCGTGGACGCTTGCCAAAGAAGGTAAAATGACTGAATGCGGACAGGTTCTGACAACAGTACTGGAGGTCATGTGTATAATTTCTGCACTGATTTATCCGTTCTGCCCGAACATCGCAAAAGATATGGCACGTCAATTATCGTTTGATTTGAACAAAAAATTAGATGATTTAACATACGAGAATATTAAAACAGGTCATCTTATATCAAAAGAAGAAATAAAACCTGTATTTTTGCGTGTCGACAGCGAACTCGCCGATAAAAGCAAAAAATAAAAATCTGATGAAGATATTAAATTGTTCCTAAATGCAAGTTTAAAGGATTATTTAGAGGATGGAGCTTTTAATTCTTTTTATCGAGCATTAGAAATTGTCATAAGAGCAAAAGATACCATTTCAGGCTTTGCTAAAAAAGTAGGAATGTCAAGAAGTCACTTGTACAGTTTGTTTAAAAGTGAAAAAGAACCCAAATTCTCAACTATAGCAAAAATCTTTCAGGAAATAGGCTATGAACTTGAAGTAGCATTCATAATTTGTCATAAAAATGCCTCCTGTCAACTAAAAATGCATTAATCCTACTTTTCTTTTATGCATTTATAAACCAAAACACGACCCTTTTCGTTTTATAGATTTACCGACGGTTAACGGTCGTTTTAGGTTTATACAAATAAATATTAATAGCAACTAAAAAATAGTTGCAATTTTGTAATTTATGATGTATAATGTAAATATGACAAAGGCAGAAAAACTATTAAAAAAATTTTTAAGTAAACCAAAAGATTTGACGTATGATGAACTTGTTCAAGTTTTAAAATATTTTGGATATTCAGAATTAACAACAGGAAAAACAACAGGATCTGCCAAAAAGTTTAAAAATGAGAATAACGACTTAATAAATTTCCACAAACCACATCCCGGGAATATTATAAAAAGTTATGTAATCAATCAGATAATAGAAAAACTTGAAAGGAATGGGTTAATATAATGTTTGATATGAAAAAAGACAATTTTTTAAAATATAAAAATTATATAGGTTCTGTTGAATATGATTTAACCGATAAATGTCTGTATGGAAAAATATTATTTATAGATGATTTAGTAACTTATGAGGGTGAAACTATTGAAGAATTAGAAAATGCTTTTCATGAAATGGTTGATGATTACTTAGAAACTTGTAAAGAATTAGGTAAAAAACCTCAAAAGGCTTATAGCGGCAGTTTTAATGTAAGAACAGGACCACAAATTCACCAAGCTCTAGCTGAAATCGCAGAACTTGAAAATATAAGTTTAAATAAACTAATAGTAAATATAGTAAGTGATTTTGTAAGTGATACAACAAATAAAAATAAATCTTTAAAACACTTAAATAAAAGATTATCTAATGCTTAATTATGAAATATTTAAAAAATACTGTAAATTTAGAAAATTATATAGTTAATGATTTAAAATCAGACGAAGATATTAAACTGTTTCTAAAAGCAAGTTTAAAGGATTATTTGGAAGACGGTGATTTTAATTCTTTTTATCGAGCATTAGAAATTGTCATAAAAGCAAAAGACACTATATCCAGTTTTGCTAAAAAAGTAGGAATGTCAAGAAGTCACTTGTACAGTTTGTTTAAAAGTGAAAAAGAACCCAAATTCTCAACTATAGCAAAAATCTTTCAGGAATTAGGCTATGAACTTGAAGTAGCATGATATTATTGTTTCATTTATGTTATACAGTTTATTAGACGGCTTGAATAAATAAAATTTTAGTAATATTATAAGGTTACTTAGCGGCATCGTCTAGAGGTTAGGATAGCAGATTCTCATTCTGTTGACACGGGTTCAATTCCCGTTGCCGCCGCCAATATTTATGCTTTTCGCTTTCTGCTCAATATTCCCTTTTACGACGACGCCACGGAAATTGAAACAAATAATTTTCTGTTGGAAAATTATTTGGGTTAGCTACGCATACTTATCCGTTGCGTTCGAATTTCATATTCTCACGCACGGCTAAGCAAATTCCCGTTGCCGCCGCCAATATTTATGCTTTTCGCTTTCTGCGTAATATTCCCTTTTCGGACGACGCCACAGGAAATTAATAAAGGGAAAATTATTTAGCAGGCGCAGTTTCTTTTTCCGATTGAGTTTTCTTGATTTTAAAATACGATAATACACCCGTAGCAAGACCTATACCTGTATTTATTAAAATAGATTGCTTCGTAGATGTTTTAAATAGATTACCCGGAAGCATATTCATTACTCTATCCATAGCATATCCAAATATTCCCCACGCTACACCATTGAATGTTGCCTTTTGCACAGGTGTAAATTTAGGTGCCTTTATACTATTTTTTTCTTCTTGTCTGGTGTTTTGATTTGTACCGGCCTGGGTTGCCGCTGCTCTAAAACTAACTGGAGATATCATCATATCAAAATTCCTTATTTTTTACATACATATAAAAGCCTATCAAAATATTTTTTGCCTTTTTTGATAGATTTGTAAATTAATTTTAAGTAACCTTATGTGCATGCATTTTTTGCGAAATAATCAAAAATACGCCGAATAAGATTGATATGACACCAATAGCTATTCTGATAGTCAAATGCTCATTAAAGAAAATTATTCCGAAAAATATTGCCGTTAAAGGCTCCAACGCCCCGAGAATTGCCGTATTGGTAGACCCGATTAGCTTTATTGCAATAGTAATTGTCTCAAGTGAAATTATCGTCGGGAAAATAGCTAAACCCAGTGCAAGCAGCCATAAAACAGGCCTGTCAAGTATTTGTAACTCTGTACAAAATTTCAAATTATATATATAGACCAACAAGCCGAAAAGCATAACATAAAAGCTTAGTCTTGCACTATCCATGTGCTTGATTACTTTAATATTCTTCACTCCTACGATATATAATGCATATAACAACGCCGATAACAATACTACTGCTATACCGTATAAGTTTAAAGCCGCTCCTGAATCCCCTTTGTATAACAGCCCTATGCCGGTAGAGGTTAATATTATCGCACTCACAACCGTTGCTGTGATTTTTTCCTTAAAAAATATCGCCATGATTACCGCAACAATTACCGGATAAATAAAAAGAATTGTACAGGCAATACCGGCATCTATATATTTAAACGCCTCAAAAAGTGTAAGTGAAGATAATGAAAAAAATATCCCCATTATTAGCAACGGCCAAAATTCTTTTTTAGAAATTTTAAGCGAAACTTTTTTGTAAAATTTGAGCCATATCCAGTAAATAAGTACAGCAAAAAAATACCTGTAAAAAAGAACAGAATTCACTCCTATTCCGGCATGGTATAAAGGCAGGCCAAACAATGGATTTGTCCCGTAACTTGCGGCCGCTATTGCGCCGTTTAATATTCCTGCTGCACGTCTTCTCATTCTCTCCTCCTGTCAAAAGTCTATTACAAAAATTCTTCTCCTTCCAGCCGGCTTTTATAAAGAAAAGCTATGTACTTTAAGGTGCATAGCTGTTGATTAGGGATATGTGTATCTTAGTCTCTAAGGAGTATGGTTTTATATTAGCAAATTACTATCTTAATTAAATCATTCGTTTTTATGATGTTTTAAATTTTAACTATGTAAAATTATGTAAATTTTTTATTACATAAGTAGCATAAAAATATATTTAGGCGTTATCATGACATCATCAATATTATTCAGAAAGGGCATTATAAATGAGAATCGCACCGGTTAGTGTTTATAACAATTATACATCTCAAAACAATATTCAATCTAAAAAAACAGAAAGCAAACCAACTGCTCCGTCATTTAAAGCGTTTTATGATGACGATGAATTATTTTCAGGGCCTTCAAACGGTTATTCTATTCTGGATTTGTTTAAATCTAAAAAACCAAAAGTAACCAAAGAGGAAGAAGAACAGATTCTTGAAACCTGGGATCCTGACTTAGGCGATATTCGAGATATGATTAACCCGAATAATAACAATTTTGGGCCTTTAGAAGATGCTATACGCGATTATGAATCCGGCAAATTTGATCAGGAAGAACCAAAGCCTGAGCCGGAACCGCCGAGTATGTTTAACTATAATGATTAATAAGCCTTGTAGTAAATAACATTTTCAGGTTTTTTGTGTTATCTTATTATTATAAGTTTTAATAATGCAAAAGGGAAAAAAATGTTCGACAGTCTTAGTGAAAAATTACAAGGAATAATAAGCAAAACGCGTAATCAGGAATTAACGCAGGATAATATGCAGGATGCACTTCGTGAGATAAGGCGTGCACTTCTGGAAGCTGATGTTAATTTGCGTGTGGTCAAGGCTTTCATATCTTCCATTAAGGATAAAGCTGAAGGTGAAAATGTTTTAAAAGGAGTTGATCCGTCACAGCAGCTTGTAAAAATTGTGCATGATGAACTTGTCGAACTCCTTGGCAAAGAAGCTAAACCGCTTGATTTAACAGGACAGCCAAATATCATTATGATGCTCGGTCTTCAAGGGTCAGGTAAAACAACTTCCAGCGCAAAACTCGCTGTTAAACTGAAAAAAGAAAAACGTAACCCTCTGCTTGTAGCATGTGATGTTTACAGACCGGCCGCAATTTCACAATTACAGACGCTGGGTAATGATATTGGTACAGAAGTTTTTACAATACCTGATTGCAAAGATGTACAGCAGATTGTACGCTCTGCAATTGAGTATGCTAAAGAAAAAGGGTTTAATACACTAATCCTTGATACAGCAGGACGGCTGCAAATAGATACTGATATGATGGCCGAACTTTTACTTATCGACAGAATTTTCCATCCGAATGAAAAATTACTTGTAATAGACGCTATGACAGGGCAAGAAGCCGTTAATGTTGCAGAAAACTTTGATGCGCAACTCGGTTTAACCGGACTTGTTTTAACAAAATTGGACGGCGATTCCCGCGGCGGCTCTGCTTTGAGTGTTGCATACTGTACAGGAAAACCGATTAAGCTTACCGGTACAGGTGAAAAATTAAATGCACTTGAAGATTTTTATCCTGAAAGAATGGCCACAAGAATTTTGGGCATGGGCGATATTGTATCGTTTGTAGAACGTGCGCAGGAAGTGTTTGACGAGCAGCAGGCGCTGGAATTACAAGAAAAAATGCAAAAATCGGAATTTTCATTTGAAGATTTCCTGAAACTTCAAAAACAGATGAAAATGTTCGGGTCTATAGATCAAATTCTCGGGATGATTCCGGGTATAAATATCGGACGCGACGACAGGCAGAAAATATCACACGAAGGTGAAAAACAGTTTAAAAAAATTGAAGTTATAATTCAAAGTATGACTCCTGAAGAACGCCGCAACCCTAATTTGATGAATACAAGCCGCAGAAAACGTCTGGCAAAAGGAACAGGACTCGGACAGCAGGAAATTAACCAGTTTATATCACAGTTTGAGCAAATGCGTCTTATGATGAAAAGCATGGGTGATATGAAAGGCTTAATGGGCAAAATGAGCAGCGCCGGCAGCAATTTCCCTGATTTAGGCAGGCTCGGAGGGTTAGGCGGTGTTAAAAACAAAATGGGTAAACACGCTGTTAACAAAGCCATGGCTATGATGCGAAGGTTTAAATAATTCGACATATAACTTTATATTTATTGCAAAGCCTGAAAAAATACTTTAAAATAATAATACTTACTCAATGAAGAGGTAATTAATATGAGCAATATTCAAAAACGTATTTTAATAGCCGATGATGATGATGAAATAAGAGAATTGTTAGAGTTTGATGTTGCTCAGAGCGGTTATTTTGTTGATACGGCAAAAGACGGTATGGAAGCGCTTAATAAAGCTTTGAATAATACTTATGATCTTATTTTGCTTGATGTTATGATGCCTAAAATGAATGGCTTTGATGTGTGCAAAAATATTCGTCAGGCCAAACTTGCCATACCTGTATTAATGTTGACTGCAAAAGGCACTATAGATGACAAAACAGAAGGTTTTGACTGCGGGGCTGATGATTACCTCGTCAAACCGTTTGATATTCAGGAAGTTCTGCTCAGAATACGTGTCCTTTTGAGACGTAACAACATTGAGGATGATAATTCCCTTTCTAATGAAATTTTAAAAGCAGGGGATATTGAAATTTCACCTGAAACACTTGAAGCTGTAATTGTTAATAAGCGTGTAAAGCTTACACCTACTGAGTTTGAGATATTATACTGTTTAATGCAGCATTTCAATCATCCTGTGACTCTGGCAACCCTGCTTGATGAAGTATGGGGCTATGACAGCAATGAAGATGTCAGAATGTTGAGAGTTCATGTTGGAGGGCTGCGTAACAAAATTGAACCTGATGCCAAAAATCCAAAATATCTGCATACTGTCACAAATGTAGGTTATAAATTAACACCGTTTGTGGGAGAATAATATTGGCTGAATTGTTTAAATTTAAAAGACTCAAGATTGTTGAACAAATTGCTATAGTATTGTTTTTTTCCGTACTTATCCCGATGACAATAAGTGCGTTTGTTATAAACAATATTAACCAGCAATCAGTCCGGCACCAGTTACGGGAATCCGCTGTGTTAATTGCTAATATGGTTTCTGATGAAACAGATTTTTTCGCAACAACGGTTACCAATAATCTTAATCAACTTGTTTTTTCACTTGATTATATCCCGACTTACAGACAAAAACAGGTGTATTTAAGCGAAGTTGCAAAGAACTTTGTTGATTGTGAAAGTATAAAAATCATAAAAACACAGGATGAATTAAATAAACTCTATCGTGATAACCGCGCAAACGGCAAGACAACACTGCATGTTACAATGAAAGATGACACATATCTTGTTGCAACATACAGATTAGAAAACCTGAAAGAAGAATTGTTTCGCTCACTGAAAGATGATAAGCGCCAGATTTACGTTATGACAAATGACGGTACACTTATCGCCTCACATAATTATACAGAAGATGTTTTTAAGGAGTCGTTATCTCTGTTGCCTAAAAATATGGAATATGACACACCTGTTATTTTTGGCGACGTAAAAAACCAGCCGCTTGTATATTTCCGCAAAGCTGACCCGCAAATCACTATTATCGTAAATACAACTGAACGAATTACCAGAAAGGCTATTCTTAATGGCAGATATAAAATAATAGTTTGTTCTCTTGCGGCATTTTTGACAATTATTTTTGTTTCGGCATTGTATACTTATTATCTTTATATCAATATCCGTCAGCTGTTTAAAGGTATAATTGCTATTTCAAAGGGTAATTATGACCGCCAGATAAGACTTTTGACAACAGCCTTTACACCGCATGAAATCGTTTTCCTCGCATTTGAATTTAACCGTATGGCGTCAGAAATCCGGAAATCTTATATTCAATTGAAGAAAAACAACAAAGAATTAAAACAGTTGAATGAATTTCGTTCAAACCTTATAGATACAGTGAGTCATGAACTGCGCACACCATTAACAAGTATTCAGGGCTATACTACGCGGCTTATGCGTCAGGATATTGTTATTGATGAGGAAACCAAACAAAAATCACTCCGTATAATTAAAGATCAATCCGAACGTTTAAAAAGACTTATTGAAGATTTGCTTACAATACCGGATATAGAAGGCATGCGGCTGCGTACAGTAAGCGAATCTGTCTGGTTGCCGGAAGTTCTGGAAGAAGCCAAGGTTTTGATAAAAAATAAAGACCATAAAGAAATAATATTCAACATTCCGGAAGACTTTCCGCAACTCTGGGCCGATAAAGACCGGTTGATACAGGTATTTGTAAACCTATTGGAAAACGCTGCGAAATACGCATTGCCTGAAACTAAAATTATTGTTGACGGCTATATAAAGGGTGATGATGCAGTGATTTTAGTCAAAAATGACTGTGAAGTTATTCCTGAGAAAAAGCTGAAACAGCTTTTCGGCAAATTTATACGTCTGGATGATAATACAACGCGTACGACACGCGGTACCGGACTCGGTCTTTTTATTGTTAAAGGCTTAATAGAGGCAATGCATGGCAAAATCAAACTTACATCAACAAAAGAATGCGGATTTTGCGTAGAAATTACCTTGCAATTAGACACATCAAAAGCAGAGGTGTCATAATGCAAAGAGCGATTGAGGCGGCTTTACGTGCCGGAGGCGAAATACCCGTTGGTGCTGTTATAGTCAAAGATGACAATATCATTGCATCTGCTTGTAACCAAAAAGAAGCACAAAATGATGTGACTGCTCACGCTGAAATTCTTGCGCTGAGGCAGGCAGCCTCTAAATTAGGACGTTGGCGTCTGGATGACTGTATAATGTATGTTACGCTTGAACCATGCCCGATGTGTGCCTGGGCAATTTTGCAATCAAGATTGAAGGCTGTCTATTTTGGCGCTTATGACCCTAATTACGGTGCATTAGGCTCTGTAATTGATTTGAGATCTCAAGCTAATTCCAAAATGCAAGTCTATGGCGGTATTCTGGAAGACAAATGCAGGCAGCTTCTTGATGATTATTTTAGCAATATGCGTGATAAAGATTAATTAAAAAACTTTAACAAGAGTGTCTTTTATCAATGAATAAAATTCCGGTGAAATCTTGTGGTAATCTGCAAAGTTAACGATATAAGGAATAAGACTTTCATCAAATTCAAAACGAAGTTTGGACAATACATTCCACGGCATTTCCTCATCACCTTTGATTAGAATATCTAAATCAGAGGCCCGTGTAAAATCACCGTTTGCCCGTGAGCCGTAATAATAAAACTCGTAAGGATAATTCTTCAAAATATCCTTGATAATCTTTTCTTCTTTCTCATTAACTCCGGGTATCATTTTCCCTCCAATTTTTCTATTAAATATCTGACATCATCAATAAAATCAGGTATAATATTGATTATACTATATGTTTCATTGAGATTATATTCATGAGAAGTAACATTTCTTTTTGCTCTATATAAAATCCAGTTATCAAAATTTTTAATAAATCCTAAACCATACATTTCTCTAAAAATATTATTTATTGTTAGTTCTTTATCCGGTTTATCATATACTTTTTTAAGATATTTATTCATTATTTTTTTTGCACATTCATAAGTATATTCAAAACGTTTTATACATGAATCTTTAATATAAGTTTGCATTTTTTCATCAGTTTGTGACAAATAGTCATTATAACATTCTTCTAATGTATTAAAACAGTCTTTTAAAATATTTATATTAATCTCGTTTGCCATTTACATCTCCTATAATAATCTTATCGCATTTTTTCTAATATTGCAAATTTAATTTTACAAATTTATATTTTATTGTTAATATAAAACTATGATAACAAAACTTGAAATAGAAGAATTAGTGAGGGAGTATGAAACAGCGGATTTTATTAAAGACGATCCGGTACAGTTTCCACACCGTTACAATGGCTCCCGTCAGGACAGCGAAATAGCGGGTTTTATTGCTTCATTGCTTGCTTATGGAAATAGAAATGTTTTTATAAAGAAGCTCAATGAGCTTTTTGTTAATATTGCTGACAATGAGCCTTATAATTTTATTATGAATTTTGAAACTGGCGTGCTGGGTGACTTTAACTATCGTTTCGGGACAACTGCTGATTTTGCAGAGATTTTTAAGATTTTACGAATGTTGTATGAAAAAGATGGCGGGCTTGAAGAACTTTTTAAATACGGCTATGAAAATCCGGTTGATAATAATATGTTTATCCCTGTAACGGATTATTTTTATACCCGTGCCGGAAAAGCTACAGGACAGGGGTTTTATTTTATGATACCTAATCCTCGAAACGGCGGGGCAATGAAACGCATGTGCATGTATTTAAGATGGATGATAAGAAAAGGGCCTGTAGATTTAGGTTTATGGAATTTCATGCCGGCATCTGAACTCCTTATTCCTCTGGATGTGCATGTAGCAAGGATTTCACGGGAAATGGGACTATTGACCCGTAAAGCAAATGATTTTAAATCTGTATTGGAGTTAAGTACAAAACTTAGGGAATTTGATGCAGAAGACCCTATTAAATATGATTTTTCGATGTTTGGTTACGGTGTTAATCATAAATAGTATTTTAATAGAGGGGCGCGGCTTTTTTAAGCCGCGCCCCTCTTATTTAAAAGTGTAACCTATTCGCCCAAATTCAATTTAGAGAACTGAACTATTTTATTTTTACCGCGTTTTTTAGCGTTATATAGAGCGTGTTCAGCGTAACGAATAATTGTATTAGCATCTTCTTCGGTATTTTCAATACAAGGATAAGTAGAGATACCGCCGGAGATGGTTATAGGATGCCTTTCTTCTTCACCTGCCGGAATAAACTCCATTCTTTCGATATCGCGTCTAAATCTTTCAGCGAAGAGGAACGCATTATCTTCGGAGGTATTCGGGAGAATGAGAAGAAATTCTTCATCACCGTAGCGTGTAAGAATATCTTCTTTTCTTATAAGCTGTTTTAACTTGTCGGCAATAGAGCGCAGGAGAACATCTCCCCATTCATAGCCATAGATATCATTTACAACTTTAAAGAAATCGAGATCAAAAAGCAGACAGGATAATTTGTTTCCATAACGTTTTGCACGTGAGATTTCCTGCTCAAGACGTTCTTGTAGGTATTTTCTGTTGTGTAATCCTGTGAGTTCATCTGTAGTGGAAACGACTTTTATTTTATCTCTAAGTTCTTTAATCTTAAGGAGAGACTTAGCGCGGATAACCAGTTCTAAATTATCAACTGGAGTTTTAATAAAATCAAAAGCAACGGATCTTACGGTAGAGCCTTTAAAGACATCACCTATAAAAAGAACCGGAGATTTAAATTTAACAACCATTAAAACATCTTTTATATCAGGTACATTTTCAATAACTATTAATCCGGGATTAAGGGTTTCATAGTCACGTAGATTAGCGGCATCTTCAATTCTGACATTAGCGTCTTCGATTTGAGCGAGCGTATCAGCCAGAGTTGAGACCTTTTTATAAGTATAAACAACAATATTTTTCATATATATATCCTCATTTTCAGAAAAATAATAGCATATTTTACGGATTAAATCAAGAGTAAAGCTGGTAAAGTCAAAAAAATTCTAAAAAAGGGTTGATTTTAATTTTTTTTTATATTAGATTAATTCATGCGGACAAACTCTAAGATAAATTTTACTGGATATCAAGGATAGACAGGAAAGGGTAGTCTGAAAATTGTAAGGGCATCTAGCTCAGGCGGTAGAGCACTCTGCCGAATAAAAATAATCCGGTGGATTATTTTTTATGAGAGGCCTGATAAGGGTCGCCCGATACGCAAAAATTTGACAGTTAAATACTAAAATATTGATAAGGGCTGCTAGCTCAGGCGGTTAGAGCGCACCCCTGATAAGGGTGAGGTCGGTGGTTCGAGTCCACTGCGGCCCACCATTTCGAACAAATCGAACTTGGTGAAACACATTCAAATGAGCCTTCGGGCTCTTTTTTAATGCCTTTAAGACATTGTACCTTAGTGTTTTCAATAGTTTCAGAGAATTCATCGTATCCGTATTCAGCAATACCTTGTTTTGCAAGCCTGATTAGTTTTTCAATAGTTGCAAACGGTTCTGCAAAGGTCATTTTGACTTTTTTGTCTTTCAGGGTAACTGAAGAATAGGTTTGTCTCACTAATTGAGCAATCATTTCAGGAGATAAATCTGAGTATGGCATGCCTGCTTTTTTGCATACATCTAAAATCTTCATGCCTGTAGCTAAATAATCAACATTAGCGTTTTGGTGTATTTGCAGTTCCGAATTCAACCTGTTCAGCTTGAACTCATACTCATTTTTGAAAGTAATCCACAAATCTATATCTATAACTTTGTTCAACTGGTCAAGATACATCTTTTTGAGAGTGTCAGTGCATTCTTCAATCTCTTTGTTAAGTCTTTGAACTTCTTTTTTGTGGTAATTCTGTTCGTCTCTCAGGCTCTCTGCAAGAGAAGTTTTGACGAGTTCATATAGTTTTTCATCTAAGGCTATTCTCAAAAGATGTCTACGGAAAGAAGCTGTCATTTCCCTTTCAGAAATGCAAAGAGTATTTGTGCAAGAAGGATCATTGTGAGTACAGCGATAGTAAACTTTTTCATATTTCTTGCGTTCTCCACTGATTGCATACCCGCAAACTTCACATTTTGCAATTCCAGGATAGAGAAAATGAAAGTTTTTGCGGACTTTAGACTTGCTGACCTTTTGGAAAGCCTGTTGAGCTTTGTTAAACAGGTCAAAGCTGACTATTGCAGGGTGCTTCCCTTGGTAAACAATACCATTGCAACGCATTTGTCCTGTGTAGATAACATTTTTGAGCATACCTTCTAATACGGTTTTGGTAATTTTGGGTTTGTTTTGCTGGTAATAGTAGCCATCTAAATAAAGTTTTTCACAGAGTTTGCGGATAGAATATTCACCTGTTGCAAAGAGTTCAAAAGCTCTGCGGATAAACATAACCCTCAAAGGGTCAATGTAGAGTGCTTTTTTCTCACCTCTTTTGTAGCCATAGGGTGGTTGAAATGGCCAGTAACCTTGTTCAAGCCCCTCATGTAATCCTTTTGAGATTTCCTCGGAGAGATTGTCAATGTAGTTTTTTGCCATGAGTACCTTAATCCCATGTATGAACTTGTCATGAGATTTAGAGTTTTTGCTAATAATTGAACCCTCTTTCACAAGGTGAACTTCAAGGTCATAATCTTCAAGAGTAACATAGTCCTTGAAGTTGCGGTAAAGTCTGTCAGTCTTTTCGACAAGGACAGTTCTAATATCGGGATTAGCCTTTAGAAAGGAAAGCATAGCATTGTAATTTGTTCTACCAGCTTTTTTGGCTGTTTCTGCATCAGAATACTCCTGAACTATCTCAAATCCTTTTTTCTTTGCATAATCTCGTAAAAGTTTCAACTGGGCTGGAATAGAAAACCCCTCACGTTCTTGCTCTTTGCTGGATACACGTGCATAAATAACAACTTGTTTGCTAGTCATAATCTGAACTCCTTAGAATTTTCTGAACTTCTTTGTTTTTATTTTTACTCATTTTGCAAGAAAGTAAAGTAAGGTTGGCGGACGATTTCCCGCTAAGGAAATCTCGAAATAACTGGGCTGAAAGCAATAGAAATCTACTCAAATCTGCAAAATGGTTCATAAAAATTTGCGAAATCCAGTAATAGAGTACATCTAAGGTAAAAAATCATGTCGGAAAAAGAAAATTTGTAAGATTTTCTCACAAAAGTGTAGTTTGTGTAGTCTATTGGCTAAAATTCACTCAAATTAAGCCTTTTAGAAGTTTGTGGAATGTAACTTTTGTGTTGTCATCGGGTTGTTTTGGTGTCGTTTTGGCAAAGAAAAACCGCACAAGTAATTTGTGCGGCTGAAAATTCAGATAAAAAAATCTAAACTTCATACAAGACAATAAATAGGAAGAACACTATCTCCGTCTAATCTTACGAAATGCAGATTTGAAGGTCATTTTTAGACCATTCTCATCACATTTGAAGATATTTACCACCAATTCAAGAACTTGTCGTTTTGTGGTGGTATCAAAGCCAGTATAGACATCATAAAGTCGCTTTTCAAAAACCTCAGCAACCTTAGACTTAACTGTTTTGATTTGATTTTCAGCTACATAGATTTTTGAGTCCAAATCACCATATTTTTCTTGAATGTTAGCAAATTTTCCCTTAATATACTGTTCATCTGTAATATCTTTTTTTGAAATGTCGTTCCATGCCCGTCTTTCTGCGTCAAACTTATGGCTACGACCACGTTTTAGAATAGATAATTTTTGTGTCATAGCATAGAGTTCATCTTTAAGAACTCCTGCTGCAATCTCTTCAGGGATAAGTCCTAGCCGTATCTCTTTCAGATATGCACATAAATCATCATCAATTAAGGCTTCACTGACATATACATGTTCACTGCATTTTGGATTGGTACAACGGTAATACACATACTTTTTGCCATTTGGTTTAACCTTAACATCACCAGTCATACAATGTCCGCAATTAGAACAGGTTAAGAGTTTCGAGTAAGGTAAATTATGCTTGCGTGGGGCTTTTGGAGCTATATCAAGAAGTTTTTGAACTTTTTCAAAGAGTTCTTCTGAAATAATAGCCCTGTGCTCCCCTGTTACATACTCATCAGCCTGTCTCACATAATATTTACCTGTGTAGAAAGGATTTTTCAGCATAGATATAAGCGATTGTTTGGGAATAAGTTTAGATGACTGTAATTCATAGCGAAAACCTAATTCATACAGTCTATCAACAACTTCTAGCACAGTATAATCACCCGTTGCATAGAGTTCAAAGGCTTTTTTGACGAAGTCAGCACGCTTTTTACTGATAACAGCCTGCCTTTTGTCTCTTGGTCCGTCATTTTCATACCCATAAGGCGGACGGCAAGGGCGGAAACCACCCAATGCCTTTGCCTTAATTCCCGCTAAACATTTTTCTCTATCTTGACGAACTCTATAATTAGAAACACCTAAAATAGTGTCTAGCATAAGCATTTCATGAGCCCTTATTGGAGCTTGTAAGCTCAGGTTTTCCTGAACAAAAACGGCAGTCAAGCCTTCTTCTTCAACGAGTTTAAGAATTTTGTATCCATCAATGGGATTCCTTGACATTCTGTCAATAAAGGCAAAAATTGCGACATCTGCTGCCCCGTTTTGGAACTTTTTAACCATTTCATTGAACAAAGGTCGGGTTTCTGGTTTCATGGCACTTGCGTCCTCTTTATAGATGTGTTCGATTTTCATATTGTACTTTTTTGCAAAGTCTATACACAGCCTTTCTTGATCATCAAGTGAAGTATTGTCCGCTTGGTCTTTGCTGGATACCCTACAATATATAATACAAGCAGCACTTTTAAGTTTTTCTAATTTTTGATTTTGTGTTTTCATTTTAATATTTCTCCTTTTTTCTATTAGATAAAGTTAAGACTACCCCGCAATTAGTTATGCAGGGCAGTTTTTGATTAATTGTGATATATTACATTTCACTCTCATCTTCATACTTTCCATGGTATGCTTGGTCATATTTATATGCTTTGACTGTATCAAGTAAATAATCTTCATTTGCAATGTTAATAGATATAGTTCTACCAATATCCATAACCTTACGTTCTAAATCAAAACGATTGTCATTAGCTACATAATTGCAAAAGTCACTCATTTCAAGGGTTTGCTCTTGCGTATTACCATAAAGAATATTGAACTTTGTAATAAATTTGCTTAGGTTAAGGCGTAAGATTACATCACGTATAAGCTTGTAATGTACTCCATACCGCAAATCTTTATTGTCAATAAGTTTTGAGATATGCCTTAACATCATATCTGCATTTGTCACTTTAGATTTCAAAATTTTTTCATAATATCCATAGTATTCAAGAACCATTTGTTGCCAATTAAATAAGTTCTGCCCTACAAGTTTATTAATCAAAATCCACATAGTACATGACATCGCTACACTTCTCAAGTACCTATCACCACTGTAATTTGGAATATTATTAATAAGATTCTGATATACAGACTTAAAAATAGGTAAAACATAATCTCTGTATAGCAAAAGTTTCGGTAATATTAAAGATAGATCTTTCCGTAAAGACTCATCAAAGTACTTAAAATTTTCTTGAACAAAATCCGATTTCTTCATGTGAATAAATAATGTTCTAGATAATAAAGCTTCAGAAGGTTGCACAAAAGAATAATTTGACGTTGCAACAAATGAAGTAAATGTTGGCAATTTTTCAACACCAGTTTTTGTTCCTCTTTCACGAGGTATTGCACTATAAACAACTTTTACGATGTTTTCAGCATACTTTTTAAAGAAATTTTGGTCTAATTCTTCTATAAATAAAGGTATACATATTCTTCCCCCAAGTTCTTTTGTGATTGCAAATGGGGTAGATGTCCCAGACATAATACTATTATCTGTCAAGCCAAATAAAGATGACAAACAGAACATTAATGTACTTTTCCCCGAATGAGTTTCACCTAAAAAGAAAATTACTGGAAATCCTTTAACTTCTTGTTGGAACAAATCCCAAAATACTGTAGCAATAGCAGCACCAAAACATAAAAGAGTTTTTGGGTCTAAAAAACATTCCTTTAAATTCATAAAAAATTTGAAAGCCACTTCATTAGGTGCTATTCCCGACATAGATAATTCGGGACGACAATTATTGTCTATATCTATCAAGCTATTTTGAAGATCATCATAATTTTTTGAGATATCCAATTTTTTTGAATAATTAACATCAAACGGACTATATATAACTTCCGCATTCTTATATACAAAGCGTCCGAATTGACTTCCACCACAAGCATATATAATTCTACGTGGTGTACTTTCGTGTAAGTGGTATTTGAATTTGTTAAAACCTTTTGGACCAACACCAAAATTTAGACAGGTAAAATACTCCCCAAGCTCATTGGCAAAAGTTCTAAAATCAACAAAGGCTTTACCTGAAAGCAATATCAGAACAGATGATTGTTCGTCTGAAACATGTATTCTTAGCAAAAATTTTTCTACAATTTGTTTTAGAGGAAATCGGGCATCTTTTTGCACCACTATCATCACAGGTTCTATACATAATTTTTTTGCTATTGTAATATCCTGATCTTCTTCAAGGTTAGTCTCATCTAAAATTTTTTCGTCTGGATTATCCTGTTCTGCTTGTGTCACAGGTACTGGTAAAAATCTTTTTTCTTCAAAATTAGTCATTGCATACCTCCCTAACAATTTCTTTCACAATAATGTGAATAAGTTCTGCTAACATTTGTTTTTCGTTTTCAGAGAAATCTGAAACTATTATTTTTGCCATATTTTTTGGCATAACAAATTCTCCTTTACTTTGGTTGAATATGCCAATAATTTGTTTCAGCGACTAAAAGCACTCTGCTTTTAGACACACTTCTGCGTTGTATCATATTAAGACACAAATCAACACTCCTTGCAGAATGCAGATACAATGTTTAGATACAGTCATACACTTGCAGAATAATTAAGGTCATATCTCAAAGAAAAGGAGGTTAGCGAGCTAAATAGTGCCTTCACTAGACATATTTAATTAATATGATTCGGTTACGATGCAATTTAAACTAATACGGCTCTAGTCCTAGTTTTGTGATATTGGAATTTCTCTAAAAGTTTTCTCTGATTTTCCGACAAACGTAGGATGTCGAAGTCTACCCACGATATTTTTTCATTCATGCTTCTACCAGCAGTTAGAAAATTCCAGACTTTGCATATTTTATTTTAAATGTACTCTAGGGTGATTTTTCACCCAACATGCATGAGATTACATGATAAAAAAGACAAATCAAGCCATAAGTTAAGAATTGTGAAGTAGCTTGAGCAAACTACAGACAATAATTACCGAACTTACAACGTATTTTTAGAGAAATGTATTCAAAAAATCGGAGGAGTTTTGAATACATCTCTGATTTTTTGAATTAGCAATTAAAGACCTTAAATATCATTACTGCTATCAAATTTCTTGCTTTCTTGAATTGTCGTTTTCATTTTAAAATCATTATACTTAGTAGCTAATTCATTAATATACGTATAGTTTTTGTAAGTAATTCCAAAATTTGGGTAAAATTTAATAGCAACAAAATTATTACAATGATCACCTTCATAACAAGATTGGTCTTTAATTACTCCATATTTTTCAATGTATTTGTTGAGGATACCTTCTCTTTTTTGTTCTGCTATTCCTTGAACACTTTTATCGTAAAAATCGGTATTAAAAGTTATTGTCTCAATTATATAAGGATATGCAATATGTTTGGTTGGTCCTATAAAGACTTTTTCGGAATGTAAGCTATAAAATTCTCCAGATAGTGTAAACTTTGCTTCAACGGAACAAGGAATCCCATCAATGTACATTTTGTCGATATTAATATAGATCTTATCTGTCAACCCTATTATTTTTCCTTTTTTCCCATTAATTAAATCTACAAGTTTTGTGTAATCATCCATTTTGTAGCCATATCGTTTATTATATAGCCCATCAGGGATTGTCTGTTCTAAATATTTAGACATTGTTGCTTTATCACAATAAGCAGTTTTGAAGTTTACTGGCTGATTGTTATCACTAATAACCTTTCCTCCAAATGCAACCTTGATATTTGTAACTGAATCATATTTTTTAAATGTATTGATTACATCTAAAATAGAACTATCAGGCTTTAATCCACCAAAAAAACTTATTTCTACTGGTTTTTGTAGAGTTTCCTGAACATTTGAAGCTGATTCATCATTTATTGTAGAACTATTATTGGTTGGAGCAGTTATCGTCTCTGTTGATGATTGAGACGTTTGATTTTGTGGTCGTTGAACTTGTTGTTTTAATTTATTTACGTCTGAAAAGACATCAATTCCATTCTTGATACCTCTAAATACTCCGTTTAAATCATTAGCATAACACAATCCTGCGGATACAAATAAACATAAAACTAACATAAATAAAGCTTTTCTCATTTTTACCTCTCTTTCATAACCAAAACCATAATACACATAAACCATAAATTTGTAAATATGGTTTACATAAATTAAGAATTTAGTCTTTTGTCGAATAGCTACATGCAAATAGCTATAATTTGCCTTGTGTATTATCATTGAAAGGATATGAGGATAAAATATGGTACTCAAGAACAAGTTTGAGAAAAATGAACCAATACTGACAACTAGCATTGTAGCTGAAAGATTAGGAATAACTCCTGACAGGCTAAGAACATACGACACAGAAAAGCTGATCAATACCCAGAGGGTAAAAACAGGCAAAGTTCAGAAAAGGCTCTACAGCTTGTACGATGTTGAGTGGCTTCAATGCCTTAGAATACTTGTCAAAGACCATAAAATGAGCATATCTTCAATCAAAATTCTTCTACAAATCCTCTACAAAAATCCCTCAATCATATTGCCAAAGAATGAAATCGGTGAAGTTCTTCACGAGATGACCATAAATCCGAATTTCAAACCAGTGGTAAAGAACTTCTAAGAAAAATTTGTTCAATTGTCTCAAAAAAGTGTAGTTTGTGTAGTCAAAAGCTCAACAACGGAGCTAAGAAAAGATTTCAGCCATGTGCTACTGTGTAGTTTCTCTGTCGTCGGAGTGTCGCAAAGGCGTAGTTTTAGAGTAGAAAATCTAAAATCACTTAGAAAGCCTTTCTATAAAATGGAAAATAAACATTAACTTTAGTAAAAAAAATGTATATATAAATTAACTAGATTGCATTTGCATGTTACTATTTGCTTATGAATGATCAATACACCGCACAAATTCATATAAAAAATACTAGGCCTATTAAAGTTGAAAATTTAGTAGCGTTTTTCTCAGCTATACAAAAAGAATATAACTCTTCTGTCGGGAAAGATTACCAAAAACATATTGATGACTCTATTCCTGAAATAGCAGTGTCACAAATAGAATCTGGTAGCCAAATATATGAGTTAATTATTGTATCATCACTTGTTTTGTATCCAGAGATTTTACAATATACAATAGTTGATTTTTTTATATATCTTCAAAAACTTTTGAAAAAGTTTGAAACTGAAGAAATAGATGATTTGTATTGTACAAGAAAAGACTGTAAGCATGTAAAAAATATTACAGATATGTTTGCAGATGATGGTAATTTGTGTCTTGAGGTTGAAACAATGAAAAATCGCCAACCAATAAACAAAATAGAAATTTCTAATAAACAGGGGATTGTCGTTAGAGAAAAGGCAATTGCAAAACTGCAAAGTCTTGAAGCTCAACGTATTAATATCTTTGAAAATGCATTACTACAGTTTTTCCAAACCAGAAATGTTAAAGGTTCAACTCCAGGTGATAAAGCTATTATTCCAAGCATATCAGAAAAACCTAGTAAAATTTTGTTTAATGATGATACATTAAAAAGCTCTATTTTAGAAGAAAATTCGAATATTTTTAGAAATTTATACAGAGCTTCAGGAACTGTTGAGTATAAAGGAGAAAAAGTAAAAGTTTATAATATTGAAAGGATTGAATTAGTTAACGGAAACGATGATGAATATACTTCATGAATACAAAGATGTCATTATTGAAATTTTTAAAACAACTCCGGCATGGATTGCACTTATTATATCAATAATCTCTCCAATTCTAAATAAAAAGTTAGAAATTGAAAACAAAAAAGTTACTTTTTTGTTTTCAAAAAGGTTAGATATCTTTGAAAACCATTTCAGAAAACTATATGAATTTCGCAATATTGTAATAAACTTAGTTGCAGTTTTGCTATATCACTACGAATACCTTGAGTATACCAATGTTGATGATATAAATGCAGTAGAGGAACAATTACAAAAAGCTTGGAATGAAATTAGGTTAAACGAAGCTAGTCTATGGCTTATTGCTGATAGTGAATTACTTAAGTTAAAAGAACCTATTCTAGATTCTGTTAAAGGATTTTTTCAAAAAACAAGTTCACTTTCTCAAAATGGAATTTTGCGACTTAATAAACAAGATCTTGAGGAACTAATATATCTAGCAAAAAGTTTGCAAAATTCTATTGGAAAAATATTAGAAACATACAGAGAAATGTTTTCAATTAACAAAAAATAGAAAGACCATAATTCCTATTTTAGAATGTATCAACCAATCTAAGACTAAGTCCTGAATTTGGCTGCAAAAGTTCATGTTGTGAGCTGAAAAGTCTTCGGTAATCTCTAAACAATTCAAGCATTTCTCCGATTTGTCTTTTGTCAAAATAGACTTTGTTAACCGATAATTTGGATTCTTTGCGTTCATTCATAACTTGTTTTGCACGATAAACGCAAAGTTTTTTGCCCTCACTAAATGCACGCAATAGTAGGGCACGAACATAGTAACGATTAAAGTCACTAAAGCTAACCATTTCACGAATGTTAGACGGAATTTTGCGACCGTTGCGGTTTGTTTCTCTAAAGAAAGAAGAAGTAAGCTTTTGTTGCAAAGTTTCAGGAGTACCTTTTTCAAAGCACTCTTTTAGCAATCTTTTGTAACTAATCATGCCTGATGTTGTCATAGATAACGGCTCATAAAATAAACCTGTACGGATGTCAAATTCAAGCTCGCTAATCATAATCAATCTTGTTTGTTCATCTAAATCAGGAAAGCAATACATAAAAAATCTCCTGTCAATCTGTTCTATATAGTGCTAATTTTTTAGAAATGTAAATATTTAGACAAATTTTTTTTAAATAACTAAAATGAATATTGGATTTTTTATTTTGAGGTGTTATTATCTTTTAGTAAGGGCTTAAGATGACGATAAAATATGAAATTTTAAAAAAATACAATATTGAGGATATAAAACAACATACTACTAATACACTAGATTTTGTTGGTATTGCATTGAATTTTGTTTATCCAAACGTAAATAGTATTGAGCAGGCTTTTTATAATAAAATTTTCGCAGAATTTCCTGAACGAACAATAAGTCCAATGCGAGAGCATAAGTTACAGATTAGTAATGAAGGTCTTAATAAGAATAAAGTTTCAATAGAAGAAAAGAATTCTGTAAATTATATATATTATGATGAAGATGGAAAATTTCAACTAATACTAAACAACGAAATGTTAGATTTTCAATGCATAAATCCACATGCAAATTATTCTAATTTTAAAGATTTTAGTAAAACTTTTAAAAAAATATACGAATGTTTGATTTTTGTTGCAGGCGAATATAATCGAGAAATTTTTGTTAAAAATAAAGCATTATTTGTACGTAAGATTAATAAAGTAAATTATGATGCTGATACATTAAATAAGTTAAATAACGATTATATAAAGGAAGTTAATTTACTTAATAATGATGGTTTGGATATTGAAGAACCTGTCAGATTTTATAATGAAATTGTTTCACAAGAAAATGATGGAACTAAAATAGTTATTAGAAATGGTTCCTCTTTAAATCCAGATGGTAAGTCTAAATCATTAATCTACGATTTTCAAGTTTTTAAAGACAATCCAAGTAAATTGAATATTCATATGGAAGACGATTTAAATAATTTTAGTACAATTATTTACAATTTGTATAGGCATATGCTAGGTGATAAATTTTTCTCTGACAATAAATAATATAGAGGTTTATTATGTTAAAAGATTATATACAAATACAATCTCAAATAGATTTAGTTCCTCATTGGTTTGAGAGCCCTATGAATGAATATTTATATAAAGCAACTAATGAACAAATAGAGGAAAAAATCGGTTGGCAAAATATTATAATTGAACAAAGGAATTTAGTTGAACAGTTTAAAGGTTTAATTACTGAAATTAATGATAATATTGTAACTATAGTTTTTAAAAATACCGATTCTGGTATCGGGGAAGCTTATCAATTTAACATTGATAAATTTGAATTTGATATCAAAGTAAATGATTTTATCTTACTTAAACAGTATGATATGACCTTTGAATTTGAAAAGTACAATGAAACATTACTAGAAAAAATTGAAGATAGAAAATTTGCTAATAGGATTTCTTTATATGAGGAAAACTATGACATCTAATCTTGTGATTAGGGTTTTTGGAGATGGCAATGGTGAAACTATTTTTATAAAGTTTCCTAATGGTAAGATTGGTATTGTAGATTTTGGGTATAAAGATTTTTTAAAATGGTTTAATCTGTATGTATCAGAAAACAAATTAAGTTCAATTGAATTTTTGTTATGGACACATCCTCATGATGACCACACTCATTATTTAATAGATTTACTAACATATTGTGAAGCACATGAAATTCAAATTAACTTATTAGGACGGTTTCATTTTGGGAGATTAAAAGGTCTCTCAGAGCTTATTGAACAAATTGATGAAAAATTCTTAAAGAATTCAACAGATATTTATATTTCTAAACCTAAACCGGGATATCTTTTGAAATTATTTGAAAAAATTTCTGATTTAAAGAATAAAAAATTAATAAAAACTATAGATGCACAGCTATGTTTAGGGAAAATACTATATGGTTTAAATACGCTTGATGAAAATATAGCTATAACTTGTATTGCACCTTGTGCAAATGACATTGATGAGTATAGTAAAAAATATAATGAGTGTTTGTATAAAGCGTGTAAAAATAATGGCTTATCTGGTAATTTTTCAATAGAATCATCTGTTCATAATATAATTTCAGTAGCTTTAATCATTGAATTTGGTGATTTAAAAATTTTATTAGGTGGAGATGTAACTAACGAATCTTGGCAAGAAATATATAAAGAAGAACGGTATCCATTATTAAAAAGCAATTTAGTTTTTCTTAAAGCACCACATCATGGAAGTGGAGGGGCATATAATAAAGAGATTTGGGATATTTGGGGTAAAGATTACCAGATAATAATATCACCATATAATAAATCCAGAATTCCTAAATCAGAAATTTTAGAAAAAATAATGACACATTCAACCCAAATAAGAGTATTAAAAGATAAAAGTCAAAAAACAGTATTTGGGGATGCTGAGTTTTTAGTTCGTAAAATAGCTTTAAAAAGTACATCCATTACAACTTGTCCAGATGCAACACATCATATCAAATATGAAATATCTATGAATGGTAATATTGAAGTCCAATGGATTAATGAATAATATTTATTTCACATACATTTGCCTGTAGCATTAGAATAAATTTGTGATAATTTCTGGAAACTGACTGGAAAAACTGTCATAGCTGTTAAACTCATCTTCCTCATACTCAAAGAAATCTTTCATATCACAGCTAAACAACTCCATAAGAGCAACAAGCATCCACATAGTAGGGTAAAGATTTCGCCCAGAAAAAAGATTTTCAACAGTGAACAGAGGTATGCCTGTCAACTTAGAAATCTCGTCATTTGTCAGCAGATTAACTTCTTTCAACTCATTCAATTTTTTAGAACTAAGCCTTGCCATAAAAATCCCTTTCATTTTGTTGCGACATACTTGTTTTGCAGTCATATTCAAGCTTTCAACAGTTTTGCAGTTTTTTGCCTACAGAAGTTCAGAAAAATCAGTCAGAAAAATTGCAGGTTTTCAACTAGTCCAAATCCTAAGCTATGCTGCAATTTGGCGAATTTGGAGTGTTAAACCGTACGTCAACGTCCAGATTAAAAAAGACAGGTCTTGTACCTGTCTTTTTTAATCTCTGTAGTAGGGCGAGAAGCACTATTTTGGTTCGAGCGCGAACGAGCTGAGGCTGGAGCAGTTTTGTTTGAAGTGATGAAATCACTGAAAACAAAATGCGAAATTGCCGTTAAACGCGAGTGAGCAAGACAGTCCACTGCGGCCCAGATTAAAGAAGACAGGTCTTGTACCTGTCTTTTTTAATCTCTGTAGTAGGGCGAGAAACACTATTTTGGTTCGAGCGGATTTGCGGACGAAGCGCGAGCCGGCAGAGGACGAATTTCCGGGATATTGAGACAGGGAAAATATAAAAATTCTGCCATCCTGAATTTGTTTCACAGGGTCTATTACACTCACAAGGCCTATTTTAGCCTAGTGCAGAAAAGTGCAATTTTTTACTCACAACCCGAGGTACCCCAAATTATCTATTAGATTGAACAATACTTTATTTTATATCTTCAATAATCGCTTTTTGTAATTTTTTATCTAATTTAGCTACTATAAATTCTCCATTAGAAGTTCTAATCTTGAAACTTATAAAATTTAATAGAAATTTAGGATATTTATATTTTTGGATTAAATCATTTTTTAAATAAAACCATTTTTGAATAGAAATAAAACTCCGCAAATAAAAACAGAACTTTCTCCAGACTTCATCCGCCAAATCGAGCGTGAAATTTTAGGTATAGAATAACTCCTGCAAATGTTTGTGTAATCTTTTATTAAAAAGTATTAATTTAATATATCAAACTCAAAAATTAATAATCCTTAACATAATATCGCGCATGGCTTACTTTTATTGTTATATGGTGAGTATTATGAGAATTATATGCAAAAGAAAACTATAAATAGAATTCGTGAAAATATAGAAAAAATCGAAGAAAATACATTAGCCAAATACGCAATAAAATCAAACAATGCAACTAGATTGTACATGGAAAACTATAAACCATGTACTAGAAGAACCGAATTTGAAAGAGACAAAGATAGGATTATTATTATTCACTCGCGTTTAAAAGATTAATGGAAAAAACGCAAGTGTACATGACAAACCAAGGAGATCATTATACGAATCGATTATCTCATACTTTAGAAATTACTCAGATATCACGTTCGGTAGCTTCATCTTTAGGACTCAATCAAAACTTAATCGAAGCAATTTCTCTTGGTCATGATTTAGGGCATACGCCTTTTGGTCATGCAGTAGAAAGTATCTTAAATATAAATTTTCTTTTCTTAAAAAAATTTCTCCGTAGTATTTGATAACATCGAAAGGAATATTTTTTTTCATTAATAAAAATATAAATATAATATCCTGCCATGCATAAACAATATGCTTCGTGCTTGAGTTTTATTTTTGATAAATGAGCTATAGAATTATTGTCCATATTTCGAGGGAATTTGAATATTAATATTTTAAATAAGTTATCTTTTTCAATTTCAACTTTTAGTATTTTTTAAGCGATATCTTCATATTGTCCAGGTTTATATTTGAGAAATCTTCTGCTTTTGAATTTATTGCAGCATTGTTTCATTTTTATAATTAAGGTAAAAATGCCTTAGAATTATGTGTGCTTTAATTAATTTCTTTTCCTGTCCACAGAATTTACATATTCCTACAATTTGTTTTTCGTTTTTTCCCTTCATATTAAAAAATGCTCATATTCATAGATTTTACTTCGTCCCAAAGAGCCATAAGTTTACATTCATCATACAAAATATTTTCAATAAATTCTTGCCAGATTTGTGGACTATTATTTAAAGAATAGCCATCATTAATCTCATGCCAGTTACTTGAAGCCATATTTTCAAGCAATCGTTCTAAAGATTCAGGAGAACGAATATTTGAATGCCGAATTATATTGAGTAAAATATCATAACAACGTGCTGCCATTATTTTAATTCGAGATTCAATTCCATAAAAACTTAAAAATTCTGTTGTAGCTTCGCTACAATTTTTATTAATTTTAATGTTTAAGTTTTCATCATAATTTATGGTATATAATTTCCATAATTCAAGCGGATGCATATTATCAATATCTGTGTGTAAATCTTCTAATACAGTGTTAAAATTTTGTATTGGGTCTGAAGGAAAAAATTCATCTTTTTTGATTATTTCATTACACTCTTTGCAACAAGGTACCCAATTATCTATGTGTAAAGTAAATTGAGGAAATTTACTTTTAGGAAAAACATGTTCAATATCTGCAATAATATATGTTTCATTATATTTATTGTGTGCTTCTTCTAAAAGTTTTCCACAAAAACAACATCTTGGAGTTGTACCATTAAAATAATCTTTTATAAATGCTTGTTTAAAAGACAAATGCCCAAATTTACTTCTAAATTCAGAACTATTACAAGTCATTGTATCAAATTTATTGATTATGTTTGTTTTTAAATCTTCTGAAATATCTTTTACTGTCCATAAAAATTGCTCATAGTCGCTTTTTAGGATACTGGTTCCTAGAATTTTAAAAAATCTTTGTTCTAAAATTTTTTTAAAAAGATTTTTATTTTTCATTTTCCAACTATTAACCTTTTGTTTTAAAATTACAGCACATATCAGCTTTTTCTAATTGATTTAATTTACTTCTTATTTTCCAACGCCATTCTCCTGGGCCTACTTCTCTGATTAATTCTTCTAATTTTTCTTTATCATTATTATCCATTGCCTGCTGAATATCACTTTTAACCCGTTCTCCAACATCAGACTCCATTTTAAATAAGGCACGTCCTATATCAATAATATTTGCCCCATAAGTTTTTATTGGCACAGGATAGTGCACTATGCCCGAAGGTAAATTCTCTAATCGATGAATTTCATCTTCTTTTGCATCTGTAACCAACATTGCAGAGTGCGTTGCAATAAAAATATCATGATTTGTATTCTCAAAAATTTTACACACAAGATTTAGAAACGATGTTTTCCAATTTTCATTAAAATGAGTTTCTGGTTCATCTAATAATATTAGAAAATGTTTATGATAGTTTAAATTTTCTTCTTTTAAAAGCATTAGTAGTGCAAATCTTGTAAAAAAACCATGTTCCCCATCACTTAAAAATGAATCTGGATATAATTTATTAGAATCACCTTTGCTGTATAAAAATCCGGTATCAATATATTTCCCGTTTAAATCTTTGGATATTTTTATAGGATCTATTTTATCTAAAAAAGTTGCTAATATAGGCAATGGATTAATTTTTTTTTGTTTAATATTAGTCCCGAATGGTTCTATAGTAATTGGTTTTTCTAAATTCCAAAAATATCTTGTTATTTTGTTTCCAATATATATATAACCATCTGGTTCTCTAATATCTCTTATTACAGAATTGTCTATTTCGTCATAATCATGTTCTTTTTTGATATCTAACCAAATAATTTGTATTTTTATATGGTTATTTTCCCCAAATATTATATTTTGTAGTTTATCCCATAATGCTGCATCAATAGTACATTTATATAATGAATGCCATATTCCACTTGTAATATATGCAAGTAAGGCCCACTTTGTAGTATTTGTTGTTAATGAATATATATTGTTTCGATATGAATTATATTGTCTTGCAGTATGTCCTGTATGCAAACGAATGATTGCATCCCAAAAATAATCATTCTTTTCATCTTTTGGCATTAATTCACTGCCTTTAATTTTTAAATTAGAACTAATTATTTTGTTTTCTTTAATTATTTTATATTCAAATCTAGTGTTATCAACTTGAGCAAAATTATCCTTTAAATTGTATTCTCCAATTTCAAATAGAGCATCTAATAAAGAACTTTTACCTGAGCCATTTTTCCCAACTATTAAATTTAAATTTGCACAATTTTTTGTATTTTTCTTTATAGGAAAAATCATTCTAAAGGTGTTAAAATTACAATAGTCATTTATGTATAACTCATCGAACATTTTGTGCTTCCTCAATTCTTATAGCATCTATATATTTTATATTTGGAATAAATCTTTTATATAGGTCAATTTCAGAATGTTCGTGTTCAGAAGTATAAACTTTCCTTTTATCAAAAATAACTAATCCTAAATTTTCTAATACTTTTAAACATCGAGTAAATTCTTTTATTGGAAATTCTTTTTGTTTTAATAATGTATTATCTTCATTTTGATCTAACATCCAATATTGACAAAGGTTTTCAAAAATAAGTTTTATATTCTTATCATTATTTGTTAATTCAAATATACATTTTAAATCTTTATCTTTGAGAGGATCAAATAAATTGTAAAATTCCATCCAATTAATATCTTTTTGTAAATTCTCTTTATTTTCTCCAAAATATATTTTTACTTTATTTTTTAACAATTTAACACGTCGACTTTCAAATAATATTTTCAAATTAGTAAATTTTTCTGGCGTTACATTATCTCTTATTTGAAAATCAAACCAACTTTCAATATTATCTTCAGTTAATAAATCTAAATAGTACTTTGAATAGAAATAAGATAAAACATTATTTATTTTATCTGTTATATTATTACTAAACCAAGGTTCAAATTTATATTGTGTTTCTTCTTTACTTTGTATTTGAGAAACAGTGTCATTTATTTGCTGTATTTTTATTTTAATCTCTTCTTCATTATCATTAATTTTTTTTAAGAGTTCTTGAAGGGTTTCTTTATTATTCTTATGCAAATCTTCATATGTTAATTTTTCGGGTAAATTTATTGCAAAATTATTTTTTAATAAGTCATTTCGTTTATATATTGCATAGGTAATGCTTCTAAAGTCTTTATTATAATTTTCAATACTATCATAATTTTTTATAATGGTACCAAAATCACTTGGTTTAATACTGAAATAAGGGGTAAAATTTATATCTTTACCTTTTATTATTTCTTTAACAATAAAGTCTAATTGTTCAGAATTTAATAGCTGTTGAATTCTAATAACTGAAATGTCCGGATATTTTTTGATATCTAACTTTTTTTGTCCAATCAATAAAACATGTCCTGTTAAAACTCTAATAACGCAAATTAAAGAATGTTCTATTAAGTATTTTCGAATATTGTTATATTCGTAGCTATTTTTATTTAATATATTTTCGGGGAATAATCCTATAAAATAATCATTATTTTTAGCATTAACTAAAAAATTCATAAGAAACAAAATTTCACTTTGTAATTTTACTGGTTTTTTATTGAAAATTTCTGTATTTTGCCATCTTTCATCTTTGGGATATAGTCTAAAATCACCCATTGGAGGATCAAAAAATATAACAGCATTTTTATATCCTGTATAATTAAAAGTTTCTATACTATCTTGTAGTCTAATATCATTTATTAAACTTTCATAAGTTACATCATTTAAATAAAAATACAAATAACATCTGGCAATAACTACCATTTTAGGATTGATATCATCTCCCCAAACTTCTCCATCAAAATCTTTTAATAAACTTCCAGTACCTACAGCGAGATCAATGTATGGACCTTTAGAATTTAGTAGCTTTGCAATTTGAGTAATAACTCTTTGAGTAAAACTATCAGTTTGCCTTGAAGAGGCTTGTAACATCGGACTTTTATCTTGTAACAAATTTTCTATTGCATTTTTTATGTCTATTTTAGAAAAAGTTGCAAATTCCTCATAACTTTTTATATTATTAACTAAGTATCTTTCAAGTTGTTCATTGGCAAATTTAAGATCCATTCTATTGCGAATATTATCCATATAAAAATCTACAACATCGATATATGGATATGTATTATTGGGATCATGCATTCCGCTTGCTGTTAAAAAAGATTCCTTGTCTGTATATATCAGATAAACTAATCCTAACGTTATTGCAAGAGATTCGTCTATGTTATTTTGAAATCTTTTTACATCATCAAAAAGTTTGAATATTAAGTTGTTCGCCTTATTATTCATTTTTTACCTCAAAAGTTATATTTTCTGTCAACTTACCCATAAAAGCATAGTGGAGGAGGGATTGGAACATGGTTTTGGCATTTTCTAGTTCAGCTTGTTGTATTTTTATATATGCCTCTATCTCTTGAGCTTTTGTTGCAAAAAGTTCTTGTTGTGGCATATCTGGCAACAAAAATTTATAATTGGATACAAAATCTTTTATTAATCGTTTTTGTCCTGCCGCACCTTTCATATTAGACTTCCCAATTTCTAAAAAACGAGAAGATTTTACTATTGAGTAAAGATATTCAGGTAAAATCTTGTTTTGTTCAGGTCTAAGAACATAAAACTCAGTACTACCAAATCCTGTATTATTTACTAAGTTTTTAGCTATTGCAGCTTTACCATTTTCAAAACAAGGAGTAATTTTTGCCAACAAAACATCATCATTTTTAAAACTTGTAAACCCTTTTTTTACTTCCTCATATTTTTTTATTGTTGATAAATCCATTTGACCATTTTCGGTTACATCTTTCATTCCTAAAAATGTGACATCATCATTGTCATTCATAATGATCTTTGTAGGATTTATTTCCACACAAGATTTAATCTCTGATATTGGTAAACTATGAATATTATTATTAATGTCTCCGAACATCTCTTGGAAGAGGGCAGGGATGAGGGATTGGGCACTTTCGATACAGGCAGTGCGTAAACGAATTATTTCACTCGCTGCATCTAAAACATCTACTATCTCTTGTTGCTCTTCTAATGTAGGTAAAAGTAGTTGATGTTCCATTATCGCCTTAGTTGATAAATTAAGTTGAACCCCACCAGAACATTGCTGTCTTGCATAATTTATAAATAGTGGTGAATTTGTGTAGGCATGTAAATATTTGTAATTAAGAACTTTATTATCCTTAATAATAAATTTACCCACTCGTTGATTTAACAAATATATATCTGATTTATCTATAATAGCAGTTTTTCCTATTATACCCATTTCTTTAGACATATCAGTCATTGCTATTATAACATCGTTTTCTTTTAAAAAGTATTGTTTAACTTTATCAATATTTTCCTTTGGAAAAAATTTTGTATTATTTGTATTTAAATTAAGTTCTCCATTAACAGAAATATTACTCATTCGAATAATAGGAAAGCCATCGTTTACATAATCATTACTGTTAAAAGCATATCCATTTTGAAAGTCGCAAAGTTCTTTTATTTTTTTCTTTTTCCAATGTTTAGGTATATTTTCAAACATTTAGTTTCCCTCCAAGTTTTTCTTTTAGGGATTCAAGGAGTTCGATTGATTTTCTTTCTGAGTCCAAAAGAATTTGAACATACTCTAGCGGTGTGTGCTCAAAAGTTGGCGGAGTATATTCTATTTTTTTGTATCTTGATGGGAGCAGATTGTATTCATTTTCTCTCAAATCTTCTATAGATACATTAAATGACTTCTTAGATTCTTCTCTGTCAGAAAATTTTGCAAGAATATCAGGAATATCGTTTTCTTCGATTTCATTTCTTTTATCATCAAGGGTAAAGCCATCGTTTTGCATTTCGTAGAACCAGGTTGATTTTGTTGGTTCACCTTTAGTAAAGATAAGAACTGCGGTTGCAACACCTGCATAGGGTTTGAAAACTCCTGAAGGCATAGAAATTACTGCATCGAGTCTATTTTGTTCAATGAGTTTTTCTCTCAAGGTTTTATGAGCTTTTGAATCAGTAGATAAAACGCCCGTCGGAATAATTACGGCAGCTCTACCCCCAATATCAAGCATTCGCATAAATTTTGCCATAAAAAGAAGTTCTGTTTTTTTGGTTTTTACGATTGTCGTTAATTTATTTGATACATCCTTTTCATCTAAATTGCCAGTAAAAGGCGGATTAGCAAGTACCAGAGTATATTTATCTTTTTCGTCAGCGTCTTTTGATAAAGAATCTTGCAGTTTTATGTTTTTAGGTTTTATGTTGTGCAAAATCATATTCATAAGACCAATTTTATACATTGTCGGGTCAAATTCTCTGCCGAAAAAGACATTATCATCGATATTTTTTCTATCTTCATCACTCAAAAGGTCCCCAAAGATAGGAGAAATTTCTTTAAAATCATCAGATGTACCTTGTTCTAAAATATATCTGTAAGCACCGCACAAAAAGCCGCCTGTACCACATGCAGGATCGCAAATTTTGTCTTGTGGTGTCGGTTGCATCAGCTTTACCATCATTTCGATAATATGGCGAGGAGTTCTGAACTGCCCATTTTGTCCTGCTATTGCAAGTTTATTCAGCATATATTCATAAATATCGCCTTTTCTGTCATTTCCATCAGAAAAATCCATTTTATCAAGGGTTTGAACAGCGGTATCAAGTAGTGACGGTTTTGTAATTAAACAAACAGAATCTTGTAGTGCAGGATTGATTTCGCCTAAGAGTGGAAAAACTTTTTCGCGATAAGTTTTTAGCATTTCATCAGCAGATAGTTGTTTGAAATTGCTCCATCTCAAGTTTTCTCTATTTTCAAAAAAGGATTTTCTTGGTTTGCCAAAATGTTTTGCTTTTTTGTCTTCTAAATCCTCTTGGGATTCAAACATCTTAAAAAATATCAAGTAGGTCATTTGTTCTACCACTGATATTGGGTTACTTATACCTGAGGACCAAAATTTGTCCCATAATTCGTCAATAATCGCTTTAAATTCTTTATCTGTCATAACTTAACCAACTTGTTGTTTTACTACATAACCATCTAATGCTTGCATTAGCTCGTTTAGCTCTTCTTCCGTAAAGATATCATAACCTAATCTTGTAAATGGTTGCTCATATAAACAACTGAAATTAAAGTAATTATTAGCTTTTAACTGGTTTTCAATTAATTTTAGGCATTGTAATTGTACAGATGTAAGTGTTGTATGTTTTTCAATAAAATTATTTATCCTTGAATGAACTTCATTTTCGTCAACGCCAATAATTGAACGGATTAGCAAATCAATATCCTGCGCTTTATCCGGGTATAATTTTTCCAACTGCTTCAATGTAAAATGAGGGTTTTGTTCAAGAACAATTGAAACAAGTGATTGAATATCTTGTTCTGTTGTTTTTTGCCCTCTTTTGATTTTTTGAAGAACTATATTTTCACTCGCTATTTTATTCAAGAATTGTTCTATATTATATTTAAAGCCTTCGCCAAACGCTGCAAAAAGATTAAGTTGAAGTTCTTCATTAATCTCGACATCGTCAGTAATATCAATTTCTATAATATCATCATCCAATGCACTTCTTTGACTATACTGCATAATCGGAGCTAGTTCATCTTTGATAGTTTCCATTTCATCAAAATTAAAAGGTGTACCAAAATTTTGAGATTTAACTTTGTTTATCGTCTCAGTTTTTTCTTTGACCTTGTTAATAGTTTCTCTTAGGTGGAAAACGGTTTTTCTTATTTTATTTTTTACAAGTTCTATTTTTTTATCTTGTTGCGTTGTTTCAATTTGTCTTTGTTGAAGAATTAACCTTTCAAGCTCCAACACTTCCAATTGAATTACATTAATTTCAAACTGCATTGCTCTATCTTGCGAAAATGTTGTTTGATGTCTTTTCATCAAAGGTCTTACAATAGTATCAAGAACATGTAAAAAATCATCATCCAAGTCTTGCCAATAATAATCAGTTTTTAAGATTTCATCAAGTTTCATTGCATGTTCTTGAACATCAACTGATTTTTTAGGCAGTGTTTTTATATCATTTTTTAACTGTTCAATGGTCTTATTCAGAATCTTTTCATCGCCTAATTCTTTTGCAGTTACTGCTAGAGAAATCCTCGACATAAAGAGTCTTTCATATAAGGATAGCTGTTCTTTTGGAACATAACCTTCCGGATTTTCTCCAAAGAATTCAAAATTAGAGTAATGATCAAAAATTACAAAACCTTCTTTATCTTTGCCAGGACCAAATAAGTTTTCACAAAGTCTTGTACCTCTGCCTATCATCTGCCAAAATTTAACTTTTGAATAAATAGGCTTGGCAAATGCAAGGTTCAAAATCTCAGGGACGTCAACACCTGTATCTAGCATAGAAACAGAAATCGCAATATTGATATTATTCTCTTGTTCTTCTCCTTTAAAATCATCAAGTAAAAGCGATGCATTAGGATCGTGTGAATCAATTAGTCTTGCATATTTTCCCTTATATTCAGGGTACATTTGATTAAATAAATCTTCAAGAATTTCACCGTGTTTATGGCTTCTTGCAAAAATTATTGTTTTACCTAGTCTACCGTTAGAATCTCTTAGCCCATTATCCATAAGGTTCTTTATTATTTTTCTATTGGTATCTTTATTTGTTATTTGAGATTCAAGTTCACTACTTTCAAAATCAAATTTTTCAGGATCTTCGACTTGCTCAGCCAGTTCCTGTTTCTGTTTTTGACTTAAGTCAGAATATTTGATACCTCTTTCAAGAAACTGAGTTTGAACTTTTTGAACTTTATAAGGCACAAGATATTTTTCCTTAATCGCATCATCAAGTTCGTAGCTGAAAGTAGGGTTTCCATCTTCAGTGTCAAACATTGAGAATGTGTTTCTTGATATATAATCAACAGGTGTTGCTGTTAAACCGATTTGGAAAGCATCAAAATATTTGAAGATTTCGCCATACACATTATAAATTGAACGGTGAGATTCATCTGCGATTATTAAATCAAAAAATCCTGGTGTATATAGTTGATAAGCCTTTTGCATTGCAGGATAAGTTGCAATATAGACTTTTGAATTCATATTGCCTCTAGTTTCAGAATTCAATAGAACTCTTGATAATGAGTTTAAATGTTTGTTAAAAGCACTATCAGCTTGTTTCCTTAATTCATCTCTATCAACTAAAAATAGAATTCTTTTAACCCAATTAGCATTTACTAAGCCTTTAATTATTGACATTGCAGTTCTGGTTTTACCTGTTCCTGTTGCCATTACAATAAGTGCTTTTCTTTGTCCTACGCTAAAAGCTTCATACGTCTTTCTGATAGCAGAAATTTGATAATCTCTGTTTGTTATTGATGTATCAATTTCAACGTTTTCTAACGGCATACGGTTTTGTCTTTGGAAAAGTCTTGTCTCAATATCATCTTTAGAAAACATTCCATAAATGCGTCTTGGAGAATAATTAACATCATCCCAGAAATAAGTCTCAAAACCGTTTGTATAGAATATTAGTGGTCTAAAACCAGTTTCCATTTCAACAGAATTTGCATAATAGAAAGCTTGTGTTTTACCTTCTTTTGGATCTCTCCTAGTTTTTTTAGCTTCTATAATTGCAATAATTTTACCTGTTGCATCATATAAAGCATAATCAATATAACCTTTTCCGGAAGGAGTATTTGGCAAATTGCTTACTGCAACTTCACGTTTGACTTCTTCTGTATCATATTCTTGGATTTCTTTATTAAAATTTTCAACTTTTTTGATGTTCCAACCAGCTTCAATAAGCATTTCATCAATGATATAGTTTCTTGTTTGAGTTTCAGTTAAATCACCAAGTCTATCAGTCGTTTCTCTATTTTCGTTTTGATTATTTATAAATTCTTCTTTAGATGAAACTGTTACTTTACTTAACTGCTCTTCTTTAACTTTCAGTTCTGCTTCAAGTTCAGCACTTCTTTTTTTAGCTTCCTCAAGCTCTTTTTCAAGTAAAAGTTTTCTACTTACAGGTCTTTCATAAGGTTTGATAAGAGAGCTATCTCCACCACAGTTAGTTACATAATGCCAAACACATAACGCCCAAGCATATTTTAGAAGAATATGTGCATTTTCTTTACTCCCAACATTTGCATGAGTTGCTAAATTCCCCTTTTTTCTTATAATATGAAACACATCCATATATTTAGAATCAATATAGGGTTCTAATTCTTTTAAAAGATCTATTTGTTTTTCATAAGACTTTTCGTGGAAATATCTAAAATAAATATCTTTTGCGATATATTCTGCAATTAAACGCAATTTTGTAAGACAAGATGCAGCGTCAGTGTCTATTAACTCCTCTGCTATCGCTCCAAGTTCAGCTAATTCAGGATATTCATTTTTTAAGAACTCAAAATTGCTCATAAAAACCCCAGCACTAATTTATACTAGCATAAAAATTGCTGTTTTAATATAAATCTACAAGCAAATTCAAGAACATTCTTTACGCTGCAATTTTATAAAGTATTTTTCATAAATAAAATTTCATGTAACTTTTTCATTTAATGGAGAACACGCAACCACAATTAATGGCGGGGGGAAAAATCCTACCTTAGATGATATTTTAGCTGTGGCAAAAAATATAGGATTCAAGGTAAAATTTGCAAAAGACATTGCATTAGATATTCAAGAAAAATGTTCTAAATTATTTAATTAATCTCATCTTTTTGTGTATTTAATCTTTAAACAAAAGTTTATTTACACTCACAAGGCCTATTTTAGCCTAGTGCAAAGAAGTGCAATTTTTAATCACAAACCGAGATACCCCTAATTATCAATAAGATTTATTTCAATAATAAATATACTTCTGTTTCAAAATAATTGGCTAGCATTTCAATTTTATCCAAAGTAATATTTATTTTACCTTTTTCCAGTTTTGAAACATAAGAATTATCAACTCCTAAAGCCAAAGATAATTCTTCTCTGCTTAACTTTTTCTGTGTTCGCAGATTTTTTATATTATTTGCTAATATTTGTCTAATATCTTGACTCATATTCCAATTATGTTATTATTAAGACATTATTAACAGGAATGACATTCCATTTTATAAGGTAATTTTATGTTCACTAAAAAGATACTTATAGATTTGACGGCGTACTAAATGAATATGAAAAAGAAAAATTTAATGAAAATTATATTCCTAAAATTAAAGTCGGTGCTTATGAATTTTTAGAAAGTTTATATCAAAATGCTGAATTGTATCTTTTTACATCAAGAAATTTAATGCTTGCAACTAAATGGTTGATAAATAATAATTTAGACAAATTTTTTAAGGATGTGACTAATGTAAAATTGCCCTCATATCTTTATATTGATGATAGAACAATATGTTTCAAGGGAGATTATAATAAAACTCTTGAAGAAATTAAAAATTTTAAAGTTTATTGGGAATAAAATTTCCATTCCACTTGACTTCTATCTTAAAACGAGTGATGAATGTGCTGCACCAAGCATTACAAGGATTTTGAGACAACGAAAAACCAAGTTGAGACAGTCAAATACTGTAATATTTAATACTTTTACTCATACTATCTCCTTTATAGGTGTCGTATACATCACTTCAACCAAAATAAACATTTATTGTATCCGGGAGCTTTGAAGGATTGTATCAAATAGATTCTTGATTTTATTGATTATTATCATATTTATTGTTGCATAGTGTGTTCCTGCTATTTCATTATGTTCTAATGCTTCCTGTAAGACTTGTTCAAGATCTAATATTTCTTCAAAAGCATTTATAATTACATCCGAATCTTTCATATAATTATACTTTAATTTCTATAAATATACTATAACTTCCAATATTGTATGTTATTGGTCAATATTTGTCAAATATATTAAGATATCATTATTATGGATATACGTTCCGAAATTAAACATTTAATATCTTTAGAGGCAACAACTTTGACTAAAATTGCCGAGCGCATGTCATTGGAAAAAGGTTGCAAAATGCAACTCAATAATTTATCTAAAAAATTACGCAATAATACAATAAAATTTACAGAAGTTGATGCGATTGCGGACTTGCTGGGATATGATATAAAATTTGAGAAACGTAAGTAAAAAAATTAACACTAAAAAGCCCCTTTTTAAAAAGGGGCTTTTCAGTTGATCTTTAAAGATCTTTTTAATCTGTATTTTACTCTATAATTATTACACACAAAAACCGTCCATAGTATTATAAATTTTGTAAAATTATAGATTTTTAGGATTGACTTTTTGTAGTCTATAGCCTACAATATAAGTAGGTAATATTATATGTCAGAAAATGAACACTTAAAACAAATTATATATTATAAAACTGTTGACGGACGTTGTCCTTTTGATGAATGGATAAATACCTTAGACAACAAGCATAAGTCAATTATTGATAATAGAATAGAACGTTTAATGGATGGTTTATATGGCGATCACCGGAAATTATCTAATAGTTTATTATCAGAATTAAGACTTTTTGTTGGTAAGGGCTATAGAATTTATTACAAAGATCTTACAAATTTTGTAATAATAATTGTCGCAGGAAGTGATAAAGGCAACCAAAACAGGGTTATTAAACAAGCAGAAAAATATCTCAAAGACTTTATTGAAAGGAACTCAAAATGACAGATTTTGCAGAAGAATTTAATTTAGATATGGAAAAAGTTATTGCTAACACACTTAGCCATGAAGATTATATGAATAAAAAGCTACAGGATAAAGATTACCAGAGAATTTATCTGGAAACTTCACTTGAAGAATTTGCAAAAGATGGAAATATAAATGCATTTATTCGTTCTTTACAACATGTTGTAAAAGCTCGTGGGCGTGGTACAATTTCGGCATTGGCAAGAGATTTGGACATGGATAGGAGTAACTTGTCAGATATTCTTAATGGCAAAGTTCAACCAAAAATTAGTACAACATTAAAATTATTAAACGGTTTAGGATATAAAATTCACTTAAAATCTGCATAATTGCATTATTATGTTCTATCAAGCGATTAAATTTGGCACTAAAAAGCCCCTTTTTAAAAAGGGGCTTTTTGATTTTTATTTATTGTTGTTTATTGCAAAGGTGTTAGTTCCTGTCATTTTAGAAAGCACTTCTATTGCTTTTTTCAGTTGGACATCATCTTTGTTTTTAACATTTTCTTCAGTTAATTCTACCGTGATATCAGGTGTAATCCCTTTTTTATTAATATCAGTACCGTTTGGTGTCAGATATTTTTGGATTGTAATATTTATACCTGCATCGTAAGGCAGTTTGTTTATTTCTTGAACAAGTCCTTTACCAAAAGACTGTTCACCAATGATAACAGCACGTCCGTTATCTTTCATTGCGCCTGAGAAAATCTCACTTGCGGAGGCTGACCCCTTGTTAATCAATACTACTACCGGTTTGTCGGTGTATGTTGTATATGATGCTTTCTGGGTTTCTTTGTAACCGTCACGGTCAACTGTACTTACAATTGTGCCGCCAGGGAGAAACATATCAGAAATGTATATTGCATTGCTTAACAGTCCACCCGGATTTGAACGAAGGTCGATAATATAACCTTTTTTGTCTCTGGTGTTATTCAAAATTTCACCAAATTCACTCGCTGCATTCCTGCTGATGAAAGAACTCAATCTGATATAGCAGAACTCATCAGGGACTTTCATTTCTATAGGCAATTTTTGTGAAATGGATTTAATTTCTATTTCAGCACGGGTAATTGTGTATTTTTTAGGTTCCATGCCTTTGCGTTTTACAAGCAGAGTAACGGTTGTTCCTTCTTTACCGCGGATTTTGTCAGCTGCTTTGTCAACAGTAATACCTTTTGTGCTTTCGCCGTTAATTTCAAGGATTTCGTCATCTGCGAGCAAACCTGCTTTTTCTGCCGGAGTATCTTCAATTGGTGCTATAACCATTAATTTGCCGTCTTTAACACCTATCTGAATACCGATACCTTTTAAAGAGCCTTTAATTGAGTTTGTTTCTTCTGCAAACTCTTTCGGGTCCATAAATTTTGTGTATGGATCATTTAAACTTGCTATCATTGTATTAATCGCGACATAAGCATCATCGTTAGTCATAATAACGTTGTCATATTTGTGACGCCACTTATTCCAGTCCTGAGCGTTATTTGTCTGGTCAACAAATTTCGCATTGATAAGACGCCAAACCTGATCATACAATTCAACAGGAGTGTATGCAAAAACATTGTTTTTTATAACACATCCGAATAACAGAACAAATATGCCTAGCGATAAAATACTTTTTTTCATAAAATTTCTCATATTTCAGTAGTTCCTCCAAAAACTCTTAATTCCTACCAACTGTTGTACAACTTATAAGGTATAAGATGTTTTTTCATAAAAAAAGTTTCCTTGAATATTTGGTATTAAAAGTTTTCTTATTTTATTGTAACACAATATTTAAAATTTTGGTAATACTTTTACAAAAAATCAATAACAACAATTTGCGGCGGGCAGTTAAAACGCATAGCGAGAATACTTGTGCCGAGGCCTCTTGAGACAAACATTTTTTTATGATTTTCTTCAATGAGTCCGTATGCGTACCTGTTGCCGTAAATGGAAGGAACGATTAATGGCTTTATAAACGGAAAAACAATCTGCCCGCCATGAAGATGCCCTGCAAGAACAAGTGTTATATCTTCGGGTAAATCAGGAAATGTATCGGGCGAATGAGTTAACACTATCCGCGGAGATCTGGTATTTTGTAAGGCCTTTTCTATATTTGCATGACCTGTCTGAATATCGTCAAGCCCTGCGATATATAGATTTTCTAACTTAATATTTTCATTAACCAGAACCGTTATATTGTTGTTTTCAAGAGCCTGAACGACTTCTTCTTTGCCTTGCCAGCCGTCATGGTTGCCGACTATACCGACCGTGGGTGCGTTAATTTTCCCGAGTTCACGGGCAATATCCTGTATTAACATTGAACGCCCTTTTCTGTGTCCGTTAACATAATCGCCGCCTAGCAGTACTATATCAGGATTTTGCGCATTAATCTTTTTAACTAATTTTCTTAGACGTATTCTTTCGTAAGGTTTTATGTGCAGGTCGGTTGCAAAAACTATTCGTTTACCTTTAAGTTCATCACATTTGATTGCCAGATGTTTGACCGTTAAAATATTAGGTTCTATTAACACAGCCCAGAACAGTAATAATAGTATAAATACTACGATGTAATTTAAATTCATAAACCTATAATATCATACATTATTGTAAACAAATGTAACATATATGTAAAAAATCCTTTTTTCAGGCAAAGAAAAACGGCTTTTATGCCGTCTTTCAAAACATCAATGTAGAATCGGGAAATTTACATGGGTTTATCAGCATCACAGGCACGATTATTAAGTATAACCGCAAGGTTAACCCAGAATGAGACGCGTTCTCAACTGATAACCAATGCAAAATTACGGCTTGCCGGAAAATCCGGAGAAGCAAGTCAGGAGTATATGGATTCGTTAAATGCAACTAAATTCATATACACAAATTACGATTCTACTGGAACGCGTAAGACACAGGATTTTACTTTTGGAGCTGTTACACAATTTAGTGAGATTAAAAACCAGTATGGTTTTATAGATTCAGTCGGGCGTATACTTGTTTCAGCCGAAGATGCCAAAAACTATGAGAACAGCGGGGCATTGGCTGATTTCCTTGCGTGCTATAATATTGGCGATACTAATAACCCGCAAAGAGATATTGAACTGGATAAAATTTATGGTGAAGAGTTTGGACAGTGGTATGATGACGGTAACCCGCACAACTGGCTGGATCAGGTTACCGGTGCAACAAGCGGAATTATTGATGATGTTGTGACAAATTCTACGTCTGTTAATCCTACTTTTAACTATAATATTATAGAAGATGAAGCTGCTTATGAGAAATGGAAGCAAGACCTTGCCAATGCAGTAGATAGTATTAAAAACAATGATAATAAATCTGACGGACTTTATAATACATGGCTTGATGAAATAAAAGATGTTCCGGACTACATTGAAAAACCTATTGCACCTAATGCAACACCGCCAACGCCTCCTACACCGCCGGATCCTGATGATTATCAGGTACTGGATGACTTTGTACAATATGTTGTAGACGGCCAGTGTTACGGTTATGCTGAAGATGGCAAAAACTGCTATATGCACGTTTTATCAGACTTGTTAGGCCCCGGACAGCATATAACATCCAGCGGTCAACCATTTAATGTAATACAATCCAGTGACTGGGATTGGAATACCTGTCACGTAGGTTCAAGCGGTCACACCTATGGCGGACAGATTGATGCTGTTAGAGATATCATCAGCAGAACTCCTTGTCAGGATGATCCTAACAAAACAATTTATCAAAAAATAGTTGACTTTTTGTGGGATACGCACGGTGATTATGACGGTTCGGCAACTGGCGGCGATGCATCACAGGCAAATTTAGATAAATTTTTCGAGATAATTCATGTTGACCTTGCTGCAGCTAAAGATTCTACGGCGTGGGATGATGCAGTTGCTGACTATAATGAAAAGTATCAGGAATATCTGGAACAACTGGATATTTACAATCAAAAAATGCAGGAGTATAAAGATGCACTTAAACAATGGGAAACAGAGTTTATCGGCCAGTTGGAAACCTGGAATAATAATGTAAATATGGCGCATAACAATTATCAGGAAGCAATTGACAATCTTCCGCCGGCTACAATTCCTGATGAAGATGACCCTAAATATCAATGGTATACGAACCTCTGGTTCAGAATGGGCGGTATTTCCGAAACTAAAAAAGAACCTGACCAGAATCATTACAAAATACTTGAAGATTTCTATGTCGATAATGACGACTGGATAAAATTTGCGCTTGAACACGGTATTGTAACAATGGAACAGGTACAATATCAAGAAGAAGGCGAAACAATAGATGAAAAAATGAATCAGTATGCATGGGTATCTATTCAACACAATAATTGTGCCGATATGTATGAAGAAACCGATGAACTTGCAATATCCAGAGCAGAGGCCGAATACCAGAGAAAAACAAAAGAAATTCAATCCAAAGATAAAGAATATGATACTGACTTGAAAAAACTGGACACAGAACATAACGCACTCCAAACAGAATATGACTCTATTAAATCAGTAATCGAAAAAAATACAGACCGCTCATTTAAGGCATTTTCATAGTGCGCCGTGGCCTTAAACATAAAAAGTCTACTCATTAAAATTTTCTAAAGACGCTGCACGGATGCTTTGCTATTCTTAGAAAATTTATTATGAGTAGACAACTGTTATAACATTTATATGTAACTATTTTGTTGCTTCAGATATGTGCATAATAGGTCTGTTAAATATACTTTTCTAATTGTCGAGACAAACCGCGAGCCTGTCTTCATAACTGCGATTGGCACCTTTATAGTTGGTACGCAAAGCAGTTTTGTCATGATAGAAATCACGGAAATAACTATAGCTCTTTGAGTACTCAATACCGCCCCATACAAAAAAATAATTTGAATATGGTGATACTAAAAGAAATTGTCTTGCTTTATCTGTGTCCATATTAAGACCGGATACTTCGTTTGCTCCTATGTTTTCCAAATCATAAATGTATTGTGCTAATAAAGTTAATTGACTAGAATTTGGCATATTTTTTGTTCCTTTACATGCTTTTACGGCTCCGGCCCAATAATCCGTGCTGTAACGACATGCTTTTATACCTAGTTTGCCTTCAGATACTGCTTGATTACATTCTGCTAATGTCATCGGGCTATAACCACTATCTGGCGCCAATATCTGTGTTATGCACATCGTATCCTTTAATTCAGGTATCAAACATCCTCTTACATCTGCTAATTCTGTTACATTTATCTTACTTATATCCTTACCGTTTGTATTGGGATTTTTATTACCGGATACATCGTATAATATCGCCATGCTGTTTGAAGTTGCGTTGAATTGATTATTAAAAGGATCCTGTATTGTGTTTGGATTGTAGGCGATTATTGCATTTACGCCGTTGGCGAATTGAACGGCAACGGTATCTGTATCCCAATCAAGTCCAAAACTTTTCGCTGTCCGGATTTTAGACATATCAACAGGTTCTTCTTCTGTACTCCAGATAACCTCTTTGTCAAAACACTTTGTTATTTCGCTGTTGTCGCATACTTTTGTGATTTTGATGTACTTTTTGAGTTCGTTTACAAAATCCATGGTGTTGTCGTAACCCGCAAGTTTTTCTTCTGTATTCATTTGCCGCGTTGCTACTTCCAAACGCTTGGTGAATACATCCTGTGCGGTTGACCATGCCTTCTGATTGTGGTTCCGGATGAGAGCAGGTAATGTCAGCACTGCCACGATGCCGATGACCGCGAGGGTGATGAGGACCTCGGCTAGTGTAAAGGCGATCGCTTTGGAAGTGATTAAGTGACTAAGTGATTGAGTGATTAAGTGGTTACAGGAATTAGTGCCTGTTGTACTGTGACGATTAATGTCTGTTTTAATTGGCTGGATTGTTTCGCGTTCGCTGTATTGGATTTGTCCACCTTTAACGGGCACCTGAGTGTAAGAGCACGCCTTTGTGCCTTTAGCGGTAACCCGAGTATAAGAGCGGACTTGTCCGCATGGCCTGCACCCGGCGAGTGTGAATGCATTTAATTTCTTTTTCATAAAGCTCCTTTCTGTGAATTTTTATTCATTAAATTGTTATTTTATGTATTTATGTTCAGATTATATGAAAATTTTTGCATATTGTCAAGTTATTAATGAATTTTAGCTCATTATATTGGTCTTAAATAATAAATAAAATTTATTTAGGAGATGAATATGAATGACAAAGAACTTTTGGGCTTAAAAATAAGAACTATTAGAAAAAGCAAAAAAATTACACAAGAAATGCTCTCAGAAAAGATAGATATTAGTCCGCGCCAAATGGTAAAAATAGAAATGGGTCAGGCTTACCCGTCATTAGAAACATTGAAAAAGTTGGCTTCTGCCCTGCAAGTACCTATTCAGTCTTTGTTTGAAAATGATTATTATGAATCAACAGAAATATTAAAAGAAAAAATTCGTCAAAAATTGGAAATTCTTGACGAAAAAAATACCAGATTTCTTTATCTAGTTATTACAAATTTGGATTAAAGCGCCGGACTTTAGCAAGATTATTGATTTCAGCGGCTTTTTTCACAAGTGTATAATAAAACCCTAAAACTAATTTTCAATGTTTAGCTTTAGGGTTTCAATTTTAGATTACAATTTATTCAAATTATGTTTCAACGTATTCTCTCAGACGTTTGCTGCGGTTAGGATGACGCAGTTTTCTCAAAGCTTTTGCCTCAATTTGTCTGATACGTTCACGGGTTACGCCGAACAATTGTCCTACTTCTTCTAACGTTCTCTGACGTCCGTCATCCATACCGAAACGCAGTCTTAAAACATCGCGTTCGCGAGGTGAAAGAGTACACAAAACTTCTGCCAGATCTTCTCTTAAAAGTTCTGATGCAACTGTTTTAATCGGTGCGTCTGCTTCTTTATCTTCAATAAAGTCACCAAGACGTGAATCTTCTTCTTTACCGATAGGTGTTTCCAGAGATAAAGGTTCTTGTGCAATTTTAATGATTTCACGAAGTTTCGGGATAGAAACATTCATCTCAATTGCAAGTTCATCTTCGGTCGGTTTTCTTGAAAGTTCCTGTGCAAGACGTCTTGTAACTTTTTTAAGCTTGTTAATGGTTTCTACCATGTGGACAGGAATACGAATTGTTCTTGCCTGATCTGCAATCGCTCTTGTAATTGCCTGTCTTATCCACCATGTTGCGTATGTAGAGAATTTGAACCCTCTTTCGTGATCAAACTTTTCAGCCGCACGAATAAGTCCGAGGTTGCCTTCCTGAATCAAGTCTAAGAACAGCATTCCGCGTCCTACGTATTTTTTTGCAATACTCACAACCAGACGGAGGTTTGCCTGTACAAGTTTTCTTTTTGCAATGGCCCCCGGTGTGCCGCCTTCTAAAATCTTTCTTGCAAGTTCAATTTCTTCGTTTGCAGAAAGCAGCTTAATACGGCCTATTTCTCTAAGATACAATCTTACAGGGTCATCAACAGCAACGCCTTTAGGAAGATCAAAGTCTGATTGTTCCTGTTCTTCTTGAGAATTTATCATGTAAATATCTTCAAGATTTATTTTATGATCCATTTTAGCAGTAACGATATCTTCAATATTATCAGTACTGATATCTACATTCATATAATTAACGCCGTCGCGTCCGGAAGAAAGACCTGCTTCTTCATCTAAATCCTGGAGGTCAAGGTTCTCTTCGTCCATAATGCTTACGACGGAAGATCCCGGTTGTCTTTTTTTAGTCATTCATTTTCTCCAATTTTAATCTGTTATTTATCTTATCTCTGAGTTGTATTTGTATTTTAAGGGCTTCAGTTTCGTTGTCATTTGCACTTTTATATAAATGACGCATTTTTTCTTTTTCTTCATCCTTCTGACACTGTATTATTTTGTTTATGTTTTCCTGAATTACGTTCCGGAAATCTTTGTCATCCAGATGGCTGAAGGTTTCGGAAATACTTATCAAATCGGTTATAATGCTTTGTATTTCCGGATTTTCAAGAAAAGCTGTGTAGAGTTTTTCTATCAATTCTTTAACATTATTTACGGAGTTGATTGATTTGTCAATTGTAGATTTTACATTTATTAACATTTCATCCGTAAACGGGGTGTCACCAATCATTTCGTTAATTTGTTGAAAGGTGAAATTGCAATCGGTTACTAGAAAAACGCTCAACAAATTTTTTTGCGCTTTTTCTGAAATTGATAAATTTTTCTTAACAATTTTTGTGACATCAGAATCTATAATTGTATTTTGCCTTTTTGCTTTTCTGACTTCGCGGTAAAGCGCATCTTCATTGATATTAAGAGTTCCGGCAACCATTTTAATATATTCGGACTGTATAATATCATTGTTTATTTCTTCCAGAATAGGAATTAATTCTTTTACAAACCGTGTTTTGTCGGTCGGGGTTTTAATCTCGTTTTTATGTTTAAGCAGACTGTTTATCTGGAAATCAATCAATAGCGGAGCATTTTCCATATATTGCCTGTAACTTTCAGCCCCGACAGAGCGGATAAATTCATCGGGATCTTTACCCTCCGGCGGCGCAATTACGCGTATTTCGCAGGCATAACGGTCATCTGTTGTGGAAATGTAGCTTTCGTCAAACTGTTTTATGTTCCCGAGTCCCTGAAAAGCTTCTCGCAAAAGCTCTGCATTACGGTTAGTAGCCTTTTGACCCGCTGAATCCGTATCAAAAGAAAGATAGATTTTTCTGGACTTTAAGTAACGCGATAAAAGCTTGATATGGTCAGGCGTAAGCGCTGTTCCGCAAGTTGCAACAGCGTTTTCAATCCCGTGCGCCTGTGCGGAAATTACATCAAAATAACCTTCCATTAAAATTACACTGTCCTGCTCTTTAATAGCTTCTTTTGCAGTGTAAAGCCCGAATAATAACTTACTTTTATTGTAAATCAAAGAATCTGATGAGTTAAGATATTTCGGCATCTGATCGGGTTCAATGGCGCGCGCGCCGAACGCAACATTTTCACCGTATTCATTTACAATCGGAATAATAATTCTGTTTCTAAACCTGTCAATATATCCGTTATCGGTTTTTGACGGGATAATCAGGCCGGCTTTTTCCATAACTTCATCAGGGAATTTTGCTCTTAAAAGCTCATAAAGACTTTTGTATGTTTTAGGTGCAAGTCCGAGGGAATATTTTTGTATAATATCTTTTGTAATCCCGCGATTTGCGAGATATTCCATTACTTTAAGAGTTTCAGTGCTTTTATCCTGAAGAAGATATGTATTGTAGTATTCAGCGGCTTTCTGGCATGCGCTTATCATCTGGTCTTTAAGTTCTTTAGAGACGAGTTTTTTCTTTTTAAGCGGAACTTCGAGCCCGAACTGTTCGGCAAGATCTACTATGACGTCCATAAAATCGCGGTTTTCGGTTTTCATAATAAAGCTAAGCGCATCGCCGCCGGCTCCGCAGCCAAAACACTTATAAATACCAAGCCGCGGGTTAACACTGAATGAAGGCGTTTTTTCTTTATGGAACGGACATAAACCCCAGTAATGGTTTCCGTTTTTTTTCAAAATAACCTTTTCGGAAACTACATCGACTATGTTAAGTCTTTCTTTTATCTGTTGAACAAGTTCTTCTAATGTATCGGCCATAATAAAATTATATCATGGAATAATCTTTTGTCATGTTTGTATCATTGTGTATTTTAAATACCATAGAAAACAAAAAGCCTGCCCCGCGGCAAGCTTCAATTCCCTTTTCCACGCGCATCACAGCGCTTGTTACTAAGTGTGTACTATGAGTTACTATTTGTTTTGTATCTATAGCTAAGCATGCTATAGGTACCGGATGTGTCAGATGATTCACTACCATAAAACACAGACATATTAGTTGCAGCTTTATGAGCATATTCATCAACTTTTTCCTGTCTTGCAGAATTTACGGTATATGCAGAGATTTCTTCCTGCGTAATTCTGCCGTCGTGGTTTGTGTCCATATCGTCAAAGTGTTCCAAAATTTCATTAATTGTACTTGAAGAAAGGCCGCTTGCGCCTGATGCATACAACTGACTTAATTCAGCTTTTGTAAGCCCTTGTGAACTCATCATATTTGTTAAGTTGGTCATTTCTTCAGCGGAGATTATACCGTCACCGTCTTTATCTATATTAGAAAAGTTTGTTTGCAAATATGAAGCGAAAGTTTGGTTCAGAGAGTACAAATTATCCTGATTAGTTCTTGCCTCTGAAATCCCTTCAAGAGTTAAGCCATCCGGATTCTGCGCTGCCAGTTGAGCATAAGTATTTGTCAGACCTGCATATATGCCGGTAAATAAATTTGAACTTCCCATAATAATATATCCTTCTTGTTTACTACCTGCCTGTTTTTATATTAATGATGTTTTAAAAAAAATCAACCATATAAATGGATGAAATTAAAAAAAAATAATCAACACGACAAAAACAATTATATGTATCCGTGAAAGTTAAAACTTGTGTTCAAAATTCAAAAGTTTTAAGCCGCGTTTTTGTTTTTCGTGCTGTGCATCAGGCAATTCATAACATTTAACACATCTGGCTTCATAAGTTTCATCGCCGCCTATCATAATAAGCGGTGAATTTTTATCAGCCGGTTTTCCGTCAATAAGCCTCTGCGTTCTTGTTGCGTGGTCACAGCCGCATTTCATGCAAACCGCATGTAATTTATCAACTTTTGTTGCTATACACATCAATTCCGGCATGCTGCCAAACGGTTCGCATTTAAAATCCAGTTCAAGCCCGGTGCCGATAACACGTTTTCCTTCATCCATTAATTTTGATATAACTTTTACTATATTGCTGTCAAAAAACTGCAATTCGTCAATCGCAACAACTTCATCATCAGGTTTCACAACACTCATTATCTGAATAGAATGTTTAACTTTTATAGCATCAAGCCATAAACCATTACGTGATTCAATATAATCACCTTTTGAGCGTGTATCAATATCCGGAGAAATGACCTTCACCTTCTTTTTAGCAATAATACAACGTCTTACCCGTCGTAATAATTCTTCTGTTTTGCCGCAGCTCATCGGCCCTGTTATAAGCTCAAAAGTATATCCTTGCATATTAATCCCGTTTCCCAAAATCTTCTTTTCGTTACTATTATAAATCTCATCTGTAAATTTGAAAAGTTAATTTTTGTAAAACTATAGAATTTTGTCTTTGAGTTTTTTCAGTCCATGACCGTAGAAATAGCGCAATTGTTCAGGGAAATTGTCCTCTATGTCAACAAGAAACATATTATTAACAATATAAGATTTCATCAGGAATACAATTTCTTCATTTTTTGTCCAGAGCATTGTTATATCTTCATTTTTCAAATTAGAGCCGAGTTTTCCGAATAAACCTTCTTTGTTATCAATTGTTAAGAAAAGGTAACGTTTACCCTTATTGTATTCAAGAATATTTGTTCCTGAAAGATAAAAAATCTGGCTAAAAGGACTTATAAAGCTGTCACAGCCGACAATTTTTATTTCAAGTCCGCGGTGATATGCATCCAACAAATATTGTTCTATTATTTTATAATCTTGTGACCATATCTGGAGAAAAATTTCTTCTTTTGCGTTTTTTATAAGTTCTATAATTTTTTCAGTAATTCTATGACTGCCGGCAACATTCAATACCGGTTCAATATAATCATCTTTTACATTAGGCAGTTTTTTGTCTAAAAAGTCTATTGTTGAATCTATTTTACGTTTAAAGCGTTTAGTTAATTCTTTTGGTTTAATCGGAGTGTAAGTAACGGGTTTTGTTTTGGACGAAATAACTATTTGTGAATTTTCAAGAGCTTTGAGAGTATCGTAGGCTCTTGCCTGCGGAATATCGGCTAATTTACTGATTTCATATCCGGTTGCCGGATATTTTTTAAGCAGAGCAAGATATACTTTTGCCTCATAGCTGTTAAATCCGAGTTGTTTAAGTTTTTCTACAATTTCATCCATAAAAGAATTATAACAAATCTGCAATATTGAGGCAAGCTATAAAAAACATGCCGCACAAATTTATCATGCCTGTTTTTCAACAAGTATTGAATAACCGGTAAACCCGTTTGCTTAGCGAAAAAGAAAGTCTCGCCATTTGACAAGACTTATAAATATACATTTACCCCACATCTTTTATAACATAGAAATAAAATTTTGTCAACCATTAATTTATATTAAATTTTTGACCTTAATTTGTTTAAGGTTTCGGGGTTGGCTATGAAAAAAAATACAGCAATTAATACTGAGTTCTATATCTTCAAAATAACAACTTTTTTTATGAAAATCAAAATAACAATAAATTTTTAATATCAGTCTCTAATATTTTTGCTATATTTAGTATTTTCAGAATAGACATATTTTCTTGTCCGCGTTCTATGCGGCTAATGTATTCTCTTGAGACTCCGGCTTTTTCTGCAAACAATTCTTGCGTGTAACCTTTTCGTACACGTTCTGCTTTGATATTTCTGCCTAATTGTTTTCTCTTATTCCCTTATTTCCTCATTCCCCTATTCCCTTAAAAACAGTCAATATGGGATTTTCCATGGTCCATGTTTTTAAGTATTTCCTCCAGCGAATCGCCGCCGAATTTCAATAAAATTTCGTTAACCAGAACACTGGCAATTCTTGCTTCTGCAACAACTGCACACGCTTCTACAGCACAGGTATCAGAACGTTCAAAATGCGCCTGTATTTCCTGCATAGTGCTGCTATCAACCGTGTTAAGCGGTTTTCTTAATGTCGGGATAGGTTTCATAACAGCCCTTACAACAAGGTTTTCACCGTTTGTCATTCCGCCCTCAATTCCGCCTGCATGATTTGTTTTGCGGACAACTTTTCCCCCCTCAAGATACATTTCATCATGGTATTCGCTGCCTGTAAGTCCGAGCGGGTTGTCGCCTATTTCAACAGTTTTAATCGCCGGAATACTCATAACCGCCTGCGCAACACGTCCGTCAAGTTTTCTGTCCCAGTGAACATGCGAGCCCAGTCCGACCGGCAGACCTGAAAAAATAACTTCTATTTTGCCGCCAAGCGTGTCGCCGGTTTCTTTTGCAGCATCTATTTCTTTATGAAAATCAACTTCGTTAACAGCGTTTCCTATTTGTAAAATTTTTGATGAACAGTTAATACCAAGAGTGCTTAAAATCTGTTTTGCAACAGCGCCGACGGCTACCTCTATTGCTGTCTGGCGTGCACTTGAGCGCTCAAGAATGTTTCGCAAATCCTTCTGATTATATTTAACACTTCCGGCAAAATCAGCGTGTCCGGGGCGATATGCAGAAAAAGATTTTTCTTCTGTATAATCCTGCGGATCAGTGCTCATTATTTTTTCCCAGTTCTCAAAGTCTTTGTTTTTAATAAAAAGCGCAACCGGAGAACCAAGGGTTTTGCCGAAACGAACACCTGAAAGAATTTCTACTGTATCGGTTTCTATTTTCATTCTGCCGCCGCGGCCGTAACCCTGCTGACGGCGTTTGAGTTCTGTATTGATAAAGTCAGGGTTTATTTCAAACCCTGACGGAATACCTTCTATTATTGCGGTTAAACCTTTACCGTGGCTTTCTCCCGCTGTTAAAAATCTGAATTTTTCCATAATTTCCTTTTATTTTGCGTATTTAAGGAATGTCTGCACTTTTGTCTGCATCATTTCTTCTGTAATAAGCCATTTGCCGTCAGGCTGTTTTTTTACAATCATATAGGTTTTAAGTTTGTAGGTTTCGCCTGTAGGCTGTCTTAAAGAACTTACCTTATAGGCGCCGTTACCGGCAGATGTTACATTAATGTCAGTGTAAGTGTTTTTATAACCTCTTATTCGGGCGCCAGCCTGACCGAGTTTCATTTGTTTTAAATAAGTTGCGGTATCAGTGTAAACATTAACCAGAGAGCCGTCCGGTTTAACAACCTGTCTTATGATTTTAGCGTTCGGTGAATACATAGTGCCGACTTCGTTACTGTAACTGTTAGCTGCTTTAACGTAGTTGTTAAAAAACGCAAGTGCTTCCTGAGCACCATCTGCAAGCGCCTGTGTTCCGATACTAAATACCATTACAAAAACGGATAATATTGATAGTAATTTTTTCATTATTTTTTCTCCTTACCTTCCGGTAGTATAACGACACAAATATAATTTTTGTTCATTTACTAAAATAATTATATCATAGAATAATTTATTTTGTAAAATTCAGATATAAAAAAGGCTGTACCGAATGTTAAATTTTCCGCGTTGCCTATTTAACACTTGCCCGCAAAGCATGTTTTGTGATATATTTATATCAGAACAATGATGAAAAAAGAGTGGATATATAACGATAATGACAGCAATGAAAAGTCTTTAATCAAAAGACTTTTATCTTCCCGCGGCATAAATACCGATGAAGAAATTCAGGAGTTTTTAAACCCGCTGGAGATGAAATTAACGCATCCTAATGTTTTTACTGATATGGAAAAATGCGTTGAAAGACTCGCAAGAGCCATTGATAATCAGGAAAAAATCGTTATCCACGGGGATTTTGACGCTGACGGGGTAACTTCAACCTCGCTTTTATACAGAACTTTTAAGCATCTCGGGGCAGACGTTAACTATTTTATTCCGGACAGAGAAAAAGAAGGACACGGGTTTGATACAAAAGCACTCGTCAAAATCATGACATCTGTTAAACCAAAAGTCATAATCTCTTGCGACTGCGGGATTAGTGATGTGGATGCCGTAAACTTCTTAAACAGCTTTAAAATAGATGTTATAATCACTGATCACCACGAAGCTCCGGAAGAATTACCAAAAGCCTACGCAATAATTAACCCGAAAGCCCAAAATGCACTTGATGAAAGTTTAACAACAAAACAGATTACAAGTCTGACATCTCTTGCCGGTGTCGGTGTTGCGTTTAAAACAGCGCAGGCACTTTTGGAAAAATATCAAAAAACAGAATTTATATATGATCTTTTGCCTTATGTCGCTGTCGGAACTGTTGCGGATGTTGTGCCGCTTATAGGTGAAAACAGATATTTTGTAACAAAAGGGTTGGAACTCATATCAAACGGCAAACACTGGGGATTAGAAAAACTGCTTGAAAACGCGGGTTACAAGCCGTCAAACGGTGTAACATCCGAACAAATTGCCTTTGGTATTGCGCCTAGAATTAACGCCTCAGGCAGGCTCGACACTGTAGAGGCCGCCTTAAAAGTACTTATTTCCGACAACAAGCAGGAAATTCAAATGGCAATAACAGAGTTGGAAAACTTTAACAAAGTCCGCCAGACTCTCTGTCAGGATACATTTATGGAAGCAGATGCAATGCTGCAGGCAGAAGGTAATCGTTATCCCGCTATCGTGTTGTTTAAGCCGGACTGGCATGTCGGTATCGTCGGTATTGTTGCCGCAAAGCTTGTTGAAAAATATTACAAGCCGACATTCCTGATGACCTATTCGGAAGAAACAAAACAGGTGAGATGTTCTGCAAGAAGTATTTCCGGCATAAATCTCTATGACGTCATTAACGAAAATGCAGAATTGTTTGACGGTTTCGGCGGGCACGAAATGGCAGCAGGACTTGCTTTTTCAACAGAAAAGACATCTTTTGAAACAGTAAAAGCAGCGCTTAACAAAACAGTTAAAGATTTTCTTAACGGCAAAGAATTAAAACCTTTTATCAATATAGATTTAGACCTCCAGCCTGATGACGTTGATCTTAATCTTGTTGAAGAAATATCAAAACTTGAGCCGTTTGGCGCCTCCAACCCGAGCCCTGTTTTCTCTCTTAAAAATCTTAAAGTAAAAGAAAAACGCCTTATGGGAGAAAACAAAGACCATCTAAAACTTGTCAGCCTTGCTCCGAATGCAACATCAGAATTCAACTGTATCTGGTGGCAGCACGGCGATATATCTTTAGTTAACGGCGATACTTTTGATGTCGCGTTCCACCCGCAAAAAAATGAATTTAACGGTAATGTAAGCGTCCAGCTTATTGTAGACGATATCCATTCGGAATACCTTAAAGAAGAGGAAGAAGTTTCCGGGAATAAGATTAAACTCTATGATCACCGCAAAAAAACAGACATTTTGCAGCAGGTAAACGATTATGTAAAAAATGCCAGAAACAATATTATGGTGTTTGCGGAAAGCAAATCTGTTCTGGATATGCTGCGCCCGTTTTCAACACTTTTTGAAAAATCAATGACGCGCGACAATTTACAGCCGTGTGACGGATTAATGTTTTTCGACTATCCGGCTGACAGTACAACATTCAACAGAATTATTGAGCAAACAAATCCGCATGCAATTCATTTTATGAACTATGATATCAAATCTTTTGATGAAAAAGATTTTCTTAAAACAGTATGCGGAATGTTGAAATTTGCAGCGCACAACAACGGCGGAAAGGTTGAATTCAGGAGATTTGCAAGCTTTTTAGGCAAATCTTACGCAGTTCTGGAATTACTGTTTGATATATTTGAAGAAATTTCTCTTATCAAAATACTTGAACGCGCTAAAGATTATTACATTATAGATTACCTTGGAAAAGCAGAATTATCCGCTGTTTTGCACAGTACAAAATACGCGCGCCTGCTTGATTTGATAGATGAATGTGAAGCTTTCCAAAAAAGCCTTCTTGAAGATGATTTGAATACATTAGAAATAGTTTGATATTTGTGCTACAATAAAACCTATGGAAAGAAAACCGATAGTAGCAATAGTAGGACGCCCGAATGTAGGCAAATCAACTTTCGTAAACAGGCTTGTAGGTTCACGAAACTCAATAGTGGATGATTTGCCGGGGGTTACGCGCGACAGGATTTATTTTGATGTAGAGTGGCAGAATAAAGTATTCACTGTAATTGACACCGGCGGAATTATTCCGGGCGATGAAGATGAAATTATGCTCTCAATCTTTGATCAGGCAAAAATTGCCTGTGAAGAAGCAGATAAAATCATATTTCTTGTTGACGGCAAAGAAGGTGTTAACCCTGTAGATTACGACATTGCAAATATCTTGAGGCAATCCGGAAAACCTGTTTTTCTTGCGGTTAACAAAATCGATAATCCGGCATCATTAATGATGATAAATGATTTTTACGGGCTTGCGCTCGGTGATCCGATTGGTATATCAGCCCTTCACGGAAGCGGCGGCGTCGGGGATTTGCTGGAGATAATAACAGAAGATTTTGAGATTTCGGAAGAAACCGAACAAGAAAAAATAATTAAAATAGCTATTGTCGGACGCCCGAATGCCGGTAAATCCTCTATTGTTAATGCAGTACTTAATGAAAATCGTGTTATTGTATCAGATATTTCAGGCACAACACGCGACAGCATAGACAGCAAATTAACCTACAAGGACAAAGAATTTATAATAATTGATACAGCGGGCATAAGAAAAAAAGCAAGGGTTGACTATGGCGTTGAGAAATTTGCCGTTGACCGCGCTATCCGCTCAATCAGAGAATGCGATGTGGCACTTCTGGTTATAGACGCAACAGAAGGAATTTCCGATCAGGATAAAAAAATAGCCTCTATAATTACAGAAGCCGGCAAGGGATTAATAATTGCCATAAACAAATGGGATTTAATAGAAAACAAAAAATCTAATACAATAAACGAATTTTCTAAAAAGATTACAAATGACATTCCGTTTTTGGAATTTGCGCCGAAAATTTTTATAAGTGCTCTCACTAAACAGCGCATAAATACGATTTTTGACAAGGCGCAGGAAGTTTATGCAGAATGTACAAAACGCATTTCAACAGGGCTTTTGAACAAAATTATAAAAGAAGCCTATATGTTAAACCCGCCGCAATCCTCAAAGGGCAAGCGTCTGAAACTTTTGTATGTAACACAAACCGGTATACAGCCGCCACATATTGTGATTTTTGCGAACAATGCGGATTTGATGAAAGATCATTACAAAAAATATATTGAGAACAAACTGCGGGAAGCATTTGGATTCTTTGGGACGCCGATAAAACTTTCAGTCCGCGAACGGACAGAGAAAAACAAATAAGAAGAGTTGCAACAGATACCGCCAGGTCGTATATATCTCTTGCCCTCGCCGAGGGACAGACAGGTCTGCTCTTAATACACTGGATATCCGCTAAAGTACAGCGGAACCGTTACGTATTCCTCGCCCCTTGAGACAAGTATTTCAACCCTCGCCCCTTGGGGAGAAGGAATGTATAGCGGGCGCCGTTGAACCTTTGCGGGTATACAGTCCAACATTTTCATGTCACCCTGAACTTGGTTCAGGGTCTGGCCAATGTTGCGCCTCTGCGGGGGACGTTTCGAATACCCGTGAAATTCGACGGTGGCTAGATGCTGAAACAAGTTCAGCATGACAGTTAATAAAAAGAGGCAACGTGGGGAATCTCACAAACATGTCATTGCGAGCCTTTAGGCGAAGCAATCCAGCCAATTGAAAAAACGGGACTAGGAAAATCGGAAAGGGGACTAATTCATGTAACGAACTTATTCCCCTGTCTTGGATTTGCTCCACGCTCGCAGAGTATCGCCTGTTGTGCTTACGCACAAGCCGGCTCAATCTGCTCGCTATCCGGATTTGCTCACTTCGTTCGCGCCATCCGTCCGCAAATCCGCTATTTCCTTATTCCCCTATTCCCTTCTTTTATTAAGCAACTTCTTGCGATATTTTTAATACGTTTTTAAATGTTAAGATTCATGTCATTTTGGGGGCGAAATGCTTGATTTTTCGGGCGTTTTGTGTTATATTTATTGTGTTGAAAATACAATGTTTACAAGTCTTTCGGAGGTGCAAAACCACGTAAATTTTTATCCGTGGTATGAAAAATAAATAATTAATAATATTTAAAATTGAATAATATGGTTCAGCCTTTTTCAGTTATTTGATTAAATAAATAAAAAGCGCGTCGTACCTGGGCAGACGCGCTAAATGATTGAATAATTGAATGATTTAGCTCCCGAGACATATAGCGCGGCGGCCGCTGCGGTCCTTGAGGCCCCAGTAACCGTCATTGCCGTGCGTGCGGGAAGTGGTGAAGTACCGGTAGTACGCGTTATACGCACCGTACTCCTCACTGGACCAGTAGGTGTAGCCAAGAGTAAGTGGAGGGTTCTCTTGGTATGCTTCCTTTACTTTTAGGTTGCTTTTGTCTTCGTTTGCTCCTATTGTTACTTCATTGCCGCTGCTATCTACGTATAGATT
>CALVEB010000007.1 GCA_944326465.1 Candidatus Gastranaerophilales bacterium | reverse complement strand
TTGGAGAGGATTGTGTAACGGTTATTCCTTATTAAATTTTTTATTTTAAATCTTTTTCTCATTCATAGTTCCTGTTATTTGATATTTTCTGTCTGTAATTACGAATTACTCGTTTTTATACTATATTGCACAAGTTTTTAGCTTGTGTTGAATTTGATTTGAGATACCGCAAGGTGTCGATTTTGGCAATTTGCAAAGATATTCGTTGCGGTATGACGGAATAAGAGCCTTTGTTCTTTAGCGTTTGTCCGGAGTGTAAGAGCGGACTTCGTCCGCCGTAAAGTGTTGAGTGGAGCGGATTTAGCCCCCCCCCCACCCTGCTGAAAGCCTTATGGGACAAGGGTTTTGGGCATATTGCCGTTTAGGCAAAGGGAATAGGGGAATGAGGAAATAAGGGAATAAGTTCGTTACATGATTTAGTCCCGTATTCTGCTTCTCAATTCTGACAATATTGAGCGCTCGCTTTGCTCGCGTCCCCCACCTCGAAATCAAAGATTTCGGTTTCCTCTCACAAAAACAATCCACTGGAGTGTTTTTGTTCGGCAGAGTCTCCAGGGGAGGACATGAGTATATTTCGTTTTTCGCAGATTTCTCACTTATATTAAATCTTTTTCTTGCAGCTATCGCCATTAACTTCCTCTTGTTAATCTATCCATATAAGTATTATAACATTTGTTTTTCAAAATTGCAAGGCGTATTCTAAATATCGTCTTTATATAAAAACAACCGTCGAGTACAACTCGACGGTATGAATAGCTAATTTAGAGTTAATAAAATTAATAAAACTATTTAGAAAGTCGCAGCAGGTTTTTTCTGTGCTGTTGCTCCAGGAATTGACTGCCAGTTAGCTGCCATTATCTTTTTGAATGATTTCAAGGCTGTATCTTCTAATTCGCCAAGCTCTTCTGCTTCCATAATTAGTTCTCTGAGTGGAAGCAGCGCTCTCTGATCTCGAAGAACACCAAGTGCTGCCGCAGCCCCTGCTCTGACAAGCTCGTTTTCTGAACGGTTTTTCATAACGTCAATAAGTGCCGGAACAGCTTTGGTGTCATTTAGTTTCCCTAAAGATGTTACTGCATAAATTCTGACGTTTACCCATTCGTCATATAACATGTTTATAACTTTTTCTACAGCTTTTTTGTTGCCGATTTCGCCTAACGCTCTTGTTGCATCACAACGTACATTTACTTTTTCGTGGTCTAATGATTCAATTAAAGCGTCTGTTGCTACATCACCGATTTCAATTAATGCATCCGTTGCCGTAATGCAAACTTGCGGATTCTCATCATTCAGCGCTTCAACTAAAGGCTCAACAACAATTTCACCGCCAAGACGGCCGAGCGCACGCGCTGCACGTACCCTTACATCTACGTTTCTGTCTTCTCGAAGTGATTCAATTAAGTGTACGGTTGCTTTTGAATCGCCTAATTCTCCAAGTGCTCTCGCTGCATATAGTCTTACCGAACCGTTTTTGTCATGTTTTAAAACATCAATTAACGGCTCTACAGCTTTAGGATCTCCCATTTCACCTAATACACGCGCTGCATTGTATCTAACCTTTTCTGAATTGCTTGTTTTTAAATCCATAAGTAATTCGTCAAATGATTTTTTGACCTGTTTCTTTTTGCTGTTTACACTAATTGTCATTATTTTCCTCCGACACTAACAATAAAATATTCTATCTACACACTTATGTATTTAATAAAAATATTTTGAATAAATTATTGTCTTTTTTAACTGCTTATATGAATTTTTGTTACATTTTAATTCTTCTACTGATGTTTTCCTTAAAGTGTTAAGTCTTAAATTTAAAGGGTAATTCAAACACTTTATACTATAACTATAGCATATTTTCCGCGTCCTGTCCTGCTCTATATGGATTATTTTATAAAATTCGTAATTTGTTTTTTAAAACATAAAGCTGTTTTAACTATATTAACGCACGCAATGTAACATAACTTAATAAATGCTACTTACTATGGATAGTAATAACAAACTCGCTTCCCTTGCCAACCTCACTATTTACGCTGATTTCACCTTTATGTTTTTCCATGATTTTACTACATATTGCCAGACCGAGTCCGGTTCCGACACCGGAACTCTTTGTCGTAAAACCGGCTGTAAATATCTTGTCTAGCTGATTTGCAGGGATTCCGTGACCTGTATCTTTTATCTTTACAATAAGATTATCATTTTTATATTCTGTCGTAATTGTAATAGTTCCGTTGCCCTCTATTGCCTGACAGGCGTTTATCAAAATATTCATAAATACTTGATTAAGCATGTTCGGAAAGCATTTCACTGCGGGGATTTCGCCGTAATTTTTTATTATATTAATTCTGTTTTTTGTTTCGTGTCTTATCAAATCCAGAGTTAAATCCAATTCTTTATTTATGTCGGCTTCTTGCAATTCAGCTTCATCAAGCCGGACAAATTTTTTCAGAGATGTTACTATGTGACTTATTCTCTGGATTGCTTCTTTGTCAATTTCATTCAGTTCTTTCAGCATTTCTGCCAGTTCGGGATTTTCTATCCGGTTTAAAAGCTTTGAAACTATTGTGTTATTTGACTTTATGGAGGCTGCGGGAGTATTAATTTCGTGTGCTACACCTGCTATTAACTGACCGAGGGAGGCCATTTTTTCGGAGTTGATTAATTGTATTTGTGTTTCTTTTAGTTCTTTAAGCGTGTTTGTCAATTCTTTAACTGTTTGGACATTTTTGTTATAGAGTTCTGCTCTTGTTATTGCGTTTGAAAGCTGCGCGGATATTGCTTCCAGAATTTCTATTTCTTCATTAAGTTCGCGTTTTTGATAGTTGAGCATGACGATAATGCCCATCATTTTGTTCATGTGGTAAACCGGAATAACAATTCTCTGGATGGATTGCTTGAATGGTGCGGCATTAACATATTCTTTGAGACAGTTAGATACGGATATTTCTTTTTGTGAAATTGTTTCAAGGGTTTGGGAGTCAAGTTCAAAAGTATTATTTGCCGGCAGAGTTTCGCTCTCTCCGTAAACTTCGGTTATATGAAATTTGTTATCGTTGAAGGCTGCGTAGTAAGCGCGATATGCCCCGAACATAATAGACAATTCTTTTAGTGTTGATTGAAGAATTGTTGAGATATCCATGGATTCTCTGATTGTATTGGAAACCTTGTTTATGAGAGCAATTCTTATTGCCTGCGATTGGGCTTTTTGTTTTATTTTCAAAAGACCTTCATTTTCTTCAGAGAGATTCTCGTACTGTTTTTGCAGCTGCTGATTATACTGCTGAAAGCTTTGCCGTTCAAAGCTTGCGGTCACATCTGTCAAAAATATTACGGTGTATTTGGATTTTTTTACGGCGGTCAAATCGTAAAAATTCTTTTTCCCGTTTTCAAAAGTAAATGAAATGCAGGCAAAAAAGTTTTGAGGCGAGGTTATGGCATGGTAAAGCGGGGAATAGGTTTCAATATTTTCACTATTCAAAGGGCAGATGGTGAAATTCATGCCATGCGAAAGTTTTTTGATTTTCCGGTAATTTTTGAATATTTTTTCAAAGGTATTATTGCTGTAAACAATTTCAAAATGATTATTTACAACAAACACAGCATCCCTGAATTGATTTAAAAAATCAAATTTTTTCATAGCTTCATATTATCATAAATTTTGAATTAAGGCGAGGGGAAGATTTTATAATGCGGAGGGTTTAAAAAAGCTCCCTTATCGGGAGCTTTAAATGAATTTAGTAATCACTTGTCGTTGAATCTTCTTCATCTCTCAGTGATGACAGGTCATCGCGGCAGGTGACGTCGAAACCGTCAGGCAGCAATTCATCATCAGGCCAGACCGTATCGTTATCAAATCGGCTTGCGTCCAGATTGTAAGCAGCAGTGAAGTCGGAATTGCTTAAATTCGCTTCTGATAGAATGCAGCCGGCAAGATCTGCGTCTGTAAAGTTGCAATAGGTCATATCTGCATAACTGCAATCAGCGCCGGTAAGCAGACTTTCAGTAAAATCACATTCCAGTATTCTTGCACGTGTAAAGTCTGTTGATGTTAAATCAGCACCGGTGAAGTTTGAAAGAGAGATGCTGCTGTCTGCAAAAGAACTGGAGTTTAGATCTACGTTGCTGAAATCTATTTCGGTTAATACAATTCCTGAAAAATCGACTTCGCTTAAATCAATTTCTTCCTGATCTATTTTCCATTCGTTAAATCTTTCGGGGTTTTTTCTCAACAATTCGATTAATTCTTCTTTGGTGTAATCAATCATAATATCTCCTTAATTTATTATTTATTTTATCAAGTCCATTTGCATAGCGAGTAAAGTTGCCTGCGTTCTGCTTGTTACTTTCAGTTTTCTAAAAATATTGTTCAGGTGAGTTTTTACTGTTACTTCTTTTACGAACAGTTTTTCTGCGATATCTTTGTTATTAGAGCCTTTGGCGACCATTGTAAGCACTTCCTGTTCTCTTTCTGTCAGGGGTGTTTCTATGCGGGCGTCAAAGTTCAAGTTTTGAATTTTGTTTTTATTCCAGCTGCTACGTCTTAAAACGGCTTCCATTCTTGCAAGAAGGTTAGGCAGAGCGAACGGTTTAACTACGTAATCATCAGCACCTGATTTCAATCCGGCTACGACTTTTTGTTCATCGTTTACGGCTGTCAGCATTATTACGGGTAAATATTTTGTCTTTTCATTGCTGCGGATTGCTTTAAGAGTTTCCCAGCCGTTCATATTAGGCATCACAACATCAAGCAGGACAATGTCAAATTTGTTAACAGATTTTGACAGGATATCTAAAGCCTGAACGCCGTCCAGTGCTGTTTCTACAGTATATCCGTAGAATGGCAGGGCATCTTTCAGATATTTAGATTTGTCGTCTACCAACAAAACATTTGTCATGTTTTTGTACTTCCTTCTTTTGCTTATACGATTTTATTTTTCAGGGCTTTGAGAGCAGCCTGTAACCGGTCATCTACTTCCAGTTTTTGCAATATATTGGCAACGTGTGCTTTAGTTGTATTTATACTTATTACAAGGATTTGTGCAATTTCCATATTGCTGTAGCCTTCTGTCATAAGTTTTAGAATCTGGGCTTCTCTTGTTGTTAAGTCGTAGTCTTTTTTGCCGCTGTCAGCATCAATTGTAGGAACATTTGAGGTAGCTTTTAGTACTATATGCGCAACGCTCGGGTCAAACCAGGCTGCGCCGTCTGCTACTGATTGAACTACGTGGACAAGACGTTTCGGGTTAATCTCTTTTGAGCAATATGCATTTGCGCCGGCTTTAAGGCTGTTAAGAACTTCTTTTTCATCATTATGGGATGTCAGAATAATGATTTTTACATCTTTGTTTGATGAGCGGATTTGCTTGGTTGCTTCTATACCGTTCATTTTAGGAAGCCCTAAGTCCATTATTACAACATCAATATGATTATTGTTAAAAATGTCCAGCGCGGTTTCGGCAGAATCTGCTTCGTATATTGTGTCAATATAATCTACGCCTTCAAATGTCGTCTTGAGCCCGAATCTTGTTAATTCATGATCTTCAACTATTAAAATATTTATTTTCATATATTTAGTTCCTCTTTGGCAGGAGTGAAATCAGGATTTAATATCAAACTCTTTTTAAAATTAAAAATTGCATCATCTTGCAATCCCTGATTTTTGCTGATGAGTCCTTGATAATAATAATATCTAAAATCATTTTCGTCAATATGTTTTGCTGTTGCAAGATAATTTTTTGCATCATCAAAGTTTTGACGTTCAATTTCTACACGCGCAAGGTCAAGCCAGCCGTCTTTGAAATTGTTGTTCAGGGCTACGCATTTTTTTAAATATGCAAGTTCTTTGGATTTATCGTTTATTGCAATGTAGTAGTATGCTGCGTACGCATTATTGTAAGCTTTCAGAACTTTTGTAAAAATTTCCATAGCTTTTTCTTTTTTCCCGAGCAGGTCATAAGTTTTTGCAAGTTTTATAGTATTATCTGGAGCGGATTTATCTTTAGCGGCTTTTTCATAAAAATCGCGGGCACTTTTGTAATCTTTGTTTCTGAATGCAAGATCACCGAGTACAGAAAGCGCTTGAGTTTTACCGTTGTCGATTTTTAATGCTTTTGCAGCTGTATCCTGCGCTTTATCATAATCATTCATATCAAAATATACACGTGATAAAAGTGAATATACATCTGCATTAGTTTTCTTTTTGCTGCTTAATGCGCCTTGTAGTGTGCGTACAGCTTTTGTATCTTCATTTTCGTAATAGTAGTAGTACCCGAGGTGATAATTTTTTTGTATTTCGTTTTTCCGGGTTTTATAGAGTATAAATTGTTCCAGTGAATTAACTTTGCGCACAAATTCTGATGAATACAGCGGCTGCTGTTTAATATATGCAACTATTTTCAAGGCCTCTTTAGGTTTTTTACCCTGTGAGAGAATTTCTGCCTGCAATTTTTTATAGTTAAGATTTTTGCTGTTCATTGAAACAGCTTTATCTATGTAAATATTCGCATTTTCTACGTCGCCGGATTTTAGATATCCAAGTGCTGCAATGTAGTTTGCATAATCCGAAGTTTGCAAAAGAGTTGAATTTTTTAGCAGTTCTGCTGTTGCTTCACGGCTCTGGGCGTTATAGATTATGTTAGAATACATTTCCCCTAGATAGATCTCATCATCAGGCTGGAGTTTTTGGGACGGAAAATAATATCTTTTAACATCTTCAGTTACTATTTCGGTCAAATCCTTATCCTGCATTTTGGATATTGAAAGCTCTGATAGGGAAAAGAAGCCTAAATCAGCCATACGTTCTGCCATTTGCATATAAGCGTAGTCATTAACAGGAGTTGTTTCAACCAGTATTTTAAAGTCTGCGTATGATGATTTGACATTGCTCTGTATAAATCTGTCCAATGCAATTGCATATTGATTTTTTATATCATTTTTTGAAAGTGTTGCGCGTTTAGGCGGGATACCGATAAGGTTTTGAGGCGTTAAATCAAGCTGATTAACCGGATTAACCGGCTGGATTTGCATAGGCAGTTCAAATGCCGCAACAGGCATGTTTGCTGCTGCAATTGTTGATATTGCGATTATTGCTGCCAGTTTTTTTATCAAGTGCTAACCCTCATTACTTATACCATTCCCGGAATAATAAAAATTAAACAGGTTAAGTATGTGTTTTTGTTCTTCTGTTACATTTTCATCATTTATATAAGAGTATATATCTCTTAAATTATAATGACTTAATATTTCTCTATCCTCATCTTTAAAGCTATGATGATTTTCAGTTAAGAATACTTTGATAATTTTGTCAAGCGAAATTTTCAAGAATACATCGACAATATTCTTATCAAAATGAGTTCCGCTGTCTTTTATCAATATATTAATTACATTACCGATAGGCATTTTGTCACGGTAGTGCCTGCGGGAAGTTATTGCATCAAAAACATCGGAAACCGCAAGAATGCGTCCGCCGTAAGGAATTTCTTCGCCTTTTAGGTGTCTGTAATATCCTGAACCGTCATATTTTTCGTGGTGTGAGCAAGCTATTTCCGTTATCATTTTAAAGTCTTCAGACATGTTAATTTTTTCTAATATGTTATGAGTTATCTGTACGTGCTCTTGAATATGACTGTATTCTTCAGGTGTAAGTTTGCCTTCTTTTTGCAGAACAGAATCTCTGATACCTATTTTGCCGATGTCGTGAAGAATAGCAGCTTTTTCGATAATCTCTTTATTTTTGGTATCAAGACCGAGTTCATCAACAATGAGCATTGAATACAATTTAACCCTTGTTGAATGACCGGCTGTAATTTTGTCACGTGCATCAATTGAGGTTGCGAGTGTATCAATAAAACTTTCGAATAATTGCTTTTGTTCTTTATAAAGTTCTTTCTGCTGTTCAAATAACTGGGCGTTTTCTAAGGCAATGCTTGCGCTGCCGCCGATTGCAACAAGTAAATCTTCATCATTTTTGGTGAAAACTCCGTTAACTTTGTTCAGTACCTGAAACGCGCCTATTATTTCCTGATTGTTATTTTTAATCGGCATACACAGAATAGTTTTTGTTCTGTAGCCTGTTTCTTTATCTACTTCAGGGTTGAAGCGCGGGTCATTATAGGCATCGGCAATATTCAGAGATTCTCCGGTTTTTACAACATAACCCGCAAGCCCTTTGTCAGCAGGAAAACGGATTTCTGTATCATTCATGCCTAAAGCAACTTTTGACCAGAGTTCATCTTTCTCTTTGTCCCACATAAATACCGTGCATCTGTCTGCCTGTATCGCATTTTTTGTTTCTTCCGCAATTACTTTTAGTAAAACATTAATATCAGTCAGAGCGGTAATAGAGCGTCCTATTTTTACAAGTGAAACCAGAGGATCGTTTTTCATTGGCATTGTGTAATCAAGCCCGCTTTTCAACTGGCGGCGTCTGAGATATATTTCATCATTAAAATTGAATTCGTCTTTTTCTGCAATAAGTTCCAGTGCATTATTGTAATGGATTAGCGCGACATCTGTGTTCCCTTCTACAAAATTTATGGTTCCGAGTGCGTACTGGTAGAACATTAGGGCTGAATTTTCTTTTGAATATTCTGCCATATATCCGCCGTCATTTATAAGGGTTAAGGAATCTTTATATGAATTTTTATCTAATAAATATCCGCACATACCTGTAAGGCTTAAACATATTGAAATGTATCCGCTCAAACCTGAATTCTTGAGCAGATTTTGTGCAGCGGTAAATTCTTCTTTTGCTTTCTGATAATTCTTTTCGCGGAGAGAATTTATTCCGGTTGTTATAATTTCTTTTGCCTGTTTACTTAATTCCTGTACGTCTTCAAATGTTTGTCCCATTACAAATACCCTTTTTTAAAGTTTTATTTACTCTTATTTTTATTGTATTATATTACACAGAATAAAACAAAGTCTATATGGTGTAGATTATAAATAAAAATATTATTTAGAGGAAGTTATGAACAAAATTAGTATTCTGATACCTGTGTATAACGAAGTTAATACATTATTGCAAATGGTTAAAAAGGTTGAAGAGACAGATTTTTGCAATCTGGAAAAGGAAATAATACTTATTGATGACTGTTCGGATGACGGCACAAAGGAGTTATATAAAGATATTCCCCATAAGGTTTTATATCATAATTATAATCAAGGGAAAGGTGCAGCATTACGAACAGGATTAACAGAAGCGACAGGAGATATAATAGTAATACAGGATGCGGATTTGGAATACGAACCGGTTGATTATATCCCGTTGATTAAATTGATTTTGGAAGGGCATGCTGATGTATGCTACGGGTCACGTTTAACCGGCGGCAAACCTTCGCGTTCATTTATGTTTACCCATCTTCTCGGTAATAAATTTCTTTCGCTTTTGACAAATATTTTATACGGGTCAACCCTGACTGATATGGAAACATGCTATAAAGCTTTCAGGGCGGATTTTATTAAAGATATTAATATACGTTCGGACAGATTTGATTTTGAGCCCGAAATTACGGCGAAAATCTTAAAAAAACATGCCCGTCTTTATGAATTGCCTATTTCTTATTATGGGCGTGAGTTTTCAGAAGGTAAAAAAATTACATGGCGGGACGGAATTTTTGCAATTATTGCATTAATTAAGTATAGATTTGTTGATTAGATAAGTTTATATACAAAAAAACATAGAGCCTTTTGACTCTATGTTTTTGTTTTGTATATTTTTTTCGGTTAATTATTGGAACTAATCAATATTCCAGCTGTTCAGGTATTCTTTTTGTTCTTCTGTTAGTGTATCAATTTCAATACCCATTGACTGTAATTTCAATTCTGCAATTTTTACATCAACATCATGCGGCAATGTATGTAATTTCTTTTCCAGTTTACCCTGATTTTTAACGATAAATTCCATACCCAGCGCCTGATTAGCAAAACTCATATCCATAACGCTTGCCGGATGGCCTTCTGCAGCGCCAAGATTTACAAGCCGGCCTTGAGCAAGAACATATATTGATTTTCCGTTGCTTAATTTATATTCTTCCAGATTTGGTCTGATTTGCTTAATTTCTGTTGTGTATTCTTTTAATCCGGCTACATTAACTTCCCAGTCAAAGTGACCTGCATTAGCAACAAATGCGCCGTTTTTCATTTCTAATAAATGCTGAACATCTACAACATGTTTGTCGCCTGTTACTGTCAGAAAAATATCGCCTTCTTTTGCTGCTTTTGCAATAGGCATAACTCTATAGCCTTCCATAACAGCTTCCAGAGCTTTTAACGGGTCAACTTCGCAGACAATAACGTTAGCCCCGAGCGCTTTTGCTCTCATTGCACAGCCTTTGCCGCACCAGCCGTAACCTGAAATAACAACTGTTTTACCTGCAATGAGGATATTTGCGGCACGCAGAATTCCATCCATTGAACTCTGGCCTGTTCCGTATCTGTTATCGTAAAGATGTTTAGTCAAACTTGTATTTACGCCCACTGCCGGAAACATTAATTTGCCTTCTTTTTCCATTGCCTGCAATCTTATAATACCGGTTGTGGTTTCTTCTGTAGAGCCGATAACATTTGCGGCAATTTCCGGATATTCTTTGTGTAATGTTGAAACAAGATCGCATCCGTCTTCAATAATCAAATGCGGTTTATGAGCTATTGCCTGTTCAATGTGAGATTTGTAAGTTTCAACACTTTCGCCTGCTATTGCAAAAACAGGAATACCATAATATTTAACAAGTGCAGCCGCAACATCATCCTGAGTTGATAACGGATTTGAGGCAGCAAGCACTGCATCCGCTCCGCCTGCCTTCATCACAATACACAAAGCTGCTGTTTCTTTGGTAACATGTGAGCAAGCTGATAAACGTAATCCTTTGAATGGTTGTTCTTTTATAAATCTTTCTTCTATCCGGCGTAAAACAGGCATATCTTTAAATGCCCATTCAATCTGATTTTTGCCTTGTTCTGCCAGATTAATATCTTTAATATCGCATTTCATTTCTGTCATCAGCATTAAAAATTCTCCTTTGGTTTGTTTTACATTATCAATTATATGCACTGAAATTTCCAAAACATGATATGTAAAAATTTCTTAATAAATGTATATAACATGGCAAAAAATAATCTTTACTTGGGTTATAACTAGAGTAATAAGGAGCTCTATCGTGAAGGTTAATTTAAATCAACATTTGGGTACAAAAAACGTAAATTTTGCAGGGATACAACCTGTTAAATCAGATACCGGTTTTAAAGAATATGAGTTTTCATTTCCGTTTGATGATAAACAATTTGACTGTTATCTGGAAATTTATCCTGTTTCAACTGATGAATATAAAAATTTTATCGTTGATGAAGAACCTTATAAAAATTTAAAAACCGGAAACAAATATTATAAATTAACGACCGGCTCAAACAAAATTAATCTTGCAAAAAGCTATCAGATTTCAAACAACGAAGATTTTGCGTATCACTATAAACTCTTGCCAAAGGGAACAGATCCTGAAAATTACGATCTGGCGGATTATCAGATTGAAGCAGGTACTGTTGTGTATCAGGGCAGCGGCGGACATCAGCGTTTTAATATTTATACACCATCTTCAAACAACTCACACGGCGGCGCTATGAAACTTGTTGTTCCGGATACTTATAATGCAGGATTTGTGTATGATGATGACGGAACTATAATACCTCGTCAGGATATGGATAGAGTTTTTAAATCAACCCGCAGCTTTGCAAACAAAATCGGCGGCAGTCTTGCAGGTATTGAAAAAGATGTTAAAGAAGGAAAATTCAACGAATATTCCAGAATAATTTCGACACCTATATTTACAGATGACAGTCTTTCAGGGCATGCTTACTGGAACAAAAACTGCATGCAGATGGCTCAGGCTCTCGGCAATATAGACAACTATCGCTCATTGCAAAAAGCCATGTTCGCAAAAGGTTTGAACTTTGTATCAGACGGTGCATTTGTTAACGAAGGGCTTGAAGGTGTTCACTTTAAACACGTATTAAAATGGGGCGATAAATCTCCTTACTTCAACTGGTTCAGAATTTCAGGACTTAAAGACAGCCCTCTGACCTTAGGTGTTTTCTCTAAAAATAAATACTTTATCGGTCACAGAGTAGTTAACCCTAAATATGAATACACACAGAATCCTGACGGTTCAATAAAACGTTCAAGAGTGTTATCTACTTATGAATCTAATAAACCGACTTATATACAGGTTTATGATACCCGTCTTGTTGATCCTGATAAATTAGATTCGCAAAAATTAATTAAATCTTACGATAAAATAAGCACTGATAATCCTCTGGAAATCAGCACACACAACGATACAGTTGTACCTTACAGCTTTGAGATTAATCCTGATACTTATGACAACAGTATCAAAGAGCTTAATCAATTTAACTCCCGTGCGCCTCAGAACAAACGTATATTTATTGATACACCGCAAGGGGCAAGATTTTTAACAAAATTTGAGAATTTCGAACTTGAAGATAAATTTGAATGTGGATTTGAAACATGGGATGCAAACGCTGACATTGCAAAACTTAACTATGTATATTCAAATACAGATACAAAAGAGTTAGGCAACCTTCCGTATGAAAAACTGCCTGCTTTCATAAACAATATGAAGCATAAAAACTATGAAGTTCAGGATTATGCGATTAAATCCGGTGAATACTGGACAAAGAAAACAAGTCAGATATTAAATATGCATGTAGCGCAAAACCTCAAAAATATAGAAGCTGATAATCCGCAGAAAGTGTATAGTCAGATTCTTAATAAAATAGATGAAGGTGTATTCCCGAAAAAATTAAAGAACAATATCTCAAAAGATGTTGTAACTAATATCCTGAATCGTCAATATAAATTAAAAAATAATGTTTATAACGACAAATTTGACAATATTGTACTGGCAAGCCTTATGGAAGTCCCGCTGGATTCAATAGAACTCGGAGACAGTATAACAGCAGTATTTGCATCTCCGTATATGTCTAAATATGCAACCTCAGAGGAATTTCTGGGCAAAACAAGATACGAACTGTATAAACGCAGCAACCCGCAGGTTCAGCCGGAATACCTTGAATTGTATCAGAAAACCAATGCTTTATACGAAAAAGAGATGTCTAATTTCGCAAAAAATGTTCTTGAACAATTAGACAAAGAGCAAAAAGACAATCAGAAAATCATTTCTTTCCCTAATGCAACCGAATACGGAAAATTTGTTCTGCCGACCTTAACTGCAGAAATAGCAAAATATGCGGTTATTAAAGGTCTGTTCCCTGATGCAAAGGTTAAAGTAAATGATAACGGCGACATTTCTTATGACTATGAAAAACTAAAATCAACTTCACTGGAAGAACTTGGAATTATTGCAAGTAGTCCGGAAGATGAAGCAAAATGTTTAATTAATAAATTAAAAAGCGGTATTAATCATCTTAATAAAAACAAAAAAGCAAAAGCAGAACTGGTTGAAGCATTGAAAAAGTCGCTGAAAGGTACTGATAGAAACAGCTTTGCACTGGCCGAAGCAATTGTTGACAGAACCCAATCCGGTTTGGACTGGCGTATTGACGCAACAAAAGATATCGGTGATGTTGAAGCTATCCGCAAAGGCAACACTGATTTTGAATACACCTGGGATCAGGTAATTAAATTCTGGAAAAATTTCACCAAAGGCGTTCTGAAAGGTAATGAAAACGCTTATACGGCAGCAGAAATTACTGACGAAGCAACATTATATGCTGCCGGTGAGGGTGAATATTCTCAAAGATTTAATCACATTGATGATGACAATCAGAATAATTCTGATCTGGTTGCCAAATTCCTGCGAGAAACCAGAATGACCGCAATGGCAAACTACAGATACTTCTTTAGCCCGCTGCCGGAAATGTTTGCACAGGACTTTGAGACCGGTAAGACTTCTGACAATAACGACAACAGGATGGATAAATTGCTGTTTACCAAACTCGTTGGCAAAGATAATTTCTTGCAGTCAGCACCATTACAGTCATTAATTTATTCATACACATTTATAGGCAACCACGATAAACCGCGCGCACTACATTGTATGGCGCTTGATATGAATATGTTCTTTAGCCTGAAAAATCATGAACTTGATGCGTATAAAATTATAAGAAATAACTTCTCTAATGATATTAATTATGATGATTTTGATAGATTTAAAAAATATGAAATTACGACAATAAGTTCTAAAAATATTGCAATGGCATACGCTGTCCGTGACGGTTTTAGCAAAGTATTAGATACAATGCGTGATGATAACCAGATTAATCAGGAAAATTACGATAAAATATCTGAAGCAGTAAATAATGCTATTTCTGACCTTGCAAACGGTAAATTTGAAGGCAAAAATTTTGAAGCAGACGCATTCGGATTTAAGCCTTTTGATGTTACTATAGATGTTGTTCTCCGTCAGGCAGAACAGCACGGCTTAAAACTTAATGATAAAGACAAGAAAACACTCTCTGATAAGGTATTTAAACAAATACTTGAACCTGCAAATAAAAAACTTCTTGCAATGTTAAAAATGCTTGTTGCTCTGCCGGGTAATCCTACACTTTATGCCGGTGACGACTTAAATTCAACAGGTTTTGAATTTAAATCCAAAAATATAACATTGGATAACCGTTCATATTTGCATCATGAGTGGACTGATCCGGAACATAAATCTTATCAAAAATTTGTGGCAAATTATGAAAAAGAATATGCAAAAGTTATGGGAACACGTTCACGCAATGAGTTACGCGCTTTGAATGATGGTACACCATTTACTCTGGATATCCAGAAAGGATATTATCAAAATGGTAATACCCATCCGGTAACAGCGTTATTGCATCACAATACAGACGGAGCAATGGTATTATCATTATTTAATACAGCCGGTATTGAACGTTATCACAAAGCAGACTATAATCCGACAAGATTGTATCTAAATTCTATTGACCTTTATCAGGTTAAAGACTCTGATAAATTAGGTTTGCCAAAAGGTCTGCGCGCAGCTCAACAAGGTGATGACGGTAATTTCTACGGTGATGCAGTAATCTTTAAAAATGCTGATGAAAACGATAAAAGTATTTATAAAGTTTGCCGCTCAAGGGATGGATTGTACTTTATCAAACATTTTGTAAAAGACAATGAAGGCAACGAACACGAAGCAAGTATTGAACTTTACGATACAACGTTGAACCTTTATTATGATCCTAAAAATCCGGTTTCGTTTACGGGACACAACATGCCAAAACGCAGGGTAATGTATAATCAGCAGTATCATTTTGGCAACCCGTATTCAAATCTTTCAAAACAATATAAATTAGGTGAAAAACTTGCTGTTACAGCGAAATAAACCAGAAATAATACAACAGCCCGCGCTAAATTTAGTGCGGGTTGTTGTATGCTCTTATAGTTAGTACAAACGGACTTGAATATTTATTTTATATATGTTAAAAATATTATCTGAGAGAGGTTATTGTGCGAAAAAACATCCTTAATATATTTTTAGAAAAGTTATACGGTTTCCCGCTCTGGGTTAAACAGGTAATCTTTGTAAAACTTAAACGTGATTTAGAAAAACATAATTTCAACACAATATGCGAAAACAGTTTCTCTATGTACTGTCCGACAATTACATTTGCCGGTAAAACTGAATTAACCGATAAAAAATGCGGCTTTGACAGTAATATTTATAATTTTTTAGAGTACTGTGAAAACGATTTTTCAATGCTGGATATTGCATTAACCAACTTTTGGTCAATGGAAGAAGTTGCAAAATATTTTGAATTTTGTGCAGAACAAAAATTTGTCACCATGCCGGATTCAAAAGAAATTTCTGCGATGAGCGGATTTATTGCAGGAAAATTTAGAATTGGGGAATATTTTTTGCATAAAGGCAGCATTAATCAGGCTCAGCTGGATAAAGCCTGCGAAATCGCAAAAAATTCTGATAAAAAGTTTGCAAAAATTCTTGCAGATTTAGGTTATATTTCATACAACGATGCAATTTCGGCTCTTATGCTTAAAGAAGAGGCGCAAACACGTTTTGTACTGGATTATAACATCACACCGAAATGTGAATGTGCAGCACCTGTGACAGTAGACAGGGAGATAGAAGTTTTGAAGGCAGAAAACGCGCAATTAAAACAAAAGTTATCACAATTATCAGGATTAATGAAAAATGGCAGCAGAGATTTTGATTAAATATATTCGCGACGGACTTGTCGAACAGGAACATTACGGCTATCTTATGGTTTCTGACAAAAAACGTATTATAGACAGCCACGGGGATTCTAAAGATGTACCGTTCTATCTGCGTTCCTGCGCAAAACCGCTGCAGGCAAGTCTGGTTATTGATTACGGAGTTGATAAATATTTTGATCTTACTTCAGAAGAGATAGCGCTCTGCTGTGCTTCTCATGCCGGAGAAGAATTACATGTAAATACAGCAAAGAAATTTCTTGAAAAAATCGGACTTGATGAAAGTTATCTCAAATGCGGGTTTCATAAACCTATATCGCACAAAGAACAGGAAAAATTACTTCTGACAAATACGCGAGAAACAATTTTTCACAACAACTGTGTGGGAAAACACATAATGATGCTTGCTATTTGCAAAATGAAAAACTGGGGCTTGCAGACTTACGATGAGCCTGAACATCCGCTGCAAATCGCTATTAAAGAAAAAATTAACGAACTTTGCGAAGTTAAAAAAGAATATCCGCTGACAAAAGATGGCTGCGGTGTTCCGATTATGTCAATGCCTTTAAAAAATATGCTTACCGGATATTTAAATCTTTTTACTGATCCTAAATATGAAAAAATCAAAAACGCTTTTTTAAATCATCCATACATTATTGGCGGGGAAAACCGGCTAGACACAAAGATAATAGAAAATTCCGAAAATTTAATTGCAAAAGTCGGGGCAGGCGGCTTGTGCATTGTTGTTAATCTTGAAAAAGAAGAGGCTCTTGTTGTAAAGGTTTCTGATTGCGATATGAAAGCCAGAGAAATAGTTACACTTGATACTCTTAAAAACCTGCACTGGGCTGACATTGATATTTCACATGAGATACAAACACTGCATGGTGAAGTCGTCGGTAAGATTGTAACTGTACTTTAAACTTTTACAGTATTTCGCCGTCAAACCATTCATTTACATCTTTTTTGTAAGCGTCAATTGTACCCTGATTTAATTTTTCTTTTTTAGCGGATTTAAGTCCTTCTTCAAACAACTCCCGTGCGGAATCAAGTACGATATCAGATTTGTTGTTTCCTGCAAACATTGCCATTTCATACAGTCTGCGTTTGGTAAGCCCGTTCATAACTTCACCGGATTTTATTGAGCGGTTGTAAGTTATATTTGCAGCGGCAACATCCATATCACCGTCGATTAGAGCGTCTCGCAAATCTTCACACGCATCACTGTTAAATGTTCCTGCACCTCGGCTGAAAACAAAGTCAACAAGTGCCTGTTTCTGTTTTTGCGAAAGATCTTCGTATATATCTGAGCCAATAGATTGGCGTATTGCATTCTCTGCTTTTAACAAATCCTGTGCAAGGAGATTGTATACTTCCGCGTCACTAAGTTTACGATTTTTGTAATATTTTTTCTCAAAATTAGTGTTTATTAAATGACCGTAGCCGATTGTAGCGTTCCCAACTTTGTCATAAAAGACTTTATGAACATCTTCTTTACCTTCAAAGTCTTTTAAATCTTCAACAAACTGTTTGCTAAACCCTAAGAGTTTGGCCACATCTGCTGAATTTTGAGGGTTTCCGGTTTTAAACCTTTCAGGGATTTTTATTTTTTGTCCGATACTTAGCCCTTTATTTGTATCAAACCCGTTAATACTTGCGAGTTCGCCGGCGCGTAAACCGTATTTGCGCTCAAGACTGTATAAAGTTTCGCCTTTTTGAACAGTATGGGTTTGCGGCGCTATGGTATGCGGATTTTTATCCTGTCTTTTAGATTTTACTTTCGGCCTTGCGGCTGCTGTTTTTATAGAATTTGATTCTGTATCAGATGAGGTTTTAAAGTAATCTGAAATACCTTTTGCAAGATTTGAGGCGAAAACATATTGAAAGCCTTCATCCTGAAGTTTTTGTATATCGTCTTCATTGGACAAAAATCCTGTTTCAATAAGAACAGACGGAATGGATGGAGAAGATTTCAAGACCCCGAGTCCGCGATCATCCTGTTTGGTGATGCAAGTTTCCTTATCAATATCCGGATTTTTTTCAAGGTTTTTCTCTATAAGCTGCGCAAGACGCGAATTATTTTTGTTATTGTCGCGGTAAATAACTCTTTGACCGCTTGCCTCATCGTTACTTGCGCTGTCACAGTGAATACTTACAAACATATCTGCATTGTATTTTTCTTTAGCATTCATAATATTTATGGCCGAGCCATTCATATAAATAACTTTTGCACCGTTGAGCGAAAGCAGCGGAATAAGTTTTTTAACAAGAGCGTCATTCGTGCTCCATTCTTCAACCATATTACCTTTGTTGTCGGTATTTGCACTTCCGGCATCAAAAAATCCGTTGTTCGGGTTATATCCGCCGTGACCTGCGTTAATAATAATTGTTTTGCCGCTCAAATCGCCATGTCCGATAGGGTTGTAGGTTTTAATATTAGCGGTAATACGGCCGTTTTTATCCAGAACAGGATCAGGGCGGCCGTCCGGTCTGTCTTCCCGTAATGCTGTACTGTCTGCATCTAATCTAAGACGGCCGCTTGTTGTTTTTTTGTTGCCTATGCGAACTGTACGTTTGTCTTTTGCGGCTTGAACTTCTTTTGCATGCGTATCTTCATAATCAGATATAACATTGTTGATGATTTTATCCAGTTTTTTTGTAGAAACCCAGCCCCATGAATCAAATTGATTATTTAATTCGGTTGTAAATTCGTTTCTGACTTCATCGGTTGCGATTTTTTTACCGACTTTTTCGGACAGGGTATCCATAATATGATTAACAGCGGCTTTTCTATCTTCATCACTGCTGCCCCATTCATCACAAATCATTTCTATAAGTGATTCGTTTTTAGAAATATTATCATAACTTTTTATGACATCCACAACATTATCTTTATTGATTTGCATCAATGTTTCGGTGAAATCATTTTTTCCAACCGCTGCGACTTTGTTTGCGAGTTTTTTTAATCTTTGAGCGATTTCTTTAGGCGACTTCGTAACCTCTTGCGGCACCTCATATTCCGCATCTTCGTCAGGCAATATTGTGTATTCATTATCCGGTTTAGTCTCAGGTTTGGGTTTTGGCATGACGCTAACGCTGCTGTCGCCTTTTCGCGGCGGAATGCGAAGTGTTTGACCTGTATTTATCGCATTATCTTTTCCTATACCGTTATATTCTCTTAATTCATCAACGGAAATACCATATTTTTTAGAAATAGAATACAGTGTTTCTTTTTTTGCAACTGTGTGAACATTTTTTTGTTTTTCGGTTGTTTTACCTTTGGAATTGCCGTTTATACCAAATAAAGCCATGATAATTCTCCACTACACTATAATAGGAAAGACGGCTTTTTTTTGAAGAAACTTTAGAAAAATACGGCTTATGTTAAGAAAATTAAAGAGATTATGGAATAGGCAGCGCAAGATTTATGCATTGCCTGTTTTTAGGGGAATAAGGGATTAAGGAAATAAGGGAATAAGTTCTTTACAAAAAATAAGGCAACGTGGGGAATCTCACAAACATGTTTTTAGGGGAATAAGGGATTAAGGAAATAAGGGAATAAGAGTTATCAATTATTAGTCAACGTGATATGCTCACATAGCCTAATTATGTGTCATTGCGAGCCTTTTGGCGAAGCAATCCAGCCAATTGAAAAAACGGGACTAGGAAAATCGGAAAGGGGACTAATTCAAACGAACTTATTCCCCTATTCCCTTATTTCCTTATTCCCTTCGAACTAAGGGCCTAGCCCTTAGTTCGAAACACATATAGCGCGGCGGCGGCTGTTGCGCTTGTAGTCCCAGTAATAGTCAGTGCCGTTCGTGGCGGAAGTGTAGAAGTACCGGCCGTACGCGTTATTCGCATTGGCCTCCTCACTGGACCAGTAGTTGTAGCCAAGAGTAAGTGGAGGGTTATCTTTGTATTCGTCCTTTACTTTTAAGTTACTTTTGTCTTCGTTGTATGCTATCTCTACTTCATTGCCGCTGCTATCTACGTAAAGATTGCTTGCTAATAGTGCCAATTGGGCTCTCGTCGGTAATTCCATGCCTTTATCTTTACATGCTTTTATTGCTCCTGCCCAGTAATTAGTTGAGCAGTATGAATTTGCTGTTAGGTTATCATCCCATGTTGTATCACTGCAAGTGTCGATTGCTGTTGGTTGGAAATCTGTGCTAAAGCACATGTCGCCAATCGGGTTGTCGCAAGTAGAAAAGGCTACGCCTGAAGATAACTGAATATCTTTTCCAACTCTATTCGGGCCTTTCTTACCGTTTACATCTACCATATATGCCATGCAGCTTACTTGTGAACCTTGATCCTCTATTGGATCAGCATAAGGGCATTCTTTCTGGTATGCCATAATTACTGTTGTTCCGTCCGCTACAACAAAACTCATGGTATTTGTATTTGTCTTCATTCCTTTAAGCCCATGCTGCTTGCGGAAGTTAGAGTTTCTGTTTCTATGTCAAGAGGCGCATCGTCTTTACCTGTTGTAACGATTTTAGGTGAATAACATTTGTTAATGTCATCCTTGTCACAGGTTTTAATAACTTTCATGTAGTTTTTGAAAGTGTTCATGAAATCCTCTGTAGAATCATGACCTGTCATGACGCCGTCTACGTTCATTCTACGGACGGTTTCAGTTAATTTTTTCTCCCATAGGTCTTTTGCCGTAGACCATGCTTTTTCATTGTGGTTCTGGATGAGACCCGGAAGGGTTAACGCGGCAACAATGCCGATAACCGCCAGCGTTATCAGGACTTCCGCAAGAGTGAACGCTCCTTTTTCAGACATATTGTATTCCTCCAATATTTCAAACTATATTAAAATAAATGTTGTATTATAGTTTGTTAATATCATAATTAGTAACTTTTGTCAACTATCCGTATAATTATAAAATGGACATTAGAAACGAATTAAAAAGTTTGATAGCAAAAAATGGCACTACTTTAAAAAAAGTATGTGAGTCTCTGACACAAACAACAGGTAAAAAATACATCGGCAACAACATCACGAACAAGCTTCGCCGCAAAACTATTAAATTTGAAGAAGTGCAGGATATATTAACAATACTGGATTATCACATTGAATTTGTACGGAATAAATAAAAAACTATGTAACATTAATAGGTACAGTAATTTAGTCAATTTTGTTGCTTATAACTGTATGTATTTGTGTAGTTATATATATAGTTTTATGTTTTCTTTTTTATTTTATTAAAACATAAAAATACAAGATAGCAAGGCAAAGCGCCGCCGCCCAGTAAAACACTTATCGGATACGAAAGTAAATTTGCCAACATACACTTCACAAAATCTTTTAGGATAATCGTATCCAGAAGTCCAATAAAAGCAAACGGCAGTATATCTATTACAGCTATCAATATTAAATATTTTCTTGCATAACTTTTGTCTGACATAATTTTATTTAAAATCACATGCATTACAGGAAAAAATTTTTTCAGTTTATAAATTAATGGCAAACTCATAAATTTTATACACACCAATATAAACCAGAGAACACAAAATAGTAACAATGCCGGTTTTTCATCAAACAAAAAATCTACGTTAAACGAATTTGTGGTGATATAATAGCATAGGAAAAAAACTAACGGCATCAACATTAGAAATAATGCATAAAAAATATGTATTAATATTAAAAATATAATTTCTGACTTCTTCAATTGTGTTCTCATAATTTTTTTAATACTATTTTTATTAATAGAAATAAAAATCTCCTATAAAGTTAAATTTTTACAATTTGTCAATATATTTAATAGTTTGAGCAAAAGAAATATAACGTATCTTTCCCAAACACAATGCCGGATGTATATGGCTCTTGTTCTGTATTTTTGTGAGTTATACAAATCTGTTCATTATCAAGTCCTGTTATATAGACATTTTGATAATTATCAAGTAACTCTCGATTTGTTGTAATTTCCTGACAGCGATTTTTATATTCTTGTCTAATTTTATCCACATATTCTTTATTTGTCTGAAACCTTAAATAATTAGTATTATAGCCGTCAAAAGCGCTTTCTTGTTCAAAACGATATTTCTTTATTTTGCGTGGCACTCCGGACGGAAAAACAGAGTATCCGGCATTTTCCTTTTTCAGCCGCTGTATTTCCGGAACATACAAAAAACGCGGCACTAATTTTGCTGACGGCATATATGCAGCAATAAAGCTAAATATAAAAAAATAAATAACCGCTAATATTCCGCATATAGCCATAAAAATATTTGAGAATATTGTATTTAATTTTATTTTTGCGAATATCCATTTAAGTATTAATGCTACAACTACTGGTAAAAGGATCCATGGCAGTAAACGCAGCATATTCATACCTAACTGCGTAAAACACTGAAATATCAATAAAATTGTAAGAACAATATACGGCAGCAATGGCATAGTATCACAATTTTGCTTGCAAATACAATAAAAAATCATAGTTAAACAATAGAAAAAATATAAAACACAGACCAATATTACAAACGGCAAGAATAAATAACCTTTTCCGGTTGTCCAGATGTATATTGAGATTAAGGTTGTTGTTATATAAATAAAGTTATGCATTTTATTTATTTTTCCGTTTAATGGTTTTGGAACATAGTAAAGCAAGGTAACAAGGCAAAGCGCCTCCGCCCAGAAAAATATAAAACGGTATTATTTCTCGTATATATACAAAGAGCTAAAATATCTAACATCAATACACTTAATAAAATCTTTTGTTGAAAATGTCTACTTTTCATATAATTTACTTTATCCTTTGCAAAGGTTTCGTTTTTTTAAAAGTTTTCTTTTTATTTTTTCAAATATAAAGAAAGATAAATAACAAATAAAAACTCCGCCGAATAAACAGGTTAATGCGAAAACATAACTGAAATTGAACTCATATTCGCTTAATAAGTTTCCGTGAAATAATTGATTTACAAATTCATCAAAATTATCAAAATTCAAACTTGCTAATATTACATGCACTTGACAAACTATCTGATCAAAAATTAATGCACTTAATAATACCTTTAGGGTATATCGCTTATCTTCCAGAAATTTATCAAAAAATGCATGTATTCTTTTTAGAGGCAATCCGTACAACATTGGAAACATGCATAGTTTTACAATCATAAACAACAGCCAAAAAAGAAATCCCCAAAATAGTAACTCTATGTCATTTCCGGAATTTGCAAAATCTTTATAAGTTACTTGAAAGAAAGTCCATAAAATGAACAGACCAAAGTTAGATATCGACTCCATCTGAATAAAGGCTGAACTAAATACCAAATTTATGACTATAAAAAATATTTTTTCTGCTCGTTTTAAAAATAAATCCATACAACAAATATATTATTAAAAATTTTATTTGTCAAGCTTTTTTAAAACATTTTTATTTTTATTTTTATTATTATATAATAATTTTCTAATTCTCCTGTGTTTTGTAATCGCTCACCAATCTGACCACGTGCACTTGTCCGGTTTGGGTTAAAATTATATAAATCTTCTATTCTCATTGTTAATGTATTATCATCATGCAACTTTACGTCTTTCACCATTGCACCATGTAGTACATTGTACATATCCCCTTGTGTAAATTCTATTTTTTTATTCGGAATAGTTCTATTTTTCTTTATTTCATATATGTTATCTCTTAAAAAAGCTATGAAATCTAAATCATTCATAACAGCATGTGCCATAGAACTGTCCGGTTTAAAGACAACGACCTTACAATCCGTTTTTTGGGTTTATGTAAATAAACGCTCTTGTATTTCTTTTTCCAGTTTTTCGTCATTTATGTTTTTTATCGTGTCATAAACATTAGCATTTTTTTGTAAATATTCTGTATTATTTTTATAATTTATTGATGCAATTTTATAAGCTTGCCAAGCTTCAGGCATATCTGTTTTTATAGAATATAAGTGACCCAATATATCAATTTGATATTTTGGAGCCTTATGTATTAAATATTGTTCTGCTTTATATTGACAATCTTTAAATAAAGATTTAATACCATCTTGAATAGAACGCTTATAATAATTTTTGGTAGTAATTACATCATCTATTATATTAAAAAATATATTATTTTGTTTTTTTATCTTTAATATATTTTCTTTATGAGCAATGGTTGCTCTTTTCACTTCGTCAAACTGTCTTTTTTCTTCGGGCGGGAGTGTGTTGACATCAATCTTATTTTCGATATCTTTTATCAATTTTTCTTGCTTTTCTACCTCTTTCAGATTTTCTTCCGCCTTTTGTTCAAGTTTTTCTATCTCGATTTTCATTTCATTTATTTCTTCTCTTGTTTCCTGCGTTTTATCTTCATAAACACTTGCATTTACATAAAATGTTTGAGATGCATTTTGCGTGGTTATTTCAAGCCGGCATTTACAATTCGGGTGTGGTTTTTCTGGAATATCGTCAGGCGAATAATAAGTCATACCATTTAATGAACGGCATCTGTCACAGGCATTCGGTTCTGCTACCCATTTATACACAACTGTTCCTGCAAATTCTGACAGCAAACGACTAATATTTTGTGCTTCTTGATATGCTTCTTTACTCAATCCGTTTTCACTTAGCTGTTTGAATCTGTAAAGAGATTTGCCAAGTGTTTCTATCTGATTATGGCGTCTAAAAACATATTCGCGCTGTCCGAATTCTGTTAATTTGTCCAGTTGCTCTGTTAAATTACGCTGTTCTTCACGAAGTTCCGTGCAAATACTGTCTATTTCCTCTGTGTTGTTTTTATTTAGCAAGTCAGCTATTCTGTTTTTTAAATCAGTTTTCATAAAAGTCTCCTTTTGTAATAATGTATAACCTTAATATTATTACAGATGTGAAAACCCTCCGCAAGTCCACGAAAACATGTAGATGTTTTCATGTAGACGAAAACATGGATAGCCAACTGGCCCAACCCGCACTACATGCAGGTTTCAGGCCGTTGTCGTTTTTATACAAAAATCCGATTTTATGATAAAGTTGTTATTGACTTTTAGTTATAGTTATCCTTGCATTAAGTCGTCATAATTGATATTATGCGCGCGTGCGTAATCTATAAAACGATTTTCCTTTTCGGTTAAACGTCTATTAAATAGTAATAATTCACCTTTAGGTTTTCTACCTGCTCCGACACGCTTTCCTCCCCATTTAATTTCGTTGATTTCTTCATCTGCCTGAGAAAGAATTTCTTGCGCTTTTTCTTCAGAAAATCTTTTTTTAATTAAATCTTTTGTTGATATTTTATTTCTCATTGATGTAACTCCTTATTTTCTTGTATATATTTTTCAATATTTTTATTAGCTTGTTTTATATATCGAGATGGTGCTTTTTGCGTTTTTTTTAATACTATAAGACCAATAATTATAATTTTATTTTTAGCATATCTAAAATAGGCTCTTACATTGTCCGGTTTCAATTCAAATAAACCATTTCCTAGATCATTAATGTTTTTGTATTTTTTCCCTACATGTTCAAATATATAAATGGCCTTGGTTATTTTTTCAAATTCTTCATTTTTTAATGCATTTAATTGTTCCAGTGCTTCATCTGTGTATTCTGCGGTAAACAATTGTTCGTTTGTCATGTAGGATTTCCTTATATTTTTATTATACTTGATTTTGTTACAAAAATCAAGTATAATGATTTGATTTCGTAACAAAATTAAATCATTACACTTGAATATAATAAAATTGAATGCAGGGTGGATGTTTAATTATCTGACCTTATTTTCTTCGCCGCGCAAAAGCCGTCCGATGTTTTCGCGGTGCAGATAAATGATATAAATCGCTCCGAGCAGACAGTATGCAACATAAGCCAGTCTGCCATCTAAAAAGTACATAAGAAACGGTGATATCGCAAGCGCAATAATTGACCCGAGCGAAACATATTTTGAAAAATAAGTAATCACACCCCAAATAGCCGCAATGATTAATCCTACCTGCCAGTTCAATGCAAGGATTGTGCCCACACCTGATGCAACTGATTTCCCGCCTGTAAAGTTTAAAAATATTGATTTACTGTGTCCCAGAATAACTGCAACAGCCGCAATTACAGGCAATAAACCTATTGCGGTAAAACTTTTCGCAAATATTGCCGCAAGTATAACCGGCAAAGCCCCCTTAAAAGCATCCAGCAAAAGTGTAATGAAGAACCATTTTTTACCCATTACTCTTTTTACGTTTGTAGCACCGGTTGAGCCGGAACCGATTTTTCTTATGTCTTCATTCTTGAATGCTTTTACTATAATATATCCGGTCGGTATTGAACCGATTAAATATGCGCCGATTGCAACTGCCAGAATTTCAATAATCTTTTCCATTGTTTATCCTCTCAAAATGAACATTTACAGTGTTAATTTCGTATAAATTATAACATGATTTACTTATTGTAGCAATAAAGTAACAAAAAATTGAAAAAATATTGATTTTAATATAAAATTTTATTAAATAGCAGGTCAATATGAAAAAATTTTTAACTTGTTTATTCTGTTTATTGTTAGGGTTGGCGCAAATTTCTTATGCGGCTGATATATTTACGGATTACGATTTTTCTGATGAGGCACAGGCCGAATTTGACCGCACACACAAAACCACCCCTGCAACTCCTGTAAATAATACCGAAGATCCGGCTCATAAAATGCAGATTAAACAGGAACGCCATATTATAAAAGGGAAACAGGATAAAAATACAGAGCAGCCTGTAGAAATGGAATTTGAACGTAAAAATTATGTCCTGCCTGAGATACAAGGCACTAAACAGCCGGTTTATCAAGGATACGTTGTAACAGTTCCTGAAGGTAATGTATTAAATATTAGACTGCAATCCGGTGTAAGTTCAGGGAGCCTTGATGTGAATGATAATATAACGGCCGCACTTTCCGAGGACTGGCAATATATGGGAAATCTTATTGCGCCTGCTGGAAGTCTTGTTTATGGAGTTGTAACAGATGTTAATGCGGCAGGATATGCTTATGGCGGCGGTGGGTTAGAAATAACATTCAACAGAATTATGACACCGGATGGCACCACTTATGACATTGCAACACAGCCGATAAGTCTTGAGAGTGAGAGCGAACGTGCTAAAAATATGACGCGTGATGTTCTTATAGGCGCCGGTATCGGTATTCTTGCAGGACTTCTGGGAGTTGCGTTTTCAGGAGGAGAAAATTTCGGACGGAATATGGCTGTCTTTGGCGGTATAGGGGCGGCTACAGGCGCGCTTAGAGGGGCTGCACAGCGCGGGCAGGATGCGAATATTCAGGCTGATACTCCGTTACAGTTAATTCTGACCCAGCCGGTTAAAGTAAATGTTTACCAGCCTCTTTAACATTTGATTTGAAAGATTAAATATGTTATATTAGACAAAAAAGGAACAGAAAAATGAAATTAAATAAAAGAATAGTTACAGTTGGTTTATTAATCCTTGCAGTTGCAATAGTTTTGAAGGTTCTCTGGATAGGACTTTCAAAGATTAAAATAGATGATTTTAAACCGGCCGGCGTTGTTTTTGTAATAGATTCTTCAGCATCAAATCAGCAAAAGCTGCCGGAACAGAAAAAATTACTCAAACAGATCTGTAATATTCTGGATCCCGAGGATCAGATAAAGATTTTGAGAGTGTCAGAGGACGCTTATTTAATCTATGAAGGCGCGCCGACAAACGGAAGCGGGATTACAAAAGCTATGGATGCTTTCACTCAATATGATGCAAATGATTACGGGACGGCTTACGGCGAAGGACTTAAAAAAGCTTTTAACCACTGCTTGAACATGAAAAAATCCGGTCTTGTGCCTGCAATTGTTGTCATAGGCGATCTTGAAAATGAAGGTGCTATAGAAAAACAGATTGATTGGAAACTCTTGCCGGATAATGTAAAAAGTGTGCTTGAATATGCGCCGGATCTTTCAATGATGTTTCTTAACGCACATCCGGCAAAACTTGATCTTGTAAAAGAAACGCTCACTCCTGTTCTTGGCGAAACACATCTTATAGTTGCGCCTGAACAGACAAGCGACAAGGCAATAAGAAGTTTCTTAACAGCTATCGGAAGATAATTAAAAAATGAGGATATAATTTATGGCTATAGTTATTTCTACATCAAAACAGGAAAAAGTCTTTTCGGATAAAGACATGATAAATGTCGGAACAAACCCTAATTGTGATTTTGTTCTGGATTTTGATTTTGACATCCTGTTAACAGTTCAATATGACAGAGCAAACAATAAATGTACAATTATCAACACTTTCCATAATGACAGGATTCTGTTCCGCGGACAGCCGGTGCAGAAAGTTGAAGTCGGAAGTGTATGTAAGCTTATGATAGCAAATTCCGATGAATTTGTCAGTGTAAAACTTCTGGCAGAAGATGTACAGCCCGCTGCTAAAACAGTATCTTCCATAGCCAAAGAAGATTTTACCGAAGATGATATAAAAGGGCTTTATGGCAAAGATGTTAATGCTGCAACTAAAGTTAAGATAGAAAATCAGAAAGAAATTATTGAAAAAGACCGCGTTGCAATAATTAAACAGGTCGGATTTACTATATCAAACCTTAAACAGAAATTAACATCTTCCAAAAGAACAAGCATATTTTTACATGTTCTGATGTTTTTTGCGGCACTTTTATCTTCCTTCGGGCTTTCAAATTACCTTATGGGGCTGCAAATTAAAGAAACAGCCGCATATATGCATCTGCCGACAAATATTAAGGTATGGATTGTATATACATTACTTGTTTACGGCATTTGCCTGCTGCTTAAACAGGGTGTTTATCTGTTTTTGCAGGGAAAAGTCAACACAAATATGTCTAAAACCGCACCTATTGCACAAAACTTTATGATAGGATTTTCACTTCTGTTCATAATCGGGATTTATGCAATAAATCTGATTTATTACCGGAATGTGAATGATTTTATTACATTTGCACTTTTTATGTCGCTGTTTTTCACAGGTATAATGGCTGTTCTTGCAATATCCTGCGGGTATTTCAAGAGTGTCGGGGCTGAAAATTCCGCTGCACTTGACAAATTTGAGTATAGAGAAGATTTTGAAGATGTGCTTAAAAAATACAGATTGTGGATTGACAGATACATAAACAGTTTGAGCAGTACAAAACTCCAATATATCAGAGATAAAATGTTTAATTTGCAGTTAAAATCAATCGGAGAAATCGTAATCGGGATTTTGACAGCACCGTTTCTGGCGTATGGTGTTTCTAATACCCTTGCGATGTGTTTTCCTGAGGCTGCGGGCTGGATAAGAATTTCCGGTTTGCGTTTCAGCCCTGTATTTCTTGTTCTTGCTACTTTCTTGATTATCTTTGCGTTTTTCTCATTTGTAAATGCGTTTTTTGCAATGAAAAAAATTCAGGGCTCACAGGTAATTAAACAGGATGGATTCAGCGAGTTTATGGAACACGGCGTTTCTATCTACGGACTTGAAGGGATCAGAAAAATCGAAACAGACAAAAATCGCGCCCTTGCCATTGCCTGTGCAATTATATTTATTGAATTTGCAATGAACGTATCATACTTTATGACCGAAATCGGCGGGGATTTACAGGGAATGTTTTTGAGTCTGGTGGCCGCACTTGTTCCGACAGCGTTACTTATTGCGGAAACACTTATGCTAAGCCAGACAAAATTTGAAATAAATGCCTGTGATGAACTCCTTTCTAAAGTAGATAAAGACTAATTATGAATGCTATAAAAACTATTCTGATAATACTTTTCATACTATTAACAGCTTTTGCCTGTGCAATTAACCCTAAAATGCACAAGCCGGTTGTTGTTACTGATTTGAATTACAGAATAGAAGATGAGCAGACACAAAATGTTAAAACAACTGTTCAAACCCCAAAATATAATGTGGAACCAGTTGTTCAGGAGGTCAAAACAACACAGAAACCGCAGCAAAAAGTAATTGTTCAGGTTATAGAAGAGCATATTCAATCCACACCTAAAATAGTGCAAACTCAGCCGCAGCAGACAAAAACAGTTACACAAACTGTCGAAAAGCAGCCGGCGGCAAACCAGCATCAGGATTTATTGCAAAGAGTTATCTCTAACGCTGAAAATTCGCAAAAAACACAGCCTGAACAAAAAAACACTGCCCCCGTAAAAGTTGTTGAAAAACCGAAAACACCTGTTAAAACAGTTAAGATAGAGGATACCCCGCTTACGGAGCAGGAAGAAATTATTGCGTGGAATAAATGGCGAAGCGACTTGCAAAATCAGGTTATGCGGGATTCTAATATAAGTGCGCCGTATGGAACTACGTTCAATTTTTCTTTTACAGTGGACAAAAACGGTAATGTTTCTAATATAAATACGTGGTCTGATGACAATAACTATACACCGCTTGCCAAACGGGTTATAAAGCCTATTTTGACAAGTTATCAGCATACTGCTATATTGAAATTTCCTGCACGGACAAAAAGAACTATTGTCAATGTGACAGGCGGTTTTACAATGTCAAACGCGGACAGATATTCAACACCTTCTGATTATTCGGATTATGAAAGGATTTACAGATGAAAAAATTCGTGATTATAATACTGATACTTGCACTAATCATTTTGACGGCTGTTGTCGCAAAGGTTAACCCTAAAATGCATAAAACTTTCCAGATTGAACGGATTATAATCAAAAGAGGAGTTAAGTAATTGAAGTACAGATGCAAAGACTGCGGCGCGGTTTACGATAAAAAAATTGAATACTGCGAATGCGGCAACAACACATTTGATATTTGGGATACAGAGGTTAAAAAGCCTGCGCTGGAGCAAGATAGAGGGCTTTTGCTATCGTGGCTGTTTTTTGCATTTTGTATAATACTTTCGTTGATAATTTTGTTTGTAATCCCGAACGGTGCAGACAGTCCGGCAGAAAAAATGCCGCCTGTTGAAAAGATTGTAAAACAAAATAATATACCTAATATTGACGATATCTGGAAAGATCCTGTACTGCCGGAGCCTCAACCGGAACCTGAGGAAACAACGACGCCTGAGCCGGTTGTTATTATTCAAAAGATAATAAAGCGGATTGAAACACCTGCAGTTCAACAGCCGCAGCAAATCGCAAAACCTGTATCCAAACCGGTTACACAAAAGCCAGTTGTTCAAAAACCGGCAGAGCAAAAAGTTGAACAGCCAAAGCCCGTACAAAAGCCGCAGACTACACAAACAACGCAGAAACCTGTACAAAAACCGGTTGTAAAAGAACAATCCAAACCTGTTGTCAAAACAGAACAACAACCGCTCGATTCTTCAGTCATAAAATACAGAAATGTTTTGCGGGAGGTTTTGTTATCAAAATTGAATGTCGGCAGCGTTTCGGGCAGCGGAACTTGTGTTATACAATTCAGCGTTGACAGCACCGGCAAACTCATTAACCGCAAATTCGCCAGATATGCAAATAATAAATCAATGAACGACGCAATATATTATATGATGATGAGCGTACCTAAATTCCAGCCGCCTCCGCCGGCTTATAAAGGTGAAACTTTTAAGATACAATTCACTATAGATAACGGCGCGTATGAAATAAGCTTTTTGTAAAAAATGTAAAGCATAATTAAAGTTTTCCGTAGAAAAATCCGATAAATATATTGACTTAGAGGAAAAAATCCTTAAGTCAATATAAAAAGGATTACGGATATGTCATCAATTAGTTCAATCGGCTCCGGCATGAGCATTAGCGGGGCTTACATTACCCCATCTAATCAGTTGAGCGAAGCCACAAAAGCAAAACTGGAAGCACTCGGGATTGATCCTGCAAGTGTAACATCAGAGGCTGAAGCGCAAAGCTTAATTGCGCAGGTTGAATCTATGTCCAAAACAGATAAAGCGCGTCCGCAGTCAGGCTCATCAGACATGGCATTGCTTACTAAAGCAAAAGAACTGGCGGAGGATGTTGGAGCAAAGGTATCTGAGCGCGATAATCTTGATGATATTTGTAAAAAAATATCGGAAAAGATAGAACAACTGGCACAGCAGTATGGCTCAGACGCTGTAGCGATGAATAAACTGGAAGATTACCAGCGTGAATTGTCAAGTATTGACAGCAGATATTCAAGCAAAATAGATACACAGGAAAGTATATTTGCGGCAATGAATATGATTTCAGCAAGTAATAAATACGCATTAGGATTGCAATAATAGACTTGATTTTTTAAATTAAACGTTCTATAATTGACATGCTCTAAAAGAGTGTGTCAATTTTTAGTTGATTTTTATCGGAATGTAGCACTCTGCCGAGTAAAAACAATCGGAATGTAGCGCAGCTTGGTAGCGCACCGTGTTCGGGTCGCGGGGGTCGCAGGTTCAAATCCTGTCATTCCGATTTTTTACATCCTTTTTTTCTACGTAATTAAAAATTGTTTGAAATCATTATTAATATATCTACAATGAAACGGCGGATTAATTAAATCCGCCGCCATTGATTGTATGATTATTATTGGATATTGTTGTTCATTTGAGATTGAACTATTGGTGTATTAGCTTCTTCTAACATAATGCTTAAATAGAGAAGTTTGTTTGCTGTTGCGAGGTCTAAGTCAATGAATTTGCCGCCTGCTGTTATGTCGCTTGTTGCAACGATTTCTACATTAGCTTTTATTTCTAAGTCACCGTATTTCAATTCAACCGGAACAATATCACCAACTTGTAATGAACCGTCTTGTTTGAGTGAAACACCGCCTCTTGAGATGTCGAGGATATCTTCAACCTGAGAAGTTGCTTCAAATTCAACAGGGTTCTGGTTACCTTCGATATCAAATCTCATATATTGACGTTTGTCAATAGAGTCTATATCATAGTTGAATACACGCTGCTTGTAAGCATTTTTACCGGCATTGGCACCTTCATCAGTAAGTGCATCATCATCTGAATCTGTGTCAGTGTCTGTATCTGTATCGGTGTCAGTATCTGTGTCAGAATCAGAGTCAGAGTCAGAGTCTGCGTCACTGTCGGCGTCAGAGTCAGCATCACTGTCTGCATCAGAGTCAGCGTCACTGTCTGCATCAGAGTCAGCATCACTGTCTGCATCAGAGTCAGCATCGCTGTCTGCATCAGAGTCAGCATCGCTGTCTGCATCAGAGTCAGCATCGCTGTCTGCATCAGAGTCAGCGTCACTGTCTGCATCAGAGTCAGCATCACTGTCTGCATCAGAGTCAGCATCGCTGTCTGCATCAGAGTCAGCATCGCTGTCTGCGTCAGAGTCAGCATCGCTGTCTGCATCAGAGTCAGCATCACTGTCTGCATCAGAGTCAGCATCGCTGTCAGCGTCAGAGTCAGCATCACTATCAGTATCAGTATCTGTATCTGTGTCAGTATCAGTATCAGAGTCAGCATCGGAATCAGCGTCACTGTCTGCGTCAGAGTCGTTATCAGCAGGTTCGTCATCTTCATCTTCCGGAACAACTAAGTTGTCATCATCTTCGCCGCTCGGGTTATCTGTACCGTCATAATTTTCATCATCGCCCTGTGAGCTTCCGCCGTAATAGTAGTTACGATCGGTTTCATCCTGACCGATTTCAGTTACATCATCCGGTCTTACTGCTTTTGCTCTGATAGAAATTTCAGAACCGTTTACACTTTCAATAGTGTTTGTGCTGTTATCTTTTTCGTAGTAAGAAGGACCGTCCATTCTGTCAAGACCCATGTGGAAGTGGTATCCGCCAGCATAAGCATTATCCGCAACCAGTGTTAAATCTTGATCTTTGCCAGGTCTTGTATGACCATCACCGTCGATTTTACCGTTTTTGATAACGATAGTTGAATCAGCCGGATTGTCAGGATAGCTTGTACCAAGGTCAAGAACTGTAACTTTTACTCTGTCAGGTACTACTGAACCGTTAGGGCCATAGTAATCTTGAGCATAAGTCGGAACTTCACCGAGATGTTCGATATACATATTCTTGCCGCGGCTTACTAAGTCGATATTTTTGTCTGCTGTAATTTCTCTGATGTAAGTATCACCTGAAAATTCAGCGTTAATACTTCCTTCTCTTGAAATCATAGCACATACATTAGTGTCAACTTTTTGTCCGTCTTTATCAAGTCCTTTTACATTGATGTCTTTGATAGCTAACATATCAACACCGTATTTAGCATTTGGTGTGTAATTTGTTTTGTTGCTGTTCCAGCTTGCATCATTGAATTGTCCCTGAGTTTGAACGAAGGTTAAAGCATTGCCAGCTTCACCAATGTTGCCGCTTGCAATGATTGAAATTCCTGCACCTTGAACGTTAGGAGTTGAAGCTGTACCTTTGTTCAAGATATCGTAAGCTGTTGCGCCTTTATTTGCTGAATCGTCAGCTAACAAGATTACACGGCCGTCAGCGTGAATGTAGTTAACATTCATATCTTTGTTCAAACTTGCCATATTAGCTAATGAACCTGATCCTGTGCTTTCTGCTGTGATAGTACCGTCAATAGATGTGTTAATTGATTTTGTTAAGTCTCTTTGATCTACGCCGATACCTGTGCAAACACCGCCGTCGCAAGGTCCAACTTCTTCACCAATTGCGCCGTTTTTAACATTGATTGCTAAATCAGCACCGCTGTTGGTTTTGATTAATGTTTTTGCAACACCAAAGTTCAACAAATCACCGTTATCAATATTGATTGTAACTTTACCGTCTGAATTGATATAGAAATCGTTGTCTGTATTGTCACCGATTGTTACATCAGAATCTGAGTTTGTGATGATAACAGTACCGCCGTCATAAGTAGTTGCATTACCCATAATATCAATACCGCCGGCACCTGTATTTGTCATTGCTAATTTGCCGTCTGCGTTAAGAATTTCGCCTGAACTTGCAACATCAATACCTTTTTCACCGTGGTTAGTGATAGTAACATCACCTGTCTGGTTTGCTAATCTGCCTGCTAAAGAAATACCGTTGCCGGTAGAGTTTGTAAGTTCAATATTGCCGTGTGAATAGTTTGCAATATTTGAACCTTCCGCTGTAGTAATTCCGTTAGCTGCTTTGATTACGATGTTGCCGTTTGCTGCAGAAAATTCGTTTGCAACATTCATATTATCAGTATTAACTAATTTTTCGAATAAAGCATTTGCCTGAGCATGCGGATCATAAGTTTCAACTACTTTATTAACCGGTTTGCCGTTTTCAAAAACAGCTTCAATTTTAGACGCCTGGAATGATTCGCCGCCGTTGTCAACGCCTGATGCAATAACTGCATTTTCTCCGACATTAACAACACCGGCATTTACATTGATATCACCCTGCGCCATAATTTTACCGTCAACATTAACAACAGCTTGACCGTCGATGGTTAATGAGCTTGGATTCCAGGTTGCGCTTGTTACACCATCATTAGCTATTGTCTGTGCTGCGGTTTCTACTGTATTATAGAATTTATTAAATGAATTTGAATCAGGTGTATAAACAGATAAAGAACCAACGTTTAAAACACCGCTTGCGCCTACAACCATACCGCCAGGTGATACGAAAATTAAGTGACCGTTGCTTAATCCGCCGTTTTCTGATTGTAATGCGTTAACAACACCTTGAATATTAATCTGGTTTTGTACTAAGTTAACAAATGTACTAACATCTTGTGTCTTAAAGTAATGAGTTATGCCATCGGCATCAACAGAACCGCCGGATTGGAAATATTGGAAAATCATATTTACAACATCGCCCTGACTTACATTGAAGTTTTCATACTTCTTGAAGCCAATGTCCCCATGGTAACCGTCAGGTCTTACATTGTATGTGTGACCGTCGATATCAGGCTTAACCCCTGTAATATCAGTTGCCATTGCATTTAAACATGCTGCTTGCGGCATCAAAAATAAACATGTAAGTGTTGATGCTAATAATTTGTGTCTGTAAATTTTTTTCGTGTTGTTCTTTTTTCCCATAATAATCTCACAATCTACGTGTTTCACATATTTTTACTGCGTATACTTTAATAAAGGAATTTTTGTCTGAAAAACTGCTTTATTTAAGCATGAATTTTACAAAAGTTAACATAAGATATGTTAAATATCTATAAAGTATCTATGAAATATATACGTTATATATCAAATGTAAAGTAATGTAAAGTTGAAATTTAGGGCTGTAATCCACTATTCATGCGGGTTTTACATTTTTTAGCAAAAAAAGTTGTTTTCATGCTGCAATTTTGAGTGGTCAAAATTCTTTATAGATTTATAAGAGAAGTATAAAAATGCATTGAAGTGCAAACAAAAAGAAAGGACTTTTTATTATGGTTGATGGAGTGAACAATGTGCATTCTTCTTCTAATGAGGATCCGAAAAAGAAGATCTTGACAGAGCCATTAAAGGCTTCGAAAATAGAGATCTCTATGGTTTCGGCCGACGCATTAAAAGAGGATATTGAACTCAAAGGGTGGGCAATTGAAAGCAGTGGCCCTGATCTTGTTAACAACAAGAAAGAACGTAAAAAAGCGATTAAAATGCGCCGTGATGCTTTGAGAGAAGAATTAGATATCTCAAAACGCAACGCAAGAAGACTTGCAAAAAATGACGTCAAGTCAGATATTGCAGAAGAAATCGTTACACGCAGCACTTATTATATTGATGAAGAAGAATATAATAAGGCAGTTGCAAAAGATCCGAACGGGCATCATGTATTATTGGATGACAAATACAAAAAAGTATTGAATTCAAGAATGTTTGATGAAGTATATGAAGGTCGTAAACGTGACAAACAGGGCAATATTGTTGAAGAAGGAAAATTAAATTCCGATAAACTGAAATCATTTGCTCTGGAACTGGTCGGTGAAGACGATTACAAATTAGACCTTGATGAAAACGTTGCAGGTGCAGCACAGACAGGCTTGACTAATAAAAAAGGTAAAGTTCGCAGAAAAGATGCACGTATCTTGAGACACATGTTCAGAGATATGGGCTTTGCTTATGAAAAAGATAAAACGGCCGGCAAAAGAGCATTGCATGTTGCAAAGAACATGGCAATGGGGGCTGCAACAGGTGCATTAATCAGTCCGGTTGTGTCTGAAGTAACCGGTTGGCTTGGTGTCAGCGGAGCAGTCAAAGGTGTTGTTGATGGCTTTGTTGTCGGTCAGGTCTCAGGTACTGTCTCAGGTACAGTCAATGGAATTGTGAACGGTAAGGCTGACTATTCCGGCAGTGTAGATTATACTGCAGACTACGGCGGCAGCGTAGATTACAATGCTGAATACGGCGGCAGCGTAGATTACGGCGGAAGTGTTAACTACGGCGGCAGCGTAGATTACGGCGGAAGTGTCAACTACGGCGGCAGTACAGATTACGGCGGAAGTGTTAACTACGGCGGCAGCGTAGATTACGGCGGAAGTGTCAACTATGGCGGCAGCGTAGATTACGGCGGAAGTGTCAACTACGGCGGCAGCGTAGATTACGGTGGAAGCTTTGACTACGGCGGCAGTGCAGATTACGGCGGAAGCGTCAACTACGGCGGCAGCGTAGATTCAACGGCGTATTATATTGAAAATGGTAAAGTAATTGGTTCTGATACGCAAACGTATGAATACGGCGGCAGCTTTGACTACGGCGGAAGCATAGATTACGGCGGAAGCGTCAACTATGGCGGCAGCGTAGATTACGGCGGAAGCGTCAACTATGGCGGCAGCGTAGATTACGGCGGAAGTGTCAACTATGGCGGCAGCGTAGATTACGGCGGAAGTGTCAACTACGGCGGCAGCGTAGATTACGGCGGAAGTGTCAACTACGGCGGCAGTGCAGATTACGGCGGAAGTGTCAACTACGGCGGCAGCGTTGACTACCACGGTAACGTAAGCGGCAGAGTTGACTACAACGGTCAGGTAAGCGGCAGTGCGGATTACAAAGGCAGTGTTGATTATAGCGCTGAGTATAGTGCAGATTACACCGCTGAATATACGAAAGACTATAAGGCTGAATACAAAAAAGAATACAAAGCTGATTACAATACTAAACCTTCATGGGGTCAGCGTATGAAAACCGGAGCCTTATCTGGTGCATTAGGGGCAGGCTTGTCAAGCTTAGTCACTATGTGGAAGATAAACGATATCAAAAATCCTCCGACAGTCGATGTATTGCAGGGCGGTTCTGTAGACGAATTTGTTGACAAACAATTAGTCGGCAGTGTCAAGGGTAAAACAAGCCGTGCTATTGCCAAGAAGTTGTTTGAACTTGACGTAGATCCGCAGGTATTAAAGGATGCTATTAAGGATGCAATGGGTAAAAATACCGGCAAACGTTTAACAGAAAACGAATTGTTCCAGGTATACCAGAAGATGAAAAATCTTCAGCAACAGCCTGTTCAGCAGGAAGAAGCACCTGATATGCCTGAGATTACACCGGCACCGCTTATAGTACCTGAAGCTGATCTGGATGATATTGAAATAGAACCGGTACCGATACAGCCTGCTACTGTTGAAGAAACCCAACCTGCAGAGGAAGTCGCTGAGGATTGTGAGGCAACTGCAGAGCCAATCATGAAAGATCAGGCTGCACCTGAAAAACACATTGATATCAGAGGTAAGTTCCTGTATGATGCGATAGCAAAGGCTTACGATATTAAGGATCAGGATGATTTGAACGATGCAATCGGTATAGTCAAAGAAAAACACAATATTTCTCAGGCTGAACGTAAGAAAAACAAATGGATTGCAGATCTGTATCTTGAAGAACAACTGAAAGTCGGAGAAAAAACCTACAACCTGAATAAAGACCTGAAACGGGAAGATATTCTGGATATTCCGAAAGATCAATTCAAACCGGGTGAAGGGTCTAAAGGTCACAAAACACCGACAATACAGGTGGAAGCCGGCGGAAAGGTTACATTAAGCTGTGACGGTCAAATCAGAACTTATGATACATACCTTCAGGCCCAAAAAGCAGCCGATTTCTACAATAAAAACGGATACTTTGAAGAAGACATGCAGTAAAATCAACCAGATAATATATAAGACCGGCTTTTTAGCCGGTCTTTCTTTATACTATTCGCCTTTCAAAATATCTATTCCTTTTTGTCCCTGTTTTAAAATTCCGTAATAATACTCCAGTTCTTGTTCTGATTGCGCACTGTTTAAAATCTGTAATGCTTTTGTGTAATATGGACTATCCTTTGACGGGAGATGTTCAAAATTTAATCCTACATCTTCTATGCTGAGATTAAGTGCATTCAATATTCTGGTTAAAGTCGTATATGTCGGGAAATATACGCCGGTTTCTATTTTAGATATGTGTTTTTCATTCGCTCCGGCAAGCTCTGCCAGCTGTGCCTGCGTTAAATTTTTAGCTTTTCTGATTTGTTTAAGTTTTTGTCCGAAAGCATTTTTCGTCATAATGACTCCTCTTATTCATCGTAAAAAATTGTAATAAGATTTTAAACAACGGAATAGGATACATCATTGCTTAATATTCGTATACAATAGGATACTTTTCGTATTTTTGTGTTACTATTTACATGTTCTTAGAGTTGTACTCTACGAATTGTGGTAGTAAAAAGTAAGAGGATCTTATGAAAAAGAAAAGATTATTGGCGGCATTGTTAATATGTACTGCATTTTCATGGCAAACAGGAGTGCATGCCGCAGAAACAGTTTATGAAGGGCTTTATCAAGATACGGTTACAACGGGAAACGGCGGTGTAGTGTTTAACAATACGGGGGATACAGCTATTGTTAAAGCAAGTACCCAGTTTATTAACAATGAAGCATATCGGGGGGCGGCTATATACAATTACACAGGCGCTGACTTAAAAGTTGAAGATGGTGTTTTATTTAGCGGCAACACGGCAACCGGTGCTGCAGGCGGAGCTGTTCAGAATATGGGAACGGCGATTTTAGGCGATAATCTAATATTTGACGGCAATAAAGCGACCTGGGGCGGGGCTGCAATTTATGGCGGTTCACGCGCTGGTCAAGGATCGTCAACAACTGTAGGTGATAATGCTAAATTTATCAATAACACACTATCAAATACAGGAACAAGTGAGGTATCTACTGGTGGAGCTATCTTTATAGAAGATGATGAAGGAAAAAATGTTCAATTTTCTTTAGGAAACGACGCATACTTTGGAAACAACTCTGCAAATCAAGGTGGAGCTATATTCTTTAAACAAAACACTATTGCCGCAACAATAGGCGAAGGAGCTGTTTTTGAAGGTAACTCGGCAACAACTCATGGCGGCGCTTTATTTACAGGAACCGCTCTTGACTTACAAGGAGCAACTTTCAATAACAATAATGCAGGTGTTCAAGGTGGGGCTATTTATAACGCTTCTGATTTAACTGTAAGCGGAAAATTCAGCGGTAATACTGCTCACCAAGGTGGTGCAATTTACTCTTATATAGATTCAAATCTAGAAATAGGAGATAATTCAGAGTTCTTAAATAACTCAACACATACAGTAAAAGGCGACGCCGGCGGAGCTTTATATGTAGACAGAGCCCAGCAGCTTACTATTGGTGATAATGTTAAATTTGTTGGCAACTCTGCTATGTCAGAAATTTTTGAATACGCTGACGGTGGAGTAGCGAAAGGTGCTGCCGGTGCAGCTTATATCTACAAGACTGATACAACTATCGGAGATAACCTTGTAGTTGCAGATAACAAATCACAATATGCAGGTGGCGGTCTATATATCTGGAATCAAGATAAAGAAACCACTATTGGTGAAAACGCAACCTTTATCAACAATACTTCTGAACAATCTTACGGTGGTGCTATCGGAAACTTTGACGGTAAGTTAACCATAGGTGAAGGAGCTACATTCGCAGGTAACTCAGCAGGAGCAGAAGGCGGTGCGATTGCTAATAAGAATTTTGACACACAAAATAGTGAACTTATAATTGGAGCAAATTCAAATTTTGATGGCAACTCTGCCGGTACAAACGGCGGTGCTATCTATACAGACACAGCTATGAGTCTTACAGATACCAATTTTACTAACAATACAGCTGGTGAAAAAGGCGGTGCGATTTTTGCTAATTCCGATTTGACTGTTTCTGCGGTAACAAACAATGTTATTATGCAAGGCAACAAAGCTGCTGATGGCGGTGATATTTTCATGAATAAAGCAGGTTCTGAACTTAATATGAATGCTGCAGACGGCAAGTCCATTACGATAGCCAGCGGTATTTCCGGCGAAAGTTATAATATGAACGTAAACTCTGATAGTGCTAATACCGGCTCAATTATTGTTAATTCCATTATCAATAACGCGGCAATAGATGTTCAAAACGGTACATTTGCACTTGCAGAAGGCAGCGGGTTAAATAATTCCACCTTAAATATGGGCAGCGGAACTACTTTGAATACTATAAACAATCAGGTGACTACATTTGGTGACAATGTAACCTTAGCGGATAATGTTAATCTCGCGGTAGATGTTAATCTTGCAGATGGAAAAGGTGATAATTTTGCCAATACCCAACACGGTTCTGTCACAATCACAAATGTAAACGCCGTAGGAAATACTACAGCAAACAGCATTTCTCTAAATCTTGCACAAGCATTAGGCATTGATCCTTCCAATATGACCATTGCTGATGCTTTGCAATCACAAACACAAACCGTTTTGACCCCTATAAGATATTTGCAGGGCGGAGTCAGCGCTGACGGTATGATGACATTCTTACCAACCGGCGGAAGCTACGGAGATTTTAACCCGTCAATTATGGCAAGCCCTGTCGCTGCGCAGCTTGGCGGTTACTTAACCCAGTTAAATTCTTATGATGAAGCCTTCAGAAATATGGATATGTACATGCTGATGACTAAAAAACAGCGTGAAGCAATGAAATTAAGAAATAAATACGCTTATGCAGGCGGAAATTTAGGATTTGACCCTGTAAACAGTCCTTATAGCGATAAATCAATCTGGGCGCGTCCTTATGCAACATTTGAAAATGTACGGCTTAAAGGAGGCCCTAAAGTATCCAATGTTGCGTATGGTACATTCTTAGGCGGTGAAAGTGAACTTTATGACTTAGGCAACGGCTGGGACGGAATGTTTAGTGTATATGTCGGTTATAACGGTTCACATCAGGCTTATGACGGAATAGGTATCTATCAGAATGGCGGTACTCTCGGTATTGCAGGCATGGCTTACAAAGGTAACTTCTTTACCGGTTTAACAGTAAACGCAGGGGCAAACGCAGGTTCTGCAAATACATTTTACGGAACAGATAACTTCTCTATGTTAATGGCAGGTATTGCAAGTAAAACCGGTTACAATATAGAACTTGCAGAAGGTAAATTCATTATTCAGCCAAGTTTCTTAATGTCATATTCATTTGTTAATACATTTGATTATACTAACGCAGCAGGTGTTCACATTAGTTCAGATCCGCTGAATGCAATACAGGTAGAGCCGGGAATTAAATTTATCGGAAACCTAAAAAATGGCTGGCAGCCATATTTAGGTGTAAGTATGGTATGGAATATTATGGATAAAACCGACTTTCTCGCAAATAATGTATCACTGCCTGAACTCAGCGTAAAACCGTTTGTAAAATACGGTGTAGGTGTAAGAAAAACCTGGGGAGAAAGATGTACAGGATTTTTACAGGCCTACTTCACAGGCGGCGGCAGAAACGGTGTCGGCTTGCAGGCAGGATTCAGATTTGCTTTAGGCAAAGACAAAAGTTCTTCTGTTAAATCAAGTCAAAACATGCCGGAAATACCTAAAACCAGTGTAGTATTAGGAAGTTACAGATAAGGCGGTGATATAGATGAAAAAATATTTTAATATAATTTTGATAGCTTTAGCGTTTGCACTCGGAACAGGGTTTAATACCTTTTCAATATCAGCGGCACCTTCTAACATTGCTGTTGTAGATCTGAACGCTGTTGTCGGACAGTCAGCGCAGGTTCTGACATTAAAAAAAGAACAGGCACTGAAAATGGACGAGTTGCAAAAGTGGTTAGTCAATGCAAGATCCGATGTTGAAAAACAAAAAACTCAGGAAGGTAAAGAAAAACTTGCCCAAAAGTATGATGCCGAGTTTATAAAGAAACAAACAGCAATACAAAAGGATTACACAGCAAAATTGCAGGTAATAGATAAAAACATATCTGAGGTGATAACTAAAGAAGCAAAGAAAAACGGATATGAAATAGTACTGGCTAAAGGTGTTGTTCTTTATGGCGGGCATGATATAACAAACACTATTTCTAAACAGGTAAAATAAAATACCTTAATTAAATAGTGGGGCCGGCTGTATAGCCGGCCCCACTATTCTAAATTTATAACTGCAGATTTTTTATCAGATGTTTTTTAGTTATTTTGTTTCATCAGGCATTGTATAAGTATAATTAGGCTGCCCTGCTTTTGTTTCTTCTGCAGTCTCTTTTGCTGTCTTGAAACTCATAATAAATACTGTGCCTTTCGGGATATTTATATCTTCTCCTTTGTTTGCATAGGATAAAGGAGTACTTTCATACAGAGATATTGCGGCTGACTTTGCACGGTTTCCGTGTTCGTTTTTAACAGCCCCTTCAACAACCGCAATTCCCGGCCCGAAAAATCCGTCAAGCAGTTTGTTTCCGGCATAAACAGCCCCTTGTTTTGCAAGTGAACCTGCACTTATATCGCTCAAAAAACTGTATTTGCCTTTCCAGTTCCTTTTTATTTGATAAACCTGACCGGTTTTGCCGTCTCGATATAATACCGGAACAAAAGCAAATGACGCATCGCGTTTTAATCTTTTAGGTGACACAACATCTTCAATATTCCCCTCAATAATACTGCCTGCTTCAAGCAAATAACCGTCTGCATCAACAGGTTCAACTATCTTCAACTGCCATGTTTTAGGAGGAGCTGCTGTAGAAAAATCGCCGAGTGCCTCAACTTTAACATTTTTGGCCATTGCCGGCTGTAATGCTAATACCATCATAACTAAGGTAAATAAAATTTTTTTCATATCATCTCCTAATTTACTTTATATTGTGTTATCAAAAATGCCTTTTAAATACTGACCGGTGTATGATTTTTTAACTTTGGCAACTTCTCGCGGAGTACCTGTTGCAACAATTGTGCCGCCTCCGGCGCCGCCTTCAGGCCCTAAGTCTATAATATAATCAGCAACCTTAATCAGGTCAAGATTGTGTTCAATTATTAAGATTGTATTCCCCTGATCAGCCAGTTGCTGAATGATTTTGATAAGCTTGTCCAAATCATACCAGTGAAGTCCCACAGACGGCTCATCAAGAAGATACAATGTTTTTCCTGTTGCGCGCTTGTTGAGTTCTGAGGCAAGTTTTATACGCTGCGCTTCGCCGCCTGATAGTGTTGTTGCACTCTGCCCGAGCTTTATATAATCAAGCCCGACATCGTTAAGGGTTTGTAATTTGTTTTTTATTGCCGGAATATTTTCAAAAAATTCCAGCGCCTCTTTTACACTCATATCAAGCACATCCGCAATAGTTTTGCCTTTGTATTTAACCTCTAATGTTTCGCGGTTGTAACGTTTGCCTTTGCAGACATCACATTTGACGTAGACATCAGACAGGAAATTCATTTCTATTTTAAGAAGTCCGTCGCCTTTGCAGGCTTCACAGCGTCCGCCTTTTACATTGAAACTAAATCTTCCGGGCTTGTAGCCGCGCATTTTGGCTTCGTTTGTTTTAGAATAGAGTTCACGAATATGTGTGAATACATCAGTGTAAGTTGCCGGATTAGAACGCGGCGTTCTGCCGATTGGCGATTGATCAATGTCAATAATTTTATCTATGTGTTCAAATCCCGTAATTTCATCTATTCCTTGCGGTTTAGGCTTGTTGCCGCGGAGTTTGTGTATTGCATATTCATAGATTAAATCCTGCATTAATGAAGATTTCCCGGAACCTGAAACACCTGTTAAGACGACTATTTTTCCCAGCGGAATATCGACATCAATATTTTTAAGGTTGTTAATATGGGCATTTTTTACGTGTAAAAAGTGCCCGTTGCCTTCGCGGGTTTTGTCAGGTATCGGAATATATTTTTCTCCGCTCAGGTATTTGCCGGTGATTGAACGCTTTGCTTTTATTATATCTTGAATCTGACCCTGCGCTATAATTTCACCGCCGTTAATTCCGGCTTTCGGGCCAATATCAACTATATAATCTGCATTTCTGATGGTATCTTCATCGTGCTCGACAACAATAAGAGTGTTGCCGAGATTGCGGAGTTTGATTAGCGTTTTTATTAATCTGTCGTTGTCGCGCTGATGAAGTCCGATTGAAGGTTCATCTAATACATATAAAACCCCGGATAAGCCGCTTCCGATTTGAGTTGCAAGCCTGATACGCTGGGCTTCACCGCCAGAGAGTGTACCTGCGCGGCGTGCGAGATTTAAGTAACTTAATCCGACATCGTTTAGGAATTTAAGGCGCGCACGAATTTCGTCGAGAATTTGTTTTGCGATTTTAAGTTTGTGTTCCCCGAGTTCCAGATAAAGATCAGATATAAAATCCAGCGCTTCGTTTATTGGCATAAGGGTAAACTCATAAATATTTTTGCCGTTAATTCTGACGGCTAGCGGAAATGGTTTAAGCCTTGCCCCGCCGCATGCCGGACAAGGTTTTGTTATCATATATTTTTCTATTTCTTCGCGCCAGTATTCGCCGTTTGATTCATTGTAGCGCTTTTCAAGATAAGGGATTACGCCGTCATATCTATGGTATTTGGTTTCATAGCGGTGCGTACCAAAACGCATTACGTGAAATTTTACAAGGTCATTGCTGCCGTAAAGGATAATTTTTTGTTCCTGCTCAGATAAATCCTGAAACGGTTTATGCATATCAATACCGTAGTGCGCACAAACAGATTTAAGAACATCTTCATAGTAGTTTGTAGTTGTTTTTGCCCACGGATAAATTGCGCCGTCAGCTAGTGATTTAGATCTGTCCGGAACTATTAGATTCGGGTCAATAACAAAATCTGCGCCTAATCCGCCGCATCTTTCACAGGCTCCGTATGGTGCATTAAATGAGAAAATACGGGGAGCCAGTTCTTCAAAACTCAAATTACATTTCGGACAGGCTAATTTTTCGCTGAAAATAATTTCTTTGTCACCGATTACATCAACAATCATAACACCGTCAGCTTTTTGCAGGGCAATTTGAGCACTGTCTGCAATACGGGAGCGGGCAGTTTCTTTAACCACAATTCTGTCCACAACTACATGGATTGTATGTTTTTTAGTTTTGCTTAATTCAATTTCATCGTCGTCGAGATTGTATATTTCATCGTCGACTTTAACGCGGACAAAGCCTTCCTGCCTGAGTTCTTCAAAAGTAGATTGAAATTCGCCTTTTTTACCGCGGACAATCGGGGCGAGGATTTGAATTTTGGTACCTTCACCGAGTTTAAGTATGTTGTTGACAATTTCGTCAATTGTTTGCGGTTTAATTTCAGCGCCGCATTCAGGGCAGTACGGCGTGCCTGCGCGGGCGTAGAGAAGACGTAAATAGTCGTAAATTTCAGTTACAGTGCCGACGGTAGAACGCGGGTTGTTGCTTGTTGATTTTTGGTCAATAGAAATAGCGGGTGAAAGCCCGTCGATATATTCAACATCAGGCTTGTCCATTTGTCCTAAGAATTGTCGCGCGTATGTGGATAGACTTTCTATGTAGCGTCTTTGACCCTCTGCGAATATTGTATCAAAGGCGAGGGAGCTTTTGCCTGATCCGGAGACACCGGTGAAAACTATAAGCTCATTTTTGGGAATTTCCAGAGAAATGTTTTTTAAATTGTGTTCTTTGGCACTTTTTATAGTAATTTTGTCTAACATAATATTATTATGTCATGTAAAAAAGTTTTTTCAAACAGACCTTGATTAATTTGTAATCACGTGTTTTCAAAGTAAAACACCGAACTGCAAATAAATATTTGCAAAAAAATATTGACGTGCTAAGATAAATAATGTGAAAATTAGATAGAAAATTATCAAGTCGACGTGGCGGAATCGGTATACGCGCACGTTTGAGGGGCGTGTGGGGAAACCCGTGCGGGTTCAAGTCCCGCCGTCGACAATTAAAAAAGAGTCCTTTTAGGGCTCTTTTTTAATTGTCGATAAGAGGATGCAGAACCCCAATGCGAAGCATTTCTTGGGTTCAGCGGATTTGCGGACGGACGACACGAACGAAGTGAGTTAGTCCGGATAGCGAACAGATTGAGCCGGCTTGTGCACAGCACAAAAGGCGAAACTCTGTGAGCGTGGAGCAAATCCAAGACAAGTCCCGCCGTCGACATTTAACTTTTTAGAGCCTTTATTTAAAAGGTTCGGCATTAGGACTTGGAATAGACTGAACAAGCCGTAATACTCCTTCAGTATCAAGAACATCAGTCTTATAATATTTGCCGTCAGCAGACAGCATTTTCAGTTGGTTACAACTTGTAACCAACTGGCTGCCTTCCTTACGGTGTCTGTTTTTAAGTACCTTCCAATAATTGTTAGGATTTTTACTCTCAGATAATATGCCGACAATATCAACTACTGAAAAATACCAGATTTCTTTTTCATTATCCCATCTGGTTCTAATCTTATAATTTTCAAACAATTTTATTTTTTAATCTTAGTTGCAATCTGTTTTCTATTTGTGTTAGCATATTATTGAAGGATTACACGAACATAAGGAATTAAAATATGACACTACAAACCCGTGAAGCAGGATCTGCTATCGAACAAATCCGCCAGACAAGAATACAAAAACTAGCGGATTTAGCTGATAAAGGAGTTAATCCTTATCCGTATAAATTTGATAAAACCGCTTCTGCAAAAGAATTACAAGCAAAATACAAAGATTTGCCGGCCGGAGAAGAAACAACAGATGTATACTCTGTTGCCGGACGTGTTATGGCTATCCGTAATACAGGCATGTTTATTGATTTGATGGATGACACTGGCAAAATTCAGATCTTCTCTCACAAAGAAAATTTGCCGGAAGAACAATTGAAGATTTTAAAACTTGTTGATATCGGTGATATTGTCGGCTTTACAGGTACTATAAGAAGAACGCCGCGCGGCGAATTGTCTGTTAAGTCTACTGATTTGAAACTGTTATCAAAAGCGCTTTTGCCGTTACCTGAAAAACATCACGGGTTAACTGACGTAGAAATCCGCTACCGTCAAAGATATGTTGACTTGATTGTTAATGAAGAAGTACGTGATACTTTCCGTAAAAGAAGTTTAATTATCCAGAAAATACGAGAATTTTTAGCAAAACAAGGGTATCTTGAAGTTGAAACTCCGACTTTACAGACAATGGCATCCGGTGCTAACGCAAGACCTTTTACCACGCATCATAATGCACTGGAAATGGATTTAACCCTTAGAATTGCGCTTGAATTATATTTGAAAAGATTAATCGTCGGCGGAATCTCAGAAAGAGTTTATGAGATAGGTAAATGTTTCAGAAATGAAGGTATTGATACACGCCACAACCCTGAATTTACTATGATTGAATTGTATCAGGCTTATGCTGATTACAATGATATGATGACTCTTACTGAAAACATGGTCGCATACGTTGCGCAAGAAGTTCTTGGTACAATGAAAATCAAATACGGAGAACACGAAATTGACCTGACACCTCCATGGGACAGAAAAACAATGCTTGGCTCTATTAAAGAAGCAACAGGCGTTGATTTCATGGAAATATACAGTGCGCAGCAGGCAATAGAAACTGCAAGACGTCTGCATGTACCAGTAGAAGACGGTATGAACTGGGGACAGGTTGTGGAAGCCGTGTTCGAAGAAAAAATTGAACCGGGTCTTATTCAACCTTGTCATATCATTGACTATCCGCGTGAAATTTCTCCGCTTGCAAAAGTCCACAGAGACAATGACCGCTTAACCGAACGCTTTGAAACACGTGTTAACGGCTGGGAAATCGCAAATGCGTTTTCTGAACTTACTGATCCGATAGATCAGAGAATGAGATTTGAAGCTCAGGCTAAAGCAAAAGCTGAAGGCGATGAAGAAGCAATGGATATTGATGAAGACTTTATTAATGCTCTGGAATACGGTATGCCGCCGACAGGTGGTATGGGTATGGGTATAGACAGGCTGGTTATGCTCCTTACCGACTCTCCTTCAATAAGAGATGTAATCGCGTTCCCTACAATGAGAAATAAAGATTAAAATATTAGAAAAACAACGGGCGGGTATTACCCGCCCGTTGTTTTATATGAATAAAGGCGCGGGCTTTTGCCCGCGCCTTATTGTCTGTTTTACTTATTAATGCCTGTAACCTCACCCACTTTCATAGCAAAGTAAGGGGCGTTCATGTTTTCTTGAAGAAATAAATAGAAATTGTCGTCAAAATTAAATTCTCTTGCTTCTTCTTTTTCAGGCAATACCATTGACATCTTCATTATCAGGGCAGCTTCACTTTTTAACTTAACCCCTTTGTTATCTAGGTTAAAGTCAACGGTCTGCATTGCTGAACCAATTGTAAAATCAGTACCTTTAATTTTTTTGTTTGTTAAATTTTTATATGTATAGTCGTTTTTGAATTTTATAAACGGAATTTTTAACTCATCATCTTTTTTGAAAGTTTTATCACCTTCGTATTCAAATGATTTTTCCAGCATCTGTCTGTAGGCTTCTGCCAGTGAGAGTTTATCATTTGTGCGATAGAGTAATACTAAATCATTTTTATCTTTTGTATTGAGTATTACAGCAAAATCATTTTTTGAGTTATAGAAGAGCACGTCAACTGTTTCACGCAGCCCCTTGTCACTCTTGTCGTTAATCCCGAAATATTTGACTTTTTCCTTAGAACTTCCGAATTTAGCAGGGGGCAACTTGTCATAAACATAAGGGAACTGAAAATCTTTCTTTAACATTGCATATAAAAGATAGTCACGCCCGTTCCAGTCAACCATTGCCAGCAGATCACTTGTTTCATTAAACTTTTCCATTAATGCAGTATTGATGGAATCGCGCAGGGTTGTAGTGGTGAGTCCGTGAGTTTTGTAATAAGAATTCTCACTTATCATAGAAGATTTGAAAGCTTGTCTGTTCAGACCTTTAACGATATCATCATTGCCGCCTTCAAGAAAAACTTCGCCGCGGACAATATCATTCATTAAATCATTCCATACAAGCTGGAATGTTCCCACCCAGACAGTATTTTCAGCTTTAGTTTCTGTTGTGAATAACGGTACTGTCGTAAGAGTTGTGTCTTTCTTAAAGAAAGGAAATGCAAACACCGCCGAGTTTACCATTAACAGTGTTAATAACGTGAGTAATACCTTTTTCATTTTAAATTCTCCTATTTAACTAATATTCAAAAAGCGTAAAAAGCTTTTTATCACTCCTGTTGTATCATTCCCGTTGGGAATGTTGGCAGACTTATAATATTTTTTGTAGTTCTTAATTATATTATCCGGTAAATCTTCTCCGTTTTCAAGTATGTGAGCAAGGAGTTCCAGATAATCATCCTGTTCTTCTTTGTATAATGCATCGCGTGCGCGTAAATCTTCATCAGCTTCATAGTGAATAAGTGCATGATAAGCAGCCGCAAGACTCTCGTCGCTGCTTGTACGGCGCGGATAATTGAGCAATGCATCTCTTACTGTTATATTACCTATCAAAACATAACGGATAAGTTCGGCAACATATTTCCGCTCTTCTAATCTTAATTGCTTTTTCGCCTTTTTATCAACCATTATTATTTAACTAACAAAGCATCACATTCTTTTTCAACAAAATGCAATAATTTAATATAATTACCTTCAAAAAATTGTTCGGTTATTTCTTTAACGGATTCTTTTGCCATTTCGTTTTTATTCATTGTTGCTTTATAAAAGAATTTTTTACCTACTTTGTATCGAACAAGGATGCTTTTTACGGTCAACCTGTCCATTACTGTTTTGATTGTTGTATAAGCTCTTTCTATCCCGTTCGCAGACAGATCATCAACAATATTCTGGATAGAAATATCTCTGTCTTCGCTTTCTTCTGTCATTCTCCAAATTGAGTTTAAAATATCAATTTCAAGACTGCCGCATGCCATATAAATTCCTCTACTTTCTTTTTAATATATCATTACTATAAATGTAACATAAAAAAGATTTTTTTCAACCCTGTTTCAGGTAAAATTTACATAAATTTAATCTACATTAAACAAATCAGGTTCTTTTTTATAATTACGTTTTGCCTTGCGTGCTTTTTCATTTTTTTTCTTTGACTTTTTAGGTATGTTGCGGTAGGCGTTATCAATAGAGATTTTGGATAAAGCCGTGCCGTTGCGCCTGTCATAAAATGTAAGCCAGAAACTTCTGTCTATATTGTCAACAGAAAACGATACACGTCCGGCTATTTTATCACCGGGCTTAATCTGTTTAAACATCAATTTTGTATCACCGAAAATTGACGGACGAAAAACCGAATTGTAATCGTTTACAAGGGCCATATCCAGTCCGGAGAAGGTTTTATCTGACATATTTGAGATCATAACGGTTAACGTAATAGTATTTAGTTCGCCGAAAGGATCTTCTTCATGCGTGATATTGCTTATCAAAATATCCAGTCCCGGATAAAACAATTCGTGCTGCTGTAATGCTTCTTCGCGGTAAACAGGAAGGGGAACATTTGTATTAATTTTTACTCTTATTTCATCTCCCGGGGCAATGAGGACATCGTGGCCTTTTCTAAGCAGTGCCATACCTAAACCTACAGCGCTTCCTATGGCAGCGCCGCCTGCAAGTGTATATCCTTGAGATGCAATTGCAGCCTCTAACCCGAGCCAATTTAAGGCCATAAGACCGCCTACAGCGCCGCCCGCGACAGTATAGCCGACATCCTGTGCAATTATTTTTGTGGCTTCAGCTACGGGATGAAGTTTGGTTGACATTTTGCCCTCTATCGGAATTTCGCGGCCGTCAGGGGTTATAAGATAATCAAAATCCAATTCTATCCAGCCTGAACGCCCTAAACTTTTAGGATCAACACTCTGAGTTATCTTACCGTGTGCAATAGTTCCTTTAGGAATTATAACGCCTTTATCTCCTGCCACTTCGCTTGTTACTTCTGCAAAAAACTCATCGCCTTCCATACTGACATTTGCATCCAGAACCTGAGAAACCGTCATTTTGATAACGTCTTTTTTCTCAAGAGTTTCAACTTCGCCGGTAAAGAGTTCTTTCTGCAGCTGCTGTTCATAGGTATCAGTCTTTTCTACACCGCCTTGAAGTGTTTCTGCACTCACCAGTAGTGTATTCAGATTAAAAACGAGTATTAACAGTATTGCGATTAACTTCTTCATAACAAAATTATAGCATTAAAAGCTAAATACAACAAATATTAGAAAAAGCTGCAAATATCCTGATAAACACTGAAAACTCTGGATATGTATAAATTGTTCCCATCTACTTTGTATGCTATAACATAACGTTTTTTAACTATGCTAAATCTAAAATCTTTATAAGTAAAATCAGACCTCAGAGAACCTAATTTGGGATACATAGCTAAATCTTTACATTGTTTATACAATAATGTAGATGTATTTTTTGCGGCTATTTTATTATCTTTTGCAATAAATTTTGCAATTAGTCTTATATCTGATTTTGCTTGATCAGTAATATTTAATTTCACTTTATTCATATTCAGATATTAGTTCCTGAAAGAATTCATCTGCATCGCTGTAACGTCCGGCTTTTATATCTTCTTCTCCTTTTTCAAGTTCAGCAATAAGAGCAGTCAGTTCTTCCTGCTGAACAGCTTTTCTTTTTACTAAAAGAGTCATAGCTTCCTGAATTATATCGTTTACTGAATTATACAATCCTGTTTCCATTTGTTCTTTTATAAATTTATCAAAATCACTGCTTAAAGATATTGATATCTCCATGGAGTTACTCCTAATTTAATTACACTTATACACTCATATTATAACAAACGATTGCATAAAATTCAAGGCGGGTGTAGTTTATTTTAGTTAACAAATCTTTACATGTTGGGCAATTTTTCAGCGGCAAAAATCTTTATATAAATACAGGGGAAATTTAAGGGGATTAAATAATCATGTCAGTCTTTTACAGAAGCATAAATATAAATTGCATGCCTTCTTTTAGACCGCATCATTTTCACCATTTCAGACCGATGATGCCGATGTGTATGCCTTATTATAATTCTGTATTTTACGGTATGGGCATGTTTGCACTGGGGCAGGCAACAGGCAATGCTCTGTTCTCAATGATGGGACTTGGTAATAATAACAACAATATTTTTTATCAGCAGCCTGTTTATACACAGCCAATGCCTGTTTATCAATATCCTCAGCCTGTATACCAGCCGGTTATGAATTATCAACCGTATCCTGCATTCGGCGATCTTACTAATCCTTTAGCTATGGCCGGTATGGTTTCAACTACAACAAATACATCAACAGGACTCAATACAGGATATCACAGAACAGAAGCTAAAGTTAAAAAAATAGACTGGAGTAAATTAAATCCATTCAAGAAACGAAAAGTTAAAGTAAGTGACAAAAATAAATTACCTGAATTAAGTCAGGTCGGTTATGACCAGCAAAAAGGTATGGCGTTGGCTCAAGATGCATTAAGCCATGCAGGTTCAAAATCAACCGGTTACTGTGCAAAATCAGTTAAAGAATCTATAGCAAGAACAGGTTTAGGCAGCTATCAGAGCGGACACGCTTACCAGTGCGCAGATATATTAAGCAGTAATCCTAATTTTAAAGAAGTTAAGGTTGCCGCGAAAGATGTGGATAAATTGCCGGCAGGCTGTGTAATCGTTTATCCGCAAGGCGATTCCGGATATAGCAGTCAATACGGACATATTGAAATTTCACTGGGCAATGGTAAAGCCGCAAGTGATTATGTTAACAGAAATATCAAAGATTCTGCAAATGCAAGAGTATTCGTTCCGGTAAGCGCTTAATGTAATTTTGATACTAAATCTGTTACCAGTTTCTTGAGTTCATCAACCGTATCATTATTTTTAATCACATAATCACAGCGGGCGAGTTTTTCTTCCTGCGGAAGCTGTGAATTGATTCTCAACAGAGCATATTCCTCAGTGTAATTATTACGATTGATAAGTCTTTTAAGACGGATTTTATCATCAGCATAGATAAAAATTATTTTATCAAACAAATTTTCCATTTTCGCTTCAAAGACCAGCGGAATACCGACAAATAAAAGTTTGTCGGTTTTATTTTGCTCAAAGAAATCTAAAATCTCCTGTCTTATAATCGGATGCACAATAGTTTCTAACTTCTGTTTTATTTCCGGCTCTTTGAAAACAAGGCGGCCAAACTTAGGGCGGGAAATTTCTCCATTTTCAAATATATCCAGATCCGAAAAAGCTTTTTTAACATCAGGTTGTTTTAATGCGTCATGCCCGCAAGCATCAGTATCAAGAACTTTGTATCCTAAATCGTGTAAAATTTTCTGAACGGTTGATTTTCCGGATGCAATATTACCGGCAAGCGCTATTTTCATTTGTTGGAAATCCTGTTTAAGAAGTTGCGTAATTCTCTAATTTGCTGCGGTTTTATCGGTTTAAATTCACCGCGCCTAAGCCCGTCCAGCGTTATATTGGCGTGCTGGATGCGTTTTAATGATTTAACTTCATAGCCGAAATGTTCAAACATTTTTCTGATTTGTCTGTTCAGTCCTTGATAGAGTGTAATTTGCATCATTGTATGCTTGTTATCGGCTTCTAAAACCATAACATCAGCGTAGGCGACTTTTCCTTTTTCAATTTCAATACCGGCAGCCATTTCCTGTAATTGGTGAGGGTGCACTCTGGCTTCAACAGTTACAATATAAATCTTTGGAACTTTAATTGACGGATGGGTTAATTCGTTAATTAAATCTCCGTCATTTGTGAGTATCAGAAGTCCTGTAGAATCTTTATCAAGGCGTCCTACAGGTTTTAAACCCAACATATTATCAGGCAGCAGATCATAAATTGTTTTACGGCCTTTTTCATCATCACAGGTTGTAATATATCCTGCGGGTTTGTAAAATCTGTAATATTCATGGCGCGAAGGTCTGACTAATTTTTGATTAACAAAGACTTTGTCTTTATCTTGAACAATAAAACCTAATTCTTTAACAATTTTACCGTTAACGTTTACTACACCGCTTTCTATTAACTCGTCAGCTTTGCGTCTAGAACAGAGTCCGGATGAGGCGATGTATTTATTCAGGCGTGTACCGGACATTTGATCTCCTTTTCAAAGGTTTCAGCAAGAATTTCAGGCATTCTGCGGTAGAGCTTACCGTCATTTGATATAGCAACGACATCGACCTCGGCCTCAATAAAAACCACACCGGTTTCTTTTGATTTAATAACCTGCCTGAATGTAACCGAGAGGTTATTGAACTTTGCGATAGAGGTTTCAATAATAATTTCATCATTAAGTCTTGCGGATTTTTTGTAGCGTACATTCAAATTGGTAACGGGAAGGACAATATCGTGATTTTTCAGGTCAACCAGATTGTGTCCGGCCATTTCGCACCAGAAAACGCGTCCCATCTCAAGCCAGCGAAGATACGCCCCATGCCAGACAACGCCATAGGCGTCAGTATCAGAATAAAAAACTTTTTGTTCAAATATATGTTTCATAAGTTGACTATAACATAAAACAAGGTAATAAGTAAAGTTAAAAAAAGGAGGTAAAAATGAAGTTTAGATGTTTAGTATGCGGCTGGATATATGATGAGAACGATGAGGGGACAAAATTTGATGACCTGCCGGCGGATTGGAAATGTCCTGTATGCTACGCAGGCCATGACAGTTTTGAACTGATAGATGAGGGCTGCTACGGGGAAGAATAGAGGCAATGCCTCTATTTTTTGTTATATTAACGAATTTTTAATAAAGCTATTGACGCGAGAAAATGTTTGGTGTAAATTAAGAAGTGCCGGTGAAAAGCGGCAATTCTGAAAATTTAATACCTGTCGGGATGTGGCGCAGCTTGGTAGCGCACCTCGCTTGGGACGAGGGGGTCGCACGTTCAAATCGTGTCATCCCGACCATTTATTTAAAAGAGTTTCAGAAATTTTCTGAAACTCTTTTTTATTGCCATTATGTAATTATTATGTAATCTAAAGTTAGTTCGCTAAAATCTGTTAATTTTATTTCTAATAGCATGGCTACCATAAGATAGGTCGATACCCACTAAAATATTAGCGGCAACATCATTAGGCACACCATAAGCCACTAGAGCGTCAACTAACATATCACATGAGGCATTGTATTCACCGCTGGAACAGTTCTACACCAGAGAATTACAGGACTACATTTTCTTTAATGTTCCGCAAAATGAACCTCAACCAGTAAACAGATGGAACGGCATATTCTCTGAATTAATTAGCGAAGCAGATACTAAAAGTATGATTGCACTCTATGAAGAATGCACAACGGAGAAGCTCAATAATAAAGAGAATTTTATTACTGCGGTTAAGGATGTTCAAAAAACTGCTTCTGATGACTTATATGCAGAACTATATCAGAAACTCGGTATTACTGAAACCATTACAGTTCCTGCATAAAAGCACTCAAGCGTTAAAAATTGGTATTAATTTTATATCATGTAAGGTTATAAAATAGCTTCTATGGCTTCCTAGTGGGCTTAGATTGAGGATTTCTGTTTGTGATATAATGAGAATAAGGAGTTGACATGAAAAAGACTGAAAAAGACATTAAGACATCCATTAAACTGTTTGAAGATTTTAGGGTCAGGACATCGTGGGATAGAGAGAAAGAAACTTGGTGGTTTTCTGTTGTTGATATTATCAACATTTTAACCGAAAGCAAAGACCCTACTGCTTATTGGAGAAAGTTGAAACAACGCCTTAAAGCAGAAGGAAATGAAACCGTGACAATTTGTCACGGTTTGAAAATGAAAGCACCTGACGGCAAAATGAGATTAACAGATGTACTCGATACAGAAGGGGTTTTGCGTTTAGTTCAGTCTATTCCTAGCCCTAAAGCCGAACCTTTCAAGTTGTGGTTAGCAAAAGTAGGCAGAGAAAGGCTTGATGAAATTCAAGACCCAGAAATTGCTATTAACAGAGCCTTACAATATTATTTAGCTAAGGGATATTCTCCGGAGTGGGTAAATCAACGCTTAAAGTCCATTGAAATAAGAAAAGCCCTAACTGATGAATGGAAAAGAAGCGGTGTCGCTGATAACCAGTATGGTATTCTTACGGACATTCTGACGCAGGAATGGTCTGGCATGAAAACTCGTGAATATAAGGATTTTAAAGGCTTAAAGAAGGAAAGCCTTAGAGATAACATGTCTAATATGGAACTTGTTTTAAATATGTTAGCAGAAGTTTCAACTACAGAGATATCAAAGGAAAAGAACCCGAAAACATTAGAAGAGAATAAATCTGTAGCAAAACAGGGCGGAAGCGTAGCTAAAGAAGCTCGCAAACAAATTGAATTACAGACAGGAAAGCCTGTAATTACTGATGAAAATTTCTTACCAAAGAGTAGAAAACCAAGGCAGATAGATAATAAGCAATGAGAAAAGTCATACAAATAGCACTTGGCATTCTAGTAGCAATAATCTTAATTCCAGTTCTTGGATTTTTGGGAGAGTTGTTATTGCTTGCATGATTTGTTGCTCCAAGATTAATAAATGTACTCTCTTTCATGTGTTATTCCTTCAAATACTCATGAAATTAAAATATTATAGACGTACATAAACGAATTAGAAACCTGGAAAAGGTTATGGTAATTGCGTTTACGGATGTTTAAAATATCGGATGACGCTAGTAAAAACTCCCTTGGGACGAGGGGGGCGCACGTTCAAATCGTGTCATCCCGACCATTTAAAAGATTGACTTTATGTCAATCTTTTTTTGTTGTTTGGTAGGTCTGCCCCGATTACATCGTGGCACCATGCACGCCATTCTAATTTCATAAGAATGGCGGCAAGTTGCATCCGCTCCTGTAAGGCTCAACTGTGTTTCGCCAACGGATAGCCTATCATCCCAACCATAGAATTTGCCATAATTACTATTACATTAAGATGATAAACGTAATAACTTGCTTATTAACTTTGCTTGTGTTACGCTTAAGCTATTGATATACTAGCATGATATGTAAATGAGGATTAGGGAAATTGGATTTTACTACTTTAACTATTGAATTGTTGAGAGGGTTAGCACATTTTGTAGGTAATTACGGAATTGCTATTATTGTTTTAACTATAATTGTCAGAATAGCGTTATGGCCGCTTAATGTATCGCAGCAGCGTTCTATGAGAACTATGCAGACGCTTCAGCCTAAGATGAAAGCTATTCAAGACAGATATAAAAACGATCCGCAGAAAATGCAGCAAAAAATGATGGAGTTCTACAAAGAACACAAATTTAACCCTATGGGAGGCTGCCTTCCGTTATTAATTCAGATGCCTATATTCATTCTGTTATACTCTGCATTAATGAGCCCGCAATTTATTCAAATGGCCGGCGATACCTCCTTCCTGTTCGTAAACAGGCTTGACACAACTCTGCGTGCAACTGCAGGTATCTCAAACGACGGCGTTATGGGCGCTTCTCAATATGACAACTTTGTTCTCGGCAAAACAGCAAAAGTTATTCTCAAAAATAATGATGTAATAGATAATGTTAAAATCGATAAACCTAATAAAGCACTTGAAATTCAAGGCCAGCTTGTTCCGGGTGAAAATATTGAATTTAAAATGAGTCTTGATCATCTTGATTTGAAATTCAGCCAGCTTGATAACATCGCTAATGCAGAAATGAGTATTACGGATTTGAACACAAAAGAAACCGAAAAGGTTAAATTTGAGCGCAAAGAAGGATTACTTATTGCCTCTGTTCCGTCAATCGCTGTTCAGCGCTCTTTCCACTGGGATATTCTTGTGCTGATTGCATTATTCGGACTTACAATGTATCTTTCTCAAAAAATTATGATGTCAACCCAGAATAATAATGCTCAAGATCCGACTCAGCAGGCTATACAAAAATCAATGGGAACTTTCATGCCGATTATGATTATTGGTACATTCATCATAATCCCGATACCGGCCGGCGTTTTCCTATATCTTATAACAAGCAATTTAATCCAGATTTTGCAGACTGTTATAGTCAACAAACAAATGGATCTGGAAGAGGTAAAGAAAAAAGCCGTTGTTGCCGATGACGATTTGAAAGGCGCAAGAAAAATAGAAAACAAAGAATAAAAAAGATTTTACCCTCTTTATTCGAGGGTAAAATTTTGTAAGAGGAAAATATGTTACTATCTGAATTTGATTACAATTTACCCGAAGAATTAATAGCCCAAATGCCGGCGGATAAACGCGAAAATTCCAGAATGCTTGTGCTTGACAGGCATGCTCAAACAATTACGCATAAACATTTTTACGATATTGTTGATATTATAGATAAAAACAGTCTGCTCGTTCTGAATAACACAAAAGTCATGCCGGCAAGACTATACGGTGTAAAAGAAGAAACGGGCGCTAAAATAGAGATTTTTCTGCTTAAACAGCTTGACGGTAAAAAATGGGAAACTCTTATTAAGCCTTCTAAACGTGTGAAAGAAGGTACAATTGTAAAAATAAGCGATGAATTATCAGCAAGAACTCTTGAAAGAACAGAAGAAGACGGAGGCTGGATAGTAGAACTTATATATGAAGGCAATGTTCTGGATGTCCTTCACCGCAACGGTAATATTCCTCTTCCGCCTTATATTGAGCGTAAAATGCAGACAGATGAAATAAAAAAGCTGGATTTTGAACGCTATCAAACCGTTTATGCAAAAGATGAAGGTTCTGTTGCCGCGCCGACTGCCGGACTGCATTTTACAGAAGAAATTCTTGAAAAACTGAAAAATAAAGGCGTTGAAATTGCTTATGTCACTTTAAATGTCGGACTTGGCACATTCAGACCTGTAAAGTGTGAAAACATTCTGGAGCATAAAATGCACTCCGAAACCTTTGAAATTTCACAGGAAACTGCAGATATTATCAACAAAGCAAAGACTTCCGGCAAAAAAATTATTGCAGTCGGAACAACTACCGTCAGAACTCTTGAAACCGCTTATCAAAAATACGGCGAAATAAAAGCATGTCATGATGAATCCCGATTATTCATCTACCCGCCTTATGAATTTAAGGTTATTGATAATCTTATTACAAACTTTCATTTGCCGAAATCAACACTTTTGATGCTTGTGAGTGCATTAGCAGGAAAAGATTTGATATTTAGAGCCTATGAAGAGGCAATAAAAAATAAGTACAGATTCTTTAGTTATGGCGATTGTATGTATATCTGTTAATAAAAACTGATTAAAATTGTTATTTTATTTTTGTTTGTTATATCATTTGAAAGAGGTTTATAAAATTATGTATACTGAATTTTTAAGTTCAAAAATACACAGAGCTACAGTGACAGATGCAAATTTGAATTACGTCGGCTCAATTACAATAGATGAAGATTTACTCCGTGCCGCAAAAATGCAGGAATGGCAAAAAGTTGAAATTCTTGATGTTAATAACGGCGAAAGATTTCAAACTTATATTATCAAAGGAAAATCAGGCTCAGGTGAAATTTGTCTTAACGGCGCTGCCGCAAGAAAGGTTCAACCGGGAGACAAGGTCATTATTGTGACTTATGCAAGTCTTACACCTGATGAGGCTAAAAATCACAAACCAACTATTGTTATAGTTGATGATGATAATAAGATTGTGAATCAGTAATTATTAATGCAGGGATTTGTAGAATCTATAAACAATTTCGGTTAATTGTTTATTATTTTTGAGTGCTGCAGAAAGTTCATTAATCATTTCTTCCTGTGTAAGAGTTTCAAAATAATAAAACTCCCACGGTTTAACCTGTAAAACTTCAGATAATTTTTGTAATGTTTCAACTGAGGGGGCAAACTTCCCTGTTTCAATATAGCTCATACTGGGAACTTCTATATTAATAAGTTCGGCAAGTTTTTCCTGTGTTAAATTTTTCGATTTTCTAATTTCTTTAATACGTTTTCCGAGTAATTTTTTAAAATCAGACATTGCACAGCCCTTGTAATAACTATTTATATAATTATTTAACTAAACTTGCGCAATTAAAATAAATCAAAAGATTATATAATGCTTGACAATTAAACTAAAACAATATAATATATAATTAACAACTTTAAAAAATTTAACAAAATATAGTATATTAAATTAATACGTAAAAATAAGCCCGAAGGGAAAGGGGGGCATATTTTTACAAGCGGTCACAAGACGAAAAGCCTTGTGACCGCACCACAAAAAATATATTTTTTTATCTGTAGTTAGTAAATTGCAGCGGGTAATCGTATTTGTCTTCATTTTTTCTGAGCGCTTGAATAACGCTTTGCAATTCATCTTTGTCTTTACCGGAAACACGAACCTGATCGCCCTGAATAGATGCCTGAACTTTCTTTTTCATATCTTTAATATCAGCGACGATTTTTTTAGCAAGCTCCTGAGTAAGTCCTTTTTTTAGTTTATATACCTGTCTGACGTTGCCGCCGAGGGCATTTTCAACAGGCTGCGGATCAAGAACTTTAATACTAATGTTGCGTTTTACAAGTTTTGATTGCAGAATGTCATAAATATTTCTGAGTTTCATCTCGTCAGATGTTGTAACTGTAATTTCTTTATCAGCTTCAAGTTCTACAGATGAATTAGAATCTTTAAGATCAAATCGGGAAGAAACATCTCTTTTAACCTGATCAACAGCGTTTACAAGCTCCTGTCTGTCAAATTCGGATACAATATCAAAACTACAATCTTTAGCCATTACAACCTCCTTTTTTTCAATCATACCATGAAAAAATGAGGTTGTTTATCTTTTACGCGCTTTCGCTCTGCTCGCGTTATCGTTTCCAAAGGTATACTCTTTTTCGGATTTAGATGTTTATATAAATTTATTTAAAAATATTTTTCAGCCATTTCCCTGCTGCATTGAATCCGTTAGTTAAAGCTGCACGTAAACCGCCGGAGTTTTTAATATATTTTCTTGCAGGCGGAATAAAGCCGCCGAGCGCCATCCAGAAAAGTGCTTTAGCAACAGATTTAGCAGTACTTTTAGTTTCGTTATCTTTTTTAGAAATGGCTTCGTATTTATCTTCCATATTCTGCGGTTTCATCTTGACTCCTCCCAATAAAGAAGGATACATCGGGTACATGCCCATCATAGGGTAAAAACCTGTTGTCATTGAGCCAAGATCCTGATACATTGCAGGATTATACATATCGTCACCAATCGGATACATAGTATTCTCCAATATTTAAATAACTAACCTTATATATATAAAGGTTAATTAAGTAGCAATATTGCGAATATATTTTGAAATATAAAGAATTGTAAAGGTGAATATTAAAATTTAAAAGCAAAAAAAACGGACCCTCCCTCTAAGAACGTCCGGTATTTCATTTTCTGAAACAAAAAGGATTTACATTATTTAATCTATGTGTTATCAAACCTCCCCGGTCTGATTTTTCTCGCTGAATTAATATTCTATACCCTGTCTTGCCATAACACCCATATCAAAGTAATGTTTAATAGGCTTCATTTCAGTAACAAGATGAGCCATAGCTTTTAGTTCAGGGTGAGCATAGCGTCCGGTTAAAACTATCTCCAAATTCTCCGGTTTGTGAAGTAAAGTTTCTTTTACATCGCTTACTTTAATCATATTCATAGCAGTGCAGATGTTAATTTCATCAAGAATAATAAGCTGATATTTACCTGAATTAATAGCTTGTTTTGCAAATTCCCAGCCTCTTTTGGCTTCTTTGAAATCATCCATACAAACATTGTGAGAGTAGCATACTCTATCCATGCCGAACTGAACAACATCCAGATTTGGCAAAAATTTTGATGAAGTGACGATTTCGCCGTAAGATGTTGCGCTGTCGCCTTTGGTGAACTGTATGATCAAAACTTTCCAGCCGTGTCCCAGTGCTCTGAGTGCTAATCCGAGTGAAGCTGTTGTTTTGCCTTTGCCGTCTCCTGTGTAGATTTGTATGTAACCGTGCTCTAACACTTCATCATCCTCCAAATAATAACTATTATCTCTATCCATATTTTAAACGATTGCGTGAAGCTTTTAATCGTTCTCAGGATGGATTAATATATCGAGCTAAGGATTGATAGATATAGTCTCTTTATCCAACAAATCCCCGACTCCCAAGATTTGTACATTCATCATAGTCCAAAACAAAAAAAAAGAAATGTATTTTTGACACTCCATGCCAATCTTTTTACAATATGTTTTTTTGTAAAGTTCAAGATAGTTGTTTTGAGCAGGTTACAGCCAAAAAAGTTTTTTTGGAAAAAATTTACATAATTTTTGTAAAGTTAATGTTAAAAACACTTGCAAATTCTGTAATACTTGCGGCTACGCCATTTGAACATGGTTCAGTTTGTAAATGTTGTTAATAAAAGGGAATAAGGGAATAAGGGGTTTACATTTATCAGGCCACGCTGCAAATCTTGAATTGCCTAATTTTGAAACGAACCTATTCCCTTATATCCCTGTCTTGGATTTGCTCCACGCTCACGGAGACTCGCCTGAGGAGCGTTGCTCCAGCCGGCTCGTTCCGTTCGCTATCCGGACTCGCTTCGCTGTCTTACTCGCCGGCGTTAAACGGGTCTGCAACGCCGCCGCCTTCGCGTCGCCGTTTCGCCCTCTGCCGGCTCGCGCTCCGTCCGTCCGCAAATCCGCTATTTCCTTATTCCCTTTAAAAACAGGCAATGCATAAATCTTGAATTGCCTAATTTTGAAACGAACTTATTCCCTTATTTCCCTGTCTTGGATTTGCTCCACGCTCACGGAGACTCGCCTGAGGAGCGTTGCTCCAGCCGGCTCGTTCCGTTCGCTATCCGGACTCGCTTCGCTGTCTTACTCGCCGGCGTTAAACGGGTCTGCAACGCCGCCGCCTTCGCGTCGCCGTTTCGCCCTCTGCCGGCTCGCGCTCCGTCCGTCCGCAAATCCGCTATTTCCTTATTCCCGTTAAAACCACTCACTTCAAAAGTGATTTATTTTCTAAAAATACGGGCATAATAATATAAGGGTCGAAATTCACATCTGGCATGTGTTTAGAGGATGTAAACTTTTGTAACGATTGAGGGATTTTATGAAATTGCTTGATTCTAAAACTGTTTATATATGTAAGAAGTAAAAGAAAAGAGAGCGAGTATGACTGTACCAGGATTACAATCTTGTACAACTAAATACAAAGTCACACGTGATGCTACCGGTAAAATAACCAATAATAGCAACACTTATGACAACTGGTCTGCTGCTAAGAAAAACTTATCAGCATCTACTCGTGCAAATACATTCTCAAGTTCAAGTTCTGTCAGAACAACTAATATGTATGCAACCGGAGCTAATTCACGCCTTGGTAAATTCGGTTATGAAATGGGTTCTGACGGCAGAATACGTTTAAATGTTGATTCTTCAGATTTACGTGCAGGAAACGGTTCAGGTTCTGTTGTAAGACCTATTGTTATTAATACAGGCGGCAACGAATGTACTCATACAAATAAAACCAGCGGACTGGAAACCGCAACAGGTATAGCAACACTTGTTGCCGGTGGTATTGAACTGTATAATAAACTGGATGAATCCGGTGCTATAGATAAAGCAAAAGAAGGTATCAAAGACTTATTCCAGAAAATACCTACATCAACCGGTGCATTGAGCGGTGCGCTTGACAGTGCATCTTCGTTCAGTGAAATTTCATCACTGGAAAGTCAGGCTGATGCCAAGAAGGCAAGTATGGCATCTGATTATCAGAAGATAGATATTTCATCTAAAGCAGCAGAAGCATTGCAGCAAGACGGAGTTCAGGACGGACTTAAACTTGCAGGAGTTACGCTGGATACAAATGCGTTGAAATTAGAAACCTTGAATCCTGATGATCTGGATGCAAGTGCAAACTCTGTTGAAAAAGATATGGGTGAAGTGGAAGACTTCCAGCAGAAAGATTTAACAGATGCGAAAGCTAAGATTTCAGAAAGACGCGGTGCAATTGATCAGGGTATTGAATCACTTAACGGTCAATTAGAACGTTTAGAAGCGCAGCAGGGCAAAGAAGGCGCACCGGCAAATCTTGATCAGCAGATTGCAGATTGCAAAGCTAAGATAGAAAAACTTGAAAAACAAAAAGAACAGGTTGATAAAGCTGAGGATGCAGTTGACCAGTTGAATAAAGATTGTACACAGCTTCTTACTGACCTTAAAGCTCAACAATCCGCAATAAAAGATTTAAAAGAATTTGAAGGCGAGATTAAGGATAAGAAATATGATCTTGCAAAAGAGCAGGATGGGCAGCTTGGCAAGAATATGAAAGAAATTGACAAGTTGAACAAAAAAATGCAAGGTATCAAAGGCAACGATGACAAAGATGTTCAGAAACGCGAAGAAATAAGCAAGGAAATTGCCGGCTTGAAGAGTGAGATGAAGACAGCATTATCATCATTGCAGGATGCAGGAACGACTTCATTTGAAAACAGTAAGGGTAAGAAATATGAAGTCAAGAACATGGGCAATGCGTCAATGTATATTTCAGCAGGCGGTGATGTTGCAGCCGGAGTTGTCAAACAGATGGTAAAAGACGGAACGCTTCCTGTTGATGATAAAGGCAATCTTGATATGGAGAAAATGAAGAGCCAGCAGTCATAAAAGATAAAACTTAACAATATATTAACATACGCTTTACTTTTACTTCCGGTTATTGTATAATAAAGGTATAGACAGTAGTGTCTTAGATAAAAAGAACGGGCAGCCCCGTTCTTTTTTCACTAAAGACAGGAAGGCAGGGTGTCATGAAGCAGGATATAAATAGGCATGAAGTATTAGAGAAGGTTACACCGTTAATAGAGAATACGGCTATGCGTTTTGGATTTATACCTGTGGAGATTGAGTTTGTAAAGGAGAATCACCGCTGGTTTTTGAGGATATATTTATATTCCGGAGAAAAGGATGTTACGCTGGACGATTGTGAGCGTGTAACGCGGAGTTTGAGTGATTTTCTGGATGAACTTATTCCTGTAAAGTACTATCTGGAGGTTTCGTCTCCGGGGTTGGAGCGGAAGTTCAAGTCTGAGAAGGAATTTATAATATTCAAGGGGCGTCGGATTAGTGTCAAGTTAAAGGTGCCGCTGGAAGGTGAAACCGAGAAAATCTTTAAGGGTGAAATTCTTGATTATGATACAAACGAAGGCTTAAGGCTATTCAGGTTTGACGACGGTCAGGAGCTACTCATCCCGAAGGAAAATATTCAATCCGCTAAGCTGTATATGGATTGAAGGGAATAAGGGAATAAGGAAATAGGGGAATAAGTTCATTACAAAAGTTATTCCGGTCAAAAGTTTAAATTATTTGTTCTTATATAGGAAAAAAGAAAATGTATCATAAAGATTTAGAAGTTTATAAAAAATCGATAGAATTGGTAAAAAACATATATGAAGTTACTGCAAAATTTCCTTCAAGTGAGCAGTTTGGTCTGGTTATGCAACTGCGACGTGCTGTGGTATCGATACCTTCAAATATAGCAGAGGGGAATGCCAGAAATTCTGATAAAGAAACTTCAAGGTTTGTAGATATTGCTTTGGGGTCTTTAGCCGAGGTTGACACACAATTATTAATAGCAAAAGAATTGAATTTTGTGACAAATGAAATTTATGAACAATTATTAGAACAATTCAGGCATGTGCAAGCATTACTGATAGGATTAAAAAGTTATTTTCAAAATAAGGAAAAGAGTAAGGGAGTAACTTAATGTAACGAACTTATTCCCTTATTCCCCTATTTCCTAATTCCCTTCAAAACAAAAGAAAAACTACGTACTACAAAAAATAAGAAAGGCAAAAGAAATGATCAAAATTGGAACAGCATTATTTGAAGCATGCGAAGAACTGGAAAGAGAAAAAGGAATACCGAAAGAGGTATTGGTAACATCATTGTGTGACGCAATGGTAACCGCATATAAGAAAAATATGCGTATTAAAGAAGCAGATAACATTGAGGCAATTCTTGATGAACAATCAGGCGAAATCGGCGTTTTTAAAACGAAATTGGTCGTAGATTCAGTAGAAGATGAAGAAGAACAAATCTCACTTGCTGAAGCAAAAGAAATTGTTGAAGATGTAGAAGTCGGCGATGAAGTTAAAATTGAGGTAACTCCTGAACAATTCGGCCGTATCGCCGCTCAGGCAGCTAAACAGGTTATTACACAAAGAATCAGAGAAGCAGAAAAAAATCTTGTTATGCAGGAATTTTTGGATAAAAAAGGCACCCTCACAACAGGTATTATCCAACGCGTTGAAAATAGAAACGTTATTGTTAATATCGGAAAATGCGACGCGATTATGCCTTATAAAGAACAAATTCCGGGCGAATATTACAAACCGGGCAACAGAATCAGAGTTTTCGTGCTTAATGTAAAAGAAACAACCAGATTGCCGCAGGTAATCGTTTCTCACGCACATGCCGAAATCGTTAAAGAATTGTTCGAACTTGAAGTACCGGAAATTGAAGACGGTATCGTTGAAATTAAATCAATTTCCCGCGAAGCCGGCTACAGAACAAAAATCGCAGTCTGGTCAAATGACCCTGAAGTTGATTGCGTAGGCGCTTGTATCGGCCCGCGCGGCTCAAGAATCCAGACAATTGTTTCTGAATTGAAAAACGAAAAAATCGATATCGTAAGATATTCAGAAGATCCCGTAGAATACATTGTTAACGCACTTTCACCTTCACGCGTTGTGTCTGTAGATATTCTGGCAGATGATGAATACGCTCACGAAGCAATGGTAGTCGTACCGGATGACCAATTGTCACTTGCTATAGGCCGTGATGGTCAAAATGTCAGATTGGCTCATAAATTGACCGGCTGGAGAATAGATATTAAGAGCGTTTCCCAGATGGAAAAAGCAGAAGCTCAACGCATGCAAAATTATGAGGAAGAAGAACCTCAGGATGATTACGAAGACGAACTTCAGCAAGATGAACTTCAACAGGAAATTGAAGAAGAAATGAACCAGCAGGCTCTTGATGAAGAAGACTTCCAGCAGGAAGAACTCGCTGATGAAACATCAGAAGATGTAGAAGAATAATTAACAATAATTTGAAAAGCCTGCGGATAGCAGGCTTTTTGCCTGTTAAATTACTATTTAAAGTTTATATTGCCGATTTTTTATTGTCATGTTGACAAAAAAAATTGAGCATATAATAATAACAGTATGGCTTAAAATACCAAATTCGTATTATAGTTATAAGTAAAAGAAAAAAAGGAGATTAATCTCATGGCACGTGAAAAGTATGAACGTACGAAACCACACGTTAACGTCGGTACAATTGGCCACGTTGACCACGGTAAAACAACATTGACAGCAGCAATTACAGCTGTATTGGCTGCTGCAGGTCAAGCTGCATTGAAAAAATTCGATGAAATCGACGCAGCTCCGGAAGAAAGAGCAAGAGGTATAACCATCTCTACTGCTCACGTAGAATATGAAACTGAAGCAAGACACTATGCACACGTTGACTGCCCGGGCCACGCTGACTATGTTAAAAACATGATCACAGGTGCTGCTCAAATGGATGGCGCAATCCTCGTAGTTGCAGCTACTGACGGTGCAATGCCTCAGACTCGTGAACACATCCTGTTAGCAAGACAGGTTGGTGTTCCTAACCTCGTTGTATTCTTAAACAAATGCGACATGGTTGATGACCCTGAATTGTTAGAATTGGTAGAAATGGAAGTTAGAGAACTTCTTTCTTCTTACGAATTCGACGGTGACAACATCCCATTCATCCACGGTTCTGCTTTGAAAGCATTGGAAGCTGCTCAAGCTAACCCTGCTATCAAACGCGGCGAAGATAAATGGGTTGACAAAATTTGGGAATTGATGGATGCAATCGATTCTTACTTCCCAACTCCTGAACGTGACTTAGACAAACCGTTCTTGATGCCTGTTGAAGACGTATTCTCTATCACAGGTCGTGGTACTGTTGCTACAGGCCGTGTAGAACGTGGTGTTGTTAAAGTTGGTGATGAAGTTGAATTAGTTGGTTTAGGCGAAACTAAGAAAACAACTGTTACCGGTGTTGAAATGTTTAGAAAATCACTTGATCAAGGTCAAGCTGGTGATAACATTGGTGCATTGCTTCGTGGTATCGATAAAACTGAAATCCAACGTGGTCAAGTACTTGCTAAACCTGGTACTATCCACCCGCACACTAAATTCACTGCAAACGTTTACGTATTGACTAAAGAAGAAGGCGGACGTCACACTCCATTCTTCCCTGGTTACAGACCTCAGTTCTACATCAGAACAACTGACGTAACCGGTTCAATCAAATTCGACGGTCAAATGGTAATGCCTGGTGATAACGTAGTTATGGAAGTTGAACTTATCGCTCCTGTAGCTATCGAAGAAGGTATGAGATTTGCTATCCGTGAAGGCGGCCACACAGTTGGTGCTGGTGTTGTAGACAAAATTATTGAGTAATTAGTTTACGATACAGATAATTTTAAAAGCGGTCTTGATTTTATCAAGACCGCTTTTTTAAATACTTATTAAATACTTATCAAACAAAATAAGTTGAAATTTTTACATATCCAGTGCAAGATCAAGAGTAGGGGCTTTTGCAACGATAGCACTTGAGGATATAATATCGACACCTGTTTGGGCAATTGTTTTTACAGAGTCTAAATTAACATTTCCGCTTGCTTCTACAATTGCGCGTCCCGCAATATATTCACATGCTGTTTTCATATCTGATATAGTCATGTTATCAAGCATTATTATATCAGCCTTACACGCAACAGCTTCTTTTACCTGCTCAAGAGTATCGCATTCAACTTCAATTTTGTGGGCATGAGAAAGGTTTTTTCTCAATTTTTCCACAGCATTTGTAATAGTTCCTGCAAGCCTTATGTGGTTGTCTTTTATCATAGCACAATCAGAGAGGTTAAATCTGTGTAGTGCCCCGCCGCCGGTTTTTACTGCATATTTTTCAAATGCTCTGAAATTTGGCGTTGTTTTTCTTGTGTCAACAATTTTTGCAGGCAAATTACCTATTGCATTTTGATACTTGGAAGTCTCGGTTGCAATACCACTCATCCGCTGAATATAGTTCAGCGCGACTCTTTCTCCCATCAGTAAATATTTTGCCGGGCCTGATATATCTGCAATTTTGTCACCTTTTTTAATTTTATCACCGTCTTTGAAATGGAATTCTATCTTTATATCTTTAGATAATATTTCAAAAACCGTTTTAAATACTTCGCATCCGCATAAAATACCGTCAGTTCTGGTGTTTAGCGCCCCTTCCAGATAATCGGTTTCTTCTGCAAGATTTTCGGTTGTTATATCACCAAAACCAATATCTTCTGTCAATGCTGCTTTTACGTGATCCTGTATATAAAATTTAGTTAACAAAGCTCAATTCTCCTTCTTCTTTTGTTAAATGACTGTGAATACATTCTTCGTTTGTGTTTAGATAATCTAATCTGTAATGCGCGCCGCGGGATTCTTTGCGTTTGTATGCGGAAATTGCTATAAGCTGCGCTACTGTAAGCATATTTTTAAATTCATACTCGGCTCTGTTGAAACATTTTATGCTGCGATGGAATTTCAATTTTAGCCGGTTAAGTTTTTCAATTGCTGTAAGTAAAGATTTTTCGCTTCGCAAAATTCCTACATAGTCCCACATGATATTTTGGAGTTCATGTTTCAAATCTGCTACATCAATATCTTCCGGAACATCATCGGAATCGTTGTTATAAACATCTATAACCCTTTTAATTTCAGCGTCAATTTGTTTAGGCGTTTTTAGCTGCATAGTGCGTAAAACATCAGCAACTTCGTATGCACAAACAACACATTCAAGAAGAGAGTTGCTTGCAAGCCTGTTTGCACCGTGCAGACCGGTTGAGGCAGTTTCGCCTATTGCGTACAATCCCTGTATTGTAGTTTCGCCTTTAATATTAGTTTTTACACCGCCCATAAAGTAGTGCGCTGCAGGCGCTACAGGGATAAAATCTTTTGCTATATCAATACCGTTTTCAAGACATTTTTTTGAAATATTAGGAAAACGTTTGGCAAGCTTTTTGGAGTCAATACATGTTGCGTTTAAATACACATTGTTTAAATGTTTTTCTAACATTTCATTGAAATTAGCGCGTGTGACAATGTCACGCGGAGCAAGTTCTCTTTTTTCGTGGTACTTGTGCATAAATTCAACACCGTCGGCATCAACGAGCTTTGCGCCTTCTCCTCTGACTGCTTCACTTATCAAAAATCTGTTTTCTTCGCCGTCTATGGCGAGTGCAGTCGGGTGAAATTGCACAAATTCCATATCTTGCATAACTGCTCCGGCATTATAGGCGATCGCAAGCCCGTCGCCGGTTGCTCCTATCGGATTTGTTGTATATTTGTATAATTGGCCTATGCCGCCTGTTGCAAGTATTACAACAGGAGCATATATTGTTTCGTATTCGTGAGTTGTTTCATTAAATACAATCACTCCGCGGCATTGTTTTTCAGAGTTAACAAGTAATTCTACAGCAACCGTATTTTCATAAACTTCAATATTGGAAGTTTCTTTTACTTTTTTGCATAATGCCTCTTCAATCATGCGTCCTGTTGCATCTCCTCCGGCATGTAAAACACGGTTAACACTGTGCGCTGCTTCAAGGGTAAAAGTTAATTCATTATTGTCATTTCTATCAAATTCAACACCAAACTTCATTAAATCTTTTATTACCGCGTCAGAGTTTTCTGAAATAAATTTTACGGTATTAAATTCACTCAGACCTGCTCCGGCTTTGATAGTATCACTGATATGCGAAACGGTTGAATCCATTTTATTTTCTTTCATAACTCCAACCATTCCGCCCTGTGCGTATCTGGAATTACTTTCGCCTAATTTTGATTTAGTAACCAGAAGTATTCCATCAGGCAACCCGACTTGCTGTTCTATTTTCAGTGCTGAGTATAATCCTGCGATGCCGCTTCCGATAATAACTGTGGAGTATTTTGCATATATCATAACTTTTTACCTTTATTTTATCAATAAACATTTTAAAACAAACGGGAAAATTTTTCCATAATTTTTGATTAATTTTTTATAAAGAAAATGGGGATAATGACAGGCATTAATCCCCAAACTGCGAAAGGAGCAGTAAATCAATTTATAAATACGATATACTTTAAATGTTAACATATTAATGCGATTTTTGCAAGTGGTAATTAAAATTTTGCATAAAAAATTTAATATATTTTTGCAGTGTGATAATGTCATTAATTATTAACTAAATTTCAATCCAAATAATATTTCGTAATATTAAGCGGTTAATATTGTCTGATTTTTATTTTAACAAACCGATTAAACGACTGTTAAAAGATTATATATATATAATAGAAATTTATAAGGGGAAAAATTATGAGTATAGAAGCGATAAAAATATTGTTAGTTGAAGATCAAAAGCTAATGCGTGTGGGACTAAAATCCTTATTGGAGGGACAAAACGAGATTAATGTTGTTTCAGAGGCGCAGAGCGGTAAAGAGGCTATAGAAAAATATAAAATAATACATCCGGATGTGATTTTAATGGATATAGGCTTGCCGGATATTTCAGGTATAGAGGCTGCAAAAAAGATTATTGAACATAACAGTAAGGCAAAAGTAGTTATTTTGACATCACATTTGAGTGAACAGGAGGTAATGGATGCACTTCATGCCGGCGCCTGTGCTTATGTTATGAAAGATATTAATACAGAATATTTAAAGATGATAATAAAAACCGTAAAAGATGGTGCAATGTGGTTAGATCCGCAGGTTGTACCAATATTGCGCGAAAAGAATTGCGGAGTTATCCCGCCGCGTCAGATGTCACGTGCAATGTTTAAAGAGCAGCACGCAAATCTTACGCAACGCGAATATGAAGTTTTAAAGCTTGTTGTTGACGGCAAATCAAACAATGAAATAGCACAGGAACTTACAATTTCCGAACATACAGCCAAGGCGCATGTCTGTAATATAATTCAAAAACTGGTTGTTGATGACAGAACTCAGGCTGCTGTAAAGGCACTTAAAGAAGGGCTTGTCTAATTAGTGATTGCCCGGTGCTTCAAGATCATATTCAGCCGGTGCTGTGCCTGATGCAGCAGAACTGTTTGTACTGCATTTTATTGCGCTGCCTTCAACTACACAGTTGTTTTCTATATAGTATTTCATTGCTGCTTTAAAATCGTCTGTATCTTTTATATTTTTGATGATTTCGGCAACATAATTCTGGACATTTGCGTTACTTCTTCCGTCATCCAGAAGTTCTGTAAGAATATCCGAGTTATCCCATTCATTGTTACCGTAGCGTATTGCATATATAATTGCGTTTCTAAAATCCTGACGTTTACCGTAGTCTGTATAATTTACATCGGTTGGCGCCGCAATTGTCTGTATGCCAAGTATAAGTAACCCTAATAACACTAAAGTCTTTTTCATATAAACACCGCCTTTCAACTGTATGATAACAGAAATATTAATTACAGACAACTTTTTAAAATAATATTACGTTATTGTCTTTAATGTCTTTTATATGTTGAATATTTGCACATATATAAATTGATAGCAAAATTTATTTTTTGCGGTTTTAATATCGCAGGAGGTTTAATATGAATACAAAAATAATTGGAACTTATGACAGGCTGGTTAACAGATTCACAAAAACAGGACGTATAAAAAATCAAATTTATAAAGAATTATCGAATGCAGGCATGAAAGAAATACGTGAAAGAGCTTTTGCGGAAGATAAGTTTGTTATGTTAGCTTCAAGACAAAAAGGCAAAGGCCGCAGCAATATGACTATCGGGGTAGATCTAAAAAAAGGTTATATTCAGAAAGAAACACAACAGTCAAAGATCTTAACCTGTTTTTCAAAACATAAATCAAGTATTGAAAAATACTTTACAGACTGGGACGGAATTTTACTGCGAAAATTAACTAAAAATACATCTATAGTTAACGGCGAAATTGCAGAAACTAAAAATATAACAGAAATCCCCGGAAAATTTGTAAAGACAAGTGAAACAAGTATATATTCGCCAATTCGCCGCGCGGTTAGGGTTGATTATGAAAACGGTAATAAATACAGATTTACCGAGCACGAAAGCGGCAAAAGACTTTATGAAAGAATTGTTGACGGCGTAAAATACACTTTTTCTAATCGCGGTTAAAAATCAAACAATGCGCTTTTGAGTTTTGACCTTTAATTTATACAAGACAGCTTATTATACAAAGGTCTTATTAACTTTCATACTTTTCGCTATTGATTTATTCTTTTTAATTCTGTAAAATAAAGTTACAAATGTTTTAAAAGGAGATTTAAGAGTATGGATAAAGCGTTGAAGAAAAAGATATGGGTTGTAGTGCTTTCTTTTATCGGATTCATTACAACTATTAAACTTGCAATGATATATTATGATGCAAATTTCAATCCTTATGCGCTTGCAAGTTTTTGTTCTATAAATGAATTTATTGACTGTGACAGTGTCGCAAAAACAACAGAGTCGCAATTTTTAGGTATTCCGCTTGCCTACTGGGGAATGTTCTTGTATTTGTTTATGATAATGCTTGTATTTGCAGACAAACTCAAAAATATTAAATTCCTCGGATTTTTGGAAGTGTTTAAAAATCCGCTTGATTATGTGGCATCACTCGGTCTTCTTTCTTTTATTATTTCTATGACATTATTATTCATCAGTCTGCACGAAATTAAAATGCTTTGTATTTTATGTGCCGCAACTTATATTTTAAATTTGATAATAGGACTTGTTGCAGTTGATTTTAAAGAAGGCGGTTTTGTAAAAGCTGTTAAACAAAGCGTTTTAGATTTTGTTGATGCAATAAAAGTTAAGAAATATCTGGCAATGTTTATTGCAGTTATGGTATTGGCCGGCGGCGCTTTAACATATACCACAATGTCAAATGTATTTACTCCGCAGGTAAAAAGAAAAAAAGAATTTAAAGAGTTTGTCAGGGCTGAATATAATATGTACGCTGTAAACGGAAACCAGCTCGGAGATCCGGAAGGTAAAGTTCTTGTTGAAATATATTCAGATTATCGCTGCCCTATGTGCCGTTCACACAATATTATGATGCATAAACTCGCTAAAGAATTAAAGAATGTAAAATTTGTACATCATAATTTCCCGTTATGCACAGATTGTAATCCATATATTCAGAATTCTATTCTCGGACATGAGGATTCCTGTATGCTTGCGCGTTACGCGTATGCAGCCGAAAAACAAGGAAATCTGTGGGGCATGAACACAGTACTTTTTGATGCAAAACCGAAAAATGAAGAAGAAGTTCTTGCACTTGCAGCCAAAATGAGACTGGATGTAAAAAAACTTGAAAAAGATGCAAACAGTATGGAGGCTATGCAGGCTTTGCGCAAGGATATTGAACTTGCGGCAAAACAAGGCTTTAACGGCACTCCGGTTACTGTTGTAAACGGAAAATCTCATATAGGTGTAAAAACATACAGTGAGTTTAAAGATTGGGTAATCAAAGAAGGCGCAATACCAAAAGATGAACAAAAATAGTAAAACAATAGTGTTGCACGCCTGCTGCGCAATATGTTCTGGATATCCGGTTTCTTATCTGCAAGAAGCCGGATATCGGGTTGTTGTATATTTTTATAACCCGAACATCTATCCTGCCGCAGAATACCAAAAACGGCTTGAGGCAGAGCGGTCACTATGCAAAGCTTTTGATGTTAAACTTATTGAAGCTGAATATAACCCCGAAGATTTTTATAACGCGGCCAGAGGGCTTGAAAATGAACCCGAAAAAGGCGCAAGATGTGATAAATGTTTTGAATTAAGATTACGTAAGACCGCTGAATTCGCTAAGAAATCAGGTATTGAAGAATTTACAACTTCAATTGTTATAAGTCCGCACAAAAATTTTGCAAAGTTAACCGAAATAGGCCGAAAAATTGCCGCCGAATACGGACTAATATATCAGGCAATTGATTTTAAAAAGAAAGACGGATTTTTAAAAACAAATAAAATATCCCGTGAATTAGAGCTTTATCGTCAGAATTATTGCGGCTGCGAATTCAGCATAAGAAATTGAATTTTACAAAATAAAAAGACCTCATTTTTGAGGTCAAGGTTGGTTATTTTGGTTATGTTATAGTTATTGGGTTGTTATTTTGTAATCTCCTCGTTCGCTTAAATGTACGTAAAAAATATTTTTTGCGTAAGGGAAAAAGAAATATTTACAAAACTTAATAAAGTAAACAGTTAAAACCTGATATCATGGAATTATGATGTTATTAAAGTTAAAGAAATGGTTTTTATCAACGATATTACGCAGGAAATATTACCGCACGGGCAAATGTAATGCCTGCGGTCAGTGCTGTACGCATATATATGTTAAACATTACAAACACGTTATTCAGGATGAAAAAGAGTTTAAAAAATTGCAGTTTTTACACAGCTTTTACGCAAATTTAAAAGTTATAGATAAAGATGATATTGGACTTGTGTTTGAATGTCAGAATCTTGATCCCGTGACTCATAAATGTAAAATTCATAAGACTCGTCCGGGGATATGCCGCCGTTATCCTCAGGAAGAACTGTTTTCAATGGGAGGGGCATTATCCGAAAACTGCGGGTATAAAATGGAACCCATAATAGAGTTTGCAGATGTATTGCGCAAAGAGCAGAAACGCTCAAATTCTTTTTGGAGAAAATTTTTAAAAATTTAACCTCTTTGCAACTTTTATGTTATAATATATTTATCGTACATTCGTAAACTGTTGCATATAGCGGGCTTGACAATTAGTTTTAAACATATTTATTGCAGATAGGGGGAGGATATGCCGTTTGAATTTGAAAGATTAGAGATAGAAGATGTAATTCTGGTTAAACCAAAAGTTTTTGGTGATAACCGCGGTTTTTTTATGGAAAGCTATAAAAAATCAGAGTTTTTCGAAAACGGTATTACAGTTGAATTTAATCAGGATAATCACTCAAAATCAACAGCGCATGTTCTAAGAGGTTTGCATTATCAGGCTAAGCCTTACGGACAGGCAAAACTTGTCAGATGCAGCAGAGGCAGGATTTTTGATGTTGCAGTTGATTTAAGACCGGATTCTAAAACTTTTGCAAGATATGTGAAAGTTGAGTTGTCGGAAGAAAATAAACACATGCTATATATTCCGGAAGGTTTTGCGCACGGGTTTGTTGTGCTCTCAGATGAGGCAGAACTTTTGTATAAAGCAAGCGGTGAATATTCGCCGCACCATGACAGAGGCGTTCTCTGGTGTGACAAAGATATAAATATCAACTGGGATATTGATTTTGAACCGCTGTTGAGTGAAAAAGATAAAATACAACCGGTATTGAAAGAAATTAATCTGGAGGAATTGAAATAATGAAAATTTTGGTAACAGGCGGGGCAGGCTTTATCGGCAGTTGTTTTGTAAGGCACATGCTGAATAGTTATCCTGATTATAAAATTATTAATCTTGATGCACTGACTTATGCCGGCAATATCGAAAATCTTGATGATGTAAAAGATAATCCTAATTATACTTTTGTGCACGGCAATATTTGCGATAAAAAATTAGTCCCTCAGCTTGTGGAAGACGTTGATGCTGTTGTAAATTTTGCCGCCGAAAGTCATGTTGACCGTTCAATTACGGGGCCTGAAATATTTATAGAAACTAATGTAAAAGGTACCTTGAATCTGTTACAGGCAGCAAAAGAAGCCGGTACAGAAAGATATTTGCAGGTCTCAACAGACGAGGTTTACGGAACTCTGGATAAAGACGGGTATTTTTATGAGACAACCCCGCTAGCTCCTAATAGTCCGTATTCTGCCTCAAAAGCAAGTGCGGATATGCTTGTCAGGTCATATTATGAAACTTACAAAATGCCTGTTTTGACAACACGATGTTCTAACAACTACGGGCCGTATCAGTATCCCGAAAAATTGATACCGTTTTTTATCTCACAATTACTCAAAGGCGAAAAAGTTCCTGTATATGGCGACGGAATGAATGTCCGCGACTGGCTCTATGTCTATGACCATTGCGCGGCAATTGATGCTGTTTTACATAAAGGCAGAATCGGCGAAGTTTACAATATAGGCGGTCACAATGAAAAAACTAATCTTGAAATAACAAAAATAATTCTTGATGCTATGGGTAAAGATGAAAGTTATATCAAATTTGTTGAAGACAGATTGGGCCATGACAGACGTTATGCAATTTGTAACAACAAAATTCAGTCAGAACTCGGCTGGATGCCTTCTGTTACTTTTGAAGAAGGTATCAGATTAACGATAGACTGGTATCTGAATAATCAGGAATGGATAAAAAATATAGAAAATAAAAAAGCAGGAGTTGTATAAGATGAAAGTATTAGTCACAGGTGCAAAAGGGATGCTCGGGCAGGATTTATGCCCTATTTTGGAAGACACGGGAATTTATGTAATAGAAACCGACATTGATAATCTTGATATTACAGATGATGAAATGACAAAGGAAGTTATAGAAAAAACTCATCCTGATATGGTTATACATTGCGCGGCTTACACAAATGTTGATAAAGCAGAAGAAGATATTGAAACAGCAGAGCGTATAAATATTTACGGCACTGAAAATATCGCAAAAGCTTGCGGCTCATTGAATATCCCTATGGTTTATATATCAACGGACTACGTATTTGACGGTACCAAAACAAGCCCTTATACACCTGAAGATGATACGCGGCCTTTGAATAAATACGGACTTACCAAACTCCGCGGCGAAGAAGAAGTAAAAAAATATTGCGAAAAATATTATATTGCCCGCACTAGCTGGTTATACGGTCATCACGGTAAAAACTTTGTAGAAACAATGCTTAAACTTGCTGCTGAAAACAAAGAAATAAAAGTCGTTGATGATCAGATAGGCTGTCCTACCTGGACAGTAGAATTGGCAAACGGGATCTTAAAACTTTTTTCTATGCCTTACGGAACTTATCACGTGTGCGGTTTGGGGTCAACAAGCTGGTATGGGTTTGCAGAAGAAATTTTTAAGCAGAGCGGTCTGGATGTTGATTTAAAACCGTGTTCATCTCAAGAATTTCCGCGTCCGGCAAAGCGTCCTCATTATAGTGTTATGGAGAACAATGGAATTTGCAGAAAATGGCAGACAGCACTTCATGATTATCTGCAGCTGCGCGATGTGTAATTTGTTGCCCGCTTGCGGTATTGAGTTTTAATTTTTTTTAAAGTATTATTCTCGTAAAAGTAATAAGGAGAGTTAAAAATATATGATTTTACAAGAAGATTTGAAAGTTATAAATGACGTTATAAAAAATGTAGCAATATTTATCCAGAATGATCCGATAGTAAAACCGGACTTTGAAGAATATTTGCGGACAGTGGGCGCAAGTGTTCAATCTGCAAACTTTCAATCTGCTTGTTTTAATTATATTTTTGAACGACGCCTCGGCGAAGAAAGAAAAGGTATTATTCAGACATTTGTTGACCGTACAATGAATTTGCCGGAAGATTTTAAGAAGGTCGCAGAAGCACTTTCAAAATCTGTTTCTTCTGTTTTTGAGATTAAAAAAATTCTTAAAAACGGGTTTGAACTCTATAACATAATTAATGAAAAAGCGTATGAAGTAACATCACTTGTAAAAATGACATCTTTTCGCGGAATGGGTTCCGGCCAGTACGTAATCGCAAGGATTTTTTCTTACGAAGGCCTGCACTATCTGTTAGAAATATCAGGTGTTTTACCTGCTAACAGAAAAGATGATGCACTGCGTTTTTCTGTTGCAAAAATAATCCAGAATCCTGAATTAGTTTATATGGATAATCCGGAAAAACTAAAAGAATTAGAACAGAATGTTGAAGAAGTTTATCAAAAATTTATTGAATATTTTGGTAAAGATGAGGTTATTACTACAAATAAATATGCAGATGATATTATCAGTTTATTCAATGAATATGCAGAAGCAGGTGAGCGCCATCCGTTTGAAGATAAAATAGAAACCCTTGAAACCTACAAATATTTTGATGTAAGGGAGTTTAACAATTCATACGAAAACTTTCTGGAAAATTCACTCGGCGGATTTTCTTCCCACAGTGAAATTTATGATGTGGGCGTAATTTTTGACCGCGAATTAGGATTGTATGCAATACCTTTCTATGAAACATTTAACAAAATATTTGAGGCAAAAGATTATAAAGAGATTGAAAACTATGCAGGATGTGTCCAGTATTTCCTTCTGAATGATAAGTTTTCATCAAATATTATTAAACGTGTAGCCCAAAAACACGACAATTTTATGAAAGTTATCAATGAAATTTGTAATGCAAATTATACTCTTGATGAACTTTTGAAAAAATATAAAGCAAAATATCTTGAACAGAAGATATTCTCATCAACAACTGTTCTTTATAAATCAAAAGCGTTTTCAAATACACTTGGAATTATAGAGGAAAATGAGGAACGCCCGACAATAGATGAAAGTATTGATTTGTCAAAGGTTGGCAGAAATGATCCTTGTCCTTGCGGCAGCGGAAAGAAATTCAAAAAATGTTGCGGAGCACATTTGAACTAATTCATAAACACGACATATTACCAATAAAAAAGCCTCAACATTTGTTGAAGCTGTAAATCTTTTTCTTTAATTCTCGTGTAGTAGGTAGTAGAAGGTAGTAAGTTTTAAAGTCTCTTTATATCGTCCTCGTATATATATAAAGTATTTTATGTATATAAAAATGACATATTTACTTGCATTTGTTACAAAAGTTAATATTCGACAAAAAAACGTTAATAATTTATATAAAAATTTGTTTATTAATATACGGGGAAATTTATATGATTGGGAAATTAGGGAAATATGTTGCTGCAGGCATAAAATATGCAGCTAATAAATCATCTAAGTATACTTCAGCAATATCTTCAAAAATGAATAAGGCCGAAGATTTGTTATTTGAGAAAACACCTGTTTTAAGACGAATTCAAACAGGATTTAATAAAGCTCAAGAATCTCTGTTTACCCCTTTTGATTCCGGTGATCGCAGTCAATTATTTACATCTCTCAAGGGGCATATAAAAGAGAATTTAAAAAACGGTGAGTTTATGAAAGATGAAAAACTATATAATTTAGTTTTTCGGTATTTTGACGGTTCAAGTTTTAACAAGATTAATTTTAAGCAAATGGACAGTGTCCAGTTGCTGCAAGCAATAATTGAGAAATCCGGTGTAGGAACGACTAAACTGGCACAAATAATTGCAGATAATAACCAGATAATGAACGGGTTAAAAAATAGAATATTTAAGAATAGCAATATTTCACATGAGGCACGCCAAAAGACATGGGATACATTATCGGAAGCATTAAAAAGCTGCCAGTCAAAAGGTACACCCTCCAGAACAATTCAAGAAGTAGAAGATTACATTACAAAAACTTTTGGCAGCGGGTACACACTTCGTTCCGAAAAAATTGCAGTAGGCAGTATTGGCGAAACTTGTTTTGTGACACGTCCTGACGGGTCTAATGCTGTTATAAAAATGCTTAAACAAGGAGTAGATAAAGATAAACTGGAATTAGAGGAAAAACTTTATACACGTTTATTAAGATCATTAGGTGGTAAGAACGATGAAACTGATAAAATAATAGGTACCATTAAAAATTATTATAAAAACTGGCAAAAAGAACTTAATTTTAATAATGAATTTAATAATAATAAATTATTACAAGCAGGCGCTAAAAGGTTCAAAGTTGCAAATATTACAGAAGTTGCAAAAGACGGTAGAGCGCTTGTAATGGATAATGCTGAAGGTATACAAATGGAAAAATTATTTGAAATTATGAAAGATTATAGAGCTAATCCTTCAGTGTTTAATCAAAAATATGCAAAATTAATTGAAAAGAATCCGTGGCTTGCAAATCCGGAACAAGTTTTAAAAGAATTGCCTAAAACAGTTTTAAAATCGTTTGATGAACAGTTTTTATTTTTAAAACAAGGCGGCAAAAGCATAATGCACGGAGATCCGCACATGGGAAATTATTTTATAACAATTGATAGTAAAGGCAAATTAATTCCTGAATTTATAGATACAGGAAATTGTATCTTGCGTTCTTCTGATGACATACAAAATGATATAAAATTTTTCTCTAATTATTTTGTCGGGAATTCACGCGCTGTGGCTGAATACTTCGTAAATGCCTGTAACTACACCAGAGCAAATAAGGAAATGGTTACAAGTAATATTGCTAAAGACCTGCAGAAAGAGATTTTTGGGAAAAATCACAACATAACAAATTTCGGTCAGGTTCAGAGTAGTATAAACAACATATTAGCAAAACATGGTTTGAATATGCCTGACAGTTCTGCAACAGCACTGAAAGCGCAGATACAATTTATGTCAAATGTCTCAAAGCTATCCAAACTTGCCGGTGAGAGTATGGATATTTCGACAGTAATGAAAGATATCCCGTTTGCATCTTATAAGCTTTATAGGTATGGAGCAAATCCTATTCAACCATTAAAAGAGGCTTTACGTTTTGCATATTATAATCAGGAACAAAGCTCATCAAAGATTTTTCAGTTCGTTTTAAGTAAAGACAAACTGGCAAATCAAATGCCAATTTGTGCATAATATTTTTACAAAAGTTAATAAAATGAATACTTTTTTGTATTATAATAACCTATGCTCAAATAAGAGGTGAAAAGAATGAAAACAGCAATTTATCCGGGGAGTTTTGACCCTATAACAAAAGGCCATTTGGACGTGTTGCACACTGGCTGTGAAATTTTTGATAAAGTTATTATTGCGGTGGCAAAAAATTCTGAGAAAAAAGGATTTTTGACAGTTGAAGAACGCGTTGCACTTATCAGAGAAACTATAAAAGATTTGCCTAACGCAGAAGTTGACTGCTTTGAAGGCTTAACTATTGAATATGCTAAAAAACGCGGGGCGCAAATTCTGTTAAGAGGCTTGCGGGCAGTATCTGATTTTGAATATGAAATGCAATTGTCACAGGCAAACAGTGCATTGTCCGGAGAAATTAAAACAGTATTTCTTATCACAAAACCTAAATATAACTTTATTTCATCCAGCACAATAAAAGAAATTTTTCTCAATGGCGGAGATATATCAAAATTTGTGCCGGAAGCTGTAAACAACTACTTACAAAAACGCAATAAATTTTAATATATTTTGTATTTCGGGCATTATGTATTTGACAATTTTTTTTTGCTTTTGTAAAATGTAATTATATGAAAGGGATATGTGACAACAATGCAACAAAATGGCGTATATGATTTACTAAAAATGCTTGAAATATCTTTGGAAGAAGGATTTCCGATAATCCCGAGAAAATTTACCGTTGTAAAAACCAAAGAAATAGAAGCTTTAATTGATAGAATTTATGCGACTTTGCCTGTAGAGGTACAAGAAGCAAGAGCGTTTTTGAGACGCAGAGAAGAATTGCAAATAGAAGCGCAGCAAAAAGCAGAAAAGATAATAAGCGATGCTCAGATGGAAGCAGACAGAAAATTGAGCGAAGCAGATTTTATTAAGGCTCTTGAGCGCGAAGGTATAAGAATAAGAACACAGGTTCAGCAGGAATGCGAAGAGATTAAGCGCAAAGCATCAGAAGAAGCGGAGAATATAAGACTTCAGGCAACAGAAGATGCTATGAAAACCCGCGAAGGTGCTGAATTGTATGCAGAACAGGTGCTTACTAATCTTGAACAGGACTTAACACAGTTGCAGCAGGTAGTTAAAAACGGGCAAATTTACATGGAAAAACTCCGCTCTGAATCAATGAATGCCGGATTTGACACAGGATATTCAGACAGAGGCAGAGCCCGTGCAGGCGACTTTGTTATTAAGTAAGCTTACATTTTAAAATTTTTCTGAAAATAACTGCCATAAAAGGCAGTTATTTTATTTGTGTTACATCTGTATAGAAAGTTTACAAAACATTTGCATTTTATTTTGTTTGGGCTATGATGATATCATAAGCCGAAAAAGTTAGAATGTGTTTCATCTCACATTCTCTTTTAAAAAGCTTTCCGGCACACAGGTAAAATGTACAATAACAATTAAAACATAAAGGAATAACCGATGGGAATCAAAGGTAAAAACGACAGAATGGTAGTTCTTGCATGTGAAGATTGCAAAGAAAGAAACTACACAACAGTTAAAAACAAAAAAAATATTAAAGAAAGATTGGAGTTGAGCAAATACTGCCCGACTTGCAAAAAACACACAAACCACAAAGAAACTAAGTAGACAGATGTCAGGCATGGGGCAGCTTAAAGCTCTGTGCAAGTTGAGTTATGCTTGTATGATAAAAGTTTGATAAGACTTGCAAAACGGAGAGCCGCCGCCTGATAATCAAAAAGACCGTGAATATTCACGGTATAAGCGTCCTTAGTTCAGTTGGTAGAACGTCGGTCTCCAAAACCGGATGTCGAGGGTTCGAGTCCTTCAGGGCGCGATTTAAAAACATAAAGGAAAATACTATGAATGAAACAGTAAACGCAATACAGAATTACCTTAAAGGTGTTAGAGCCGAATGGGGAAAAATTATATGGCCTGAAAGACGTCAGGTTATTGCTGAAACTATCTTTGTAATCGCAATAGTTTTTGTTTTTACTGTTTCGGTTTACTTAATGGATTTAATATTTAAAGGTTTATTTGGACTAATCAAGTAATACCTCCGTGTATAGCGGAATTGAAAATATATAGGTGGCTTATGGCAAAAAAAGAAAAATCAATGGCAGAACAATTGAATGAAGAAAAAGCTTTAGAAGAAGCTCAAGCTCAAGCGGCGGAAGAAGAAAAAAAGGCTAAAAAAGCCCAAAAACGCTGGTATATTGTTCACACATATTCAGGTTACGAAAATAAGGTAAAAGTAAATCTTGAAAAACGTATTGAATATATGAATATGGGAGATAAAATCTTCAGAATAGAAGTTCCTCAAAAAACCGTTACCCAGATGAAGGGTGGTAAAAAGCAGGAAAGAGAAGAAAAAATCTTCCCTGGCTATGTTCTGGTTGAAATGATAATGGACGAAGACAGCTGGTATGTCGTAAGACACACTTCAGGTGTTACAAAGTTTGTCGGTTCTGCAAAAAGACCTATACCGGCGCGAGACAGCGAAATCAAAAAGATTATTAACCGCTCATCATCACAATCACAAAAAATTGAACTGGATGTTAAAGCAGGTGACAAGGTTAGAATTATTTCAGGGCCGTTTGCAGACTTCATCGCTGATATTATTGAAGTTTATCCTGATAAGTCAAAACTTCGTGCAAATGTTTCAATTTTCGGCCGTGAAACTCCGGTTGAACTTGAATACAAGCAGATAAACAAATTGTAATTTAAAAGAAATACTCTGCGAAAGCAGAAAAAAATAGTGCGCAAGCACAAAGTATGTTAACTAAGTAATGTGGAAGGGACGCCCCCGTTATAACCACAAAAGGAGAAAAAAATGGCAAAAAAAGTAGTAGGAAAAATCAAGCTTCAAATTGAAGCCGGCAAAGCAAATCCATCACCTCCGGTTGGTCCTGCACTGGGTCAGCACGGTGTTAACATCATGGATTTCTGCAAACAGTTCAATGCAAAAACTGAATCTCAAGCAGGATATATTATCCCTGTCGTTATTGATGTTTACGAAGACAGAAGTTTTTCATTCATCGTAAAATCACCTCCGGCACCTGTATTGATTAAAAAAGCGTTGAATTTATCAAAAGGTTCAGCAGTGCCGAACAAAGATAAAGTCGGCGAAATCACTCAGGCTCAGCTTGAAGAAATCGCTAAAATAAAAATGGAAGACTTAAATGCAACCACATTGGAAGCTGCAGTGAACATGATTAAAGGTTCTTGCAGAGCAATGGGTGTTACAGTAAAAGCAGAATAATTAAGTATGGAAGGATAATTTATCAAAAGATAAATTCCGTTACTACCATGAAAGGACAAAAAAATGGCTAAATTAACTAAAAAACAACAAAAAATGCAGCAAATGCTGGAAGGTTTTACTCAGCCGGCTACTGCTGTAGATACTATTAAAAAATTAAAAGAAATTTCAAAAGAAGTTTCTAAATTCAATGAAACAGTTGAATGCCACATGAGATTAGGTATCGATGTAAGACAGGCAGATCAACAGATCCGTTCAACAGTCGTATTACCGGCCGGTCTTGGTAAAACAGTAAGAGTTTGCGTAATTGCAAAAGGCCCTAAGGCAACTGAAGCAAAAGAAGCAGGCGCAGATTTTGCAGGTGCTGAAGAAATTATCGATAAAATTTCTGACGGCTGGTTTGAATTTGATACCTTAATAGCAACACCTGATTGTATGGGTATGCTCGGTAAATTAGGCCGCGTGTTAGGACCTAAAGGCTTGATGCCAAACCCTAAAACAGGTACTGTTACAATGGATATTGCAAAAGCTGTTAAAGATGCAAAAGCAGGTAAAGTTGAATTCCGTGCAGACAAACAAGGTATGATTCACTGCCCTATCGGTAAAGTTGAATTTTCAGAAGAAGATCTTGTTAAAAACTTTGCAACACTTGCAGATGCAGTATTAAGAGCAAAACCGGCTTCTGCAAAAGGTACTTTTGTTAAATCAGTTTACCTTGCAACAACAATGGGTCCTGGTTTGAAATTAGACCCTAAAACATTTGCAGCAGAAGTTAAAGAACTTGTTTCATAAGCAAATATAAATTAGAGGCGTGAGGAGTTGATCCCGCGCCTCTTTTTTAATAAATTATTGGAGAAAAAGGGAGCTTCACTTTGGTTAAAAGAGGTTATTTTATAACATTTGAGGGCGCTGACGGCTGTGGTAAGACAACACAGTTAGAATTGTTGGCGGACTACTTGAAAGAAAAGAATAAAGAGGTGATTGTAACAAGAGAACCCGGAGCCAAAGGATTAGGAGAAAAAATTCGGGAGATCTTATTGAATTATGACGGTGAAGTTTCCGACAGATGCGAATCGTTTCTGTTTCTGGCGGACAGGGCGCAACACATAGATATGATAGTAAATCCGGCAGTTGAAGCCGGTAAAATCGTGCTTTGCGACCGTCATATTGACAGTTCCGTGGCATATCAGGGGTATGGCCGCGGATTGGATATTGAGCAAATTGACAGATTAAACATGCTTGCGACAAACGGCAGACGCCCCGATTTGACGCTTGTTTTTGATATAGATGTGGAAACATCTATGAAACGTGTAGGTAAAGAAAAAGACCGTATGGAAAGCGCGGGCGTGGAGTTTTTCAATCGGGTAAGAGAAGGATATTTGGAACTTGCCAAACAAGAACCGGAACGTATATGTGTACTTGATGCTACAAAATCCATTGAAGAAATACATAGCGAAGTCGTGAAAATTATTGAAGAATATTGTAATAAATAGTAAATGTAGGATGCAGTGCCCTGTGAACGGTTGTTACATTGGGTGAATAAGTGACTAGCGGATTTGCGTACGGGCGGACGTAGTCCGCTCTTATACACTGGGCACCCGCTAAGGCAGACACAGTCTGCTCTTACACGCTAGACACCCGCTAAAGTCCAGCAGTCACCGACATGTCATGCTGAACTTGTTTCAGCATCTAGCCCAAAGTGCGTCCCACCAACCTTTTGGCGTCATCCCGCAACGGGCATGTGTGCATAAAGCGGGCATTGTCACCTTGCGGGATCTCAAGCTAAAAGGCACTCTATGTAGGGCGGATTTACCAATCCGCCAGAAAATCAATCGGAACGCCAAACGACTGTTCATTCCTTATTGGTGGGCACGCTAACGCTTTGCCCACCCTACGGGCTGAAACAAGTTCAGCATGACAGTTAATAAAAAGAGGCAACGCAAGATTAATGCATTGCCTGTTTTTAGGGAAATAAGGGATTAAGGAAATAAGGGAATAAGAGTTATCAATTATTATTGAACGAGATATGCTCACATAGCCTAATTATGTGTCATTGCGAGCCTTTAGGCGAAGCAATCCAGCCAATTGAAAAAACGGGACTAGGAAAATCGGAAAGGGGACTAATTCATGTAACGAACTTATTTCCCTAAAAACAGGCAACGCAAGATTTATGCATTGCCTGTTTTTAGGGGAATAAGGGATTAAGGAAATAAGGGAATAAGTTCTTTACAAAAAATAAGGCAACGTGGGGAATCTCACATTGCCCTATTTTGAAATTCTCTTAATCACTTAATCACCTAGTCACTTAATCACGTCCAACTAAGGGCTATGCCCTTAGTTGGAAACACATATAGCGCGGGTGTAGCTGTAGTTCTTGTTGTCCCAGTTAGGGTCACTGCCGTACGTGGTGGAAGTGTTGAAGTACCGGAGGTACGCGTAAAGCGCAGTGTACTCCTCACTGGACCAGTAGCCGTAGCCAAGAGTAAGTGGAGGGTTATCTTTGTATTCGTCCTTTACTTTTAGGTTGC